>JAHWHZ010000004.1 GCA_019322895.1 Candidatus Woesearchaeota archaeon
CAACGCGGCTGTTGTCCTTGATTTTTTCTCTAATGCAAGGATTGCAAAGCCCCTCAAGCAGCGGCTTGTTATGGCCTCTGCCTATAATTGTGTCATCTTTTACTATAACTGAGCCCCTTTGGGATTTGGTACATAAAGACTTCTTAGCCTCTTCTGCAGCTTCTCTCAGGTAGAATTCTATGTTCTTGATGTCTCCTACAGATGTTGCATATCTCATACCGCAGGATAAAATCAGGTACTATAAAAATCTTTCCAACAAAACAGTATCTCCGAAAGTAAAGTAGGCGGTTGAGCCCACTGGGCTCAAGTTAGACTAGACAAAGCCACTCCGTTGGCTTTGCAGATGTTTTTGTGTCCTTTGGGCCACAAAAACGTGTATACAAAAGAAAGCTCACGCTAGGCCGATAGAATTCAGAAGATGCAATCAATGCCCAATATCTCTTCACAGAAGTATTCTTCATATATCCTAATCACAAAATATTTGAATGTAATTTGGCATTTTAAGTATAGATTCCAAAGCAGTAAAAGCAGCATGCTAATCAAGAAATAAAATAATCTTGTTGTTGCCTTCACGCTTTTGCTTTTTATTCTTGCTTCATCATGTACCCGGAACATTGTTTCAATGTTCCATCTTTTCTTGTACAGATACACATATTTCTGCACATCTTTCAGAAATATGTCTGTTGCAAATACCCAGTCATAACCTAACATTTCTTTTACTAGTGCTATATCTGTTTCAGCAAGAAAAGTGCTTTTGTCTTTAGCATATTTGATTTCATGTTCTATGATTATACCTTCATTTTGAACGCTTTCTAGCATGCATTTGTAAAGCTCTCTTCTCGGTACAAAGATAAGATAGTTTATCTTTTTCAATTTCAAAGTATTTATGATGTCTCCAGAATAGAATCCTCTGTCGAGGATTATCTTTTTCGCCTTGATTCCGAGGCTGCTGAACCATTCTATTGCTTCCCCAAGATATTCGGCTTTGAAGCAGCCAATAGGCAGAATAGAAATATAAAATGGTATTATCTTATTCCTAAACAAAATAGCTACCACTAGAAACCTGAATTTTCCTTTGATGCCTTTTTCTCCTGTCCAGCCATGAACATACAACCCAGAATGCTTGCCATAAAAATTTTCTTCTGTGATGTCTGCAATGAGATCAACTGTACCTAATCGCAGTTTCTTTATTTTGTTGCGATTTTGTTTGAAGAATTCTTCAGACAAAACTTCTGGATAAGTCTTATTAAGATGATAATGCAGCCCATCTGCTTTGTTACAGAGAGTTTCTACATATGTATTGCTACTGGCTTTCAAGAGATATGATAAGCGTTCCTTAGAAATGGAATTGTTCCGTGAAGAAACAAAAGCTTTATTTACAAAATCCGCTACACTCTTCCTGATACGTTTTGAACGTATTGGCATAGCAAGTAAGGAGCTCTGCTCCTACTTGCTTTTTTCGGTAAAACTTCTAAGTGACGAAAATTCATTCGGAGATACTGATTTAAAAGGTGCTGGAAAGTGTGTTTTCAACCCATTTCAACAAAAGATATAAATAAACCAAGCACATACCTAGGCATATGAAAACAGTAACGCTGAAATTCACTAGGGCCATTGTCGAGAAAGTTGACCTGCGCAAGAATTCATTCAACATGGCTTTCCTTTATGAGGAAGACAGTAAGCCAATGAAGCTGCAGAAGACCTACAGGCTGGACGAGGACGTAAATAATTTCGCTGACAATGTTATATCTGCTGCAAAGCTGAAAAGCCGCGAAACGCATTCAGTCAGGCTTGAGGAGGATGATGCCCTGAGCTATTACATTAACATAGTAATCGAGGATGATAGCACAAGGGATAAGCTGATTAACGCGATGAAGCGCTTCAAGGAAAAGGTGAGGGATTTGAAGAGCGTAGGCAGGCACGAAAGCTACATCCAGCGCTACAATTCCCTGTTGGGTCTTAAGGCTGAACTATGAAAGGATTCTGGGATATTGTAAATAATGTAATTCATGAAGCAGACATAATACTTGAGGT
>JAHWHZ010000001.1 GCA_019322895.1 Candidatus Woesearchaeota archaeon
CCTCAAATCCCATACAATCTAATAAAAAAATATTCAAAAAAAGGGGATGTGGTTTTAGACAATTTTGTTGGTTCTGGCACCACATTAGTAGAAGCATGTATTTTAGGAAGGAATTCTATCGGGATAGACATAAATTATTATCCTTGTTTGATTTCTTCTGTAAAAACAACTATCCTTACTGATACTGATGGAAAAGACTTGAATGAAAATATTGAAAGAATAAAATGTTTTATTAGCGCATTTAGGGCAAAAAACATAGATGACTCTGATTATGATGATTTAAAGGTGAACAATAAGTTAGAAAAATTAAATTTTATCTCTAGATTGTATTCTTCCTCAAACCTAAAAGAGTTGTTAATTATAAAATCTCTTATTGATGCAATCAAAGAAAAGAATGTAAGAAATGTTTTGTTAATCTCATTTATAGGGATTCTTAGGAAGGTTTCTTATTTAACTAGCAATTTTGCGAATGATTATGTTCCAAGGAATAAAGATAAAGTATCAGATGTTTTACAAGAATTTTTATCAGAATTTGAGAAAGTATATGGGAGAATAAAAGAGTTTAATGAGGTAGTTGATACAGAATGTGATGTCAAGATAATAAATGAAGACACTAGGAACCTATCCCTTGATGACGAATCAGTAGATTTAATTATCAATCATCCCCCTTATATATCTGCTGTCCCATACGCAGAATATTTTAAGTTGGAGATGATTTGGTTAGGGTTGGACCCCAAAGAACTAAATGCTACCATAATTGGTGGAAAAAGAAGCTCTGCTCAAGTAGTTGAGAGGTTTAACGAGGGGATGCAAACGGCTTTTAAAGAGATGTATAGAGTTTTAAGAAAAGGAAAATATGCTTGTGTAGTAATAGGTAACGCGAGAGTAAAAGGAAAAATTATTGAATCTAATAAGGATTTTATAGAATTTGGCACTAAAGCAAAGTTTAAGTTCATTAAAGATATAGAAAGAAAGAAATTAGATTGTTCTCATGCGTGGATGAAGAAAGAACATATCCTTATTTTCAAAAAGGAATGATTTTCTTAAGAGGTGCTAGGTTTTTATCAGTAATTTCAGTTTTGATTTTTATAATAAGATTTTCTCCTTCTTTAACTACAAAAAAGACCAATAAATTATCTGTTTTTTTGTATTTCCTTTTGATTTTCTCATAGTCTTTTTCAATATTATCGGAAAAGAAGACCAAGCCATTTACACAAAAAAGTGTTGATAATTCCTCCTTAATAAAAGGCAAATGTGATAGTTTATCATATTCCTTAGCAAAAGTTTCTTCAATTTTATCATGATTCTTGAGCAACTCAGGCAAGTAATCTTTTGCTTCAATAATAAATAATAATTTATGAGTTCGTGAAAATACTATTAAATCGGGTCGTTTCTCTTCCTTTTCGTAACCTCCTATCCTAACTGTCTTTCCGTCTTTTGTAATGAACATAATTTTCTTCCACGGACCAGCCGTGGGGTTTGAGAAACTAATGAACCACTCCTCTTTAGTCTTAGAATTAACAGAAAACTTTACTTCTAATGTTTGCCTCACTATTTCCTCATTAATTGTATAAACCTCAACCATCTTAATTCAAAACCCTCCACGTTTTAGGGTCTAATACAATTCCATTATTAGTGATTACTAAGTCCACGTTTGCAGAAATAACTTTAGTCCCTTTATTTTGTTTAATTTTTCCATTATTATTGAAAAATTGGCTATATATCTGATGAGGGTAATATATAATAAATGTTTTATCTTGTATATTCTCAAGATTGCAACAATAAACTTTACTGAATGCTGCAATTTGTCCTGTAAACGGGTCCCCACTAAATGCCCTCCCTCCACTTTCTAATGAGTCGATTTCAAATAACAATAAGGGTTTCTTACCCACTAAGTTTTTTATTTCATCATTAATCCTAAATGAAGAATCAAAACATTTTATGAAATCGCGTGCACTATCAATTAAGAACAATTGGTTTTTTGAGGTTGTTATTGTGAGAGTGCCTTTGCCTGTATTTGATTTAGGGAAATGACTCTTATCTAGATTTGGGGTTCTTTTAGATTTTAAGGTTTTTGATACAATTTTCAAATGTTTATTTTGTTCTTTAATCCAATTATCTACTTTGTCATAAGATTCGGTACGCCGCGTACCCCCACTAATTGGGCAAGCTGCTTTCTTTTCATTGACTAATTTATTTATTTCTCTTAAGAAGATATCTTCTTTATAAATCCCTGGCTCTGCTGAAGAAATATCTTTAGCTAATGGCCAAGTAAATTCCTTGATATAATCTTGTTTTTTCATTTTACAAACGGCATTACATAATCGATTCCGCAACATATTCAATATATTTCTTATCGACAAGGATATCACATCCAGGTAAGCTTTTTGAGATATTGTCTTTATGAGATAATATAAATTGGTTCATATCTTGAATAATTTTGATTAAGAGGCTCTTTAAGTCTACCTTTATATTTGAACCAAGGTCTTCTTGAATATAAAGACCCATCAATTCAGATAAGAATCCAACACCGGGACCAAAAGCATAATCTTCAGGATGGTCTTTATCTCCAAAAAGCATAGTCAAAGAAGGTGTATCATATTGTGAACATAACTTTAGACCTAAATAAGCTGGCCAAATACTATTCTTTCTTAGATTACCATCCTTATGAACCCCATATTCAGTGATTAAGTATACAAATGGAATCTTTAATTCAGCGGCCCACCATACTCGCTCTAATCTTTGTAGAGATTGGTTACCTGTTGGGACTGCAGCAGTTTCTTCTATGGCTAAAACAACCTTATCCGTATTCACATTGTATACTATAACATCTGGTCTAGAGATTTCTAGGAATTTCTCAACCGGTTCTGGCTTGTTAGCCCAAGCTTTATATCCCCCATATACTGTGCACCTTATGATTTTTTTACTGTATTTTATATAGAAAACTGGCTGGAAATTATACCTAAATTCTAAATTAACTAATTTAAATTTAGAGTCTCTTATTAATAGATTGACAGCCCACTCTCCTTCCTTAAAAGAGTCAGCCCATATCATATAATCTTCATCATATTTCATTTAAATCTCCTTTAGAATTTTATGCCCTAGTTTTGTTAATTGATAATAACGCCCCATGTATTCCTTAGGGGTTATGCACTTTACTAATCCTTTTCTTTCTAATGCAAGAATGGCTCTGCTAGTGGTAGACCTGTGGGTTTTGATTTTTTCAGATAGTTGAGTGGGTGTCATTGGCTTGTCTAAATTAGACAAAACTTTCCTTCTAATCTTTCCCCTTGATACAAAACTCACTAAATCATACATACGTAGCAAATAAGTAGCATTTCTTTATAACTATTGGTAGCAAATACGTAGCAAAAAGAAATGAAGTAAAAAAGAAAGAAAATATCCCAAAAGGCTTATGTTTTGCGTTTTGGGGCTGTTCTGGCTTTTTTTCGTTTAACAGGGCGTTTTAAAGGCTTAGATTTTGCCCTGATTATAGACTTCTTACTATGCTGAAAATAAGCCTTTATTCGTCGAGAAATGTCGTTTCTAGTTAACATTTCCCTGCCGTAAATTTGGTATTTTTTCTTGTAAGTTGCATCTGTTAAAACTAGGTGCCATCTGTCCTTGAACTTCTTATCAAGCCTGAAAATTTTCTCCTGGAATCTTTTCTTGTGCTTGTCAAAGCCTTCTCCTGTTTCAACTTCTATTGCAATCTCATTTCCTTTCTTGTCTTTGAAGATTATATCTGCTTCTACTCCATCATTGACTTCTACTTTCTTAGTGTACTTCTCTATCTCAGCTACGATGTTATGGACAAGGAAGATGTGGTTAAGAGTATCTGTATTGTCTTTGTTCCGCTTAACATAAAACATGCTTCCCCTCACATCCCCAATCGGAACGTTATTTGAAATCTCATAGCCATGATTAACCAGATAGTTACCTTCCTCTAAGCTCAGCTCACTCTTTTTGTAATAGGGTTTATTGACATCCAAATCTATGTTTATGTCCTGTGTTTCAACTTCTTCTGTTTCTGGTTTCTTTTCGTTGCTCTCTTCAGGGTTAGTTGTTATGATTTGGTGTTCTTTTGGCGAGGCTATTACTCTAAGTTCCTGGTGTTCTGTTCCTAAAATCAGGATTCCTGTTCCAAGGTCTGCTGTAAGCAGGTAATTTTTCTCATGCTCTGAAAGATGGAATGTTTTTACAACTGAATCAATAACTGCTGGTTTCTGCCTTAACAGGAATGTGTAAGAGCTGTTTGCAAGTACAGCGTGCCCTGCCTTTGAGTTAACAAGGTCTGCAACGTCCTGAGTAATAAGCAAAAGTCCAAGGTTAAACTTTCTGCATGTCTTGACTATCTCAAAGATATATGAGGATTCTTCAGCCTTTCCAAGCAAAGCCCAGGCTTCATCTATGACAAGCAGTTTTCTTTCCTTGCCCTCTTTCATTCGCATGTACACATAGTCTAAAATCAGGAACATGACTACTGGCTTGACTTGTTTTGGCATTTTGCCTATGTTAAAGCATACAAAGTCATTGTCAAAGTCAATCTTGGTCTGCCTGTCCAGGAATCCGAAAACTCCTCCTTGAGTGTACATTCCAAGCCTGTTGAGTAAAGCCCTGTATGTTGTTTTCTCCATTGATGTTGCTTTCTTGTCCATCTGTTGCAGGGTTTTATACAAGTCTGAGAATGTTGGGGGCTGTTTTCCTTTCCATTTCTCATTGGTTATTCCCTTTTTTGCATAGGTTTCTTTCAATGCCCTGTCAAGTATTGCTCTCTGGATTTCAGACAAGTCGTTAAACATGACATTAAACAAATCCATAAGGCTTAGTCTTTTTTCTATGAATTCGTGTCCCATAAGGTCCAGAGGGTTGATTATTGTCTTAGAATCCTTCGAAATGGTTATGACTTCTCCTTTGAATTGCTGGGTCAAGGCAATATATTCTCCTTGAGGGTCAATAACCATGACCTTAGTGCCGTTCATTAGCTGCCTTGAATTAAGCAGTTTTGTAAAGTAGCTCTTTCCGCCTCCGCTAGTAGCGAGAACAAGCCCGTTTGCGTTTGGCAGCTTGAAAATGTCTTTAATTAAAGGCACGTTATTCTTGTTCAGTCCAAGTATAACTCCTTTGTTCTCTATGCTTAAGTAAGGTGATGTGAAAGGAAAGAATGCACTCAGAGCATCAGTTGTGATGTTCCTTTTGTCTTTAAGAACATCTTTGGCTAATGGAAGCATGCTTTCATAACCCTGGCTCATCCTGAAATAAGGGATGTTTGGAATTATCATTATTGAGTTCAGTTCTGCCTCAACTTTCTTGCTCAGTAAATTAACTTCTTCCTTGCTTTTGCCCTTGCAATTCACATATAAGCTTACGTTAAAGAGCTTCTGGTTGCCTTTCTGCAAGTCGGCAAGGACCTTAAGGGTATCTTTATGTTTTAACTCAAGAGAAGGGTTTATTTTGCCTTTGCTTTGCTCTGTGAAAAGGTCTGCTCTTTGTTTTTGCAGTTCTTTGTTTAGCAAAACCATCATAGTGTCGATTGGAAACGGCTCTACATGTATGCTAACATCAAAGTCTCCATTGCTGGAGATAATCCTATCAAGGAATCCTGATTCAACCATTCTTGGATAGCCCACAGCGCTTACAATCCTGCAAAACTTCTTGTTTACATTGATATGGTCAAGGCTATTTTCTATGAAATTAGGAGCTATCAGATAATGCAGGCTGTTATCAGCATCTCCTTCAAAGTCTCTTTTGTCGTCAAGGTCATTAAAGTAATCGTAAAGTGTTGTGAGTATTTTATTCTCTTTCAGTCGTCTTACCTTAAGACCTAGCTGGGACAATCTTTCCTTGCAAAGAGCAGTCTGTATTTCCAGGTCGTTCTTTTCAGGAATTATAACATAGAAATTCCTGTTTCTCATCTCCTTATTCTTGATTACGCTTTCAATGTATTCCTTGTAATCCTTGAATACGTCCTTGAACTGGCTTTTTACATTGCAGGTCTTAAAATAGTCATTCAGATTAAGCGTCTTAGTGCTTATGACAAACTGGATAGGGAAGTCAAGACTATTAAGGAATTTCTGGAATGCAGAAATTATTGACTTTCTTTCATCATCTGGCTTGATTGTGAAATTGATTGGCTCAACTTCAAGTATGCTTAGTTTCTTGCTTGTAACAATTGTATCATCCTTTATTGCTTTGATACCAAGCAGTTTCTTCATGCCAGAACTCATCAAAGTAGCTTTTCTGAACTTCATAAAAGAAACAATGTTCTTGACCCACTTTGAAACATCGAATACAACAAACACTATTGCTAAAAGGACAGGGATGCTTGCCAGGGAAAGCTTTAATGTCAGACTACCGTCTACCTTGACTATAATGAGGCAGGCTATTATGCCAAAAAAGAAGGCATAAAGCAGCTGTCTCAAATTAAGCCCAAACATGATTTTCTCCTGATACTGGAGTTGTTGTGGTATTTCGTATGCCATTTTATCTCACTCATGCAGCAAACATAGCGATGTATTTTGCAGCTTCCATAGCCCCTTGCCTTCCTGTTTCAAATGTTGAGGTTTTTATCACCATTCCTGCAATCAGGACCATTGTAATGTCGACTATAAGGAAGCAGACAATCATTACAATTATCTTGAAGCTTTCAAACAGAGCAATATCTATCAGCATTGAGCAGGCCAGTATGATTATAGCGTCAATAAACACTATTACAGCAAGCAGTCCCAAAAAGTGAAGTATGAACTTGCCATAGCTTTTCAGGGGCGGTATGAAGTAGAGGAATATTCCAATTGGTATGAATACAACACCTATTGAAACCACAATATACCTTGCTACAAGCACCAAAGCAGTTATCAAAAGCACAAGCACGTATGCTGGGACAAATATGAATTCCAGACCTATATTCACTATATTGTCTGCTGTAATCATGAAAAAATGCTCATTGACCATTGACAGCACAGAGCTTGTTAAAGTGCCTACAATCTGCAAAAACAAGTCATAAAGGTAAAATGATGCCTGTATCAAAACTATCATTATAACAGTGTTCTTTAGCCATTCCTTAGCCATTTCCCTCCTGACAACGTCCATTCCTGAAAACAGGAAATTGAATCCTGAGTAAATGAACAATAGCCCATAAAACATGCTCAATACGTAAATCATTATGGACCAGATTCCCTTGAATATGTTGATGCTTACTGGCTCTGAAATCAGGCTTTTGATAAATGAAAGCAGAGGCTTGATTGGCATGTTGATTATGCCTATGAAAAACTCATAAATCTTTTTAGGGATGCAGCTAGCCAGATTAAGCAAACCGCATTTTTCTTCTTCTTCGTCCTCTTCTTCTGCTAATGCTATTGTGGGGAACAGCAGCAAAAACAAAAGCAATATGGCAATTAACTTTTTCATCTGAATCTCCCCCAATAGTGCATGATTGTCTTGTAAATGACATAATTAACAAAAAGGAAAATGCAAATGCTGAAAGCAAAAAAAATGTCTCCTTCAAATCCCTGCACTTCAAACTTGTTGCTTTCGTTAAGCAGATGGATTGTTAAGTCGCATTCCTGCTCAAATGTATTGAAATGGCTTCTTGAAATCAGCTTGCAATCGTCTGCATTCCCGACGTAAAATGTATTATTGTAAATACGGATGTTATTGATTATCTGATTGGGATACGGGCTTGATTGCAATGTTGCAATATGGTTTGGTTTTCCGCTAAAGGACACTTCATAAACATTGGCACTTCTTTTCAGGCTTGAATCCTGGAATCTCAATTCAAATGTTGAGTAATTGTATACTCTTACTTGACCTTTTGTTGTCCCATAATAAACATCATTAACTTCAAAATCAACAACAGGAGTTTTATTATGGAGCTTGACTTCAGCTGAATCTATGAGTTTTATCCTGTCAACTTTTCTCTCATTACCATCATGTTCGCATTTGTGGCAGTATTTAGTGCATCCATGCTCTCCACGCCTGCAACAATAGCTGTCCCATTTGTAATGCTCAATTTCAACATCAACATTGACAATTAATTCTGATTGGATAACTGAATCATCGCTTATTTTCAAGGAAACAAGCTTTCCATTTCCTTTCAGGTCTCCGTTTGAATAAACGTTCAATGCCTCTTCTTTCTTTTTCAAATCGTATTCAGTTCTGCAGTCTCCATTCTTTGTAATGGGATATCCGCTTGATTCGTAATCATCAGGAATCACAATGTTATAGCCAAAGCCTGTCAAAACTTCAATATCTCCAGGAGAGTATAAAACTCCATTTTCAATTACTGAAGGCATTAAAGCAAGCTGGTCAAGCCATACATTCTTGGCAAAATACCCATTGGCTCTCTTAGCTTCATTTGTCTTGACAAGTTCCTGAGCAAGATTCCATTCCCTTATCAAGTCAAAGTCTGGAATAGTGGTGCTTCCATAAAGCAGATTTGCAAATAATTCGTCTTGCTCATCCTCTGAATAATCGCTATTGACTATTTCAATGCAGTTTTCATTCTCAAATCCGTCAAAAAAACCGCAGTTGAAAGCGAATACTGGATGTATAACTAACAAAACGAATACCAATCCGATTATTTTTGCTCTGCTCATGAAAGCAAAAACTCCACTACCAGAGGCGCAACCCAAATCACAATCAAGCCGATTATGATGTAAGCACCCATTGTCTTTGCCTGTTCTCTTTTGCTTGGGTCATTGCTGGAAATAATGAAAGTAACTCCTGCAAAAACCAAAAACAAAACTGCGAGAACTGTCGCTGAATACTTGACAAAGTTGTAAATCTTCATCACTGGCTTCAATATCTCGTCGAACTTCTGCTTATCGCTGCTGCTAATGCTGTCGTCAAAATCTGCTGCAGCAACTAGTGGAGTTGCTATTATAAGCAGCATAGCCAAAATTGCAACCCATTTCATTTTTTTACCTCCACAATTTCTTTATTTTTTCACATATCTCCTGGAAAGGACCCCTGATTCTCACAATCTCGCAATTTTCAGGAATCCTTTCAGGATGTTTCCTGTAACGCAGGAAAATGATTAAGTTGAATGGAACAGCAATTAGCACAATTACCAAAAGACTGGCCTTGCTTTTTGAAAGAAGATAAATCAGCAAAGCAACAGCTAAGTAAGATGCGCTAAATATCAAACAATATTTTTTCCAGGGTTTCATTTTTTAACGACCTCTAGCCTTTTCTTGGCAGTTTGAATGTACTCCTCGCAAATCTCAAATCCTATGAAGTTCCTGCCTGTAATTTTTGCAGCAATTGCAGTGGTTCCTGCTCCCATAAACGGGTCGAGGATTGTGTCTCCTTCCTTGCTGCAAAGCTTGATGCACAGCTCTGGAAGTTCAACAGGGAACATGGCACAATGACCTAAAGTTGTAAACTGGTTGAAGCTTATCTTTGGAATCTGCCAGACATTTGTCCTGCATTTGAGCTTGTCTGAATGGATACAGGGAACTCCTATTGCATACTTGTCAAAGGCATAATTCTTGGATTTGGCAAACATGAAAATGAACTCATAGGCGTTTGTGAGCATCCTGTCTGTGTTGTAATAGCGTGGATTTGGCTTTGCCCAAAGGATGGTGTCTATGAGCCTGAATCCTGTTTTACGTGCCAGATATGCTATGTCAAATGCCTTGAACTGATTGTCACGGCAGTTTGAGATATTGACAAACATGACGCCTGATGAGGAAAGGACCCTGAAACATTCGCTGAATACCTCTCTCAGCCAGGCTTTATACTCATCATAAGCAAGATTGTCCTTGTAAGCAGTGTACGGCTTGCTAACATTGTAAGGGGGACTTGTAACCACTACCTGAACGCTGTTTGAAGTCAGCTTCTTCATTCCAGCTACGCAGTCCCCCTTATGGATTTGATTCAGCATTTTCTCAAAAACTCCAAAACCTCTTTCTTCATGTCAGGCTCTTTCATGTAAACAAAAGCGAAATAATCCCTGCACGTGGAGCAAAGCTCAAAATCCCCTTTCTCAAGTTTTTTCAGACATACAATGCAGTTCACTTTGATTCACCTAATCAGCTAGAAGTCAGCATACTACATATACGGTCTGGTGAAAAATTTTCAGAAAAAGTTCGGAAAAAGTATGATAGTTTATTAAAAGAAAGATTATGTTATCTTATAAAGAGAGACTTCTTTACTGAAGTCGGGTTGTTTTGATTTTTTAAGTTCTTCTTTTCTTTTATTTATCCTCAATTCTTCATATTCGTCTAAGATAAACTCATAGTTTGCATGCAATATTCCTTTATCTCTAAGAATAGATAAAGCAAGGAATGCCTCTGCAGATACCCTTTCAAAAAGCTCACTTTTGCCAAAATGTTCTATTGAACGAAATGACCAAAAATCTAAGTCTTTAGGATTATAAACAAAATTAAAGCAGAAATTCAGGAGAGCATTAAGGTCTTCATCATCAGGTATTGCAAAGACATTGTCTTTAAAATAGGAAAGAGACAAACCATTATTGACACTGCCAATCATCCTAGTTATACAAGCATAACACTTCCCACAATTACCTTTCCATCTACCTGTTATACATGAATGAGTTTTGGACAAAAGAGAATCATCTGGTCTTACTTGTATTAGCTCAGACTTTGTAAAGTCCTCAAAAGGGATTATAATTTGAATATCCCTACCTATTATGAACTTGATTATAGTTTTTGCTATCTGGAGTACATAAGGATGAGTGGTGTAAGTAATAGTATCTAAAGGTGCAAATTTGGGCTGAAACATTGTCTGACCACATTCAGATACAATTACTCTTTTAGCGTCAGATAATAATGAAAGAATTCCTGCATACAATATGTACACAAATCCTCTTGTCTGAGAATACCCCCTCCTCCATTCAGGAGCCATAAACTTTTCTAGATTGATATTTGAGGGTTTTAACAATAATTTATTTAAATTTTCAACTTTGTTATCTATCTTACCAGTATATCTGTGAGCCACATACAATCCAATTATTTTCTTGAATTTGGCAAGAGACTCTAGGATTCCAATTGAACTGTCAATCCCTCCTGAAAATAAACAGATTGTTTCGCAAGAATCAAATTTTCTATCCCCTTTTACATTAGGAAGTGCTTTCTTATTTAATATAAATTGGATATCTTCACACAAAACATCTTGAATAAGTATGTTAAGCATCTTTTTGACGAGGTCGGCAGTATTCTTACCCATATCAATATAAACGTCGACAATCAATGATTTTGGAAATGTTTCTTCATTTTTTATTTTATTTTCTAAAATATAAACACTGTTTGCGATTGAATACAGTGTAGCTGCTTCGGCATTCTTCCAGACAAAAGCCATCCTATCTGAACCAGAAAATAGTCTACTTGGCATTTTTCTCATTTAACTCAGCAATAACCTCTTGGCAGCACTTTGATTTAATTTCAAGTATTTGTTCTGCTGAAAGCTTATCAAGAATATTGGCGTAATCCTCCTTTGATTTTACCTTATATTTTTGAATATAGTAGTTTATCTCCTTGTCAATAGCATGGTCAACGAGATTATCAATGTCTCTCTGGAAGGTTCTTCTATTGGATGGTGAAATCTTGCCTAAAGGTCCAGTCAATTCTTTTGAATTCAATATCTGAGTAAGCATAGACTTGATATTATCTTTAGCAAATTCAAACCATTCCCTAAGTTGTTTATAGGTAGCAGCTGTGTTATCCACGGCTACCACCTCTTAAGAATTTTAAAGCATTTTCTACAACGACCCTATCAACTTCCTTTGGAACAGAGATTTTATTAGACTCTTTAACCGTAGACCACGATTTAGATATCTCTCGTCTAAGCTTATGGTCATTTTTTTCTGATTTGAGTTCAGAATACCTGCGAATTAAAGTAGGGGTAAGTTTCTCTGCATAAGCTGTATACTGCAACGGCTTTTTTGCCTCAGAATAAACCCTAAACGCACTTTCTCCAACCTTATTTATGTTGTCTTTTTCTAAGAAGTCTTTAAGGTTGCTAACTGCCTTTTTCACAGGTTTAGAACCCCCAATAAGATTGCTAGTTTTGTATGATTTTCTACCGCCCACTTTGATTATCTCCAATTTCGGTTGTAAGAATTATGAGATTTGCTTGTATCTTAGATTCTGCATTGGTTATATCAGTATATATACTCACTCCAAAAAGGATTATAATGAACAAAACCGCCTGAGATATTATGAAAGACTCAAGTTGATATAGTCCAAAGTTTTCTAATAGGACAAGTGCAGAGCCCGCTATAAACAAGAATAAGAAAAGCACAATGAAATAAATTTTTTTGTTTCGATTCTGCTTTTCAAGCTTTCCAAGATTGACGCTGTTTTCTTTCAGCTTTTTCATTATGCTCTTGTCTTTACCTTTTATGGCACTACCTTTGAGCAAGCTGATGAGTTTCTTTTGAAATTTACCAGGATGCGCAGTCTTATCGCTTGAAATTAATCTCATAAGTTCAAGATAATTTTTATAGCTCATCTTGGCTTTCTCACAAAAAGCTAGAATTGACTGGATATGCTTGCTTGAGAGTCCAAATATCTTTTCACTCCACCCAAATATAGCTAGGAAAATTGCAAGTGCAGATGCTATATATATTTCCCCCAACATAGTGATAAAGAACGGGCGTGTAGATATAAAATTTTCTATTTATAAGGGTTATAAGCGGTTCTTTTTGCAACCACTGCCCCTGTGTGAAATTATTGAAGAATTGAAGTATTCATCAAACCTTCTTTCTATTTCTTTCCACTCTGAAAGTTCATTGATTGCGCTGTCACGCAAACCTATACCTTGAACTGAGGTTCCAAGACTTATTGCCCCTGTCTCATGAATCATAAATCTATCATGAAAAGGAGCTGACATCCTTGCATTTATTGAAAATACTTTAATTCCCATACCCGATTTCCTAAGAAGTTCTAATTCTCTTTTGAAGAGAGTTGGGTTCTTCCCAAAAGGTCCTAAGAGAAGTTGCACTTCTACAGAAGAAGGCAAGCCATCTAATAGCCGAAGCAGTTCTACATTTGGATATGGCTCTTGAATCTTGATATATTTCTTTGCCCCTTCCAAGAATCCCCTTATCATATCTCTGCCTTTAAGGGGCTCCCCTGCTTTGATTAAAGCTACTTTCTTTATGTGCCCGGGTTCATCAAGAAAATCTAAAGCAAAATCAAGAGCAGAAATAGCGGACCTTATTTTTGTTTCAAGTTTAGCTTTTTGCTTGGATTCCCTTAGTTTTTTGAAGCATCGAGTAGAGTTGATTGATTTAATAGCCTCTTCAGCTGAAGAAAACCAGGCTTTGTAGCCTTCCTCCAATTCCCTCCTTTTTTGATTAAAAGTGTCCCAAACTCTCTGTACCTCCTGGTTTATTTGTCTATCTTGTTCTTGTTTAAGAGAATCCAATGCCAGTTTCTTAACGAACCCTTTGCCACCCCCAAATATAGAAGTTGCAAGTTCCCCTGCTCCTACACTAATTAAACGCCTCCCTTCGCTGGCAAGAGGTCGTTGATACTGTTTTTTTATCAATTTTTCTTGTTCCTTAAAATGCTTTTTGAGAGGAATTTGATTAATTAACTGTTCTCCCTGATTTTTCAAATTTTGAATGAATGTTTTTAACTCTCTCATATAATAAATCAACAATAGCTAGACTAATTTAAATCTTATTGAAACTTTCCGTAGATTTTCAGAATTCTCTTCCAAATACTCTGCTTCTTGATTTTAGTGCCTCTCCTGATATTCCGTTTTTTAGAGCAGTATTTATATAGGTGAAGCGCTTTATAGTCGAGTATGCAAGGAACATTGACGACAGTGATGAGAGTAACATTATAAGAGAAGCAAAAAATTACGTCTTGCAGATTCGCACCAAATTTAAGCATTAGAAAAAGCAGAGACAAAGAATTTAACCGAATTGGGACTGAGCTTGTTGAAGTCTTAGAAGAATAAATATCGGAAGTTCAATTTGTCAGTCCCAAACCGATTGGTGCTATGTTCTGCTACAATAGTATAGGGTTTGCCACACAGTTGCATAGGTTTATTCCGAAAAAAATAGTTGCATAATTTTGACAAAAATATGCACAAAAGAAGTATCCAGACCCTATATTAACAAGGAGGAACCTAAGATGTTTGGAATGAAAAAAAACATTTTTCAGAAAGCAGACATGCTAAGGCAGATGGTAAAAAACTGCCTAGGCAGGGACTGCACAGATAGGGAAATTTTGAGTCTTTTTAGCAAAGCCAATAGTTTTGATAAGGGCGTTACTAAAACGGCTTCAGATGAGGTCAGAGCAGTTCTGAGCATGCTTATGAGCAAGGGCATAAATGCAAATACAGCGTACAAGTATGTCAAAATGTCGCTCTTGCCAGTGCATGTCAAAAAAAGGCTGTATGGACGGAAAATAAGCACTCACAAGGCTATGAAAATGGCTTCTGATGAGGATTACAGGAAAAGGATTGAATTGGAGAATACAATCTTTGAGCAGGGAATGAAAGCTATAAGGGGGTTGGTAAAATGCCATTAAAAATACCTGATGTTTTGGAACCCGAAATGCTTGAGAAGTTATTTGAGCAGATGAGCAACCCCAAATACTTTGTTGGCTGTCTGCTTGGATTCTTCTGCGGTATGAGAATTAGTGAAGTCTGTAACTTGAGACTACAGGACGTAAATCTTAATAAGATGACTTTGAAAGTTGTACAGGGAAAATTCTGCAAGGATAGAATAATTCCAATCCCTTTGCAGCTAAAAGAAGTTCTTGAAGCTCATCTTGAGATTTACAAGAATGAAGAATATATGTTCCCTTCAAGAGTTCAGGCAACGGATCATGTATGCACAAGACAGATGTCACAATATTTTACCACAGCATTAGAGAAAGCTGGACTTGATTACAAAGCTTACAAAGACAAAACAGGAAGGACCAGAAAAAAGTACAGATTCCATACGCTTAGACACAGCTATGCTACACATCTTTTGAACAACAACGTCGATATCAGAGATATTCAGGCGTTATTAGGACATACAAGCATCCAGGCAACACAAATCTATACTCACGTAAGCTACGAGAGAAAGAAAGATGTAGTCAGGAGGGTATTCGAGGACTTGCCGAAGAAAGAAATAGTGCCTCAACAGCCACAAGTACAGCAAATGCCTCAAATGAATATGTTTGCTGCCAATGTTGACGAAAAAGAAATGATGGTAATGATGATGAAGATGATGGCTGGAATTGTGAAACAGAACAAACCAATGGAATAAATATGCAGGAGGCAGGATTTGAACCTGCAATAGCTGGCAAATCAGACCAGTGAGATGCCTAGTTACTCTACTCCTGCAAAAATAAAAAGAAAAATTATTCCCTGTACAAATACAAGAACATAGGCATTCCTTTTTTCTGCTCTGTAATTTTAGCTACTGCTTCTGCTAATTTTTCAGGAGTGCCATAATATTCCAGCTTGAATTTGATATTTGCTTGCTTATCTCTAAGCAGAGGGAATTGGTCAAGGAATATTCTTTTGATCCTGATTGTATTCCATGCCCCAATAGCCTCGTGATAGGTCACTTTACCTTCACATTCTATTTTTTCATTCCAGGGTTGAAGCATATTTTCCATGTTTAACACCATAGATATAGAAGTCATGAAACAATATATCCTCTTAGGACAAAAAATTGATAACAATTTTGTACCCTTTTTTGTACCCATAAATTTCGGAAGCTCTCCGCTGAGATTTGCATACCTTTATAAATAATGATGACTTATATTATTATAAGGGGATGGAAAAAATGTATCATATAAAACCAATGAAGTTCTTGAATGTCTGCTTAGATGACAGAATCTTCCCTTGGGCAGTAAGGTAATACCAAACTGCTCGCAAAAATTACTGTCACTACAATAACTACAAACTAATCGAAAAACTATTTTTTATTTTTACCCGGGGTGAAAATGCCAAATCAACTAAAAACAGGAGAATGGAAAAATGGTCGTAAAACCAATACCAACTCTAAAGAAAGTGATATTCGTAGGAGGAAAGGTGTTTTGGAGCGACAACAGGCAGAGAATAGACCTGAAAAAGCCAATAAGAGACCTGTTAAGTCCGGAAGCAAGATACATAATGGAGCTGTGCTTAAGCAAAGAAAAGCTTCTGGAAAGAACAAAAGAGCTTATTCAAGGCGACGTTATGCCTGTCCTGCTCTACTTCACAAAAGAAGAGCCTCTAAACAGCGCAAGCTCTCTTTTGAAGGAGGTAAGAGAATGAAATGCCCTGACTGTGGAAGCGAAGATATAACTCTGGATTATGAAAAGGGAGAGAATTTTTGTAATGAATGCGGCCTTATTATAGAGGATCTGCTCCCTGAAAAGCATGAGGTTTTACCAGAGGGCAGAATATCACATTCTCCTGGGAGCATTAAAGCAGGAGGATTTATGCCAGACGGCGCAATAGTAAAAGCCTCTTGGATGCTCAGCTCAAAAGAGAAGAACGTAATGAAGGCAAGAAAAAGCATTAATTTCATAGCTTCAAAAATGAACTTGCCCAAGTATATAGTCAGCGACGCATTCAGGCTCTATAAAGAAGCAATTTATAGAGATTTAAGTGTAGGAAGGGATAATGCCAGTCTAAAATATGCATGCCTTTATGCAGCTTGTAAGATGTGTGAAATGCCTAAGACTCCAAAAGAGTTAATAGAATATGCTACACAGACAAAAAAGAAGGATTTGCTGAAAGCATATAAGCTAATGAAGGACAAACTAGGATTAAAGATTAGACCATCAGACCCTGTAGATTATGCACATAGATATGCTGCTCAGCTAGATGTAAGTCCAAAAACAATAACTAAGATTATGGAACTAGTTGAAAAGATAAAGAAAACTAATCTCTTTACAGGCAGACATCCTGAATCAGTGATAGCTGCTGCAATTTACTTAGGCTGCAAACTAAACAATGAACCTAAAACACAAAGGGAGATTTCAGCAGTAGTCGGAGTTATAGAGATTACAATTAGAAAGCACTACAAGGAGATAGAAGAGAAACTAGGCTTAACTAATTAATTTTTTATTTTATTTCTTCCATTAACTTACTAAGTCCTTTCTTATCAAGATATTGAGTAACATCATATTCTTTATCACGCCATTCTGTAGCAGTTTTCTTTTTAGGGTTAACCCAAAAATAGAAACTGTATCTGCTTGGATGTGGTTTCTTGTATTTTTTACATAACTTAATCAATTCTCCTGTTGGGATAGTGATTATATGAGGAGAAATTTTTCTTCTTCCTTTCTCCTTGTCCTCAGATATAGCATATACTAAGAATATAAAATAATCAGCAGAACATCTATGAATTATTTTCTTTTCTAAGAAAAACCAGCCTGTTGAACCTTCCCCATACCTCTCCATTTCCTTTTTCTTAGGTTCATAAGCTCTGCTTCCTTTGACTTGAATAGTTTTAAATTTTTTATTTGTTGTATTTATCAGCATTAAATCAATATCTTTCATCTGAGCATTAACAGGAATGAAAACTTCAATGTTCTTTGGTGTTGCACCCCTCAATTTTCCTGTAACAACTGCTTCATCTGTATTTAATGACCATATATTCTTGTAAGAGACTCCCATTTTATTTTCCTCCTGCTAATCTTTTTAATTTATTTATTATCCAAATCATGCCTTCTGTATCTAAACAACAGTATTTAAGCAGATTTTTTCTTATTTCTTCTTTGTTCTTTAATTTGTGTTCTATATGGCTGTAGAAATATTGGGCACTTGCCTCTCCACCACCCGAAATGTCTAAATTGTCATAACTTTTTCCGGTAATTGCTGGAAGAACCTTTTTTATAGAGTATTTTCCTTTTTGTGAAGGATTATAATAATGATAATTCTGGAATGGAATTGCTAAATCCACTATCCTGTCAAGAACGTCCTGTATCCAATCCTTATGCTCTGGGAAATCTGTCATCAGCTCCTGAAGTCTGCCCACTTCAAATGATTTATTAAATACAATTACACTTCCTTCTCCTTTCATCTGTTCTTTTAGATTTTTAAGAAGCCCCGGTCTTGGATCTTTGCCGTCCTCTGCCAAAAACTCAAAATGGTCTGTTTTTCCGTCCGCCTGCTCGATATGTAAAGAATATTGGAAAGGTATCTTCTGCCAAGGTCTTGATTTATCAAATATTGGTACAGCAGTATCAAACGTTTCAAAATCCAGATGATACAAAGGGTAGTGTAAAGAATTTAGGAAATGTTTAATATGCTCTTTTGAAACATAAACTCTATTTTTTGTGACTGATTCAAAAATAACTTCATCCTTGGGCTTTAATGGGATATCTTCAGGGGTGTCTTTAATATCTGTTATTCCCTGCTCTAATAATTTCCAGTACATCCTCCAGTTTGTAAACTGCAAAACATTGTTTTCTGGCAGAGTTCCCCAGCATTCTTGTTTTAAAGCACATTCTCTTGGCTTTCCGCATTGCATAGAGATGATCATATCAGGCTCTGTTTTTTGGTTCATTATCTTTAAGAAAAGTTTGGTGTTTTTCTCTATATCATCAACCAAATTTACTTTTTCAGTCACTTCTTCTATTGTTGATAATTCTTTAGGGTCGATTTCCCCATCTTTTATAAATTCTTTATTTAAGATTATAACAAAAGTCCTGTTTATCTTCAATCCTGCTTTTTCACATACATATTTTTGGAAAGCTAGATCAGGGATATGTTCTGGCTTAACTTTTGTTGAAGCTTTTATCTCTATAAGATTCCATCCGTCTTTGTCTGGCTGTAGAACGTCTGCTCTCAAGAATAGATCATCAAATTCGATTCCTGCTTCAAAGATAGTTTTCTTTTCTTTGATTGACTGCTTTGTTTTTTCTAAGTTTTCTTTATATTCCATTCCAGCTAGATTAATGCCTTCTGGGAATAGTTTGTGAGCATATTCTTCAAATATTCCTCCTTGCTCCATCTTCATCTTATCTGCAAGAGATGGCTCTGGAAGAAGTTTCCTGGCAGCAAGCCATAATAATCTAGGGCATTGCCATCCTTTCATGTATAGGGATTTTGTTAGTTTCATTTTAGAATTAGCTCAAATCTAATTTTTCATTAAATACATTTATAAAATTGGTTTTGGATTCTTCATTATAAAAAGGCATACCTAATAACCTAAATTTTTTATTTTCTGCAAGAACTTCTAATTCGTGATTATCTTCGATTTCTTTTAAGAAATCCTCTTTCCATTGATCCGTTTTCAATAAATGACTTCCTTTTGGTTCTACAAATATCTGATATTGTATCACCTTTTTTTTATCCTTCTCTTTTAAGAATAATACAAAATCAGGTTCCATAGGTTTACCATCAGAAAACCTATAAATTTTGAATAAATTAGCATTTCTTAGAAGATAAATCTCAGAGTATTTATTCTCTAATGACTTTAAAGCTCCATTAATAAATTGTATAAAATGTTTTTCTTCAGAAGTCCCATAATTTTCATCATAAATATACCAATCTTTATCATTCAAATTGAGTCTCAAATCATCTTTAGTCGTTTTACTCATCTCTATTCCATATTCTTGGTCTGAAAAATCACCAACATTGATAGTAAGTTGTTTATCTTCAACTAATTCTTTTATTTTGTTTTGTACAAATAGCTTAGTACCCTGATACTCCGTGTAACCTGTTTTAATCTCCCCTTCTAATTGGCCTAAGATATCTAAACAAACATCTAGTTTATCATCCGGGCTAAGATTATCCAATCTTCTTTTCGAACTTCTTATATCTACCTTTAGTTGTTTCAAGGATTTTAAGAAATCTTTGGATGAATTTAGCTTAGGAAAATATTTTTGTAAGCTGTCAAATTTATAGAAATCATTTTTAGACATAGCTTTTCTTAAGATAGAATCATTAAACTTTGATAGACTAAATGACCTTGTCATTCTATCTTGCTCCCCATTTAACTCTTCAGCAAATATTGTTTTAACTTGTGTAAAACCTGTCCTCAAACTATGTTTATATGTTTTAGATACATCAAGGTCAGTTATATCTTTAATTTTAGATCTATCTGTTTCAACTTTTTTATTAATAAATATAAAGCCTTTCTTCCAAAATTCTGTTTGTTTTATGCTATCTTTCACTTTCAAGAGTATTTCTTTAGGTTCTTGTGGAGGCATAATGCCCGTATCCCTTAATGCAATTTTCAACTCTTGGATATATCTTGGATTATGAGAACTATGATAATATAATTCTTCAATAATTTTCAAATCATTTTCAGGTTCTTGGTCATATTTTCTCTGAAAAATATTATTTTCTTTTTTTATTTTAAATGGATAGTATCTTGCTCCACGCCCTATTAGTTGTGCCTCTTGTATGGTCGTTTTGCCAGGACGATTTCCTTTTGAATCTCTCGTATCATATAATCTAACTATATCAAATAAATTTAATACATCCCATCCTTCATTAAGCATATTAACAGCAAATATGGCTCTAACTTCATTATTCTTGTCTTCAAGAGAATTCAGTTTTAATTGTTTTTCTTCATTAATATTATTTGAATCCAAAAGCATACATTTTTCTTCTGAAAAATCCTCCTTTAGCTCAGTGACCAAATTATCATAGCTTATTTTATGGCTATCAAAATAGTCAAAAGCCTTTCTTAATACATTTCCATTTGTTGAAGGTCTTAATCTTTTAATATCTGCAACTTTTAGATTTCTGATTGTATCATAAAATTCTTCCTCAAACTCTTCAGATTCTTTAATTGTTTTTGATTTGAACAGAATTACTGGTTTAAGATGTAATTTATATTTCTCAGCAATTTTTCTCCTATATTGACTTAAGAGAATTGCTTGTAATGCTCTATCAATATTTGATAAATCTGCTTGTAATACTTTAACTTCCTTTGAATAGCCATCTTGTCTAAATTGTTTTAAAGAATATTCATAAAGTATTTTGTTCTCATATTTTTCCCTTATTGAACTATCATCTAAGTCAACGGTGGCAGTGTATTCAAGCATTACATTCTCTGTATTGGAATTAAAAAGATTATTTACAGTATGTTCCCACGTTGTTTTAGCTAATTCTTCATCTTTAGCGAGATTACTTTTTGTCCAAGTATTAATATGGTGGGCTTCGTCAGAAATGATTACTATTCTTTTGTCCTTGAAATCTTCAAATGTTAAACAATTCTCTCTATGGGTAGTCATTGAGCTATGCAATCCTTGGATTGTTGTAAAATTTATATTAATATCATCTTTAACTGACGCCTCAAAGTTCTCAACTTCATTAATTCTAATCTCTTTGTCATTAAACTTAATTTTCTCATTAAACAGGTACTTTGCCGATAAGGGATTTAAGAAATTTTCTCTTGTTTTCTCAATGATATTGGTACTATTTACAAAAAATAGAAAATTTCTATATCCACTATTATATAAGTATAGAATATTCGCTGCCATTAAAAGAGTTTTTCCGCTTCCAGTAGCCATGTGGAATAATAGTTGAGAAGGTTTTATTCTATTTGGATTCTGGTCCAAATAATGAATAAATCTAGAGATTGCCTCTTTTTGATATTCTCTTAGTTTAAGATTCTGATTTAAGTTATCTAAGATAAAATCAGGAATCTCTTTAGGGACTAGATTTTGTTGTGATAATACATCATATGTTTCTTTCAAAGTAGGCATTTACAAGCCCCCATAAAACTTCTTGTTTAGATCCTTGTCATCTTTAGATACTTTATATTGCTCATCTTCCATTTCGCTAAGATTAACGTATAAGTTATTCGTATCCAAGCAATTAATAAGAAGTTTCTTTTGCTCATCAACAGATAATACCTTAAACTCTTTGATGTTTTCATCAAATAGTTTTTCGTTAACTCTATAGCTCAAGAAAGCGTGTTTTTTCATTTCTTCCCAAACCTTAAGAATTTCTTTTGTGTCTTTACTCTTTTTAATTTGTTGAATAAACTCTTCATTCAGTTCTTTTATCTCACAATAAATAAAACTGACATCCTTTTGTTCTTTTTGTTTCTTAAATTCATCTATCAATATTTTCATTCTCTTATTTATGACTTTGATATGTTCATTTAGTTGCTCTACTAATATAAACTGCCTGTTTCCTCCGTCTTCTCTATTTAATTCTAAGGTTGCGTGCCCAGTAGTCCCAGAGCCAGCAAAGAAGTCCAAAATAATATCGTCTTCTTTCGTAATTAATTTTATTGTATCCTTTACAGAATATAGTGATTTTGGGTAACTAAAAATATTTTCTCCTAACATCTTCTTTAGAAGAAGGGTTCCATGAAACTCCGCAAAATATTTGGAATCTGTCCAAACATTATTAATTCTTTGTTGTTCTCTAAATTTATGCAAAATATTTACTTTGCCTTTTTCAAGAGAAGCACTAAAATAATCTGGTTCTTCTTCTAATATTTTTTTGAAAGAAGATTTAATCAATTTCCAAGAATATTCTTTATTTGCTGCTATTGGCAATATTTTATGAGAATCTTTAAGGGGTTCCAAACTTATTGTTTTCAAATCTTTACTAACATAAATAGGATACCAATGATTTGGTCTATTCTTTCTTAATGTTCTTGTTCTTGCATTTATGAAATTCTCCCAACGATATTTGCCTTTTTCATCTTCTAGATTAAAAGTAGCTGCAACTTCTTCATCTAAAACAACATTATTAAATCTCCCTATGCTTGAATCTTTAGCATATATAAGCATGTACTCTCCAATTGCACTAAAATAGCGTGGATTTTGCCTACCCTTTGGGTTGATTATAATTGTGACAATTCCTGCCCTATTTTCTTCACCAAAAATTTCATCTGCTAAAACTCCTAAATAAAACAATTCTACATGGTCGATAGTTATTGCAACAAAACCATCTTTTCTTAAAAGTTCTTTTGCTATTTCTAATCTATTTCTCATAAATGTGAGCCAAGTAGAATGATTAAAATTATTATTATATGTGAAAATCTCATTGGCTCCCCCTGTATTATAAGGTGGGTCAATGTAGATCAATTTAATTTTTTCTGCATATTTCTTCTTTAATGAGTGTAGAGCAAGCAAATTGTTACCATTAATTATTAAATTATCATAGGGCTTTATGTCAGAAACCTTGTGTTCTCCTTTTGTATCAATCCTCTTGAAATTAGTAAAAACTTTGGGTTCTAATAGTCTATCTATTTCATCAGGAGCAAGAATTTCATTATGGAAAATTTCATTTCTTTTCTCTTTTTCTTTTTCTTGTCCGCCTTCTAAGATACAATCTTTATATGGCCAAGATAAAACAACTTCTTTATTTTTTGATAGATACCTTTTATCTACAGTTAATCCTATCTTATTTTTAAAAGCAGTATATGAATCTGGAAGGAATTCTTTATTATCGATAAATTTCATAAATTTTTCTTTATCAAAAACCAATGTTTTATCTATTTCAGTAAAAAAATGCTCTTTTATTTTTTTATTAGCTGAAAGTAGTTTTATCAAATCCTTATCTAATTTGAGACCTAATTCCACAATTTTATTTTTTAAGAGTTGGTCATCAGAAACTAATCTCTCATCTTTTTTTAGAACTGATTGTAATTCTTCCATAAGTTTCATTTTTTCGCCTCCTTCATCTGGTCTTCCATCATTATTTCAAATTGTCTAGAAGCAACTAAGCCCTTCTTCCTGCAAAACTTTCGATAATCTTCATAAATCTTAGAATTAACCTTTAATGTAACATTCTTAGTATCCATAAATAACCCTCTTTTAGACTACAAATATTAACATGTATTAATAAATGTTATCATTTTAGAACAAGAAAAAGAAAAAAAGCAAAAACCCTTATTTTTTTGAAACAGGGCATGTTTTGGCTTTTTTGCGCTTAACAGGGCGTTTAAAACCCTTATCTTTTTTATCATATTTAGTACTTTTATTACGTTGAAAATAAGGGTTTATTAGACGAGGAATATCATTTCTGGTGTACATCTCCTTGCCGTAAATTTTGTATTTTTGCTTGATTTTTGCGTCTACTAAAACCAAGTGCCATCTGTTTTTGTACTCTTTATCCAGCCTGAAAATCTTTTTCTGAATCCTTTTTCTGTTTATATCAAACTCGATTCCTGTTTCTACTTCTATTGCTACCTCTTCTCCTTTCTTGTTTTTGAAAACTATATCTGGCTTTACTTCCTGGAACACTTCAACTTTCTTTGTAAACTTCTTGATGTAATCTACGATGTTATGGACTAGGAAGATGTGTCTCAAACTTTCTGTTCCGTTCTTCTTGACATAGTACATGCTTCCTCTGTTGTCTCCGATTGCTCCATTCATTGAAAGTTCATAGCCATGATTAACCAGATAGTTTCCTTCTTCCAGTGTTAATTTGCTTTTCAGATAATATGGCTTGTTCAAATCCAAATCTATGTTAATGTCTTTTACTTCTGTTTCTTCATTTACAGCTTTTGTTTCTTCAGGATTAGTTGTAATTATTTCATGCTCTTTTGGTGATGCAATTACTTTAAGCTCCTGATGTTCTGTTCCTAAAATCAAGATTCCATTTCCAGGATCTGCTGTAAGCAAATAATTCTTTTCATGTTCAGACAAGTGGAATGTCTTTACAACTGAATCTATTACAGCTGGCTTCTGCCTCATTAACAGAGTATAAGCAGAATTTGCCAGAACTGACTTTCCTGCTTCAGAAGTCAGCAAACCTTCTACTTCTTGATTAATCAGCAATAATCCTAGATTGAATTTTCTGCAAGTCTTAACTATTTCAAAGATATAACTTGCATCTTCTGTTCTTGATAACAAGCTCCAGGCTTCATCAATAATCAATAATTTTCTGTCCAAGCTTTTTCTCATTTTCATATAGACATAATCAAGAACAAGAAACATGATTACTGGCTTGACCTGCTTAGGCATTCCCCCTATATCAAAGCAGACAAAATTATTATTAAAATCAATATTTGTTTGAGTGTTTAAGAAACTGAATACTCCATCAGAATACATTGAAAGCCTGTTGATTAGGCTTCTTATGCTTGTTTTTTCAAAAGTTATTGCTTTTTTTTCCATGTCTTGCAATACTTTTACAACATAAGACAAAATAGGGGGCTTGTTTTTCCAGGATTTCCTATCTTCTGTTATGTCTTTGCTTGAATACGCTAATGTCAAGGCCTTGTCTAAGAAGCTTTTTTGCGGTTCTGTAAGCTCTCCAAGCATTACAGGCATCAAATCCATCAAGGACAATCTTTTTTCTGTATAATCATGCCCCATCAAGTCTAAAGGATTAATCATTGTCTTAGAATTCATGCTCAAGTCCACCCTTTGACCGCCAAAATGTTCTACAAGATCTGCATATTCTCCTTGAGGGTCAATGACCATTACTTTAACACCATTTAATAAGTATCTTGCTATCAAAAGTTTTGCAAAATAGCTTTTTCCTCCGCCACTTTGTGCTAAGATTACTCCATTTGGATTGCTGAGCTTGAAAACATCCCTTATTATAGGAATATTATTCTTGTTCAAGCCCAGCCAGACACCGCTTTCATCAACCTGCAAGAAAGGGCTAGTAAATGGAAAAAAGGCACTTAGCGCTTCTGTTGTTACATTTCTGTTCTTTTGAAGCTCATCTATTCCTAAAGGAGATACGCTCTTGAGACCTTGGGCCATCCTGTAACTCGCCACTCGGGGGATTACGAGTATAGAATTCAATTCAGACTCTACCTTTTTGGTTAAGAGGTCCAGCTCCTCCAGAGTCTTAGCTTTACAGTTAACGTATAATCCTACGTTAAACAATTTGTGATGGCCCTTTTGCAGGTCCTCAAGAATTTTCTTAGTATCACTAAACTTAATTTCCAAGCTTGGATTGATTATCCCTTTTTGCTCTTGTGAGAATAAATCTGCTCTTTGTTTCTGTAGTTCTTTATTTAAGTTTATTAGCATTGTTTCTATAGGATATGGATTGATGTGTATGCTTATGTCAAAATTTCCTAAACTGCTTATTATCTTATCAAGAAATCCTGCTTCCACAACTCTTGGATAGCCATGAGCATAAATTACTCTATTATATACATCATTAATCCTTATGCAATTCTTTTCATTAACAACTGTTTCAGGCAAAATTTTTTTGCCTTTGGCAAAGAAAAATTTTGCCAATACATTTTTAAGTTCTTTTCCTTTAACTCTCTTGTATGCCAGATTAAGATTCTTCAGCTTTTCTTCGCATAATTTAATCTGTATGTCTATATTATGCAGTTCTGGAATCACGATATAGAAAGAACGATTCATAATGCCTTTATTACTAACAACACTTTCCAAAAATTTCTTATGAGAAGCAAACAAATCAGCATAATCCTTATTTCTCAAAGTCATATCTTTAAAATAATCCTTTAAATCAATAGTATCAGTATTCATGACTATTTGAATAGGAAATTCAATGCTATTCAGGAATTTCTGAAAAATACCTATTATAGATTCTTGAACTCCAGAAGATTTTATGCTAAAATTTATAGGAGTTATTTTTATAACCGCAACTTTTTTGTTATTTGTTATGATAAAATCCTTTTTTATTTCTTTGAAACTGAAAAATTTCTTGATTTTATAAGTTCCATACGCATCTCTGAACTTTCTCCACGCAAAATAATCTCTTATCTTGGTTCCTAAATCAAAAAACATGAACAAAACCGCTAAAAAAGCAAGCAAAGAATCAATGATAACTACCACAGACAATGGAAGTTTAAAAAATAAGAATAATCCAACAGCTCCAAAACCAAAAAAATAACCTAACTGACTAAAAGTCAAACCAAACATAATCTTTTCATGATATTCCAGTTTTTGCGGGATTTCATATGCCATTTTGATTACCTCCTAGAATTTTTTAGCAAGATTTTTATATTAAACAAAATTTTTCAGAATACTATGGAGAAAAAATATTGTTTAACAATTATTGATATGCAAGAAGATTTTGTTTCTTCAGAAGGATATTATGCAAATAAATCACATGAGATGGCTCCAATAAATAAAATTACAAGAAAGATAAAAAATTTTCTTCCGACTTTAAATGAAAAGTATCCAATTATATATGTTATCTCAGAATTTAAAGATAAGCAATTTGGAGATAACAAAACAATTTGTGTCAAGGGGTCTAAGGGATGTAATCTTATATTAGATAGAAAATTTGCATCAAAAGTAATTTTAAAAAATGATTTAAGTGCTTTTTCAAATAAAGAATATGCAAATTTTCTTAATAGAAATGAGATTAAAAGCGTTATTATAATGGGTGTTTTGACAGAATATTGTGTAAAAGAAACAGTATTGGATGCTTTGAATGAGGGATTTGAAGTTATTGTAATTGAGGATTGCATTGCAACAGGGGGAGATGAAAAAGAAAATCGTATCAATACTATCAAAGAATTAAAAGAGAAAGGGGCCATCTTTCAAACATTACAAAATCTTCTTGCTGATTCTAATTAGGCCAACTCAAAAATTGCACATAATCGGTGTTAAATTCCCAAAAGTAATCTCTTAGTCGTTGGGCATGTTACACCTTTTTCTCTTGAGCCATACCTAAGCTTTAAATACCGTTCTTAGCTATATACTTAAATGGCTGATTTACAGAGGAAGCTGAGTATTGAAGATGCAATGAGTGCAATAACTGAAGTAGTAAGTACTGCTGAAGATTTATTTAATGCTCGTTATAATAGATTGCCCTCTCTTGATCAACGAGATGATTTAATAGGTCTTTCAGATTTTCTGGATGCATATTCTTTCGGAGAATCAACTTGGCATAGTGAAGGGTATGGAATTAAAGATACTGATGTTACTTATGTATTATTAAGAAGATTTCTTGAAAGAAAAGGATTTTTTGATGGATTAGGAGTTGAGCAGAGTAAAATTTTTGATGGGTTTATGGGGCGGCTTGCGTTTAATCCTCCAAAAAGAGAGTATCAATTTAGATTAAATGCAATAGATTATGTTAAAGAAAGAATAGAATTTCCGGAAGATTTTCGAGTATTTACACAAAATATTGCGAAGATTGATAAAACAGTGAGATCACTGCCAGACGGACAGGTTATGATGCGGATTGGACCACTATGTCATGTTACTGCAAGCCTTTGCACTCTAATGCATAATAAATCAGTTAGTTTTGATACATTCGCAGAAAGATGGAAAGAAATAATCGCTAGTTTAGAACAAAGAGACGGTTATGGCGCATATTCTTGAATATTTTATTAAATAAAAAAAGTAATCTCTGAGTCATTGGGTCCGTTGCACCAATTATCTTTCACCATAACCTTTAAAAAGAAATAACGGTATTTAAGTAGTATGACCAATATACCTAGTATATTTAATGATAACGAAGAGAACTATTTTAAGATTAAAATAGATTATTCTTCTAGTGAAAAATATATCAAAAATTTAATTTTATTTCTTGATAAATTAGAAATAAAAAGTCATTTAGATGCAGAGCCAGAAATTTTATCAAACAAATATTCTGATTGGATTGGAAGGCATGAATTCTTTAGAACTGAAGATTATGTGATTCATATTATTTTTGGAAATGATTCTCTTTATTTGATTGTTAAGTGCAGTTTAGAAAAAAGAAAAAACTTAATAGAAATTTTACAAAAATCCATGAATTAAAGTTATCCCTTAGTCATCGGGCACATTACACCTTCGTTCTCTTGAGCCGTAGTTGTCGCCTATGGCTCGCTATTTTGTTATATCAAATATTTTCCGTATTTGACTATGACTGAGCTGATTTTGCCTCCTGTTTTGAAAGCAGATTTTAGTAAAGCGAAAAATAGGAAGTAGATTATCACGAATATGACTGCCCAGAATGCGCTTATCATTACCATGATTTTTAGACTGCTAAAGATAGTCAGATCAATCAGTTTAGAGAATGCTAAAAGAATTATTGCGCAAAAGAATGTTATGAAAATATTTATTCCTAAAAAATTTAGTATTAGTTTTCCATATCCTCTTAATGGTTCAACAAAGTAAAGGAATATTCCTATTGGAAATAATGCAACTCCCATGCAGACAATGACATATCTTAATATCAAGAGCAAAGAAGTTAATAATAAAGTGAAAACATAAGGTATTGCAAAAAAGAATTGCAGAGGTGCATTGATTAGATTATTCAAAGTCAATTGGAAAAAACTATCATCAATCAGTCCTAATACTCCATTAGTCAATACTGCACTTATCTGCACTATAATATCATAAAGAAAATAAGACGCTTGAATAAGAACAATCATTATTATGATATTTTTTAGCCATTTCTTGGCATTATCTCTTTTTGCAGGATCATGTCCAGAAGTCATAAAATTAAATCCTATATATAGGAACAGTAAAGCATAAAATATGGAGATTATGTAAGCCATTATTTGCCATAAGAATTTGAAGACCGAAACAACTACGGGTTCTGATAGTAATGTCTTGACTAAGGATATTAATGGTTGTATCGGCGCGTTAATGATTGAAGTAGTATGCTCGAATAATTTTTGAGTGATGCAACTCCCAAGATTAAAAATACCGCATTCATTTTCTACAGGTTCTTCATCATCTTCCTCGTCTGCAATAACAAATGTTGATGTTAGCAAGAGAGCTAACACTAACAAAACAAATATTTTCTTCATAATCTTACCTCACAGGATATAATTTACTGCTAGCGGAGCTACCCAGATAACAACAAGACCTATCACTACATACATCGCAGTATTTTTGGCAACATCTCTTTTTCTAGGATCGCCTCCTGAAGTCATGAAAGTTATTGCCGCAATCAAGAATACTATTCCTGCAATAAAGCTCGCCGCATATTTTATTAGATTGTATATTTTCATTACTGGTTTTAGCATTTCATCAAACTGTGCCTGATCTTCCTGGCTGATTCCTTGGTTAAAATCTGCTGCTTTTGCACTAGTAGATATTATCGGCATTACAAATATCACTAGCAGGCTCAGCACTTGCAATAGTCTCATCATTATTTTCTTGTTCATATTCTTTCCCACCTCCTTCTTGTTTTTCGTAAGACTTGATTATTGATTTTTTCAAGTTCTTGTGCATAATCACAATAGTTATGATTCCGTTAAATATCAAACAAATAAGCAGTATCACAGGTATTGTTTCTGGCGTGTCATTTGAAATTAAATAAATAAAAACTGAACAGACTAAGTATGACAATGTAAACGCCAAATTCCACTTGATTATTTTACTCATCATCTTCATCAACCTCCTTGTTGAATTCTTTCATGAATTCAAACTCAGGATCTTCGAATTCTTCTTCATCAGGTTCAATTCCAATTTTTTGGTGAAACATTTCGATGCACTCTTTGCAAAATATTCTGCCTCTCGTTCTTTTGCGTAGTTTGCAAGCTACGCATCTTGCCTTTCTCACTCCTACCACCTCTGCAATTATGGATCTATGATTTCTGGTTTGGTCTTGTAACGCAAGATAATCGTATTACAGCCCCAGCTTTGTATTGCTTCATCAACAGTTTTGCCGTCAGTCCTGACATAAGTTCTCAAAATTCCTTCAAGAACACTTTTTTCTTGCTCTGTTGGTGTTCTGCCGAAAAAGAATTCTGCATAATTGCTAACAAAATTACTGAAAGGCCCTTTGCATTTGTATTCTCCATGAACTTTTGTGCGTTGAATTATTTGTTCTTCAATTAATCTGAGCATTTCTGAATCTTTTGATCTGATTGACTGGCTTAATTCTGTTATTCTGTCTGAAAGAACTGAACTGTTTTCTCTTAATTCAGAAACATTCTGTTCTAAATCAGAATTTTCCTGCTTTTTCTTTTCAAGTTCTGATTCGAGTTCAGAATAATTTTGTTGCAATTGTGTTTGTTCTGCTGAAAGCGTTTCATAATCTCTCTGCAGAGCAGTATTTCTTTCTCTTGCTTGAGAATTTCTTTGTTTCTCTTGACTTATTGTCTCAAGACTCTGTTCATAATCTTCCTGCAAATTATTAACACGTTCTTGCAGTAAAAGATTATTTTGTCCTTCTCTTTTCTTTTGCAATGCAACAAAATTTTTTTCAGCAGTCAATCCTTGGATTCTTGCATCATATTCTTGCTTGCCAAAATAAGTCAATGCTCCCAAATAAGATGCGCCCATCAGGCCAGCAGTAACAATTGCAGTGACTACTGCTCTTTTGATTCTCCCAGGTCTCTTTGCAGGTTCTCTTTTTCCCGCATCATATAATATCTTTACTTTGTTATGGTCGTCTGCTCGGGAAATGACTTGCTTGACTGCTTCTGCTTTCATAGCTCTATTAGTGAAAAAATTAGTCAAAGTCGCTGCTTTTCTAGTGAACTCTTTTTCTATTTCTTGACAGTCTGCGATACTAAATTCCAAACCCTGATTATTGTTGCTCATTGTCCTGGCAATAGCCTCCGTCCGCCGTAGTTTGTATCAACAGCTCTCTCAAGTTCTCTCAAGAAATCAGCAAGTTCTCTTTTTGCATCATATCCTTCAAAGCCTCTGTTCTTTATGTGCTTCATCTTTGAAGCGCTTTCCTTGCATTGGATGCTTGCATCAACAACTTGCTGTAAAGCAATATTGTATTGTTCAAGATCTCCCTCTCTTCCAGCACCAATAACTGCTTGAGATAATACTTCAAAGACTTCTGCTTTTTCAGCCATGACTGAAGCCTGCTTATCTTCAGCAGTCTGATAAAATCTTTCTATCAACTGTGCAATGCCTCTGCGCATTTGTTCTGCTCCTTGAAGCAAACCATCAACAGCCTCTTTATTAGGCACGCCGTCAATGCCTCTTGTAAGCTTTCTGTAAACAGTATCTACAGAAAACTCTCTTTGCCCATCATACTTTTGTATTTCATCCATTTCGCAACACCTCGCAAATTTTGTTATCCTTAATAGAGATGATTTTGCTTATATTTTCTCACGGACTTTCGTAGACACAAAAAGAACTAAAAACAATTGAAGGGGGTCGAAAAGGGGGTAATAACCCTCTGATTCATTTTAAGTTTTAAGCAATCATTTAATCCATTATGCTAGACACAAAAGAACTTAGAGTGCGAGTAACTGAAGAACAATATTCTTTCATAAAAACCAGATCTCAAATTAAAGGTTTCAATACTTTAAGTGCATTTGTTCGCGATAGAATATTAAAAACTAATTTTCAGACCAAAAAAAAGCTTATTGAAATTTATGATAAACTGCGGAGGGCTATTTAATGGCATTAACAAGAGATATCAGGATTAAAGTAACACCATTACAGCAAGAAATAATAAAAAACAAAGCTCAAGTCGCAGGTTACAAATCAGTCAGTGCGTTCATTAGAGATACCATAATCAATGAAGAAAATACAACAGAAGATCTAATTAAAGAGATTCATGAGATTGTTGTTAAGGAGAAAGAAACTTAATTCAATTTTAAAAATGGATCTCCTATTACTGTGAATCCCATCGTTCTGCTCGTATCACCTATGTTTTTACCTGCCAACATTTGTCCAATCATACGTTTAGCCAGAATACCATTAACATCTACAGAAACAACTTCGCTTCCAATACCTGCTAATGATTCTCCTCCAAAAATGTATGATAACATGGGGGAACTATCTTGCATAAAATAACCGATATTACACGAAACTGCGATTATGAAGGGAATTTTTGTTGGATTTTCACGTATAAATTCAGAATGCACGCATGCTTGCCCGCAAGGATAATGAGTTTCTTGAGATCCATGTGCATTAATTACAAGGATATCATGATTTTCTTTTAATTTTTGTTTATATTGTGTTTGCCATGTGTTTGCTTGTTGCACGTTTCCATAATCAGTAATTCCTCCAAAATAATCCATATTCTGAAAATTATAATTATTAATGCTTGACTCTGCAGGAATCATAGCATCTGCTAATAAAATTTTTCCAGAATACGTTTTTGGTGATTTGTAATGATTAATTACTCTTTGAAAATAATTGTTTAGTTTAGTTTCATCATCATATTTTATTACTGCAATAGTTATTTCATTTAATGGATTTGTAGGACCGAAAAACCCACTATCTTGATTAGTTGTATCGAATGTTAAAGAACGAAGAGGAAATGAAAAAGGAATTGGTTCTTCATAATTATACCATTCATTTTGTAATGTAATCATAGGCATCGGAAGGTCTTGACCAATAAAGACAGTATATAATAGGTTAGATTCTGCATATTTTGTTCGAAGTAAAGAATATACATCATTTCCATTTGTTTCTTGGTTTAAATTTTGTTTTTCAACTGAAATTCCTGTCTTTTTAACTTCATTAATCCATTCATCTATAAGATTTCTTGTTTGAGAACCCACATCATAATTCACAAAAACTATTGCATGTTTTTGTTTTTGATTATGAGTATGTATGGTTTTACAATTAAATAGTCCAGTGCTTGAAAAATCTTTAAACATGCCTATCAAGCAGATTTCATATTCTGAATTAGGATTTAAATTTGAAACTGAAGTTTTATATCTTTTTTTCTGCAAAGGTGCCTTCACATCATTTCCAATCCTGAAGACCTCTCCACTAGGTTGAAATAATTGTTCATTTTCTTTATATACCCAAAAACCAAGTGCATGATAATCATCAAAATTTTCTAATTTATCTAGGTTTAATTGAACAAAAATTGCTGAATCTTCATGATTTGGAACAAGAGATAATTCTAATGATTCTGTATGAGAATCATAATTGCATTCAGGAAGTTTTGAGTTAGGATCATCGCAAGGATATGTTTTGCCGGTAAATGGAACAACTTGCCTAACTGATTGAGCGGGCGGATTATTTTGAACCGGAGTTGTATCTTGAACTGGTGTTGTATGTTGAATCACTTCTGCTTGTTGAGTTATTGGAGTAAATACACATTCTGCCAGTTTTGTGCCAGGATTATTGCACACATCATAAGTTGTTGAATCAGAATCATCACATTGATCATTTGAACAACAGAAATATTCTTGACAAACATGATTTTCTGCGTATCCACAAGAACCGCAATTTAAAGCTACACATTGATGATTCCTGCATTGTTCGTTATTATCACAATCCCAATTATCACAACATTCATAATCAACACATTCACCATTTCTGAGATACTGACATTCTCCACAGATTTTTAGTTTTTCAGCAGGCGGTTCTATTTTATCTGAAGTTGTAGTAGTAGTTGAAACATCCTTAGCAGGTTTTGCTATTATTTCATTTGAACAACCAATTAAGCCTAGAAATAATAAGAATAATACACATAGAATAAATCCTTTTGTTATCTTTTTAATACTCATTTAACTATATAGCGAAATAAGTATATATAAAGTTTGCTGAGTATTTTGAATATTCAAATATTATAGTAATGTTTAAAAAGAGAGGAGAATATATAATATATAATGAAAACCCTTATCAAAGTCTGCGTATTATTGACGTTTATGCTTGTTCTAATAAATTCTGTTTCTGCTTTAGAAATGTCCGATTGTTTGAAGATCAAGGACGATATTCATAATAATATTATTTGGTTTGGTATTAGTTCAGGTTCCTTAACTAGCGATCCTCATGTTGTTCGTTATTGGGAGCGTATGGAATTTTCTAAGTGTGTTACAGAAGTTGCTATTGAAAAAGGAGATGCCAGTTTATGTAGAAAAGAATATAATCGTTTTACTTCAGGAATAAATCCCCCTACTGATTTTTACCATTATTTTTGTGCTGCAGAAGTTGCAGCTAATGAAAAAAATATTGCGTTATGCAATTATGTGCCCGAGGCATATTACTCAAATACTTGTTCGCAAATGGCAAGAGAGAAAATAGAAAATCCTGATTTTTGTGGAGAGCCAACGCCTTCTAAGCCAAAGGAACTGGGCGGAAGATTTACATCTTGCCTTGAACAATATGCCGCAGAATCTAATTATGATTTATCTATTTGCGATATGTTCGGCGGAGGATATAATACTGAACACTGCATAAGAATTTTCTTAAACAGGGAGCTTAGGGATATTACAAATCCAGAATATTGTCTTAAATATCCCGAATATGAAAAAAGAAATTGTTTATTTCATGTTGCATCTATGAATATTGATGAATCTGCTTGCAATTATTTTAAAGAAGCGAGGGATACACAGAGATGTAAAGATGATTACATAACTAGTTTAGCTATTTTTGAGGGTGATGAATCTATTTGTTTACGAAAGGGTTATTTTATTGACACTCAGGCAGAGCAAGATCCTGCAAGCAAGACAATCATTTTGGATTATATGGGTGCTCATAGACAGGATGAATGTATCACAAAAGCGAAACACACCAAAATAGCTATGCAATGCTCAAAAGATTTATACATTCCTGATGTCCCCCCCTCAAAAGTTTTTGAAATAGTTAAAAATGCGCCTATTGAAACCAGAAATCTTTGCATACCAAAAATGGGTTACACTTATTATAATCATTCTAACCTTAATCAATTTTATCCCGCAAAATTACAGCTTTGTTCTTTTATGACAAAAAATCAACTACGTTGTGTTAAAACAGTAGTGCCAGGAACTATTGGTGGAGCTGGCGAATTATGGAAACTTAGCAATACTTGGATTGTTTTAAGTTTGTGGATTATTATTGCGTTAATTCTACTGCCTATTTATTATTTTAAGAGAGATTCAGATGAAAGAATAAGTTTATTTTTATTTGGACTGTTTATTGCTTCAATTGCCGAGGTAATATTAACAGTAATTAACCATATTACAGAATTAATACGCCTTCCTTTCTTAAATGTAATAATTTCATATGATGCTTGGTTATTATATGCTATTTCGCATATAATCAATTACCTATCTATTGCAAGAATTATCGCAGGAATACTCTTTATTCTGCTTAGTTCAATCATTGCGTATTACATCAGCAGACATTTATCAGATATTGAATCAAAACAAAAGATAATCACGATTATAACAATAATCGCAATCAATATCATCGCAATAGTGTTGTATATTTTATCGGCTTTTATAATGATTATGCTCGCCATAGGTGCATCTTAATTTCAAAACCCTGCTTCTTCCAATGCTTTTCTCTTTTTTATGAATATCTCTTCGTTCATTTCTCCTGCGACAAACCTTTTAGCTAGTTCATTTAATGGGTTGTTATCTTGATTTGTTTCTATTTTTTTAGTTTCTTTTTTTGGTTTCTTTCCCTTCTCAAATGATCTTCTGAATGCTTTTATCATGTTTCCTGTTGCCATGTGGCCGTATACTCCTACTGTTGTGTCCATTTTTGAGTGTCCTGCGGCTCTTGATACAAAAGCGGCAGATACTTCATTTTCTAAGTGGTGTGTGCAGAATGTATGTCTGAATGTATGAAATGTAAATTTCTTTTTAGGTATGCCATTTAATTTGTATCTTTCATCTTCTCTTTGTAAATTAGCTTCTTTGACTACTTTATTGAATCCATCGCTGATTGTTTTTGATGATATGTGTGGTGTTTTTATTGTTGCTATGCTGTGGCAGTTTTGGCTTTCAAACAAATAATCTGTTGCTCCTGAATATTTTATCCATTTTTCTATGATAGTTTGTCCTTCTCTTAGAAAAGGAGCTATGCGATCTTTGGATCTTTTGCTTTGAACTATTTTGATAATCTCTCTTTCAAAGTCAAAATCTTCAATTTTTAATTTGATTACATCTCCTATTCTAAGCCCAGACCATAGCGCGATAAATGAAGCTACTGCGGTTCTGGGATTGTCAACTGTTCTAAAATATGCTACTAATTGCTCTTTAGTAAATCTGTTTGGAATTCTTACTCCTTTAGTTGTTTTGGAAATTAGTTTGTTTTTGTCAACATATCCTTCTCTGAGAGCCCATCGTAGAAATTTTAAGAATTGCTTGAAATATGTTGGTTGTAGTAATCCTCTATGAATTAGTAGTTCATATAACTCATGGGCTGAATAATTTTGTTCTTTAAGTATCAGATTTACTTCTTCTAATAAAGAAGTATAAGCTTGATACATTGCGTTTTGTATGTTGGATCTTTTATCTACTTTTGGTTGATTAACAAACATTAATGTTTGCATGGATATCACCTCTTAATTCGTTTTTTAGTTTAATCATGCTTTTGTCAAATACTTCATCTGACATGATTTCATTTTGTTGCGCTTTTTTCAGCAATTCTGGAGAATTCTTTATAACATAGAACCATTTGAGTGCAGTCATTGCTTTGATTTTTCTTTTTTTTAATGCTGTAATAATATCGCCTGCTTTATTTGGAAGTTCTATTTCCTTACGATAATAGTCTTTTTCAACAAGACGGCGCAGGCAAGTTCTTATTTCTTCTTCTGTCCAAGTGTTATTTAATTCATTTCTGAATAATTCTATTTTTACAAGAATCTGTTGTAATCTTTTGGTTACTAGCTCGTATTCATATTTATTATTTATTTTTTCGATTAATTCTTTAGGAACCGTATGTTCACACAAATGTTTTATGCTACAAGCAGAACATTCTGATTTTAATGTTTGTATTGGCTTTATTTTTTCAAATGTGGAATAATACCATTTATGGCAAGTTGATGGAGATAAATTTAATTCTTTGAAAATTTCTGCAAGTTTTTGCTCATCTTTTGTAAATGTAAAGTTTTCTCCATGTTTTTTTCTTAAAGTTTGAAAAGTCAATCTGGTTAATATTTTATGGATTCTTGCTTCGCACTCTATTCTTAATCTTTCTTTTACTAGTTTATTAAATAATTGTCTTTTTTCAATATCACTCATTTTTTGGAATTTTGCATAATAATATAGCATTTTTGTTTCCATTTTACATTGCCTCCACAACTTTAAGAATATCTTTCATTATTTCTTTGCGTAATTTTTCCTGTTCAGGATGCCGCTTTTGTAGGAATCCTTTCATTCTGCGCTTCATTTCGTTCTGAGAAATCTTGTCATTTCTTCCTAATTCGCATACATCTTTTGGCGCTCTTATCAGAATAAACCAACTGTAGGCGGTTCTGGGGCTAATTTCATTGCTCTTCAAAAGTTGGTCCAAAACTAACTCTCGCTGAGACAATCTTAGAACTCCGTACCTGCTGAATTTAGCAGTGCCTTTCGTGCGTAATTTACTAAGCATCTTTCTGATAATAACCTCATCAGATACGCCTATTGCCTCAGAACACATCTGTTTTACCCATTCTACCTTATCAAACAAGTTAGTATTGTTTCTAAGATATTTTTTCATTTCCATGCCTCCTATAAAGAAAAAGTGATATTTAATTTCTTGCGGACATTTGTAGGACAAAATTGATATGACCTAGAAATAGTGACGGCTAATTTCAGATAATTGCCATTTTTTACATTGGTGCCACAGTTCTTAAGCTCTGTATTGCCCGAATTCGACAATATCCGCTTTTAAGACGCTGTTTCTTCCACCTTTTAGGACCATTGAGCGTAGGTTATTTATAAAGCTTGCTACCGATTTCATCTAAAAACGGAAATAGGACCACGATTTCATGCAAAACAGGAAAAGGTTCCACAGTAAAAGAGAAATAGGCCCTCATTACTTAGACACAATAAAAGAACTGCCTTTTAGCTTGATTAGGTCCTCTCCGGGCCGCCCGTTTCCATCTAGGTATATCAGTATAGCCTTGCGCTTATTGCACTCTACAAGGTAATAGAACAAGGAATCTCCTTTCTTTAAAGCATTTCCAAGAACTATTTCTTTGACTAGTGTAAGAAAATAATTTGTTCTTTTTTGCTGTAAAAGCACTTTCCAGCCAAGTCCTTGAAAAGAGACCTGCATTTAAACCCCCAAATAATCAAAAAGAACTGCTTATTTATTAATCACACTCCGTAGCCTCATAGAGGACGCAGACCGTGGCCTTTGAACATGCTCCGTGGCCTATAATCGGACACGATGCGCGTACGTATATAAAACAGTTCAATAAAATTTATTAAGACTGTTAAATTCATGAATTTAGTATGATTAGAATAGCAACCGCAGAAGATTTGCCTTTATGTAAAAAATTAATGCATTTAACTGTGGGCGAAACCAATGCAAAATATTATCCTCCTAACATAATACACGCTTGGCAAAATCATGCTTTTCAGCATGAAATGAAAGAAGAGGATGTTCTTATTTATGAAGAAAATAATGTTATTCTTGGTTTTGGAGTAGTTGAAGGATCTCATATTAGAAGAGTGTATATTCATCCTGATTTTCAAAGAAAAGGTGTTGGTAAAAATATTGTTAAAAACCTTGAAGAAATAGCTAAAGAAAGAGGTTTTGAATCATGCACTCTAAATTCATCATCAAATGCATTAGACTTCTATAAGTCTTTAGGATATAAAGACAATGGCAAAAAAGTAATAGAGCAAGATGGACTGACTGTAACTTTTACTAAAATGAAGAAGACACTTACCTAATATATTTCTCGCCTAAATTGCCCCTTTTAAGCCTTAAAAGGCATTCAGAAAACTATTTAAGTATCCAATTTTTTTGTCTATTAATGAAAAAGAGAAATCTTAGAATATTCACGTTTTCTAATTCTTTGATAGCTCTTGCTTTTGGACTATTCGGACCGTTTTATTTAATTTTCATTAATAAGATTGGTGGAAGTATTGAGAATTTTGGTATCGCAGTTGGCTTGGTTGTCTTATCTGGAGCATTGACTTCTTTAATTGTTGGAAAATATTCTGATCGATTTGGCAGAAAGCCCTTCTTGATTTTTGGCGGTTATGCCTCTGCCTTAGTTGTTTTTCTATATACCATAATAGGTTCTCTTTGGCAATTATATCTATTACAAATTTTTAGCGGTTTGATAGCAGCTCTTTTTGAAACATCTGAAGCGGCCTTTTTAGGGGACATGACTGAAAAAGAAAAAAGAGGCGCAGACATCGGAAAATATGATGCATTGGTTGGAATATCCGAAGCAATCGCTATTTTTGCAGGCGGGTTTCTAATCGGCCAGTTTGGCTTTGAAATAGTATTCTACATTGTTGCAGTAATTTTCATAATTTCAACTACCGTGATGTTTAAATTAAAAGAATAAAATCAATCATGTTCTCGTCTTAACCGTCCGAATATCTTCCGGAAAATTCTCGATAAGACATATAAAGAATAAATTCAATCATATTTAGATGCAAAAAGATTATTTGGCTGGTTTAAAGGAAAAGCTTTGCTCTTATAAAGAAGAAAATATTGAGTTTAATGAGCCGCATTTTTCACAGCAGTTAAATCTTAGAGAAGGCAGTAAAAAGGAAGTTGTTAAAAATCTCCTTAATCCTGAAAAATTAGTATACTCTTACAAGGAAAAAGGAAAATATGGCGATATTATTCACTGTCTTCATTTCAAGATTAGCAATACAAGAACTATGCGCCTGCCGGTGATATTCTACCAGAAAAGCTTATATATCATCACATATATACTGAGATATAGACCCTGGCAGAGCATGATTAAGAGGAGGCAAAAATGAAACACTTGAGTTATGACAAGGAACAGGATATTTTGGCTATTCATAAGGGTTTTACTAAGGATGAAAAATTCAAGGGCAATATTGATGCAGGGCAGTTGATTCTTGATGTTTCAACTAAAGGAAGGATTAGAGGCATAGAAATACTTGATGCTACTGGGTTTTTCAAGGATTTCAAAATAAATAAGGATATTCTTGAAAATTTAATAGACGCCAAATTTAATGCTAAAATAAACCCAAACGGAATAATCCTGGGAATTAACTTTTTGGCAAAAGAAAAAGAAATTCCTGCAAAAGTGGCTGTTCCCTTGCCAGCAAGATAATCATAGAAAAGTTTATAAACAAGTAAGTTAATTTTTCTATATATATTAGTATTAAAAAGAGGTGTAAATCATGAACAAAAAAGCAGCTTTACAGCTTTCTATAAATGCTATTGTTATCTTGATTCTTGCCATTACTATATTAGGTCTTGGCTTAGGTTTCATAAAGTCTCAATTCGGGGCATTGACAGAGCAGTTTGGCGCTGTAAGCGCAGAGATAAAGACATCCCTGATTGAGAAAATCAAGGAATCAGGAGAGCTTCTTGTTTTCAACAGGGCTGAAATCAGCGCAAAAGTAGGAAAGCCGGAGGAATTTTACATAGGCGTCAAGAATACTGTGCCAAAGGCAGAAGGTTCTGTGTGTTTCAGGTTAGGTGTTAAATGCATCCGCGCATTAAGTCCAGACAATACCTGCCCTGGAGGCGGCCCTGGACTGGTCGGCGGGATGGATGTTGAAGGAATCAGGCCAGATACTGCATGGTTCAGCATGTTTGATCAGGTTGATATAAAGCCTGGCGATGTTGGTGTTTTTCCTATCAAGCTGCAGATTGCATCTGCTATCCCAGACACTTATTTGATGGAATTCAATGTTTATAAAGATGGAGACGACTCTGACTGCGAGATGGCTGCATGGGGTGTTGACAGTTCAATATACCAGTCAAAACAATTTTTTATCAAAGTGACATAAGGTGATAAAATGGCTAAAGTAAAAAGAAGGCTTACTGAACGCGAAGAATTTGAAATCATGAAGCTGGTATTAGACAAATTCCTGTGGATTGGCATGATTATTCTTGGCATCGGGTTGTATCTATCGATAACAGACTCTTTCAAGTCAGGCATCTGGTATATTGTCGCAGGAGCGATAGTGTTGGTTTTGTTTGCCTGGTTCATCGTAAAGGAATTTGAGTTTATCAGATGAAAGCAAAGTATTTTTTCTTGTTTTTTTTGATTGCACTTTTGATTACTTTCGGCTGCAAGAAAGCAGAGTGTGAGACTAATGCAGATTGCGTCAAGCCGCATTTTTCAGGAACATGCATCAATGGAATATGCGCTTATGATCCTATTCCTAATGAATGTGGAAACTTGAAATGCGAAGCTGGAGAGACTAAGTGCACTTGTCCGCAGGATTGCGGCATCTGCGCAGGAACTTCTGGCTCTTTTGAATTGATATGCATGCAGGATAAGTGTGTTGAGGTGATTCCTGCCAGCATGGTAGAACCGGCATTATCAACTCAAGAGCTTTCTGCCGGCGGGGACAAGCTTCGGGTCACCACGACTTTTAACCAGCCGTTTAATCTGCGTATGGATCTGTTTAATGTCAAGTTTTCCTTGACAAGCGCTTCTCCTAATAATGCTGACAGAAAAATCAGCAAATTGACACTGATTGGAACAACTAAAGACAAGCAGACTGTTCCTTTGTCTGAACTGGATCTTAACAGGCCTTTGTGGCCTGGCTCTGAAGTAGATGCAGAGATGATTCTTATGCTTCCTTTTTCAGTAGCATCTGGCTCATTGACAAGCATTGAACTGCAGATAACATATGATTATCTGACTGGAACAACGACAAAGATTCCTAAAAGCATTGTCTTGAGGAACAAGTACCCGCGCATTACTTTTGATTGGGTCATGCCTTCAACGCCGTATCCCTGCCCTGAGAGCTGTGATGACAATAATCCAGGGACAGCTGATGTCTGCGATGCTTCAACAGGTTTCTTTTGCAAACACATCCCTGTTCCAGGAGCATGCGGCAATTATATCTGCGAAGCTAATGAGAATCCCTGCACATGCCCTTCTGACTGCGGCCCTTGCCTTGGCGACACAACTTACACAAATTATGTCTGCTCAATGAATAAGTGCATTGCCCAGCTGAAGCCAGGACTTTCTCAGGCACAGCAGTCATTGTTTGATGATATGAAATTATCAAAATTCCATCTGCAGAACAATTATGAATTCTTGAATCCATTGGATGTTTCTAAGGACAAGCTCAAGCTTTCATTTACCTTGTATGACAAACTGCCGGGCGTGAGTGATTTCAAGATTGAAACTATAAGGCTGTTTGAGGGCATTAATGAGATTGCTGCTGCAACTCCTAATCTTGCTTTGCCTGAGGTTGACAGCACTGGAACTGTCGAGTTGAGCATGCCTTTGCAGTCAATGCCTGAGATGACAAAGACTCTTGCATTGAAGATCTGGTATGAATACAAGGAAGGTGATGAGACCAAGAAGGCAAGCTACACAAAGTCTCTTGGCAAGGTCACCTTGTTGAGCCCTGGTCTGGAAAAATGAATAATAAAAAAGGTTTTGAGCTTTCTGCAACAGTCATTGTCTTATTGGTTATCACCATAATAATTTTTACCGGCTCACTGTTCTTTGTCAAGAAATTCTTCACAGAGGCAGAGGAATTGAAGACAGAGATTGAGCGCTCTACCCAGGAGCAGATTGAGTCATTGCTTCGCTCTGGAAATGTTGTTGCAATTCCGTTGAACAAGAAGATTATCAAGAGAGGCAAGGATGAGATATTTGGCCTGGGAATCAGGAATGTTGGTGCTGACAAGACCTTTTGGGTGAGCACAAGCTTCTACAAGGCGTTTGGCATAGACGGCAAGACCCCCATCCCTGCAAACAAATGGTATATTGATGAGAACTGGCTCTTGTATTTTGAAGGGCCTTACAAGCTTAAGTCTAATGAGCTGAAATTAGTGCCTGTTTCCATAAAGGTCGGCAATGCTGCTGACTATAGTGTGGCTACACAAGCAGGGACTTATGTCTTCAATGTCTGCGTGTTCACAGGAGATTCTTACATGGACTGTGATTTAGAACAGTTCACGCAGAGCGGAGCTGGATTTCCTGAAGAATTATACAGCCAGAAAGCGTATCAGATTTTAGTGGAAGTTCCTGCTTAAAACCAGTTCTTTTTTCTTCTTTTTCTTCCTTTTGGAGGTTTTGTTCTTGGAGGCGGCGCTCCTGCATATACTTCCTTGAATATGCTATAAAGCCAGTCAAGGCTTTTGCTTATTCTTCCCCAGCCAAGGATATCATGTATTTCTACAAGATTCTTAAGGACAGCATCATAATTGTCTAGTGTCAGTTTTCCTCTGATTGGCCCGCCACATAACACACCCACACCATAATAAATATGATTTGTCTTTTTGTCTAGTTCAGGCACATTAAAATTGTTTTCTGCAAGGATTTTTTCAATATTGTCATTTCCCAGGTATGGGGGATATTCCATCTCAAGAATTATCTTAAATTGATTATCCTGTTCTTTTGGAGGAAATCTTGGTTTGTCTTTGCCCACTCTCCCTCTTGGATTGTTAATTATAAGATTGATGACAGGAAAATATCTTTCTCCTTCTGCTGTGATATAATCTGCATATATTGCATAATTCCTGTAGACATAGCCTTTTGGATGATAATCTAATTCATCATCAAGTCTTTGCATTAAAGTTTGGACTTTGGATTCCATAAGAAGAAAAAATAAAAAAGCTTTATTCAAGCTTCTTGTCTATTACTTTCTTGAAGTTGTCAAAAGGCTGTGCTCCGACAACCAGCTCGTCTTCAACCAAGACGCTTGGCGTGCCTTTTACACCGACTTTTTGTCCTTCTGCCATGCTTAGCTTGACTTTTTCAGCGTATTTGTGCGTGTCTAGGCATGAATTGAAGTCATCCATGTCAAGCTCAAGCTCTTCTGCCCAGGTTTTCATCTGTTCTTCATTGATGTCTGCCTGGTTCTCAAACATTAGGTCATGGTATTCCCAGAATTTGCCCTGGTCATGAGCGCATTCAGATGCTTCTGCAGCTAGCTGCGCATGTGAATGGAATCCTAATGGAAAGTGCTTGTAATAGAACTTTGCTTTTCCTGTGTCAATGTATTTTTCTTTTATCTCTAGCCAGGCCTGCTGCTCAAATCTTGCGCAGAAAGGGCACTGGAAGTCATCGTATATGACCATTGTTATTTCAGCGTCTTCTTCTCCAATAAATGGAACACCTTCAAGGTCAACATCATCAACAGTCAGTTTCACTGCTGGTTCTGCAGGCTCTGCAGGTTTTGCTGCTGGTTCTGCTGGTGCTGCTCCTGTTGGAGTACCTCCGATTCCAAAACCATGTGTAAATATGCTCACTAGCAATAGAACAAACAATATGCCGGATAGTCCCTGCCATAAGGTTATTTTGCTTATCTTTATTTCCCCGTTGCTCATTATGTACTCACCCCATATATTTTAGTGGATTAGAGAAAATGATATCTATTTATAAAGGTTATGTATTATTTAGCCGCCACCCTACATAGCTTGCCATGTAAAAAAAGTATATCTCCCATCCATGGTCGCTTACGTCATGCCCTTCGCTTATCACGTCTGACAAGAGAAGCACACCAATATCATCCTCTATTTCTTCAATCTTCCATTTTAAGGTCCTGCATAGAAAATTCATCATTGCTTCTTCCTGGAAAATAGGCTTGTGCGGCGTTATTATCTCTTTGTCATATCCGTCAAAGTGCCTTTCATGATAGACCGGCCCGTGGCACACATATTCCAGGTCTTTTGAATCAAATGTCCTTGGATGCTTTATGTCTTTGAACCAATTGTGCACCCCATTCTTCTTCTGGTTCCACACTAGCTTGACTTCTCTAAATAATCCTGTTTCCTTGTCCTCTCTAGTAAGAATTATGTCCTCCCAATCTGCCATGAGAATGTATAAGCTTATCTTTTATTTAAGCCTTTTGTTAGCTCTTTTAATACTTTTCCAGGATTCTTTGCTTTTGCAACTGCAGATGCAACGAGCACGCCTTTTGCTCCTAATTGCAGTGCTTTTTTTACATCTTTTTTGCTGCGTATACCTGCTCCGCACAATACTTTTGTCTTCACTGCATCAACTGTGTTTTTAATCAGTTCAGGCCTTGCTTGAGATACAGATATCTTCCCCCCAATAAGCTCTTTTGGCTCTACTGCTATATAATTAGGCTTCATCTTGTCTATCTCTTTAGCTCTTTTTGTGTTTGTGCAGCAAACTATTGTCTTTAGTCCTGCTTTTTTTGCCAGTCTAATTCTTCTTTTTAGAATTTTGTTTGAGATTGGATGGTCAGAATGATTCAGTAAAGTCCCTTTTGCTTTGTAAGGCACTTTGTCTTTTATGTATTGATAATAAACAGGCGTCTTTATTGATTTAGAGACAGCAGGAACATCTTCAGGCAGCACTGCAGCAATTGCTTTATGTTTCTCGCAAACTTTTGCCAGCTTTACAGCTGCTTTGCTTTTCTTGTACTCCTTGAAGTTGATTATTATCATTTTCCTAGTATTCAAACATTTAAATTTATATACTTTGCCTTTATTATATAGTATTATGAAGCGATATTTGCTGATAATAGCACTATTTGTTTTGGTTGTGCTAATCTGGAGTCCAGAGTTCACTTATGATCCTGACTTGGCTGTCTGGCCTGATTTTGTATTAAAGGCAGTTGGCGCTGATAAAGAGCAATATATAACTAATCTGACAAGTGAATTAAGTGTAACAAAAGACCCTTGGGCTAAAGGAGACACATATTTGGTTCTTGCAAGATTAGAGAACAATACTAAATATTACAAATCTGCGTGTGACAATTTCTTAAGATATTCTCCAAAGACAACAGAAGAAAAAGCATTGTTATATGAAACCCTTGCAAGCCTTGATTGCAGGGGAAGAAAGATTCATTACTTGAGGCAGGCTGCGCAGTATTGGAAAAAATTAGGTGTTAAGTGGCGTGCAGATATTCTTGAAGCATTGGCAAGCAAGAAAAAGCTGGAATTTCAGTTTGAGACATCTGTGCTTGAGTCTGCGCTTGATCTTTCTGACGCAAATGGAATAATAATCGGAAGCACCACTATTGAGATTGGAACTGGTGATACAATTGTTACTCAGACTGACAGGGTATTAAGGGACTGGCTTGGTCTTCAGTTAAGGCAGTCGCCTTTCAGAGGAGAAATATTGAAAGTTTTTTCAGAAAGACTGGGTTATTCTGAAAGAGAATTGCTTGCGCCAGTTGGCTGGCATGAAGGCGGAAGATTAAGGGACATCATGAAGTATGTTGATATAACCCATGTTCCTGCTGTTGGAATATTAGTTGCAAAAAAAGGCAATAAATGGTATGCAAGTGATGAAAATGGTGTTTTCAGGTTTGAGATACCTAAAGACAAGATTTCTTATCCTACTAACAGGTTCTTGGCAGAGGATTTGGCTGTGGTTGTTGATTCCCACGGCATGAACCTGCTTGTTGAGCCTGCAATAAGGCATGGTGCAGATGTGGTGATTGCATGCTGTGACCATCCAGACAAGATAAAGGCAATAAAATATTTGTCTGGCAAGGGAATTGCTGCGATTTGTTTTACTGACCTTGAATTATACCGCGCATTAGGGCATGACACAAAGGCAGTCGGCAGTGCTCCTTTTGAGTTCAGGGATGGAAAGGTTGTTTTTGGCAATACTCCTGTGACAATCTACCGCAATCAAAAGGTTGTTGCAGGTGATGCAGATATTGGAAAAGTGTTTGCCATCTGGTATTACAAGACGCCCAGGCTTTATTTTGAGGAACTGAATAAAACTTTTAACATTGATTTGCATTTTGCTGCTGTTGATGATTTCAGGCAGACAGGCAAGGTTTATGAAAAAGCAAGAAAACTTGATGCAAATATTGTGGGCGCAAGAATCTATGAAGCAGAGGATTACATAGAGGCAAAAGAATGGCTCAAAGAATCCCGCAATCACAAGCTTGTCTTGTTTCACTCAGTCGCTTATCCATACGGCCTTCTGATTTCACAGGAGTTCAGGAACCAGGTTAGTTTTGGTGATCCTAATGTTGTTGTTATCGATTGAGATTATCGAAAAACTTATATAGCTATTTTCTAAAGAATTGAGTAAAAGAGGTAATAATGAGTTATTTAATCCTTGTAAGGCATGGAGAATCTATGTGGAATCTTTCTAATAGGTTCTGCGGCTGGGTTGATGTTCCTTTAAGCGAGAATGGCATTAAAGAAGCAATGAAATGCGCCCAAAGGCTTAAGAACTGCAGCATTGATGTTGCTTTTACATCCACACTTGAGAGAGCTCAAGAAACATTATTGATAATTCTTGCAAAACAAAAATATACTGGTATTTTTGTGCATGAAAAGGGCAGGATGGCCAAGTGGTCTAAGCACAAAAAGCTGGAGAAAAATGAAATACCTGTGTATTCTAGCGAGGCTTTGAACGAAAGGTATTATGGAAAACTTCAGGGCATGAATAAGAATGCTGCTAGAAGAAAGTGGGGGAAACAACAAGTCTTCAAGTGGAGGAGAAGCTGGGATATTGCTCCGCCAGGCGGCGAGGCATTAAAAGACACTTACAAAAGAGCGGTTCCTTATTTTAACAGAAAAATAATGCCAGAATTAAGGAAAAATAAAGACGTGATTATCTCAGCACACGGCAACAGCTTAAGAGCTATCATAAAATATATTGATAATATCTCTAATGAAAATATTCCGCATTTGGAATTGCCTACAGGAAAACCTATAATATATAAGTATACAAGAGGCAGGCTCATAAAAGAAAAGCACAAGCATTCTTTCAAGAGGCCTATTCACTGGTAAGATCAGTGTGCCAGAATTATTCCTATTGCAACTAATATTCCTGCCAACAGTGCAAACAAGGTATATTTTTTCCCTTCTTCTTTCACTTCAGGCAATAAGTGTGTTGCTCCTACATAAATCAATGCACCAGATGATAATGCCAATAATGCTCCTAATGGCGCGCCGTGCAGTTTAGAGATAAAAGGATATGAAACAAGAGCGCCGAGTGGTGTTGAGATTGCTGCTGCAATAAAAGAATACCATACTGCCTTGTTTTTCTTAAAACCGCCTTTCAATAACAGCAGGTATGTTATTATTCCTTCTGGAAATTCGTGTAGAACCATGCCTATTGCTGCAAGTATTCCTGTGTATATGCTTACGCTGAATGTTACTGAGTATATTATGCCGTCAATAAAGGAATGAAATCCTATGCCAAGCATCGGAATTATTCCAAAAGCTCTTTTTCTTGTTTTTGCAGGCTCTCCATGGCTGTATCCTATCACCAAGCCGAATACATGAAGAAGCAAAAATCCTGCAAGTAAATATATAGGGCCGCGGGCATTCATCATGAATGATTCTGGAATAAGATGCAGGAATGATACTGCTATGAGAACACCTGATGCAAAGGCCATCACATATGCAATATATTTTTTTCCTATTTTTGCGTGCTTGTTTATGATAAATATGCCTAAAGAAGTTATCAAGCATGCTGCGATGCTTGCTATTGCTACTGCCCAAAATTTGCTTATCATTCTATAGTTTTCCTAATATTCCGTCAATCTTCTCTTTAAGCGCTTCTTTTGGCATGGACCCAACTATCCTGTCTGCCTCCTCGCCTTTATTGAAGACAATTAAACAAGGAATTCCCCGAACACCAAATTCTTGCGCAAAATCCTGGTTATCTTCTATGTTCAGCTTTGCAAATTTTAATTTGCCTTCATAATCCTTGCTTGTCTTTTCAAATATAGGCGCAAGGTTCATGCAGGGGCCGCACCATGATGCCCAGAAGTCAACTATTACTGGGATATCTGAGTTCTTTACCTCTGCTTCAAAGTTTTCTTTTGTCAGTTCTAACATTTTTTGTCTCCCTCCGCTTTATCAGGTATTTTTTTTGATCTTTATCTAAGTCCGTGAATTCATCTGCAGAATCTTTTATCAGTCTTGACGCGCTTTTTCCAAAGGCAACCACTTCTACTCTGCAGCCCATTGCTCTTCTCAGATGCTGTACCAGCGGCTCAAAGTCTCCGTCTCCTGATACTATAACTACAGTGTCCAGTCTTGGGGCGAGCTCTATTGCATCCATTGCAATCCCCACATCCCAGTCTCCTTTTTTTGCTCCGCCTGCAAAAATCTGCAGTTCTTTTCCTTTTACTTCATATCCTATGTTTGTGAGAGCATCAAAGAATTTCTCTCTTGTAACTTCTTCTGATTTTATTACATACGCGATTGCTCTCACTAATGTTCTTCCTTTTACAGCTGCATTCAGGATTGCCTTGAAATTCACTTTTGAATTGTACATGAATTTTGCGCTGTAAAACATGTTTTGTACATCAACAAAAACACCCACTCTCTGGGCTTTTGGGCTTCTTAGTTTAACTGCCATATCATTTCACCTTTTTTACACAATATTCAAATCCGCAGTTTGTGCACCTGAAGCATCCTTTTTCTGGATCAAATTCAAGGGTTTGTTTCATGCATTTAGGGCACCTGCTTTTGGTCGGAGGTATTTCTACCTCTCTTTTTAAATCAAAATCCTTTAGTTTTTTATCCATCTCTTTTTTCCAATCTTCAAAAACTTCGTCCATGAGAACTAGCTATAAAGTAGACTATAAAAATGTTTTTATTGCTGAAGAACTTCTTCAAGAACGAGTGTGACTTTTTTGCCGTTTGGATTTGCTTTCTGCACAGCTTCTTTGACCAATGCTCTCAGGCCTTCAACAGTCTCATGAGAATATTTTTGGCCAAGCATGCCGTTTGGTACTGTTTGATATGCTTTGCAATTCATCTCAGCATTGATGTGCACTTCACCATCAGTGCCAGGATATATTTCTTCTGTAAAGCGAACTGCAACAGAGGGATTTTTTGGTATCCCTGTTTCTTCATGGTGCGGCAATTGCAGGCAGTCTTGGATAGATTGTAAAATATCTCTCTTTAGTTCCTCATATGTATCTCCTTGCGCAGCTATGCACGCGCTTCCTTTTTCGCAGCCAGGTTCTGCGATTGCAGTATACCATACTTCTCCTTCATCCTCTTCTAAAAATGCATTATAAACTATGTCTGCCATATGCAATATATGCTGTTTTCCATCTATATAAAGCTTTTGACTAAACCTCATATTCTGCCTCAAATTTTTTTATATATTTTTTATAAAGTTTGCCGCTTCCTTTGATATATACTGCCAGATATTCTGCGGGTATGCCTGTCGCTTCGGCAAGCTTTGCTACTTCACTATTAAAAATGCCTGTCGAGATGACTGACTCTGATCCTTTCTGCTTTTCACAAATACGCAAAATTTTGTACAGCCCATCTTTATTCTTAAACTCTATCTTTCTTCCACGGGAATGCCCGCCTGTTGACGTATACTCTGCGGCAGCATCATATTTTTTTATAATCTTCAATGTCCTTTTTTCAAAGGTGTTTAAATCTATAAATTTAGGCAAGCTTTTACTCAGCTTCTTCACCATCTCTTCCAGGCTGTCTTCTGCCATAAGCAATCACTATCTTAATTTGCTTCTAATGACCTTGATGAATTCTTTTATTCTTTCATATTGCCAGTCTTCAGCATCCTTAACTTGAGGACCAAAGCCGCGCCGCAATAATTTCTTCTTTATTCCTCTTGGATTTCTTTTATACCTGTCAAGCAGGCCTTCTCTTGGAATTTCCTCGCAAATCTCTGCAAGTTTTTTTCTTAAGCGCAGTATTCCTTCTTTAACTGGAGCAATATCTGGGCATCTTTCATCTAACCTGTCTGTCTGGGAGGAGAAAAGAACTGTTATGTCTTCCAGGCATATAGGTCCCTGGATTATAAGCCCATCTCCCCTGCTGGACTCGCATATACGGTCTTTATATTTTTGTGCATTTATTTCAAGTATAATAGGAAAATTAGAAAACAGGGGCGTTCCACAGAGGTTATGAAAGAACTGCTTGAATTCTTCTAAGCTTGAACCTGGACTTACTGAGTCACCCCCATACTGGATCATAGTTGCGAGCACATCGTCTTCTAAAAGCACATTTGATTTTATTGCTTTGTCTTTAGCATAAAAAATACCTGTTAAATAAACTGGAGAGCAAAAAGTGGCTTTTTTGATATCAGGATCATCATATCCGTGATACGCCTCTAATCCTTCTGCCATGTTCTGCAGGACACGCTCTTCAAACATGCCTTGATTATGTCCTCTATAAAGAAAGCCTTCATTTCCATCAGACCAATTTATGGCATCATAATCTATTTTTGTGTAGCTCATTTTCCTGAATTAAAAACAGAATAAACCTTTTCTGGATTCTTTATGCAGTATGCTGCTCCGCCCGCGATTGTTGCTGCAAGCAGCGCTGCTGCACTGATTATAAGCGCCTTGACTGGCTTGCTTTGCCTCCTGAAGAAGCCTAACTTTCTCTTTGACTGGTTGTACATGATTTTTGCTCTTTCAAATGCAATCCTTTCTTCTGCTCTTGTCTGTTTTATCTTGCTGTTGTCCCAGTCAACATATCTTTCTGGCTCTGTCAGGTTCTCTCCGAGGTTGTATGAGAAAACATCTTCAATGAAATGCTGTTTTTTCTTTCTGTGTTTTTTCAGGTTCTTGTATGCATTTCTTGGCTTGTGGCCGTATTTTATTGCTGAAAGGTCTTCCATGCATTCTTCTCCAGTGGCGTATCTTTTCTCAGGATCCCTGTGAAGCATCATTGCAAGCACAAGATCTATCTCCTGCGCAGATTCTTTTGCCAGTCCTGCCTCATCTAGCACTTCATGCAGTTTTTGTGTCTCGCTGAGCATCAATGGCTTTGTGTAGCCTGTATCAAGATTTAACTGCACTGCAAGCGGGTCACCGCCCCCGACAATTATGTTTGGAGACACTCCAAGTATCATCTCATATAATACTGCGCCCAATGCATACATGTCTGCTTTGCAGGTTACTTGTATACGCTTTTTCTTTCCTTCACGTATCTGTATCTGTTCTGGCGCTGCAGAGACCAGGCTTCCAAACGGCCACGCCCCCGCTGTCTTTTCTGTTTCATCTGCATAATCAACTGACTGCAAAATTCCATAGTCTATGACATGCGGGTTAAGTTCTTCATCAATTAGTATATTCTGGAGCTTGATATCCCTATGCACTAATCTCCTTGCGTGAAAAGGCTTCAGTCCTTTCAGCACTTTTTGAACAAGGTCTACTTGTGTCTTGAAGTCTAAAGCCAAAACCTTCTCTCTAGGCAGGACATTCTTTATTTTGTGGGCTATTTCCCAGTACATGTTCTTGCCTAGTTTTCCTTTTGCAGCGATTTTTCCCATTGCAAGGACCATTGACAAGTATCCATCTTTATCTCTCAGACACTGTATCTTTGATTCACGATTAGGAAGATGCGACCACTCGCCTGTTGCATAATAAAGTTTCAGCGCGCATTCTCCGTCTGGAAATAGATACCCTACTCTTTCAGTCACTCTGCCTATTACACGCCAGTCTTCTTCTATTTTTTCTACTTGTTCAGATGCGCTTCCTTTTTCATCAAGAATTTTGCTGACATCTCTCCTGAGGTCTTCGTGCTCGTCTTCGAGTTTCTCAAGATCTTTTTCTTTTGCGCCTTCTTTTATTGCTCTCCATGCGCTTCCTGGCAGGCGCGCCTCATCAAGAGTATCTTGTGCAATCATATTCTCAAGCACCTGCCTGCTGTTGACTATATTGAATTCAAATTTTGCGCCGAATGCAGCTCCCTGCGCCCCGGGTTTTCCCAGAAGGTCGTATTTTTTTGTTCTTCTGTTAAATGGTATGAGAATATCCCATCCTTTTTCTGCTGTCCTCACTCTTCTGCATAATCTGCCTTTTTCATCTGTGCATTCGTCTGTGCCGTGCAGTATGAGCTTCTTGATTGCGCTCACTTCCTTGCCTACATTATCTGCTTTGAGTGGTTTTGTCTTGACAACAGTATCTACTAATTGGACATCACTTATGTCGCTGAACATGCCAAGTATCTGTGTCTCTAGCTTTGACTCAACTTCCTTGTTCATGCTCTCTTCTTGTTTACGCTTTTTCTTGCCCATTTTTCAAAAACTGTGTTATAGCATACTCTATCACATGGCTTTTGTTCCTGAAAAGGCCTTGTTTTAGCTCTTTCTCTATCTTTTTCATGAGCTTTTCTTCCACTGTGATAGAAATTTTCTTTTTCATGGTAGTATGAAGTAGGATATTGTCATACTTTAAAAAGATTGAGGTATTTTACTATTAAAAAGTGATTACTAGATTATGCTCTGGCGCGTCTAAAATAATTGAAGATTTTGCCAATATTAAATCGCGTCTTATCAGCAAATCGAGTATGCTGTTTTTCCTGCTTTCTTAAATGATTAGAAGCTACTGCAATCTTGTTTTTTATATATCTCAGGGTTCTTCCAGCTTCTGGATTGTCCTGAAACAGATCAGCCACAATTTCAAAGTCATCAACTGTGCCTTTGAAATCGCCAATAGCATACCTTGCCAGTCCCCTGAAGAAATACGGTGCAGCAACACTCGTTTCTTCCTTAATAAAAGCAGTGAAATCGCGTATTGCATTGTTCATTAATTTTTGTTTTTCAGTTGACATGAAAAAATCTGTTTTATATTTTCTATCTGCCTTCTTGAATTTTGCCAGCCCTCTGTAAAAATGCGCCACTTTATAATTTTGCAGTGTTTCTGCATTTTCTGCAACATGTGTGAGATCCTTGATCGCAGTATCTAACGTCTGAAATCTTAATTCGCTTGAAGTATCATGTGTCTTGTTTCTTTCCTGCTCCATCCATAATTTTACACTAAAAACTCCTCTGTTTCTATACGCTTTTAGATTCTTAGGGTCTGCTTCAATAGCTTTAGTAAAATCCTCAATAGCGCCTGTTTTATAGCCTCGTTTCCAGTTAGCAGAACCCCTGCAATAGTGCGCAAATGATTCATTGCCTGCATCAAGAGCAGCCTGGATTTCAGCTACTGACATGCTTTCTGTTCCGCATTCCTGTAAAGCAGTGCTTTGCATGTTGCTTTCTAAAGTCATTTTATTTTGCCTCACTTATACTAGAAAAACAAAGGCCATTTATAAAGCTTGCGGTTTTTAACTACCAGACAGTGACTATTATTGTCTAAAGTTCAGTCAGCAACCAAAAAGCTTATATACAAACTAGTACATAATAGTTATAAGTTAGTAAATTTTGGTGATAAATATGTTACAAAAGCTTAAACACGCTCCGACACTGAATACAATTCGTATGGTAGAAGAGACTCTAAAGAATATGGATGAAAGCGTTATCAAAATCGCAGAATTAAAGAGAAGGCTTCCAAAACAGGTTAATCACTATACTTTAAAAGCAATTCTTGAATATCTTGACGAAAGCAACAAGATTGTTATTGGAATTAGGGGAATCACATGGATATTCAATACCAACCCTAACTTAAGAAAAACTATTTCTAAAGGTCTGAAATTATAGTCGGAAATCTTGCGGAATTTTTTGCACAAAAGTTATAAAGACTATTTTGGAATACAATATTATGAAAAATCCTGCACAAGTTATACTTTCACCAGAAGCAGAAAAACAATACAGAAATCTGATTAAACTAGCATCCAGCTATAAAAAAGAAAGAATGATTTTAGATGCATTAAATAAAAAAATAGAATTAATTAAAGAAAATCCCACATATGGAAACCCTATTGCCAAGAAATTGATTCCAAAAGAGTATAAAAAAAGATATGCTGTAACAAATTTATTCAGGGTTAAGCTTCCTGATTTTTGGAGAATGCTTTATACGCTTGTTGACGGAGAAAATAGAATTGAAATTATTTCTTTTGTTCTGGACATTGTTAATCATAAAAAATACAACAAAAAGTTTGGTTATAAAAAGAAGTAATTCAAACACTGTCTTGCTTGAATTCTTTATTGTCTTTGAGGCATAGCTGTGCTCTCATCAGTTCTTTTCCAACATAAGCTGCATGGTCCTGTCTTGAAATTAAGTTCTCATGAATTATTTCCTTGTACATCTCTTCTGCATTACTGCCTACAAAGATATGGCCTGTCTTCTTGTTGTCATTTGTAAAATGCTCTACAATGATTTTAGAGTCTCGCAGGTATATCACAAAATAACCTCTTGGATCCAGAACCAATATCTTGTTCTGCTTCAGTCCTTCTTTTATTGCGTTTTTCACTTCTTCCCAGTCTGTTTCATAGATGTGCGCAGAATTAGAGACAACTGTCAGGTTGCCGTATTTTATGTCAGTCTCTGTGCAGACATATCTTAATAATTCATTAAGGGCAAGGGTGTTTAATGGCCATGCCTTAAACATGTCATTTGACCGTATCACTGCAGTCAGGTATAATCTTCCATGCCTCACAAGAAAATGGTGGTATACTAAACAAGGAGGATGCTTGCTGTTCCTGTCTTTCTCAACATTCCATGTCATTGCAACTGCTCTTCTTGTGAAAGGGGTTTTCTTCAACTGCTCTATTACGCCTTGTATCTGGTTTATCTCTGCATATTCTTCTATTTTATAGGAGAAAAGTCTTTCTCCATATGTGTAATTCAGGCCAACTGGCTTGTTTGCAGTGAGGACAGTGGGCAAATATTCTGCAAGCCGTTTTTTAGAGACTTTCAGCATCGGATGCAGCTCCTGATGCTCGTCTTCAATGATTATCACTGTGTTCAAGAGCTCTTTTTCCTTCATGCCGTATTGTGTTTCCTTTATCTCGCCGAATTTCATGATCAAGTCAAGCATCTTTGGCCAGGCTTCTGCAATCTGCTTCTCCCTGATGATGAAATTCACGTTTTCATTAGGCAGTTCTGGTATCTGCTCTGCTTTTTCCTCAAGAATGATCGGTTCTCCAAAAGCCCCTGTTTGTTTTGACTTTAATTGCTTTAATGTCTCAAGAACATCATCAAAAGATTTGTTTCTCAGGTCAATCACGTCAACCTGCTTCCTGAATATGTCTAGATGCTTTTTTTCTATGCCCAGGTCAATATCCTCGCCATTAACAAAATTTATGAACTGCTCGCCAGACTCTGCAAGGTCTTTACCGAAAATAACAATATACCTTATCTTGGGGTTTGCCAAAGTGTTTCTTACAAGATATGCCATTCCTTTTGTGGAATAAAGATTCCCCAGTATTGCATAAAGCTCTTTTGGAAGTCTTTCAACTAATTGCTCTTTCTCGCTCCAAAGAGTGCACACCCCTACATTAGAGTCTGGATTTCCGACTATAAGGTTATGCTCAAAATAAAGAGGCCAGTTCATTTTTCAATTAAGTCAAACGCTCTCACTACTTGTTTGCTGATGTAATCATCAAGCGGGATTTGGTCAAGCTCGTCTTTGGCAAACCATTTAACATTCTTAAGCTCGCTCTCCCTGAATTTCAATTCTTCAGGATTCAAGGCTTTGCATAGATAAAAAACGCAGCAGTGGTCATGGTCTCCCACAGAGTGAAGGTTGACATCAAAAGGCAGTGCAAGAACTTTCTTGACATGTGCAGCAGGTTCTAAACCACTGCTATTCAATAATTCTACGTCAAGATTAGTCTCTTCCTTTATCTCTCTCTTTATTGCGTCATCAAAAGTCTCATTCGGGTCTATATGCCCCCCGACAGGCAGCCACATATCCAGCTTTCTATGATGCACAAACAACGTCTTATCTTTCCAGAATACAAACGCCGCAACAACAAGATCAATCTTCATAAAAATTTAAAAAACACAACTCCTTAAAATACTTTTAGCGTGACTAAAATATAAACCAAAGAATTCATATGACTACTATTGAAAGGTTAACTTTATATACCCAGAATACATCTGAAAATCCATGGCCAAATTTCAATTTTATCCTTTAGATCTGACCTATAAAGTAGTAGATGGAAAGCCGATAATCTACATATTTGGAAAAACTACAGATAATCAGCAGATTTGCGTGCTGGATGATTCTTTTGAGCCATATTTTTACGTGATTCCCAAGGCAGGTGCAGACATAAAAGACAAATTACTGGGAATTTCTATTGAAAAAGACAATGATTCTTATCACATAACAAGGGTTGAGAGTGAAAAGATGAAGTTCAAGGAAAAAGAGGTTGATGCTTTAAGGTGCTTCACTAATGTTCCTAGGGCTGTTCCAGAGATGAAAGACATAATCTATGACTGGGATTCTGTTGAGTCTGTCCATGAGTATGACATCCGCTTTGTAAGAAGGTATTTGATTGACAAGAACATAACTCCTTTGACATTGGTCAATGTTGAAGGCGATGTAGTTCCTGAAAAACTGAAGGTTCCTGCAATAAAGGCAAAGAGCATTGAGCAGTTTTCTGAGGATACTGTGAAAAACCTGAAAATTCTGGCATTTGACATTGAGACATATGGTGAAGTCGGCCGCAGGATTGCTCCAGAAAAAAATCCAATCCTGATGATTGCCTTGTATGGAGAGAATTTCAAGAAAATCATAACCTGGAAAAAGTTCAAGACAGAAGAGGATGTTGAGGTTTTGCCTTCTGAAGCTGACGTGATTCAAAGATTCCAGGAATTAATTGATGAGTACAAGCCAGATGTAATTACCGGATATTTCTCAGACGGGTTTGATTTTCCTTACATAAGAACAAGGGCAAAGAAATACAAGCTGAAGATGGATCTTGGCCTGGATTATTCTGAAATAAGGATTGGCAGGGGAGCCCAGAAGACAGCGCAGTTAACAGGGATATTGCATTTTGATGTTTTCAAGTTCATAAAGAGGGCTGTATACAAGACCTTAAAGACAGATGTCTATACTTTAGATGCAGTTTCAGAGGAGATTCTTGGAGAGAAAAAGATTGATGTTGACATGAGCAGGCTCTCAAGTGCATGGGATGAGACAAGCGATGAGCTGGGCCTTTTTGCAAAATATAATCTTCATGATGCAAGATTGACATATAAATTATGCCTTCAACTTATTCCAAACCTGTTTGAACTGGTCAAGGTCGTGGGGCAGATGCCTTATTCTATCAACAGGATGAGCTTTTCGCAGTTTGTTGAGTGGTATATATTAAAGCAAGTCAAGAGCCTGAAAGAGATTGCTCCTAACAGGCCGGGCTATAATAACCAGATAGCAAGGCAGGCAAAGAGATTAAAAGGTGCGTTTGTTTTTGAGCCCACTCCTGGATTGTACAAGGATATCATTGTATTTGATTACAAGAGCCTGTATCCTACAATAATCGCCTCGCATAATATCTCTCCTGGAACAGTCAACTGCTCTTGCTGCGAGGGAAAGAACAAAGCCCCTATTGATATGATTGATGCATGGTTCTGCACAAAGAAAAGAGGTTTTGCATCAAGCATCATAGAAGACTTGATTACAAGAAGATCAAGAATTAAAGAGATGCTGAAGGAAAAAGACGATGTTTTGCTTAATGCAAGAAGCCAGACCCTGAAAGATATGGCAAATTCATTCTATGGATATCTTGGTTTTTCAGCTGCAAGATGGTATTGCTATGAATGCGCAGAATCAATCCTTGGCTGGGCAAGGCAGTATATCCATAAGGTGATAGACCAGGCAAAAGAGCAAGGTTTTGATGTCTTGTATTCTGACACTGATTCTGTTTTTATCAGGCTTAAAGACAAGACTAAAGAAGATGCTGTCAAGTTTGTTGAGAAGATTAACATGGACATTCCAGGCGTAATGGAACTGGAATATCAGGGCTTTTATCCTGGCGGAATATTTGTTTCCACAAAAGCAGGGGAGTCTGGCGCTAAAAAGAAATATGCCTTGATTGATGAAAAGAATAATGTAAAGATAACTGGCTTTGAGACTGTGCGGAGAAACTGGTCTTTTATTGCTAAAGATGTGCAAAAAGAAGTGATTACCCGGATTCTTAAGGAGCAGAAGGCTGATTCTGCTGTTGCTTATGTAAAGAAAGTCATTATTGACTTGAAAGAAGGCAGGATTCCTGTTGAAAAAGTCTCTATCCGCACTCAGCTGTCAAAAGATATTGATGAGTATGACAGTATCGGCCCTCATGTTGCAGCAGCTCAAAGGATGAAGTCAAAAGGGCTTGTTGTCGGTCCTGGAAGCATGATAACTTATGTTGTCACAAGAGGAAAAGGAAGGATAAGAGACAAGGTCAAGCTTCCTGATGAAATAAAGCAGGGTGATTATGATGCAGAATATTACATTGACAACCAGATAATCCCGGGTGTTGAAAGAATTTTTTCTGTAGTTAATGTCAAAAAAGAAGAATTGATGGGCAAGGGTTCTCAGAGCAAGCTGGGAAGTTTTATTTAAGTTTGAATGATGCTTGTGCCATCCTTTTGCTCGTCTTCTTTCATCCTTCGCAGGATGTCTTGTACTCTGAATTCAAGCTCTTCTTTTGAGCTTGGGCGCAAATCTGTAACTATGTCTTTCTTGATTTTTCTAGACCTTTTCTCTTCTACGCAAGGCTTTCCTTCTTTAAAGCAGAGATACGGCCGTAATTCTATGTGGTCTTTTTGTATCTTGTACAGTCTTCCGTGAGCAGGATTTCCATTTACATTTATTGCGATATACTTGCCGACTTCAGAATAAAACATGCATTGGTGCCGGATATATGCGCGTATATCTGATTCAGTTGTTGTTGCATGCCTGCCTATGTCGCTTATCATGAAAGCAGCAGGTTTTTTTTGCGAGTAAGAACATAGCCTTTTTTAGTATATGCCCAGTCCACCAGCTCGCTAAAAGTTATTTCTCCTTTTTTATGGTCAACTTTCTCGAATTTTCCATAGAGACGGCTTGCCTTGAAACCAAAGTCCAGCCAGGTTCCTGGCGCATATTCTTCCAGTCTCCCTTTTTCTTGGGTCATTTCTCCAAAGCCTTTTGCTCCATTACCTTCTGCCATGGTCATCCTTTGATTTTGATAGTTTTTAAAGCTTCACAAAATAATCACTTATTGATAACAATAAATGCATTATATAATTTATATAAAAAAGCTTATATATTTAGAAATACAGTATAACATAGCAAGATTCTAGATTGGTGAATAAAATTAGAATAAGAATCAAAACTAAATTGACAGACCCGAGCTAATGGAACCTATATTCTTTTTCAATTCAATGGAGCACTTAGAGCCCAAATGCCCGAAGTGCGAGACCAAGATAGAGTATGGTGTGACAACTGAATGGGATGACAAGAAGAATGCCCACAAATGCAAGAAATGCGGGGAAATCCTGAAGTAATTTTATATAGTTCTTTCTTTTATCGTGAAATATGAAGCGCCAATACACAAGACTTCACAGGCTTGCAGTTGATGTTGCATATGATCTAAAGATAGACTTATCTCCCACATCCTTGTCAGAGGATTTGTATGATGTGAATATATCTGGCGAAAGAGCAGGACTTTCCCTGGAATATTATATGGAATACAGCAACAGGGAAAGCATAGAGGCAGAGCGTGGTGATGATAAATTCTATGTCATGAAAAAAGAACTTGACGGCTGGTATGTCTATCTGGAGTTGCCTGGAAAAAATATCATTTTGGCGCTGGAATCAAACAAAAAGACGTCTCTTGACAATAAGATAGCAGCAGCAGTAAAGAAAAATCCTGCCATCCAGAGCTGGCCTGAAAAACAGCACGAGCTTGAGATTCAGATTGATGATACTGACTTGAAACACATCACAGGACTTCTTATTCTGAAATATATGCTTCTAAAATCACCAAACGGTGACGAAAACACGAATCTTTAAATAATTTCAGGTCCTAAACACAGATATGACAGAAGATTTAAATACGCCAAACCCTTTATTAACAACCACAGTGGGGGAACTTGAGAATACTGCACAACGTCTCGCAAGAGAATTTGATATAGTTTTAGATAAAACACCTGCTTCTGGAATCTCTTATGAAACAGAGCTTGAAGGCAATAATGATGAAGTCTCAGTCTATTATTTCAAGGATATTCACGCAGATTATGCTCGTGTTGAAGTGCAGAGACAAGACAACAAGTTCAGCATTGTTGATTGCGAAGGAAGTTATTTGGTTGTTTTGAATGCATATGGCAGGAATCTTTTGGATGCATTGAAGAAAAAGCCTCACAAAAAGGGTGTTGAAACACAATTGCTTGCTGGAATTGCAAACAAATTAGTTACACTCAAAAGGCGTCCTGAAGAACAGCAAGAGCTTTGTGCGGATATAGATAAACAAGAGCTGGATAATATTTCTCGCACAACAATTGAAAAATATATTTAACTATCAGGCAGGAATTCTTAGTTCTTTATGCGTGCCCAGCCTTTCAAAAAGCACTGTTTTGCCGTCCCAGACATAAACAATCCTGTGGTTTCCTAAAGGATATTTGAGATATGCATGCCAATGCCTCTTCCAGGGACCGGATTGTATTAGAGATCTCATTGTTTTGTTAGGAGGCCTGTTGTCTCTGAGGTATACTCTTATTTCTTGTTCTGTATTATCTATCATTCGTTTGTTTTTTTCTTCTTTGTATGTCTTGTCATTCTTTTTTGCCTGCAGGTATTGCGGCGTATATGCGACTTCGGGCAAAGGTTTTAGTTGGGATTTTTTAGTTATGCTTTCTATCTGTCCAAGTATAGTCCGAATACATGAAAGCATGTCTCTGGTCTCTGTTACAAATTCATGGCGCAAAAGTTCTGAATAGCCCGGCGTTTCTCTCACCTCTTCTTCAGTCAGATTGCGAATGTATTCTGTGACTGCAGCATTCCATTTCTTGAACAAGCTTCTGATAGTTTCCCAGTTAGCTGCAATTATCTTAGTTTCATCTGGAAAGCTGTCGCCCATTTCCTCTAGATAAATAGGCATGACATCTGAAATAAAGTTATAGCGTTCATTGATAAAGCCTACAGCACGCATTGCATCCCACACCTTATCCTGTTTTATTCCTTTATAGAAACTGCCTAAAAGGGCTGCTTTCATTGCTGTCAATGTATTTTCCATACTATAAAATTTGACGTCATAGTATTTAAATATAATATATCACCTTTGAGTAGTCAAATTCATCAGCTTTATAAGGTATGACCAGGTAATACTCGGTATGAAGAAGAAGATCAGCATTTCTATTGATGAAGAGACCTTATTGAAGATACTGGAGAGTATTGACAAGGGAAAATTCAGGAATAAAAGCCACGCAATAGAGTATGCTGTGAACAATTTGCTAAGAAAATGAGTGAGTCAGAAATAGTAAGCATTCCGGATTATGAAAGACCAAAAGATCCAAAGGATTATACAGGCAGGACTATCAATGGCTATAGAATTCTTGAAAAATTAGGAGCAGGTACTTTTGGTGTTGTTTACGTTGGCGAGAGAGATGGTAAAAAATTTGCTCTGAAGCTCCTGCCTACAAACGATCCTTTGCTTGCCAGTACACTGCAGAAAGAGCTTGATGCGCAAGAAGGGCTTAAGCATCCAAATATCCGGGAAATATATGAATTCTGTCCAGATGCGCGCTTTGATGATAATGGCAATGATCCTTTGTCTTTGCTGGTAATGGAATATGTTAACGGAACGCACCTGAAAGTTGCAGAAGTTGATAACAATGCGTTCTATCCGATTGTTTTACACGTGAAAAATGCACTTAAGGCCGCCCATAATCAAGGCATAATTAGCAAGGATGTAAAGCCGACAAACATTCTTGTTACAAAAGACGGCCAGGCAAAAGTGTGTGATTTTGGCCTTTCAAAAAAAGTTGAGGAGCACTCTATGCAACAGCTGGAGTGTTCAGAAAATCTAGATAGTACGGAAGCTTCTGCTGCAAGAAGCCTCCAGAGCCCTGGAACATACGGCTACTTCCCTCCTGGAGAAAAGGCAGATTCTCCTGCTTACGACCTCTTTAGTTTTGGTATAACTCTTTATCAGATGGTCCTGCAGAGGATAGAATTCCCAGATGCAGATGTTTTTGATGATGTAAAGAAAAAAGCAGAAGAAAGAGGATTGATAAATCCTGAAGGTCTTGCAGAACTTATCAAGAATCTCACCCTGAAAAAGCACAAGAGGCCTAAAGATTTTTCAGAAGTAGAAGAAACAGCAGGCTGGAAGGCGATTGATGATGTTGAAAACAAATTCTGGAAAAAAGTTTCTACATACTTGAAAGAACAAATAGAATATTGTGATGAGCCTGTTGAAAATCAGGAAGAGCTTGTTGAGAATTTGGAAAGCTACCTAAAAGCGCCAAGAAGCCAGCGCTTAAATGCAGCAAAGAATGTCTTGTACAGGTTCTCTCCAAAAGACAGGGAATTCTTGGCTAAGCAGATAGCATCTCCTAACTTTTACACTTCGCTTGATTCAGACGAGTTGTTAAGGCTGTCTTTAACACTATTCTCTTTTGAAGAACTGGTCAAGATTTCAGATTTAACTGACCCTGAACAATACCAAAAAATGTGGGACCGGTTCAATAAAGCGTCAGAATTGTCAACTGAACTGGGTTTTGAAGATTATTTTGAACAGCAAGAGATGGAGCTCTGGGCAAAATACGCAGACAAGTTTGACCAGGCAGAAGCTGCTGAAAAAACCCGTAAAGAGCTTGAGACAGAACAAAGTCAGAATATACAAGAGGCAAATTTTCCGACATACCAAAAATATATCCAGCTGATTAATCAGCTAAATCCTGCAAAGATAAAAGACGAACTTGCAGACAACATTGCTTATTCTGCCTGGAAAGAAGGCCTTGCTCCAGAATATGTTGATTATATTGTTGAGTCTATTGCTCGCAGGAGAGAGAAAGGATTGCTCAGGAGAGTGGCTGAGGGATTATATGAATTCTTTGGCAAAACAAACCCTGCTGGATTAAGTGATATACAAGACCCTTTTGCTGACAAGAGCAAGCAGGAGATAAGAGAAGAACTAAAAAAATATGCTGAACAATGCGAACAAGCAGATGGACTGAATAATCCTTTTGGATTTAATAAAGACCTTAAGCTGATCAAAAAAGCAGGCAGAAAATACAATGTTTTTGTCGAGGACATTATTGAAGAAACAGTTCGCAAGGCCGCAAAAAGAACTGCCTGCGCTGCAATTAAAACACCAGTTGGCGAAATTGCCTCATTGTTCCCTATCAGTTTCAGGGATATAACGAATCTTCCCCAATTGCAAAGCATAAAATATCTTGGGCAAATCGCATTGTATAGCCACAAACAAAATGTTTTTATTGGCGACATTTTCAGAGAGGCTTCTGATGAAGTTTATCGTAAGAACCACCTTAAATTTAAGAATATGATTGATATATCAAATAAGCTGGAAAACACATTCCCAAAAGCCTTCACAAAAAGACCAGACTATTCTCAGCTTGAACGCACTGTTTCAGGGATAAGCAAGAGCAAGGTTGTTGAATATCGTAAGAGCGAAGCAGCAACACATACATTCATTGTAAAAGGCTTGGCAGCAAGTTTTTCTGCGCTTTGGGCAGCAACGTATTTTACAGACTCTTTTTTAGCAGGTGCTCTTGCAGGCGTGGCAGCCGCTCCCATATGCGCTTTTGATGAGTATTTTAAGAATATAAAAACAATGCGTAAATGGGACCAGCAAACAAAAGTACAGGAATCTATTGATGCAACAGTCAAGAAATTAATGCAGGGAAAAGATGGAACTGCCAAGTATGCGCAGCACAAAAAAACAAAAAAATCCAGAAAAAAGACACTCAGCTCAATTCTTAACAGATTGAAAGCAAGATTCTCTAAAACAAATGATTCAATAGACTTGGAAAACCTGCAGGAAAGATACAAAAGCAGCGTTGAAAGCGGGCTTTCTTTCAAGCAAGCACGCAAGATGCTTGACAAGATTGCAAAATACAGGAGATCTGATGTTAATTTCAACAATAAAGACCTCGATGACTTAGTAAAGCTGCAGGTAAATAATATATTGTTTGACGGCGAGATGCCGCATAATGTTTTTATGCCTGGAATTGCAGGAAAATACATACATGATGCAAAACAATTCGCAAAAAGATATAACACAGACATCACTGACATGATTCAAAATTTAGTAAAAACCAAAGCAAAAAATAAAATCAAACAATGCCTTCCAGACCCTCTTCCTCCGTACTCAACTCATTTTGAATATTATGAGCAGCTTGAAGAATTATTGGTTTTTGCAGAGAGAAATAAAACAGATATCAAGCAGATTATTGATGAAGAGCTAAGCAAAAAAGCAAAAAAGTTTGTGCAAAACGCACATACTCCTGGGAGACCTGAAAGCATAGCAGACCTGCAGCAGCTTGCAAACTTAAATGAGCTGTATGGCGGCTTTGACGAAGAGCTTGAAAAAGCAATGATCTTTTTCAAGAAAAGCTACGTTGACGGCTCTCCAAATCCGCCTTCAGAAATCAGCGAGATAGAAAAGCAAATCAAGGAAGGAAGAAAAGGAATCCTTGCAGACAAATATCCTGTTGCAATGGGTCTGGAGCAGAATCTTGAAGAGAAAGTTAAAACACCTGGCAGCTGGTTCCGAAGTTTCTGTTTTGGCGGCGTACCAACAGGAATGGCTGCGGGACTTGCAACTACTGTAGCTAAATTTACAGCAGATCCAGACTTTCTTCAGTATTGGCCGGCTGCATTCTCTACAATCTTCGGAGTACTTGCAGGAACCGCAGTCCATAGGGGATATACTGCAATAAGAGAGCATATAAAACCTGCAGAATCTCTTAAGAAAAAAACAAGTTTGCTTAGCAGGATTAAAAGTTATTTTCTTCGTGATATTGTTACGGATTTTGATGGTATCAGCGCTGCATCGTATATAATCGGTTTGCCGATCATGGGCGGAGTAATATCTACTGCAATCGCAGCCAAAATGTATGACCTGCCAACTGCAGGCACTGCAGGCGCAATAGGGATGGGCATAGGTTTGACATATAATGCTGCGCGAATACTTAAACCGATTATACTGCCAGCAAAAACAAAAAACAAAGAAACCCTCACAGATAAAGTTAATGAAGCAGAACAAAAAGAAGAGCCTATTGCAGAAGAACCTGTACAAAAATCCTATCAAACTGTAGACATTACAGGAGTATTTGAAAAGATAAAGGAAAGAACTGGATTAAGCATGAAGTATATCAATGAAATAAATGCTGACAAAAGCAAATTTCTGAATTTTGTTAAAATTGGTGATGTTGAGAACGCAATAGAAGAGGTTCTTGAGCTGGATGAATTATATCGGCAAAATAAAGCACCAAAACCTCAAGTGAAAGAGCCTGCCGACTTTGTTGAAATTGATGTTAAAGAAGATCAAAAACCTCCTTCTGAAGAAAAACCTTCTCCTCAAGTCAGTTATGAGCCAGGGCCCTTGCCTGCGCAATTGGGGAAAAAGCCTGTTGAACCTCCTGCAGAGGACCAAAACAGCTCTCAGGAAGAAGACCCTCAAGAAGAACCCATGACAGAATAACTGCCTTCGCAAGACATACAAGGGGCTTATTGCCTAAAAGTAATGCAAGTAAAACTGACTTTAAAAACTTTTTGTCCGCAAACCTTCCGCCTTCTAAACCAAAAACCTTATAAACAAAAGAATCTTCATGCGACACATGGAAAGCATTGCAGCTGAAGATAATAAGGAATTCTCAAAGGCTTTGCAGAGGGATTCTGAAAAAATGAGTGATGAAGAATGGCAAGAGTATGCCCTAAAAGGGCTTGAAAAGCTTTACGGCACTGCAAAGCTAAAAAAGAATCGCTTATCAAAAAAAGAATGGTTTGCGCGATTTCTTAAGAAAAAGCCTTCAGAGATTTTCAGGAAATACGGTTTGTAAGTCAGGAAAGTCAAAATGCTTAATGTTTCTAGTGACTAGAAATTCTGCACCTCCTTTTTTGGCCAATAAATAGTGCAAGGCATCCTCAGAATCTGTTCTTGATATCTGTCTTGATTTTAGGATATCTTCTTCTGTGATGCCTAATTTCACTGTTTTTTTCTTTATAAAGTTTAATAATTGCGATATTTGTTCTTCGCTCGCATTATTTTCAAGCTCATCTATTACAAGTTCAGAAATAAGTATCTCAAACTCGCATTTTACAGCCCTTCTTATCAGCTCAAAAGCAAAATCTCCTATTGGCCTTAATCTATCATTTCGCCCTAATAAGTAATCCAAATACACGTTTGTATCAATATAAATCAGTCTTGGCATGCAAATATTGCTGATTTTGCTCTTTATATGCCTTTACCAGAATTTTCCGGAAATATTTCATCCCACAAACTCAAACCTTGGCACTTTCTTTCCTTCTATTTCAACGTCTTCTAAGAACATCTTTTTTGGTCGCACCCACAAGCTGAAATCCCCATATAAGCACTTGTACACTACAACTTCCTCGCCTGTCTCGCTGTGCCTTGCCTCTCCTATTACTTCATAGTATTTGCCTTTGTAGTGCTTGTATTTGCCTTTTTTCAATTCTCGCATATTCTCCAACAAAACAAACCCATATATATACCTATGCAAAAAGTTTTTAAACCATTACTAGTTTTTCTCCTCTATTATGGCTATTACTAGATATAATAAGGAAATAGAATTAGAAATCTTGAAGTTTTGGGAAGCTAATGATATTTATGAGAAGGTTAAAAGCAAGAACAAAGGAAAAGAAAAGTTCTATTTCCTGCAGGGTCCGCCTTACACTTCTGGAAGACTGCATATTGCCCATGCCTGGAATAACAGCGCAAAAGACATTGTGATGAGATACAAGAGGGCTAGAGGCATGGATGTCTGGGACAGGGCAGGATATGACATGCACGGCCTTCCGACTGCAAATGCAGTGATGAAAAAGCTTAATCTGAAAACAAAAGAAGAGATTGTAAAATACGGTGTTGATAAGTTCATAAAGGAATGCATCAAGTTCTCAAGCGATAATGCATTATTGATGGATAAAGACCTGTGGCGGGTGGGCATCTGGATGGATTATGACAAGGCATATTGGCCTATCAAGAAGTATTATATAGAGGGCGAGTGGTGGCTTATCAAGAAAGCGCATGAGAAAAAGAGATTATATAAGGGAAAGAAGGTCATGACCTGGTGTTCTGAATGTGAAACAGGTCTGGCAAAACATGAATTAAGATATGAAACAGACAAAGACAATTCTATCTTTCTGAAATTTCCAGTAGAAGGCAAGGAAAAAGAATACTTGATCATCTGGACAACAACTCCCTGGACAATTCCATTCAATCTTGCAGTGATGGTAAATCCAGAACTGGACTATGTGAGAGCAAAGGTTGATGATGAAGTGTGGATTATATCCAAAGCATTAGTCAACGTATTAATCAAGGGCCTTACTGATAAAGATTACAAGATAATTGAGGAATTCAAGGGCGACAAGCTGGAAGGAGTGCATTACAAGCACCCGATGATTGATGAGATTCCAAGCATGCAGGAGATAAAAAACAAGCACAAGAACACGCATTCAGTGATAATGAGCACAGAATATGTTGACGTTACAGCAGGCTCTGGATTAGTGCACTGTGCCCCTGGCTGCGGTCCAGAAGACTTTGAAGTTGGCAAGGAGCATGGCCTGCCAGCATACAACAACCTGAATGAGCAGGGCGTGTTTGAAAACATGGGCCCGTATGACGGCAAGACTGCAAAAGTTGATGACCAGTTCTTTATTGACAAATTAAAAGATATGGGTGTGTTGATTGAAGTCACTCCTGTTGAGCACGAGTATGCTCACTGCTGGCGTTGCCATAAGCCTGTCATTTTCAGGGCAACAAAGCAGTGGTTTATGAAAGTTGAAGATTTAAGAGAAAAGCTCATTGAAGAAAATAAAGATGTATTGTGGATTCCTAAAGATATCAGCAAAAGATATGATAACTGGATAGATAATCTTAAAGATAATTCGATTACAAGGCAGAGATTCTGGGGATGCCCTGTTCCTATCTGGGAATGCAAGAAGTGCGGACATGTAACTGTAATCGGTTCTGAAGAAGAATTAAAGAAAAAATCAATAGATAATAAAGTTCCAGAAGACTTGCACAGGCCTTGGATTGATGAAATTAAGATAAAATGTAAGTGCGGGGAAGAAGTAAGCAGGATACCTGATGTCATTGATGTCTGGATTGATTCTGGCACAGCTTCATGGAACTGCCTGGAATATCCTGCTAATAAAGAGTATTTTGAGAAGTGGTGGCCTGCTGATTTTATCTTAGAAGCAACAGAGCAGGTCAGATTATGGTACAGCATGCTTAATATCTGTTCTGTGATTGCTTTTGATAAGAAATGCTATGATGCAGTCTACTCGCATGGGATGCTTTTGGATTGGCAAGGCGTAAAAATGAGCAAAAGCATTGGCAATATTGTCTCCCCTTATGAAGTCATTGACAAGTACAGTGCAGATGTATTAAGATATTACATGAATGAGACCACTGCAGGAGAAAATATCAATTTCAATTGGGAAGGAGTCAAGATAAAGAACAGGAACCTGACAGTCTTATGGAATATTCATAATCTTGTAATCAACCTGGCCAAAGAATTAGGCGTTAATCCAGACAAGCTTGAGCCTAAGGAAGATTTGTTTGGAATAGAGGAAAAATTCATTCTCTCAAGACTGCACAGCACAATCAAGACTGTTACAAGTTTATTTGAAAAATACAGGCTTGATGAGACAATCACAGTTATTGAGAAATTATTCCTTGACTTGAGCAGGATTTACATACAATTAGTAAGAGAAAAGTCTGCAGTAGGAACTCCTGAAGAAAAAGAGGTTGTATTGCACACCACATACAATGTCTTGTTTGAAACAATGAAGATGTTCAATGTGATCTGCCCGTTTATCTGCGAGAAGATGTATCTTGATTTCAAGGAGGCATTTGCCCTGCCTGAGGAATCAATCAATCTTTTGTCTTGGCCAGAAGAAGATGATGAGATGATGGATGAGGAAGTTGAGAAGAACATGGATAATGCTTATTTAGTGATCCAGTCTATATTATATGCAAGGGAGAAAGCAGGCCTTGGCGTGAGGTGGCCTGTGAAAGCTGTTGAGGTTGTCACAAAAGATGAAGGAATAACATTTGCAGCTGAAAACATGGATGCAATAATAATGCGCCAGACAAATGTTAAGGAAATCAATACTCACAAAGAATTTCCTGCAATAAAAAAGACTGTTAAACTTAACACCACTCCACTAAGAGAGGCTTTTGGAGAGCTTGTTCCTAAGATAATTGCAAAGTTCAATACAGAGAGCCCTAAAAAAATTTTAGATAACCTTGAGAAAAAAAGCAAGGTTGAATTGACTATTGAAGCGCAGAAAGTTGTGCTGCTTCCAGAGCATATAACAGTTGACAGGGAAGTTCCTGATAATCTTGTTGAAGTTGAAGTAAAAGGAGGCTTCATCTATCTAGACAAGACAAGAACTGATGAATTAGAATCAGAAGGATATGCAAGAGAAGCCATGAGAAGGGTTCAGGCTGCAAGGAAAAAAGCAGGCCTGCAGAAGATGGACACAATCACTTTATATCTTAAGGCTGATGAAGAGCTTGTTAAGATGCTTGAATCATGGACAAAGCAGATTAAAGAGAAAGTAGGGGCAGCAAGTATAAAGATTGGTTCAGAACCCCCTGCCAAAAAGATGCAGTTTGAATCAGAAGACAATATCAAGGGCAAGGTCATTGGAATTTTCTTTGACAAGATGTAATTCTAATATATATTTTAGAGAATAATAATCTTTAAAAGCAGACCTTTTTGTTTTAATAAAAATCAGAGGTGAGTCGTGAGTGAACATAGCAAATGCACTGATTTTACTTAATGTTGCTGTCAATCACATCAAAATAATCGCAGCAAACAGAAAACAGCTGGAAAAAAGAATCAAAAAGCAGAAACAAGGGATTGGCTTCTTGATGATAGTATTATTATTAGTTGGTGCAATAGCATTGACCAGCATGTTCTTCATGTATTGAAATGACGCCTGGCGAAGTTCTCTAAATATTAGAAAAATATATAAACTAGTTCTTAAAACTTTTAAGCAGATGAAAAAATTACTGTTATTTACACTTTTTGCGATTCTTTTAGCATCAATTGCATATGCAGACTGCTATGATTCTGATGCAGGCCCAACCGATTTAGACCATCCTGCAAGATACATCGGCATTGACGGCTTTGTCACAGAAGGAAATGATACTTATTATGATTCCTGCGTAATCAGGAAAGGCGGGGATGAGACAAATGAGAGCAACTGGATAAGAGAATATTACTGTGACAAGGATGGTGACATGGATTATATAGATTATTTCTGCCCTTCTTATCATTACAAGGAGTGCCTTACTATTCACAAGGCAGCTGCCTGCGATGACTACACGGGCCCTGCAGATTATAATGAGACTGTGCAAAACACCACAAATACAACAAACACTACAAACACCACCGCAGTAAATCAGACTATAAACAAGACAGTTCCAAAGAACTGCGGCGATAAAAAAGTGAATTTTGGGGAAGACTGCGACCCGCCTGGCAAAGAGTGTTATACAAAAGGCTTCCTTAAAGGTGTTTGTGATTTCACTTGTGTCTGCGACTCTTCCTTGACACCAGATTTGTTCAAGAAGCTTAATGCAACCCTTAATGAAGATGAAGAAGAAAAAGAGATAGAAGATACAAAAATCACTTTTACAGTTAATGAGACAAAAGAAGAAATCAAGATTAACAAGACACCCAAAATCACAGGCGCTGCTGCTTCAGACCCACTAAATCAATTGATTGAAGAAGCAAAAGAGCCGCCAGAAGATTTCAGTGACAGCTTTGGGATAAAGATAACTTCTGCGATAACTGATGTTGTCATGAAAGTCTGGGATTTGATTATGGGAATAATCGGAGGTTGAAAATGAGAGCAATTATTTTGTTAATAGCAATGATGATGATATTAAGCGCTGCTGCAAGTGCGCAGGTGCTTGTTTCTGTTGAAGAAAAAACAGTCTGCGGAGACGGCATCCGCGAAGGCCATGAGATGTGCGAGCCTGATACAGACCAGGACTTGTGCGAGGAGGCTGGAAAAGTCATAGGCATCTATATGGCATGCGATCCAAGAGACTGCACATGCCTTCCTAAAAGGATGGACTGCGGCAATGAGATAAGAGAGGGCGTGGAATACTGCGATCCAGGAGAAAAAGAAGATCCTGAAGAAAATGATTTTTGCGATGAGCTTGGCGAGATATTCAATGAGACCTTTACCTGCGATCCAGATACCTGCCTGTGCAAGCCTGAAAAGCTTTACGGAGTTGTCCCTCCAGATGTCTGCGGCGATAAAAACATAACTGGCTCAGAACAGTGTGAAACAGATGAGGATTGTGAAGAAGGCGAGATCTGCCAGGATTGTATTTGCGTATTGAAGGTGAGGCAGAACATAACTGAAGTAATAGAGAAATTCAAAGAAGAGCCTGCGCCAGAGGAAAAAAAGAAAGAAGAAGGCCCGATGGATTATCATGATCTTGTCGGCACTGTGCTGCCTTCATGGCTCATGGATGACTTTGAAGAAGAAAAAATCAATGTTGTCGTGAACATGACAGACGGCTCAATAAAGGTTGTTGGTGTCACCACATCACACGGAGTTGTGCAGGATATTGTTGATGAGAAGCTGGATGGCGCAACATATGATGCTTTTGCGAACCAGAAGCTTGCTGAAGAGATTCTTGCTTCAGATGACAAGGCAAACATGCTTAAGCTGGCAATGGATGAAGAAGACATCACCTACAAGCCGAAAGGGTTGTTTGCAAGGATCTGGCAATGGATTACAGGCCTGTTCAAATGAAAAGACTTGCTATTTTACTTATTTTTTTATTTCTTGTCAGTTGTGTTCCTAAGCCAGAGATTCCTGCAGAAGAAAAACCTGCTGAAAAAATAGAAGAAACAAAAGAATTGCCTGAAATAAAAGAGTTGAAAGCAAAAACTTTTGTTGAACAGGTATTTGATGATGGTTCTGTAATAAAATATGGCTATACAAGCGGCAAGGTTCTTGTGAGCATTGATAATGACGGCAAAGTCACTGAGTTTTTTTATGATAATGACGGCAGGCTGATTAAAATAAATGATATAAAGCTGGAATATGACAAGAATCTAAGGAAAATAGGCGATGCTGAGTTTGAATTCAATGCTGCAGATCAATTGACTGCTGTTAAAGACAGCCAGACAACATATTTTACTTATACGGGCGACCTGCTTTCTGAATACAAGAAAGGCAATACAGGCGCTGTAACATCTTTTTCCTACAAAAACAAGAGCATCTCTGAGATAAAGAAAGGAACTAATGTATATGCGCTTTATTATAACGATAATAATCTTTTGGATGACATCAATTTCAATAAAGACACTGCCCATTGGATAATCGGAATAGGCAAGAACAACAGGATTGCCAATATGAACGGCAAGTTATTCGGGCCAGGAGAGACAATTGATTATGTCTCTGGCAAGATCAAGATAATGTCAGGCAATGATTCTGAATTCACAGGTACTGATGAGCAGCTAAGGCTTGATGCACTGCATAAATTCCTGATTTGCACAAAAATAAAGAAAATGCCTGTTGAGTTTGATGCAATTGCATATGCAATATTGAGAAGCCATTTTAATTTTGATTTGCAGGATTATTTTATCAGCAATTATTATTGTGAGGCATTCAAATGAAAAAACAAATTGTTGCAAAAGAGGTTCCACTTGCAGAGATAACTCTGCGAAAATATGAGAAGCCCTATAACTTGAAAAACCGAGATTTAGTCAAGAAGCTGTGCTTGAGCATCGGACTGCTGCAGCCAGGTGATTCAAGGGATGTTGTTGTTGACGTGTTCCATGTTTTATTGAAAAACAAGGGCCTGACAAGCACAGAAGTTGAGAAAAAGGTGATAGAATCAAGAAAAAAAGATAAATTGCCGCAAATCGGCATTGCTTCCTCTAATATCCGGAGGCATCTGAAGCGGCTGAAAGACCTTTTCTTGATTGAAAGCACAGGCAATTCGTACAGGATTACTGAAAATGCCAAGCTGTCTGAGATCTTTACTGAAAAGATTGAGCAGTATTATCTCAAGACAATCTCTGAGAGGGTTAAAGAATATTTTGAAGCATTAGATGGGGAGTGAGTGGAGATGGTTTATGCAAAAAAAATAGAAAGTGCAGCGTATGTGCCAGAACTTATTGTGCCAAATAGTTACTTTTTAGATAAAGAACTGCATTATAAAGACAAGCACGGCGGATATCAGAAGAAAGATAATCTGACTGTCGAAGGCATGATTGGCATTCACAGGATAAAAGAAAGAAGATGGTCTGCTCCTGGTGAAACAACCAGCATTATCGCCAAAAAAGCAGTAGAAAAATTAAGCACGCGGCCAGAACTGCTTATTGTAGGGCATGACGGCGATGTTCCTATTCCTGCTGTTGCAGGCATTGCGCAGTATGCAGGGGGCTACAAGAACGCGGCTTTTTGTGATTTGATCAGCAATAATGACCTGCCAGGCACTGAAATTGCCCAGGCCTTGATTGATTCTGGCAAATACAAGCATATTATTTGTGCCAGTTCTCCTGAAATTTCTGAGATGAGAACAGAAAAAAAGTTTGACAAGGTAAAATTTTCAGAAGCAGCAATATTATTTGAAAAAGGAAGCAAGCCAAGACCTGCGAATCAAGCTCATCCAGAATCAATTGATTTTGTTATTGTTGATCATAAAGATGCATTTGAGTCTAAATCAGATTATGTCAAAAATGAGCTGGACTGGGCAGGCATCAATACATTAGATGTCATTGCAGGCTGTCCAGGATATGTCATGTCTGTTGAGATTGCTGATGCGCTGATCAAAACAAATCAGTATAAGACAATCACTTGTGCTGGCGCTGAAAACCTGGAAAAGATGGCAGACCCCCGGCATCTGGATTACACGCTTTATGCCTCTGCTGCAGGTGCTGCAACTTATCAGGCAAGCAACGAACCCGGTATTATTTGCTCTTACTTTAAGGGGTTTGGTAATCTGTGGAATTATCTCCGGTTAGATGCCGGCGTCCCTTTAGCAGACGGCACTCCTACAGGCCCATATCTTGTTATGGAAGGGCACCAATTATACAGGTTTGCAAGAAGAGAGGTGCCAAAAGGCCTGACTAAACTTATTGAAAGGTTCAGGGAACATACGCAAAATCTTGATTTAAGTTCTTTTATTTTTCTGCTTCATCAGATGAATGGGAAGCTGCTTGAGCATCTTCTTTGTAATTTCTTTGATGTTCCTACAAGTGTCAGAAATCTTAAAAAGGGCATTATTCCAGACCGTATCAAAGAGATTATTGACAATCAGGTTCCCTGGTCTGTTGATGTTTATGCCAATTCCTCTTCAGCAACAATTCCTGTCACAGAAGATCATGCAAGAAGAGGCATTATTCGCAGAAGATTCTCTAAAAAACCATTTGGTGATGTTCTTGCCATTGGTTCTGGCACTAAATCACTCAATTTTAGTGTTGGTGCAGGGATGATTTTAGGAGGATTTGGAGAAATATTGTAAAAATGGGAATATATTATCCGCGTGAAGACTCGTATTTATTAGAAAAGCATGTGAAACATCTTGCTTTTGGCAGTGTATTAGATGTAGGCACTGGCTCTGGCATACAGGCCCTTGCTGCTGCTGGAAACAAGAGAGTCAAGAAGGTTCTTGCAGTTGATATCAATCCAGAAGCTATTAAATACTGCAAAAAGAACTCAAAAAACAGGAAAATAACATATAAAGTCAGTGATTTGTTCAAGAAAGTTCCTAAGCAGAAGTTTGATACGATTATATTTAATCCTCCCTACCTGCCGCAGGAAAGAAAAACAAGGGATATTGCAACAGAAGGCGGGAAAAAAGGCCATGAAGTCATTGAGAAGTTTCTTTTGCAGGCAGGAGATTTTCTCAAGATAGATGGAAACATCTTGTTATTGTTTTCTTCACTCACTGACAAGCGAATTATTGAACAGTTTCTCAAGGAAAATCTGTTTGATTTCAAGATGATTGATTCTATTCATTATTTTTTTGAGGAGTTGTATGTCTATAATATACTGAAGTCTCCGATGCTTAGGATTTTAGAGAAAAAAGGCATTAAAGACCTGAAATTTCTTGCCAAAGGAAAGCGCGGAGTTGTCTATACAGGAAAGTACAAGAATAAAAAGATTGCAGTAAAGATGAAGCGCGTTGAAAGCACGGCAATTGGGCGGATAAAGAATGAGGCAAGATACCTGAAAATATTGAACAAATACAAAATCGGCCCAAAGTTATTGATGTACGGCAATAACTGGCTTGCTTATGAGTTTGTTCCAGGAGAATTCATCAAGGATTGGCTTCCAAAAGCAAAAAAGACAGCCATCAAGAGAGTCTTGAAGATTGTTTTTGAGAAATGCTTTAAGATGGATAAATTAGGCATCAATAAAGAAGAGATGCACCACCCATTGAAGCATGTTATAATAGGAAAGTCTGTGAAAATGATTGATTTTGAGCGCTCTAAAAAGACAAAAGACCCTAAGAATGTCTCGCAGTTCTGCCAATATGTGATGTCGTTAAAGAAAGTGCTTGACAAAAAAGGAATAAAGGTGAATAAGAAGAAAATCATTGATTTGGCAAAAGCCTATAAGAAAAAATTAAATAATGCATCTTTTAAGGCAATTTTAAAAGAGATAAACTTATAAACAATCAAAATTTATATGATAATATGAAATTAAAAAAGCGATTGCAAAGGATGTTGAAAAGACTTCCGTATATCGGAAAGCTTAATATTCAACTTGCAGAGCAAATAAGACTTAACAAGAATTCTGAAAGGCTCATTATTCAGATGATGCGTGAAAGAACAGAATTGAAAAACAGGACAGATACGCTGGAAAAAAGATTAACAGATTTTGAATATGATAAAACCGCGTTTCAAAAAACTGTTGAAAGAAAAAAGCTGGAAATAATCAATTTAAACAGGAATATTGCAAAAAAGCATGATGAATTGCGCAAGGCAGAAATAGCGCTGGCAGATGAAAGGCAAGAAGCAGATGAAAGAGAATTTTTTGAAGCTGTCCATGCGCAGGACCTGCAGGAGCGTTATGAAAAAGCGCACCAAAGACTCGATGACATGATGGAGCTTGAAAAATACAGGCTGGCACAGCATGAAAACCACAAAGCGAAATATGTTCAGCTTAAAAGCAAGGCCATTGCAATAGAAGAAGAAAAAGATGCCTTGCAAAAAGAAGTTTCTGCTCTTAAGAAGGTTGCAGAAGATCATGATCGTTTCAAGCAGTTATTTGGAAGCAATGTCAAAGGATTTGAAGAAGTATATCATGCCTGGAAAAAAGAAGAGCGCAGAAGCGCGCGCCTTAAACATCGGGCAGAGATTGCATTTACAGCTGCAAAGGCTTACAAGCACGGCCCTGTTGCTTTTATTGACAGGGATCTTCCAAGGATTGTGGATCATTTCGGCTATTCTCTGTTGCTGCTCAAGGAAAATGGCGATATATATCACGTCACACCAGCAGCTGCTCAGCAGTTAGGCAAGAAAAAAGAGGCACTGCTTGGCAAGAATTTCAGCAATGTCTTTGATTGCTCAAGCATAGACTGGCTTGTGGATATCGGTCCAGAGTATCCTTTGGGTGTCAAGGACACTTCTGAAGAGATTTGTGCAATGATTGAGGAGATTCCTGGCGGAATCACTCCTGAAAATCCTAATGAAATGCGCATAATCTATGCAATATCCTTGAGGCGCGAAGAAAAGCAAGGGCCTATAGAAAAACGCAGGACCCGCAGGCTGGCTGCCCCGTATGCAATCACTGAAAGGTACAAGCAGGATATTGCCAGTGCAATGAGCGCAGCTACGCAAAAGACAGACAAGAATGTTTATATCGATTTATGGGAAACAAACATCATAGAGCCGGCATTTATTGAATGGGCTGAAAAAATCAATGCAGGCAAGAGCGAGGGAAAAATATATTTCTGCTATCCTTCATCAGAAGTCTCGAAGCAATTAAGTCTGTACGATATGCCTGAAGAATATATAACGCAAAGAAAGCAGAAGAAAAAGAAACTTTCAGGTCCGCGCACAATATGGGAAGGCTTACTCAGCATAAAATTTGCTCCTGCAACATGATATCTGAATTCCAGATTGACTTCAAAAAGAGGTTGTATAAGTTCAAATGATGAATATATTCCTTTTAGGGCTTGTAAGTTTTTTGACAGACGTGAGTTCTGAGATGATTATGCCTATACTGCCGTTGTTCATCAAGCAGTTAGGCGGGGCAGGCATTGCAATTGGATTGATAACTGGCGTTGCAGGCAGTGTTGCTTCATTATTGAAAGTTTTTTCAGGCTATTTTTCTGACATATATGGAAAAAGAAAGAAATTTGTCTTTGCAGGCTATTTTATTTCTGCTGTAGCTAAATTGTTTTTTCCATTGTCAACAACCTGGCAGCATATTCTCTTGCTAAGACCAATTGAAAGGATTGGCAAGGGCATAAGAGTCGCTCCAAGAGATGCAATGGTCTCTTTTTATGCAAAGAAAAAAGTGAGGGGAAGAGGCTTTGGCATCATGCGGGCAATGGACACTTCAGGAGCTGTTCTTGGCTCAATACTTGCCTTGTTGTTTTTCTGGTATATTGGCTTGAGTTTCAGGACAATATTCTTTATTGCAGCTTTATTTGCTTTTTTGGCATTGATTCCGATATTCTTTGTAAGAGAGCCCACAGTAAAGCCTAAGAAGTTTGCCTTGAAAGTGGGCTTTAAGCAGTTGTCAAGGTCTTTGAGAATATTGATTATTGCTGCAACAATTTTTGCTTTAGGTAATTTCAGCTACATGTTCTTTATTCTAAAGACACAGGAAGCTTTTGTTGCAAAGATGGCTTTTGTGATTCCTATATTGTTATATGTCTTGTTCAATATCTTTTATGCTGCATTTGCAATACCAATCGGCATCTTGTCTGACAGAATTGGAAGAAAGAAAGTTTTGCTTGCAGGATATGCTCTTTTTGCAATAACCTGCCTTGGATTTGTTTATTTCAATTCTTTGGCTTATTTTATTGTGTTGTTTATCTTGTACGGATTGACTTATTCTCTTGTTGACGCCACACAGAGAGCTTATGTCTCAGATTTAGCTCCAAAAGCCATCAGAGGGACTGCTTTAGGCACATTTCACACAGCAATCGGTGTAATAACACTTCCTGCTGGCTTGATTGCAGGTTATTTATGGGATATCAGCACTGCTTACACATTTTATTTTGGTTTTGCAATGGCGCTTGTTGCAGTTGCCGTGCTTTGCTGTGTTAAATCTAAATAAAATCCTTTAATCTTCTTATAGCATATTTCCTATCTACACTTCTTTAATTAAGAAATAAAAAAATTTAACCGCGTTTTTTCTTGGTTTTCTTGATTTCCTTGTCTAGCTTCAGCTTGTCCAGCAGTTCCTTGTACCTGTTTCTTATCGTGACTTCTGTTACGCCTGCAACATCTGCTACTTCTCTCTGTGTTCTTTTCTCGCCGTGTATCAATGCTGAGACATACAATGATGCTGCTGCTATTCCTGTAGGCCCTCTTCCCGATGTCAGTTCTGCCTGCTGTGCTTTTTCAAGTATCTCCACTGCTTTGCTTTGCGTCTCTGCAGATAGTTTCAAGGAGCTTGCAAACCTCGCGATGTAATCTGCTGGATTGCTTGGCAATATTGTTATTCCTAATTCTCTTGTCACAAACCTGTATGTTCTTCCGATTTCTTTTTTCTCTATGCCTGACGCTTCTGACAATTCATCCAATGTCCTCGGAACCTCATGCCTTCTACATGCTGCATACAAAGCTCCTGAGACAACTGATTCCATGGATCTTCCTCTTACCAGGCCTCTCTGGACTGCCTGCGTGTAGATCATTGCTGCCTCTTCTTCTACCATCTTTGGCAGTTTTAAGAATGAAGAGACTCTTTTCAGTTCTGCTAATGCTAATTTTAAGTTTCTTTCAATTGCTGTAGAAATCCTGTATTGCCATTTTCTTAATCTGAAGAACTTGTTCCTGCTTTTGCTTCCAAGCTGGAACAGGTCTGCTTTTCTTCCAACCTCTGTTCCAAGGCCCTGGTCAAATTGCGTGTAGGTCATTGGCGCGCCAGTTCTTCTTCCTGACTGACTGCCGCTGTCTGACTCAAATTCGCGCCATTCCTTGCCGAATTCAACCATCTTGTCTTCAATTACCAGCCCACAGTCTTTGCAGATTATCTCTCCCTTTTCGCGATTCACAAATAGATTTATTCCCCCGCATTCAGGGCAGTTTTTTATATAGTACATTGGCACATCCCCCTAATTAAACAAATATTGTGAGATATTCAAACCCCCATATTTATGTCTAAAAATATATACCTCACCACAATTAAGTTTAAATAAGAAAGGTAGTGGTTATATATAAATGTTGCGATAATTTCAGAAGATTTTTAAGCTTTTTGTAACTACTTTTTGCTCTTTTATATAAAATTATAAGTATTTACTGCTTTAAAAGCTTTCTCTTTCGTTCTTCAAGACTGCGTATTTCAGCTTCTTTTCTGCTTATCAGAGCTTCTTTTTGCTTGATATTCTTAGAAATTTTGGCCTGCAACGCTATTGCTTTAGCTGTAAATTTCTTGCCTTCAGAAATATCTTTTTTCTTGCCTCCTTCAACAGCAAATCTGGTTACTTTTCGTTTTCTTTCTTCAAGTTTGATGATATTCTCTCTTATTTTAAGAATCTCAGTTTGAAGCCCTGCGATTATGCCATTAATCTCTTGCAAGGTAAGTTCTTCTTCAGCCATATGCTTTTCAATTGAAAGCAGTTATTTAAAGTTTTCTGTGCACTGGACAGGTCCGCGCAGGATTTATAAAGTCAAAAAATACCAAAGTATACATGCAATACAATACACTAACAAAACCCGAAAAAACAGCACTATTAATCGGAATGTTTGCGGGCGATGGATGTCTACCAATCAAACATAATGGAGAAGGTTATAGAAACTACCAGATTGCATTCTATAATACTAATAAAAAATATGTTACTTTATTTCACAATTTATTCTCTCAATTATTTCAAATTGAGGGCAAAATTTTTTGCAGAAAAAGAGCTAATAAAAAGCCATTGTGGCGTTTCGAGAAATATAGTAAAAAGTTGGCAGTAAAATTTAATCAAGAATTTGAAATTCCTTTTGGAAAAAAAGCTTTGTCTGTATTTGTCCCTTCTTTTATCAAAAATGCAGATTTATCTGCCAGAAAACATTTCTTGCTTGGTTTATTGATTACAGACGGGGGCATTAGAAAAAATGGAACAATTATTTTTCATGCCGCCAGTAAAAAACTTATCGACGATATCGGAAAATTAATGTTTGATATTTGGGAAATTAAGAAGCAAACAAAAAAATATAGGCAGGGAAAATCTCGTTCTTATCAGATAAGTTTAAATATAACTGAAAGCAGAAAGGTACTTACAGACATGCCACCGTCGCATAACCTGGTATTGCGCGGATCTTAATCCCTCGGGGGTTAGGAGCGTAAGCCTTGAGTGATTCTTCACAAAGGATTCAGGTTAGCCCGTTCCCTTCGGGGTATCCCGGTTCAAATCCGGGCGGTGGCGTTTAACTTTTTGGGACAAGAAATAGGCAATATTTATATAGTAGTTTGTCTTTTATAGACGGTATGAAAAGAAAAATTGACATTCATGAGTATGATAAAAAATTAAAAGTTGCGATTTCTAATTTGGAAAAATCTAAGATTAGTAAAATAAATAAAAGTGAAATTAAGAAGTATGCTGATTTTTTGTTTATGGATAATATTGGCAAGGCGAGAATTCTGAAATATGTTTCTACTTTGAAAATAGTTGCCAAGGCAATTGATAAGGATTTTAAGAAAATAACAGAAGAGGATTTGAAAAGGTTCTTGATTAAGATTCATAATAATCCTAATTTAAGTGTTTGGACTAAGGTTGATTATAATGTTTCTGTTAAGAAATTCTATAAGTGGCTTGAAGGGGATATCAAAAATAATGTTTGTCCTAAAAAAGTTAGTTGGATCAAGACAAGTATTAAGAAAAAAGACAAGCCAAAAGTTAAGAAAAGTGAATTGTTAAGAGAGGAAGATATTCAGTTGCTTTTGAAAAACGCGGATAATCCTAGAGATAAGGCTTTGATTTCTTTAGTTTGGGATACTGGTGCAAGGATTGGTGAGATTGGCGGAATGACTATTAAGCATGTTAGTTTTGAAGATAATGCTACTTATGTTGATTTGGTTGGCAAGACAGGAAGCAGGACTTGTTTGGCTATTGAATCTACTCCTTATTTAGTTCGTTGGCTTGAGGCTCATCCTGACAGGGAAAATTCCAGTAGTCCTTTATGGTTGGATAGGAGTAATAAGTCTATGACTTATGCTGCTTTGGCTAAGGTTATTCGCAGGGCTTTTGAAAAGTCTAAGTTAAAGAAAAGGTTTAATCCTCATTTGTTTAGGCATTCTCGTGCTACTTGGTGTGCTGAGAATGGTTGGAGCAGTTATGAGATGTGCAAGCATTTTGGCTGGGAATTAGACAGTGGTATGCCTGCGGTTTATATTAGCATGGTTGATAAGGATGTTCATAATAAGATGAAAGAGGCTTATGGATTAGATACAGAAAGAAAGCAGAAGATTGAAGAGAGGAAATTGCAGAAATGTCCTCGTTGTGAGGTTACTAATCCTAACAAAAGTAAATTCTGTTATAAATGTGGCATGGCTTTGGATACTAAGACTGCTTTGGATGTTGAGAATAAGAGAAAACTTGCTGATGATTTGATGCTTAAATTGTTAAGACAGCCTGAACTTAAAGAGGTTTTGGTTAAAAGATTAAAAGAACAGCAGTTGGATAAGCAGGTTAAGAAGATTATTGGTGGTAATGAATGAATTATTGTCCGAATTGCGGTCATTGTTTGAAAGAAAAAGAAGTTATTGAAGATAGTAATGAGTTGATGCAGGAACTGATTAAAGACCCAGAGTTGAAAAAGCTCATTCTTGAGAAATTATTATAATTATATATTGTATTCATGGCGCGCCGCCCCAAGCAAAAACGCAGTTTTTTGGGGCGGCGCGCAGTTTGGATAGAAAATTTAGAAGTATGTGTGGGTGATGGAGAAATAAATTATTTTGCTGTTTTCCATAATTGGAGAAAGAATTTTCTGAATTGCTCTGAGCTTTCTTCGCTTTGGATTTTTATTGCTGTAGGGGTTTCTCCCCAAGTGACCATCACTATGTTATCTCTGAAGATGGTAAGTCCTTGAGGAAAATTAAAGTCTGTGAATCTGAGTTTTGTTTCTTGAAATTCTTTTTTAGTATAGCTCTGCTCAAATAACTGTCTTGTTTTTGAGTTTCCCAAAAGCCGAATATCTAATTTTTTCTCTTTTCTTTTTTTAATGAAGTTCTTATAGAATACGCGTATTATTGCATTTTTGTGTTCTTCTCCACGAACGGTGAATGCCAGATATAATTCTTTTGGCTTGGCATCTACAATCAGGTTTCTTAATAGATTAAATACTGCTTTAGTGCCTTCGAACATCTCAACTGATTGCTTTTTCTTGGCGAATTTCTGCTTTTCTAAGAGTTCAGGAATCGCTTCAGAAATTCTTTCTCTTTTTTCGTCTAAGAAAGTTAATATTGATTTAGGGTCTGCGGCCTGATAATGCCTTTTATTCTCAATTTTCACATAAGAAACTAGGCCTTTATCCTGAAGCCTATTAAGAATTTCATATATTTTGGAGCTGGGGATTTTTGTCTTTTCCAGGATTGCACCTATTGATGTTGAGCCAAGTTCTAGCAAAGCCAAGTACACTTTAATTTCTCGTTTGGTTAATCCTATGCTTTCAAATGCTTCTATGTCTATCATATTAATAACTTATATTGTTTACTTTATAAAGCTTTTGTTTTATACTCCCTTTAGGGGTAGATAAAATATAAAAAGAACTGACGTTACTACTATGTTGGAACTAATAATTACAAAACAAATGAGGCATAAAAAAATGACAGAACAGAATAACAGAGAAAAACAGATTGAAGGTATGTATTTAAGCGACGCTTTAAAAAAATATCCTAAAACAATGGAAATAGCCGATGTACTTGAATCCATACGAGAGTTAATAATTTGTGACGTCCCTTATGGAAAGAGAGCTCACTATAATTTTTACATTCGCCAAGTAGCACCATTTGAAACAGAAAATTTTAAAGGTGTTGTCTACAAAGCAGAAAATAACGGATGGAGTATGGCTGGAACCCCCCATCAGAATTATCAACTTAGTACAATGTATTTTAAAAAAGGAGAAAGGAAACTAACAGAACTCCCACCACTAGAATATCTCGCCCTGACCGAGGAGAAATTGAAATATGCTGAGTTAGGTGAACATTCCCTTCACATAAAAGTTCTACCTCAAGACAACTTAGAAATAAAATTAATTGGTGTGAAATCAGATCATAATGATAAACCACCTTATAATAGAACATTTTTAGCAGATCTAAAAAAAGAAGAACTGGTTAAACGAGACTGATTGTAGATTTGGAATAATTTCCATCTCCAAATATCTATTTCCTCATGTTAAGTATATTTGGGTGATGGAGAAATCCCACCAATCCAAGCCTGTTTTGGCCTTCTTTACTCCACTCCCCTAAATCGAGGTATATGGTTTATTCTGCAGGAATTCTGGTATTTGAAGCAGTGGAGAAAATTGACTTTAGAGGTCTTTTTGGTGGCAATTAAAAATTATTTCTCTTTTAATTCATCTATTCCTTTTATGTATCCTAATACTGTGGGCATGATTTCGGATATGATTTTCCAGCTTTTGGATGATTTTGCTCTTATTTGTGCGAATCTTAATTGTTCTTTTACTGCAATGGATTCATCGCAGTTTTCATTTTTTAAATAATGATAGGCATGTCCTATTAATTCATGATCCATGCCGCTTTGGTTATAAATTTCATAGAATTCTTCGGGTGTGATTTTTGCATAGGCAGTCATTACTTTATCAATGATATTCTCAGGCATACCTAATGAACTAAGCCCAACTCTTACTATTTCCGGAGAATCTGATGCAATATTTTCCCTATATACTTCAATTAATACTTTTCCTGTAGAATAATGTGTAAATCCATACCATCCTCCAATATCACTTGGAGATGCTCTTCTGGGAATTACATCAAGATAAACTTTATCTAGGTTTAACACAGAAGTATCCAACCCTAGCTTATCAGCAAGCAAGACAGCATTCTTTTTCCAGCGTTGTAAATCTCTTATTGTAATAAGCATATTATCTAATAAAAGACAAGTCTTATTTTAAAGATTTTTCTATTTTTTAATAGTTTAGGGGGTGGAGAAATTTCATCAAAAGGAGCTTGTTTAGGCCTTTTTCACTCCCCCCCTCAAAATGGCAATAAACGCCTTAATACTCTTGAAATCAGGGCTTAGAAGAGTTGAGGGCCTCCTACTTTAGAGGGGTTTTTGGTGGGAATCAGAATTGCTAATTACTTCTCTTCTTCTCTCACAATCATAATAGAAAAAAGCGATCCTAAGCAAGATTTAATTCTTCTTATGATACTACACAAATGATGTAAAATACAATCATCTTTATCGTTTGCTTCTAATGAAGAATATAGTTCTTTTGTTTTCTCTTGAATTTCGCTATGTAATTTGGAGCAATCTTCAATTTTTAATGCTTTTTCTGTTTCTTGTTTCAAGAATAAATTTTTGAAATTAGTAAAGGAATCGTTTGTTTCTTTGAATAGTTTAAGAGTTTTTTTATCAATTTTTTTCTGTTTTAAGTAATATTTACAAATACTATAATACTCATCACCTATATTTTCTAGTTCTTTAATGATATAAAAAAGAAAAGGAATTTGGTCTATATCTTCATAACCGACTTTAGTTAGTATTCTTTCACAAAAGTTTGCATTTCTATTTATTATGCTTTCTTTGGTCATCGCCATTTTGATTTCATTGATATTTTTGGTTTTTATACTCTCAAGACTATCTTTTGAAAATTCCGATAAACTAAAAAGCAACTTTTTTAGAATACTTTTAAATTGTGATTGATCTATCATGGAAATAGATTCTAAAACACAGAAGTTTTTCTTATTTTCCGTAATATCTAATCCGTTTAAATCTGATCCAACAACTTTATCAATTGCATTATAAATCTCTGCATTATTATATGCGAATTCTATATGGTCATAGCCCGCGCGGTATAATGCTGCAGTATAGTGCATTATTGTAGGGCAAGAAATCTTATCAGAAACAGTGATTGTTTTAGATAGAATCTCTTTTCTTCCTCTGCCCCCAACGATTAGATAATGGCCTTCTTCAACTATTTGTATTTCGTCTCCTTTATGAAGTTTATTTTTGTTAATCCACTTTATTGGAAGTGTTATTGTTAATGAGGAGCTTCCGTGTTGTACAATTTTTCTTGTTGCCATAAAAATAAGGAGAGGTTGTTTTGGTGAAACAAATGAACAAACTAAACCAGAGTTTAGAGGTCATTCCCTCTCCCTTAGTACTATAAAACGCACGCATATATAAATGTTTCTATCCAATAAACAAATAAATATAAAATACACATTTTCTAAAAGTTATGCATAATAAACTGCAAAAATACATATATTCATTGTACTTTATATTATTTAACAAGAACTGAAGGGACACAAGCTTCCTTGGTTCGGAGGTGATAAAAAATGAAAAAAGCACAAAAACAAAAAATGAGATGGGGTATGAAATCTTCGGTAATAGATGGATACATATTCGATCGATTTGGAGTTAGTTTTAGACAAATGGGGGCAATAGCCTAAAAAGGGTAGCGTACTACATTACGCTAGGAGGAAATAAAAAAAATGAAACAAAACGCAATTATTGGAGGGGGCAAAATTGAAGAGCCCAGAATAGCTTTGGGAAACACTATTGATGGAACTGGTAGAAGTTTGGATCTTAATGTTAACAAACCGCATAATATTGCAATTATAGGTCCTTCAGGATGCGGTAAAACAATGTTATTATCTACGATTTCTGAAGGTTTAATTTTTAAGAAGAGTAATTGTCTAAAGAATTTTAATACTAGTATGCCTTTGATTTTATTGGATTTACTGGGAAATATGCATGGACTAAAGAAAACGGACAAACAATGCGAATTAATTAAAGAACTAGATCAAAAATCTCTTGAAGATTTAGATTCTAATGTAACACTTAATTATATACCCTCATACATAAGTGATGACGAAATGAGTCCTGAAGAGATATTAGGATTTAATCGATTATCAGTAGACTTTTCCAAGATAACTGAATCAGAAGTTTGTGAACTTTTAAAGATTTCTGTAGCTAGAGATACCAATATGGCGGCACTAGTTAAACGGGTAATGAAGCAGCATCCCAAGAATCCTGGAGAATTTTTCGATATGTTAAATATGTTGAAAGAGGATGCCTTGCTTCCAGATAATCTCGCTAATGCATTAGACAAGGTTCTTTTTAGAGCAGAAGAGTTAGTAAAGTATTCTATTTTTAGATGGAATAACAATAAGGATGTGATTAGTCAACTTAGAAATAGAAAAACTGCAATAATAAATTGTGAAAAGTCATTAATGGAGGCGAAAGAAGTAACTAATATGTGGATAAGGCTTTACTTAGGGAGATTAAAAACTGAGAGAAGAAAAGCAAATGAATCAGAAACACAAAAAAGATACTTTGGAACTGAAGTAGATTTTAAGGATAAATTGCCGGCTTTCTGGCTTGCTATTGATGAAGTTCATAGGCTTAATCATAGTACAAAAGTAGCATATAATGATTTTGTAAGAACTGCAAGGAATTGGAATTGTTCAACTATTGTTTCTACTCAATGTGTGGATGATATTGATAAAGAAACTAGGAAAAATCTAACAGTAATGTTTTTGGGTAGAATGAGTGAAAAAGAAGCTATGAAAGCTTTAAAGGATTTTCCAATCCCAATAAATCATAAGCGAGTTTTGAATAGAGTACAAGATTTGTTGCCTGGACAATTCTTGGTTTTAGATAAAATAAGCGGCGAATTTTTTTATCTTAATACAAGAGAAAGAATCACTCAACACGTAGGCGCAACTGTTTCAACTGCTGATTTGATTGAGCTTTACAAGGATGCAAATGAAGCAAAAATGAAAGTGCCTGCTTTGGTCGCATAAGGTGATGAAAATATTTTTTCCACCTTCTTTTTTATCAACAAACACACACAGTTTTATAAAAGATGTTAGCTTTTTAAGGAACTGTAAAGCCACATTTAAAAAAAACTGAATGAGGATTCAAAAATGAAACTCCTAACCAAATCCAAATATCTAATTGGCTTGCAGTGCCCTAAATATCTTTGGATTGTTTTTAATGATTCTAAGCAGATTCCTAAGGCAGGGGTTCCTGATGAGTTTAAGTTTAAGGAAGGTGAGAAAGTAGGGGAGTTGGCTAAGAAGTTGTTTCCTGATGGGATTGATTTGCCTGCTGATGATTTTGTTAAGAATCTTGAGGAGTCTGAAAAGGCTTTGAAAGAGAGAAAGCCTTTGTTTGAGGCTGGTTTTAAGTTTGGGAATATTTTTTCTAGGGCAGATGTTATTGTTCCTGTTGGTGATGAGTGGGATATTGTTGAGGTTAAATCTGCTACTAAGGTTAAGGATATTAATTATCATGATGTTGCTTTTCAGAAGTATGTATATGAAAGTAAGGGTCTTAAGATTAGGAAGTGTTTTTTATTGCATTTGAATAGTAAATATATTAGAAAGGGAGAGTTAGATTTAAAGGGTTTATTTGTTAAGGAAGATATTACTTCTAAGGTTAGTTTGCATTTTTTAGGTATTAAGGGGAGGATTGATTCTATGTTTAAAATTATTTCTTCTGAGAAAATGCCTGAAATGAAGGTTGGGGCGCATTGTAGTGATCCTTACAAATGTCCTGTTTGTCATTGTTGGGAAGAGTTGCCTGAGAATCATGTTTTTTGTTTGTATCGTGGCGGAAAGTTAAGTTGTAAATTATTTGAAGAAGGAATTGAAGCAATTGGAGATATTCCCGAAGATGTTAAATTAAATGATAAACAAGGAATACAAAGAGATTGTGCTCTTTCTGGAAAACCCCATATACACAAAGAAAGTATTAAACATTTCTTAAACACATTAAAATATCCGTTATATTATCTTGATTTTGAAACTTTTTCAACAGCGATTCCTATGTTTGACGGATTAAAGACTTATTCTCAAGTTCCTTTTCAGTTCAGTTTGCATGTTGTTGAGAAAGAAGGAAGTAAACCAAAACATTATGAGTTTCTTTATAATGGAAATGAAGATCCACGAGAGGATTTTATTTTGGCTTTGAAAAAGGTTTTAGGAGATAAGGGTTCTGTTGTTGTTTATAATCAAGTTTTTGAGATTAATAGATTAAAAGATTTAGGAGAACACTTTCCTAAATATAAGAAATGGGTAGATTCTGTTTTATCTAGAATTGTTGATTTATTAGTTCCGTTCAGGAATTTTTCATATTATAATCCAAAACAAGAAGGTTCTGCCTCAATCAAGAAAGTTCTACCTGCGCTCTGCAGTAAAAGCTATAAAGGAATGGGTATTACAGATGGAGGAACCGCATCTGTAAAGTTCTTTAATATGGCTTATGGAGAATGTGAAAATAAGGATAAAATCAGGCAGGACTTGTTAAAATATTGCGAACTAGATACTTTGGCAGAGGTTTGGATTGTTGAGGAATTGGGAAAGCTCATTTAAAAAAAGAAGTATTTATAAAAGAAATCAAATTAAATATGTTAATATGATTAGCGATAAATTAAAAGAAGAAATAAAAGAAGAGTTAATTAGGAAAATTAAGAATAAAATTGCGAATTATGATTTTTCTAAGAAATCAGGAAATCCATTTATAGATATTGTTTTTGGCAAATATTCTAATATCAAATCATTTATTCATGGAACTGCAACTATGCTGGGCAGTTATTATGAAATACTTGCTAGAAAAATTGCACAAGAAAATTCCAATTTTATTGAAGCAAAAAAAATTGTGCTTATTGGCAAAATATCAAATTCGGAAAGTGCAGTTATTAAACATTTAGTTAAGGATTTAGAAGAAAAAAATATTGCTGCAGATCATGATGCCGAAATAAAATCAGTTTATTCCGCAGGAGCTACAAATATTAGAGATACGCGAATAACTATCGACTTGTTTTTAAAAGATAAAAAAGGAAAAGAATATTTTATCGAAATGAAAGGCCCGGATCCTAATAAGAAAGAAGTTCGCGCAGCAAAAGAAGACTTATTAAATGTAATTGCTATGAAAAAAAGAGAAATTTCTATTAAATCTTTCGATAAAAAGGTTCGAGTTATTTTTGGAGTATATTATAATAATGAAGACGGGGACTATAATAATTGGAAAGTTTCTCCGATGTTCGAAAGAGGACAAGATTTATTAGTTCAAGAGGAATTTTGGGATCTTTTAGGTGGTAAAGGGACATATAAAGAATTATTGAATATTCTTGAGCAAGTAAAAGAAAAGGTATTCCCAATTATTGAAAAAACAATAAATAAATTTTAGTTTTTTTTCTGCATATGAAATATTATTTCTGCGTAGGGTTGTCTGTCGCGTTCTGTTCGGTTTAGTACGGGTCTTTTGAATTTATTTACTATTTTTAATCCGCTTTTTTCGGCGATAATCGGATATAGATTAAATTTATCGTTTGCTACTATAAAAAAGTGTCCATCGTCTTTGACAAATTTGCTGATATTTGTTAAAACTTGACTGATTCCTTCGATATATTCTTTTCTGGCTTCTGCGCCGCGGCCTTTGTATAATGGTCCTATTTCTTGTTTGTCTCTTCGGTTTATTTTGAATAGTTCGTATGCATATGCATGTTGTTCGTGATAGTCTATTTGACCTACATACGGGGGAGACGTAAATATTCCTGCGATTTTGTTGTTTTTTAGGATTTTATATAGTGCTGGATTTTGATTTTTGACTTGTTCTAGTATGTTTATTGTTCTTGAATCGTCAGAAAGTACTGTTTGTTGTGTTTTTTTCTTTAATTTAGAAAAGTCATTTAGTCTTGTTAGTGTATCGTAGGTGTTTCTTCGCAAATGTTTAAGTATGCTGTTAATGGGGGTGCATATTTTTTTGTGTTTTCGGCAATAGTAAGGCCCTCTTTGTGGTTCTTTAAGTGTTGCTAGATCCGAATGTGTTGTTGCTCTGCATGATCTAGCAGTTCTACTCAATACTATTTTCATTATATTTCTTATTTGTTTATCATTAATCGTATTTATCAGCTTTAGGTAAAAATAAAGTTCTTGTTGAATTCTTTTTGAAAACCAGGTATTTAAGAAAGAGGACATTTTTTCTTGGCTGGCAAGATTAATTTTGTTTTTGGTGCCATTGTTTGTCAGGAATTTTTCATTTTTCTTCAGGAATTCTAAAAATCTTTCTTGCGCATATTTTTCTTCAGATATTTTTCCTTTAGATACTTTGTGTTTAAATTCTGGATTAGGAAAATGTTTCTGATTAAATTCGTATAATTTTTCTTTTAATTGTAAATCATAATCGTCATCAAATGTTCTTTCACTGAATTGTGCAGTTCTTAGCAATGCTTCTTGCAATTTATTACTTAATCTTTTTATGTCATAATTATCTAATTTAACTTTTGATAATAGACAGTTGAATTCAGAAATATCTATACCTATTGAATGCATTCCTAATTCAGATGCCTGAATTAATGTTGTCCCGCTCCCCATAAACGGATCTAGTATTATATCGCCTTTCTTGAAAAATATTTGTTTTTTAAATGTATTAATGTGATTATCTAAGAAGTATTCTACTAATTGAGGAATAAATTTTCCTTTGTAAGGATGTAATCTATGAACATGTTTTGTTGTATCTGCTTCGCGCAAATGATCAAAGGATAACGCCCAGTTTAAATCATTTCCAAGATATTTTTTCCAGGCATTTTGTTTTTTAATTACGATATCATCGTAATATCTTTTTAATTCATCTTTATTAACAATTATTTTTCTTTGATTATCTACATATTTACGAATTTTAGCATATTGAACCAAGTAGGTTATATTTGAAGGGGTGACAGGTTTATTTAAATAATTGGTTGCCCAAGTAGAAGCCTCTTTTATTGAGATACAATTATTGATTTTTATCACCCTCTCTTTAATTTATTATTTGTCTTTTGTTATTTATATATGTTACGTGTATATGTCCAGTGAAGCTTCTTTATATATTTTTCTACTTCAAAATCGGAAAATTTACGACATTTTAGTGACATTTTCCGAGACAGAATCTCTTATTTTATCTTCCTCCAGCCATTCGTTTATTAGGAATATCCATTCTGGGAGCTTTTTTCTGAGCTCTTGTTCGTATTCATTGGCTTGGATGATTTTTGTTCACCTTAAGGAATTTAAAGGCTTCATGGCCATGGAAGGAGCCATGAAGCTTTTGCATGGAGGGCAAAAATACACTGTGGTTCGTGGGTTTTCCTTGATTAAGCATGGTAATTCTATTGTTTTCCAAGTTTATATATTCTAGCGACTTTTCGTGGACACAAAGTTTTTTCATAATTTTTCTTATTGTTTTCCTGATTTAAATATTATTGCGGACTTTTGTAGGACTTTTTTCATTATACTGTTTTTCAACAATATTAAACTAAGTCTAAAACTTATCCGATTTCGGACAAAAATATCCATTTTCAGACAAAAAATTAGAAGATGATTAAGTATATAAATTCCCTACTCAGTTTTTTTCCGGTAAAAGTGAATAGGGGGTTTATAAAGAGCGCACATCAGCCACTGGACAAATGACCGAAAAATATAAATACGACCTTATTAATCTAACATCATGTGTATTAATGATGACTGATTTAATATAATAATAACATTTTTATATCAGTTCTGTTTTATTGCACAAATCTAGGTTTGGAGGGAGATGAAAAATGTATGAAACCATAAAAGATAAAATAAAAGAAGTTATTGAAATTACCCAAAAATGTCCTGAAAACTTACAGGAAAAATGTTTTGAATTACTGATGTTACCTTTGCTTCAGGAAAAAGTGACTCCGTCAACTGTACAAGAATCAGAAGAAAAAGAGTCTGTTGTAACAGAAGTTGATTTTAAAATACCCTTAGATGTACGAGCATTCTTAGAACAGTATGGTGTTTCTGAAGAAAAATTGCAAAAATTATTCCTAATGCAAGGAGAAGAAGTCAAAGAAAAGTTCAATATTACTACTTCCAAAAAGGCAAGAGCTCAAATCCAGCTTGCATTATTAAGTGCTTTGCAAAATGCTTTGAAAGGCGAAAAATTTCAATTTTCAATTGCAACTGTTAAGCAACAATGCGAAGATCATAAAGCGTACGACTTGCCCAATTTCAGAGGAATTTTCAAAAAGAACCAAGGACTGTTCAAGAATCTTGATGATGATGAAAATGTCGAATTATCACCCTCTGGAAAAGAAAAACTAGCTGAGACAATTCTTGAAGTAGCAAAATGAAGGACAACATTCTTAGAGGATTAGAAGGAATAGAATCTTCTCTCAGAAGTCTTAAAGGGCTTGTAAATTTAAACAAGTCTGAATTTGTGTCCAAAGTTTCTATCAAGGGACTTTCAAAAGAAATCGCTGTAAAGTGGTTTGAAAGTATTGAAAAACCGCTAAGCAGTTCTTTTTCTTTGCAAGAAGACACAATGAAAAAATATCAGGACAATTTCGATAAACTTTTAAAGCTCTCAATACGCAAAAATGCAAGAAAAAGCACATACTTAAAGCAAATAGACTTATTATTAAGCAATTTCAAGAATGACCTGATTCAGCCAGTATTGAAATATACGCCAGTGACATCAAAACTCAATAACTGGTCAGGCATATTTAAAGATGTAACAGAAGGAGAAAAAGAATATTTAAATGAAGCAATAAAATGTGCTGATTTAAATTTATTTAGAGCATCCATTGTCTTGGGATGGTGTGCAGTTATTGATAGAATTCATAGAGTTATCGAAATGAGAGGATTTAAGGAATTTAGCGAAAAAAGTGAGGAAATGCGCAAGAAGAAGGATGGTCGTTATAAAAGGTGTAATAAAGCATTTTCAATAAATTCTTTAAACGAATTACGTGTCCAAGTATTTGATAAAGACCTTTTGTGGATCCTAGAATACATGAACTTAATCGATCCTAACCAACATGACCGGCTTTCATTATGCTTTACTATGAGAAATAACTGCGCGCACCCTGGAGATGCAGGAATATCGCCAGAAAATCTCCTTTCTTTTTATTCAGACGTAGACAGCATAATATTTAAAAATCCTAAGTTTTTACTCAGTAAATAATACCCTACATTGCTAGTTTAAAAGAAAGAGAAAAACTAAGTGAGTTTATTTAGAATGAACGAAGAACAAATAACACAAGAAGAATACATACTAGAAGTATTAAAAGATGACTTAAATACGGGAAGATACCCTATTTTACAAAAATCGCCATCACTTATTACAAATGCAAATCTTCTGTCTGAAGATGAAAATCAAAAGAGATTAAAGTTAATACAAAATAACGGCGCCTTTGGCAGAATCTTTGAGATTCGTAATTTTGTTGCTTTTTATAAATCACAGATTAAACAGGAAGAGTTTCTAGAACTATTTTGGTGTCCTAAGGGTAATGAAACAGACCAAGATGGAATAGATTTAATGAGCGACAATACTAGAAATATTGCTAAGTTAATTGCTTTTCTCAAAAAAGAATATTTAGGAACTGATCCAAAAATAATACAACAAATCAAGAGTTTTTTTAATGAAGAAATAAGGAAAGATAAAGAAATCCGACTCTTCTTATTTGAAACATCCCGTAGTAAATTAATAATAGATGGGAACCATCGGGCGGGAGCAATAGTAAAGTCAATATCACAGGAAAATATAGAAAATGTATTTCCCATTACTGTGTATGTCGCAAAAATATCCTAAATCCCGTCCCTTTCGGTTTAACGTGGGGCGGTGGCGTCTATATTTCTACCTGAAAACTGCTTAAAAAAAATCCCGAATCTTTATAAACAATCTCAGATTTGTGTATATCGATGAAGACACGTAATGCTGGAGATATTGTTGGCAGGGGAGGACGCTATAAATTAGTGGAAGAGATCGGAGCAGGTGCTGTTCTAGAGGTCTGGTCTGCAAGACAATGTCTGGATATGGGCAACAGGACTGTTGCACTTAAATTTCTAAAAGATTCAAGCAATATAGCACATCTTCAGAGCGAGATAGATTTGCTGCAGAAAGTCGGCCAGCACCCGCACATTGTTAATTTGTATTATAGAGAGCTTGAAAATGACCCTTTTATTGAAGTTGATTTATGCCACGCCACTCTTAATGAAATATTAGGGCCTGATGGACTGCCTTTTGACGATCCTGTTAAAAAACAAGAGGTTGCAGTAAAAAAGATAAGGAACCTGGCAAATGCTGTTCAGTTTGTGCACAACAAGACTTCTGACAGCATCATTGACTTGGACCCGACAAATATAATGCTTCAGCAGTATGATTCTGACAAGCGCGAAACTGCAGTCCAGCTTTTGGAAGGCACAGTAAAGATCTGTGATTTAAACGCGAAAATCAATCAAGTTTCCGTAAGAGATTCTCTTGTAGCTTCATTATCCACATCTATCAGTACAGGCGAGAAAGGCAGCACGCATGTCTTTGCAAAGCCTTATTTTATTGCTCCTGAATTATTGAATTCAGATGCAGAGCCTACTTTTGCTGCAGATGTCTATTCTCTTGGAAAGATTCTTTCAGTGATGCTGACTGGAAGAAAAGAGCTCAATCCAAGATACATGCCCTCTAAGATGGGCATTGCGCCTGCTTATGATGAGGTTCTTGCAACTGCTGTTGAGCCAAAAATTGAGGAAAGGTTCCAGGATATTGGCCAGTTTTTAGAGGCTGTTGAAGCAGCTGAAAAACGGCCTGTCAGGGTGACTGTCAGTAGCTGGGAATGGGTTAAAAGCGGTTTTAGCTATAAAAAAGCACAGGCCAAAAAAGAAAAAGAAGCAGAAGCAAAGTGGCGCGAGGACGTGCAGGGCATTGTTGATACAGCCAGAAGAAAGATTGAGGATGCAGAACGCGATAAAAGATGGGAGGCAGATAGAGACAGAAGTATAAAAAGAGAACAAGAAAAGAAGAAAAAACAACAAGAAGCAGAAGAAGCAAGAAGAAAAGAAGTGGAGGCTCTTGAAATACTACTCAAAGAGCGGCCAGATGAATCCCGCGCTGCGTGGCTCCGTGATGATTCAGATATCGTAATTTATCAGGTTAATAAAGTTCATGATTCCACGTATACACCTACAATATTGAATGTGCCGAGCATTGAAAGGCGTGAGTTTCACATCCAGTGGATGGCATGGGTCAATGGAGGAAAACATCTTGCATATTGTGCAAACTTTAGACAAAAAAATAATCCCTATTCTGAATATTCTGCAATTGGTTTGATAAACACAGACACTTTTGAAATAATCGAGGAATCATTGGAATACTTATTAAAAACACACAATATTCATGCAGATGCAGAAGAACCAATAATTTATGCTGCAAATACAGAAGGAAAATTGATTAAATTTGACCTGTTTAATCCAGAAGAAGAAGGGCGGGCAAAATTCGTCCCTATACGCGGCTTAAGGGTTTGCGAACAAACAAACAGCCGCTGCGGCCGTTTTACATTGCAGAAAAATATAAAGATAGAATCCCATGCGTATAATGAACCCCGTAGCCAATACGCTGCAATAGTAAGCAAAGAAAAACCAGATATTGGTTTTGTGATTGGCAAGCCTTCTAAAATAGCGGTCTGGTATGACCCTGAGAAAAAAACAGAAGAATCTACAGAGCCAGAATCAGCTGTTTAAGACAACATTTTTATACTAGTTTATTCTACATATAGAAAAAAAGAGGATATTGAATGAACTTAATAGCAGACATAGGAATCATACTGATAGTAGCGACTGTTCTCGCAATTGTAGCTAGGTTCTTGAAGCAGCCTTTGATAATTGGCTATATGCTGGCGGGCATAATTATCGGCCCGTTGGGCCTCGGGTGGGTAGTCAATCATGATGTAATAACTACTTTATCTGAAATTGGTATTGCTTTTCTGTTATTCATTGTTGGTTTAGAGTTAGACATAAGAAAACTAAAACACTTAGGAGCAGTCTCATTGATTGTCGGTTTAGGGCAGGTCATTCTGACATTCATAGCAGGATACATCCTTGCAATATTTTTGGGTCTGCCTTCAACTTATGCATTTTATGTAAGCATTGCATTGACTTTAAGCAGCACTGTAATCATAGTCAAGCTTCTTTCAGACAAGAATGAAATAAATGCACTGCATGGAAGGATTGCTTTAGGCGTCTTGTTAGTGCAGGACTTTATTGCAGTCATGATCTTGGCAATGATGGCTAATTCAGGCCAGATAACAACAAGCCACATCATGAGCAATCTTATCACAGGAATCGGCTTTTTTGCAGTTTCAATCGTTATAGGAACCTTATTCTTGAAATATGTATTCAAGCCGATTGCAAAATCAACTGAATTATTGTTCTTAGGCGCAGTGTCCTGGTGCTTTGCATATGCAATGCTGTCTCACTGGTTTGGCTTCTCTATTGCAATAGGCGCTTTCTTGGCAGGAATCAGCCTGGCTCCTTTGCCATATCACATTGAGATAGCATCAAGAATAAAATCATTGAGGGATTTCTTTGCCACAATTTTCTTTGTGACTTTAGGAATGCAGATTGTCTTGACAGGAATACAGTATCTTGTGTGGCCTATAGTTCTTCTTTCATTGTTTGTTTTAGTGTGCAATCCTTTGATTGTTATGATTTTGATGTCTGTAATGGGCTTCAAGGCAAGGCCTTCTTTCTTGACAGGAATCTCTTTGGCCCAGATAAGCGAGTTCTCCTTGATAATGATGGCAACAGGATACACAGTAGGCATAATTCCGCAAACAGTTGTCTCAGTGATAGCTATTATTGCTGTAATCACTTTCACGATCTCATCTTACATGATAACTTATGATGAGCAGTTATACAGATTGCTCAAAAAATTGCTCAAGCCTTTTGAAAACCTGTCAGTCAAAGGGTTTGATCTCGAGTATCTGCCTGAAAAAGAGGCAGATTACAAGATTATCTTGTGCGGCTGCGACAGGATTGGCCATGCAATACTTGAATCTGCGCAAAACATGAACAAGAGCATCCTTGTTGTTGATTTTAATCCAGAGCTGATAAAGAAGCTGATGAAAGAAAAAATACATTGCTTGTACGGAGACATAAGTGATGTTGAGATAATGAATAAACTTAACTTCAGGAAGGCAGAGATCGTGATATCCACTATTCCAGATTATGCAGACAACATCATGCTTGCAAAGAAAGTCAAGAGTGTCAACAAGAAAGCGATTGTCATTGTTACTGCAGAAGATGTTGATGATGCATTGGAATTATATAATAAAGGAGCAGATTATGTCATACTGCCGCACATGCTGGGTGGAGAGCATATCTCTGTATTGCTGCAGGAGACTGCCAAGAACCTTGGCAAGATCATGAAATCAAAAAGATTCAATATCGCAAAACTGAAAAAAAGGCAGGCCAGCAAGAATGGTAGACATTAAGGCACAAAGAGCAAAGGCGCAGTTTTTGCATCCTGCCATGCAGATAGGAAAATCAGGCATCACCGAAGGGCTGATAACTGAGCTGAAAAATCAGCTAAAGCTCAAGAAGCTGATAAAAATAAAGTTCATGAAGTCCTTTATTGAAGACAAGGACAGGAAAAAAGTTGCAGCAGAGCTGGCAAAAAAAACAAATTCAATAATCGTGCTGCAGATAGGGAACGTTGTTGTGCTTGCTAAAAAACAAAAAATTAAAAAGGGCAAATAAGTATGAGGAGATAAAAGAGGAATTATCATGACTGCAGGCAGTAAACGGATGATTTTGTATGGTTTTTATAATAAGGAATTCAAGAAATCCCATCCGGATTTTGATAAATTAGATGATAAAGAAAAGAAAAAGCTTGTTAATTCTCTTTCAGATAAAGATGCAGAGAAGTTTGCAGACCATGAAGTTTTTGAATTAGAAAGAGACCAGATGGTCTTGCAGGATTATCCAAAGCCTGTTAATAGGTATTACATGATATATGAATCTCCTAACGAATCTATTGAGCCGATTTACTTCTTTTGCCTGAATCAGCTGGAATCTTCATGGGGATACCCGCGGATTTACAAGATATCTGATATTTTCACAGCAGCAGAGCACAGCTCTTTCTGGGGAGCTGCAACAGCAAGGCTTGGCCTTGCAGCTGACAAGGTTTCCCAATATCTTGCGACAATCGGCCAGTTCATAAGAAAAGACTTGTTCCAGCTTGTGAGAGACATCAGATGGATTGATGAAAGGCTGAAATTTCATGAAGATGCCCGAAAAAATATTGAATCTGCAGAAGTCACTCTTAAAGGAATCTGGTGTGATGTTGTTGACGGCGTAGTGCAGGGCCAGAGAGTAGGAGCAAATATCTTCCAATTGGCAACTCAGCTGCAGTTCACTACACTTCCTGACTGGTTTTTTACAGTTCATCCTAAAGACGTGGAAGATATTGACAAGAAAGTCGATGCCCTTCCCACTACAAAGGTTGTCAAGAATCTCTTGAAAAGAAAGCTTAACCAGTACATGGTGTGGAGAGATGAAAACTACAAGGAATTAAAGCAGAGAAGGCTTTTTGAATTAAAATATCTCAGGCAGAATTATAATGTCATCAGGATGTACTTGATGTGGCTCAAGCCTTATCTGAAGCATATTGAAAGATTGAGCGTTGATGTGAAAAAATTAAGTTCTGCAGAATTGATTTCAGCATTTGAAGGCTCTTTGATAGAGATTGAGATTCTTGCTGCAAAGATTCCAGAAGGCAATTCAAAATATTTTGACTGTATATTAGAGACTTTTAATTACAGGACACGGCCTTCTATGTCGTTTACCCAGGAAACTCCAGGATATCATCGGGGTCCTGTGCATGTCGGACAGACGAGGATAAACTATCGGGCATATGCCTGGACACAAGAGCAGATAGATAATTTCATCAGGATGAAAGAAAAAGAGGATTTTGAACTATTGAAAAACATTGATGCTTCAATAAAGCAGACCTTGGATGCAATAGGCGATGACATGGAAGAATATCTTACGCAGGCTGGCGAGGCAATGGAGCCAGAAGAAAAGAAAAAAGAACCAGAAGCTCCTTCTGTATTTGAGCCGTTTGCAGCTATTGGCAAGGGATTCAAGGAAATGTTCGGCTCATTTGTCCCGCTTACATTCAGGAAAGAATTCAAGGCAAAGAAGCCAACTAAGGCAGAGATTGCAAAGTGGGCTAAAGAACAAAAATCAGCTGCAAAAGAAGCTAAAGTAATGCTGTTTCAGAACTACAAGGTCTTTAAGAAGGCCCATGGAATAGTCACCTGGTAAACAAAAGATATTTAAAACATCAAGTTCTTCAAGCACATAATTGGGGGTGTTTAAACAATGGAACTAAAGAAAATAGGAGTTTTCTCCTTGGCAAAGATACAAGCTATCTTGATGGCTATTATGGGCCTGCTTGTAGGAATATTTTATGCAATTTTAGGAACAGCAATGGGTCCTGCAATGGGAGCACAGGGGGCAAACCTTCTCCACAGTCTTGGACTTTTGTCAATTGTGATAATGCCGATATTCTATGGAGTGTTTGGCTTCATCAGCGGTCTTATCGGTGGATTCTTGTACAACATTGTCGCAGGTGCAGTCGGCGGTGTTGAATTGCATTTCAAGAAATAATTTTTTTATTTCTTTTTTTATAGAAAGATTTAAATGTTCTAAAACTGAATCCTTCTTAAATGAAAAAAATAATATTATTGCTTTCAGTATTGCTTCTTATTACAGCTTGTGCTAAAGAGGCTCCTGAAATCATAGTTCCAGAACCAGCTCCTGAACCAGAGCCAGAACCGCCAATCAAGATAGAACCTATCCCTGAGCCAGAGCCAATCCCAGAAGTTGAAGTGAAAGAGCCGCCTGTGCAGGAAGTTCCAGCAGGCAGGCCTACTTGCAAGATTTTGACAGAGACCGGCCATGTCTACACTCCAGAAGATGTTGTCAAAGGAATAATCTCTATAGATGAATATCACAATACAAGATTATGCTATCCTTATTTTTCTGAGAATCAAGCCAGTACTGAAAGCATGTGCTGCGTCATTTGATCTCCATTAGCTTAAGCCTGTTTGCGCAGTCAATTGCATATCCAAGCTCTTCTTTGTTATGAGAATATATTGTAAATAATTTGTCTCCTTTCTTTACTTTACAGCCTTTATGGACATGCAGGTATATTCCAGAGCCGTGGTCACTTGGCGCTCCTGCCAGCCGGCCTATCTTTGTTGTGATTTTATTGTCTACATGGGATATCCTGCCTGACTTGCGCGCCCTGAATGTTCTTGTGCATTCTCCGAGTTTTATTTTGTCAGTTTTTATTTCACAGCCGCCTTGTGCCTTGATTATTTTGACAAAGGCCGTGTATGCTGCGCCGCTTTCCAGCAATTGCGCAGCTATCTGTATTCCTTTTCCTTTTTTTGCTTTGCCTGTGAATTCAAGCATCATTGCCGCCATTTTCAATGATTTTTTTCTTAAATCTTGCGGAGCTTTTTTATCATTTTTTAACACCCAGAGAACATCTCTTGCTTCTAGTGCCGGGCCTATGCCGTTTCCTATGGGCTGCGAGCCGTCGTCTATGTAGTATAATATCTTGATTCCAAGAGACTTGCTTATCCTGTCAAAATACCAAATCAGGTGTTTTGCTTCCTGCCGGCTGTGTATTTTTGCGTTCTTGCCCACAGACATCTCAAGAAGAAGATGTGTGGCATTGACACTTGCTTTTTTTGCCATGATTGATGCAATCATCTGACCTTCTGCATCTATCTCAATCGGGTGCTCTATCTTGATAATCTTGTCATCTGCTGGCGCGAGGTTTATCGCTCCGCCCCACACCATGAATCCGCCGACTTTCTTGATGATTTTTTTCAGTTTAGGTATTGGCAGTGCAACTTTACAGAAGACATCCATCGTGTCTGCTGTTCCTGAAGGTGATGTTATTGCTCTTGAGCTTGTTTTTGGCACCTTTAATCCAGCTGCCACAAGTATCGGCACAACTATCGGCGTTGTCCTGTTTCCTGGAACTCCTCCGATGCCATGAATATCTGCTATTATGCCGTTCTTGATGTCAATCACAGATCCTGTGTCTTTCATTGCTTTTGTTGAATCAAGTATTTCCTTGAGAGACATTCCATGGACATAATTTGCAGTGATGTATGATGTCAATTCAATGTCTGTCAAGTCATCTTTTACAATGTCTTTCATTATTTCAAAGGTTTCAGGATATGTCAGTTCTTTGCCATCCAGCTTTTTCTTTATGTAAGATACAGATATTGGTTTCTTGCCGGTGCTTAAATCAACTAAAGCGCCGTGTTTTGCGTTTAATGCATCAAGAACTTCCTCAAACAAGCCTATTTTTCCAATAGGAACTGCTTTTCTGCTTTCTGCAATGTCTAATACTGCTGTCGTGAATCTTTTACCTTTTCTTACGATAACTCTGTCATTATGATGCAGGTCCAGTTTTTCTGCATCTTTTTCATTAAGAAGAACAACCTTGACGCCGCCTGTAGCTATGTCCATGTCTTTGACTTTGAGTTTCATTTGTATATGCACCTTTCAAAGTCAAAGGCTTGAAAAAATTGGAAATTCCTTTGAATTTCCAAATTCACGAAAAACTTTGTTTTTCGCGAAATTCTCAATTTTTCATTGTCCTTTACTTTTAATTTCATCTTAACACTCTGTCTTTTTGGTAGATGTCAATGAATGACTTGAATGCTGTCAAGATCAGCGGGCCTATTATGAATCCTGCAAAGCCGAAAAGTGTCAGGCCTCCTAGAACGCCTAATAAGATAAGCACAGGATGCAGTCCTGCCCTGTCTCCGATTAACTTAGGTTTTAATAGATTGTCTACGCTTGAGATTATGAATGTTCCGTAAAGCAGTAATCCCACGCCGTTCCATATCAGTGTCATGTTTCCTTCTGTTGAGCCTTTTGCAATGAGGAACAATGCTGCTGGAATCCAAATGATTGCTGTGCCTACAAAAGGCACTAATGCAAATATTGCCATTACTAGACCCCATATCAGGAAAGTATTTATGCCAAAAATCCAGAACCCAAGTGCTCCTAGCGCGCCTTGTATCAATGCTATAAGGATTGAGCCGTACATTACTGCATGTGTCGTGTCTCTTATCTTGCCAAATATCCTTTCTTTATGAGCCACTTTAAGCGGCAGAAATGCTTTTATCTGCTTGATAAGACTCGGGCCGTCCTTGAGCAGGTAAAATATCACGAAGAATGTTATTACAATCTGAAGTATGATTCCTGGCAAGGAGAATATCAGGTCTGATGTCTTTTCAATCGCCAATGATGTGAACCTGCCCAGCATGTCCTGCAAGTAAAACTTTACTTCAGGATCTTCAATCCATACTTTTGTGAAATCAGTTGCTCGGCATAACAGCGTGTCCTTGCCTGCGCAATCAAGGTCAAGTATTTCTCCTGTAAGTATCTTTTGTTTTGCTCTTATGTACATATACTGCGCTTCTGTGGCAGATGATTTGAGGATAAATGCAAAAGGGGTTATTATCAATAATATTATTACTACTGACACTATCAATGAGCATATTGTCTTGTTTCTTATGACCTTATTGATCCATTTGAAAACAGGATAGAATATGTATGCTATCACTATGCTTGCCAATAATGCGTTTATGAAAGGCTTAACTACCAAGAAGCTCAAAAAGCCCAGAAAGATGAATATCCCTAGGAAAAAGTATTTTACTGTATTGTTTGGTTTTACACCCATTTTTTAAGAAATAGGATGTTTAAGTATATATAAATGTTTTTATAAATGGGCCCACCCGGGATCGAACCGGGGACCTCCTCGACGTCAACGAGACGTCATACCACTAGACCATGGGCCCGCAACAATTAAAAGTTATATTCTGTTTAAAAAGGTTGCTCTTTAAGGCAAATTATCATAATAGAAATCTTCTACTGTGTTTGATGGGATTGCAAAGCCAACTCCTTCAAAATCAGATATTTTCTTTGTGTTTATGCCTATTATCCTTCCTAAAGTATCTACTAAAGGCCCGCCAGAGTTGCCTGGATTGATTGGGACATCTGTTTGTATGTAAAAGTTGCCATCTACTTTCCTGTTTAGAGCACTTACTATGCCTTCTGTCACTGTGAAGTCTAGTCCGCCAGGATTTCCTATTGCTATCACGCTCTGTCCTATATCTACTTTGTCAGAATTGCCGAAATCCATTGCATCAAATGTTCCGTTGAATATCTTTATCAATGCAAGGTCAAGGTCTTCATCATATGCGACCATTGCAACAGGATGCACTTCCTTGTCATATGTCAATGCTCCTGCACTCTTTGCTCCTTTCAATACGTGATAATTTGTTATTACAAAGCCTTCGTCATTAACAATCACTCCAGAGCCCACTCCTTTGTCTGTTCCTACTGACACAACTGCCTTTAATGCGTCTTCTATGATATTAGAGAAGTCTGTTGTCTTAAAGCTTAGTTTTGATAATTGCGTCTCTAGTTCCTCGCTTTTTGAGGCAACTTCGCTCAACTGCCCTGAAAGGCTTGAAAACTGCTGCTGGCTCTGCGCAGAGACAGATTGTATGTTTGTTTCCAATGAAGTAACCTGCCCTGAAACATCTCCTTTGAAATCCGTGAATTCAGTATAGATTGTGTTTATCCTTCCTGTTATCTTGTTGTCAACATCTGTTATGCTTGATTCCAGGTTCTTGCTTTTTTTCTCTAGTTTTTGGTCCAGAGAAGCGAGCTCCTGCTTTAGGTTCTTGTTATCCTTGTAGAACTTGAATGTGATTCCTGAAGCTACAACTAAGATTAATAATGTGCTTATTATGAAATATTTGGTTGCCTGCTCCATACGCCTGTTTTTGAATAACTAGAATATAAATTTTGTGGAATTATTCCATCTTCAATGTAAAAAGTATCCCGCCGTTGCGCGCAACATCTTTTATTATCTGTGCTGCAGACAAGATGACTAGATTGTCTGGGTTTTTCTTGCTTATCAAGGCAGGCAGTCTCTTGTTTAACAGTTCTCCTTTTGTTGTTGAGAGCCTTGGAATGTCTTTCAGCTTTTTTTCATAGAATATATTGTAGAACATCACATAAAAATCATATGTCTGCTTCACAAAATTGATGCAGTCCTTGCTTATGCGCAGGTTTTTCTTGTTAGACATCTGCTCATAGATATATTCTATTGTATTTGCGCAGGAAATCAACCGCACTATCAAAACATATATTCTTGTGCTCTTGAAACTGTTGAAGATGTGCTTCTTTGCAAGCATTCTTCTGCAATAATCACCGAATTGGTGGATGTTCTTTGTAACTCCTCTTACTTGGTCCAGCTTGTCCAGGTCATTGTTTTTCAGGTCCTGCAATAGCATCTCAATTAAACTTTTGTTCAGCAGAAACACTTTTCTCAGCAGCACAGAGAATTCCTCATTTATTACAGAAGAAAGGTTCTTTATCAAGCAGCCTTTGCTGGACTGTTCTATGATATGGTATCCTATGAGCTCGTCAACTGCCTGGTTCAGGCGGTTTATGCTTTTTCTGTCAAAGAATTTAACGTATATTTCATCATAGCCTGCCAGATACAGGTTCCTGATGATTTGTTTTACATAGATTGGATTATTTGATTCAAGCTGGATCTCTATCCTGCTGCCTTTTCTTGGCTTGCCATAGTTTACAACCAATTCGTTGCCAGATTCCTCGACATCAAGCTCGCTTTCTCCTGATAAACCCATCTCTTTAGTCCATTTTTTTGGGAGGGTCATCGTAAGTGTCCCGTTCCCCTGCTTGATTACCTTGCGCCTCATATTTCCTTATAATATCTTGTTCTATTTAAATGTTACGAATGATATTCAAATATATCAATTATATTGCATAGATATATATTTTTATTTCGCTAAGAAATATATCATGGCAAAGAAATGTGTTTTTATCGAGGCAATGCCTAATAACGGGCCTGCAGGAGATTATCAAGAGCAGAACAAGAAGATTCTAAAGGTTTTGAAAGAAAAATATGCGGTAATAACATATCACAGCCTTGAGCATGCTGCTTATCAGATGACTCATGCTGATGCAGAGCAATGCAGTGATGTTTCTTTCATGGTAACAAACATTCCATATAGTGTGCAGATTCCTGAAATTGCAAAAATAAAGGCAGAAAGCATAAGAAAAAGGCTTGAAGGATTAGTAGGAGAAGAAAAAGAAGCAGAATTAAAAAACATTTCAGATGAAAATGCATTCAGTTCATACAAAGAGGCATTTGAATGCTTAAAGACATTAAAACAAGCTTTTCCTAAGATGAAGATCATTGCTTATTCTGCTGCCCACGAGACAGTCAGGAAAAAAGTGTATGAAGATAATCTGGCTTTTCGCGTGCACCAGAGAAATCACAGGTCTGGCCCTGCCTGGGAGCGCGCTAATCTGATTAATGGCATTGAGCGGGCCTTGGAAGGCTGGCAGGGGTGTGAATGATGCTTGAAAAAATCATTAAAAGTGCAAGGAATCTTTTGCTTTTAGGGGCATTGGCAGTTACTGGATGCTCTGCTTATGCTCCGCTTAAAAGCACGAATATTCTTGATTCAAAAAAAGTTAAAACACAGGTCTGCCTGCGTTCTGGCATTGATTATGTCGGCTGGACTCCGCACACGACAAGCGAGCAAAGAACTGTCCCTATTCATCCTGCAGACGGCGGATCATCAAGAGGCAAGATCACAACACAGAATTATTATGACTGCCCTTTTCGGCCAAGGCTTGGCATTGCAGGCTCTCTTGGAAATGATTCCTGCAGAATCAAGATTGGCCTGGACAATATGCTCAATCTGGGAATCATGAATGGTGAAGAGCAGGATCTGCCGAAACCGTATGAATCTTATGGATTCTCTACTTTTCATCCTGACTTGATTACTTTCAAGCCGTTTATTGGATTGGAGACCGAATTTCTTGACACGCTGCTAATAAGTTTAGAGGCGGGGATTACTTACTCTTCTTTCAGGCTTTACAAGGGTCATTACAGGTGGGCTGATTATGAAAAAATAGAAAAATACTCTCTTGGTTCTGGCCCAGGTGTTTTTGCAGGCATGGATCTTGCATTAAAGCTTGACAAAGACATATATTTCGGTGCAAGATTCGGTTTTGAGAATTATTTTATTGATGGCAGGCCAGACATCCAATGTTATTCTGGTTCGCTTTTGTTAATAAAAACTTTCAGGTGAAAAAATGCTGCGATTTAATATTGAAAATGCCCGCGTGATGATGGATGTATTGTATGAGCCAGATTATACTTTAAGTATTTCTCGCAGTTCTTTTGGAAGTCCAAGTGATGATGAAGAAGGTTTTTGGGTCTATTTCAGCAATGGCAAGGAATCAATTGATATGATTGTAACATACAAAGGAGAAGGGATTTATCTTGAGAGGACTCCTGGCTACAGAAGCCATGCAGAAGACCATCCATTCCAGGAATATAATCCTGCAATAACAGGAGACCCGCAGTCTCTCAGGAATTTTTTTGAGAAGATGAAGAGAATTCCTGCAGGCTCCGGGCCTGGAGAGATTACAGATCTGGTTTATAGAATTGAGTAGCTTTATTAACAATGAAAATCTTTATAGAGGCAAGATGAAGAAATATGGATTGTTTGTTCACCCGAATGTAGAAGATCCTAGTTTTAAGAATTCTGCTTTTGGAAGGCTTGAGCCTAGCGGAAGGATTGCCTGCACTGAGAACGGGCATATTCTTCAAAGTTATCTTGATAACAGAAAGATAATTCAGGAATTAAGCAAGACTTATGAGATGCGGTGGATGAATGATTTCTGGTATGCTGCTTCAAGGATTATCAAAGGGGACCCTTTAGACAGGTTTGATTTCATGATTACTAATTTTCCTCCGAGAAGGGATGCAACAGAGTTAAGCATACGGCGCGGCGATAAGCTGGAAGCATTGGCAAGAGGAAAATCACCTGAAGAAAGAAGAAATATATTCCAGGAGTTCACAAAAGATCATCACGAATTTACAAGAATGCTTTATGAAAGAAGCATTGATTGCCTGGATCAGATACAGGAAAACCTTCCAGATCTCTTGATTATTATCTACACAGGCGCTCCAGGATATATTCGGAATTTATGCCATGAAAAAGGCGCTCATGTTCTTCACAGGAAAAGATACGGGATTGAGATTGAGACTGATGATATGAGAAGGCAAATCAATAAACTCCTAACAAATCAAGAATTGCTTGGCATAATCAAAAATAAAACATCTGGACTTCAAGCAGCTGCACAAGTTCTGGGAAGCCGAAAAGATGAAAGCACTGTTCCTGATTTAATATCCTTGCTGGAATCTCCTGGATTTGCAATGAATGACTATAAGCATATTGCTCAGGCATTGGGCGATATTGGCGATGTACGTGCAATTGCGCCGTTGTTCAGTTTTTTAGAGGAAGCAGGCCACCAATTCACTGGTTATGACAAGGATTATGGTGTTTGCCTGGCGCTTTACAGGATTGGCAACGAAAATGCGGGCAATAAAGCGAAAGTTGTTCAAGGCGCAATAGATTATTTGAATTCAAGGATAATGATTGACAAAAGGCAGTTTAATTGGCAGCATGCAGCTTATGTTCTTGGAGAGCTCCGCGCAGAAGAAGGTGTTGATGTCCTGGTTGAACTTATCTGCGAAGACTATCCAAAAGAAAAGAAAAGCATTGCAATTGATGCTCTTGGAAAAATTGCAACTGAGAAAGCAACAGAAGGCCTGAGAGAATGTGTCAGGAGAGGCTTTAGCGATGTTGTAAAAGCAAGAGTTTCTCAATACAAGTATTTGCTTAAGAGAAATCCTGCGCTGAAAGAGTTCTTGTAAATTATTTTCCTGCAAAAAGGGTGTCTATTTTAATACCCCTTGATAGCTTACATCTAATCGCAGCAATTCAAATTCTCCTTTTGCCTGCCTTTCTTTGTTGTGTTGGTATGCATCTGCTAATTTGTCAAGCATGCTGTAAAACTTCCATGTTGCACAGACTCCCATGTGCTCTCCATCCATGCCGCCTAACAAAACTGCGGTTGGAGTGAGGCTCATTTGGCTTAAATATTTCTCTGCTAATTCTCTTATTGTTATTTCTTTGCCATTAAGCCTTGCAGGTACGATCTCATCAGCATCTGGATGTTTCCGTAGAAATGCCTCTAAGTCCATTCCCATATCCATTCTTCCTGCAAAGATAGACGCCGGTATCCTGTTTAATATTCTTAAAATTGTTTTCATCTTACCCCCCCAGTCTTAACATTAATTTATTTTAATTTCTTTGATGCGGTAGCCCGATAAACTGTACTCGCAACGGCACTGATTTTCTCATTCCTTCATCTCTTCTCCTGCAAGCCTCAAGAGCTTCTTCAACAGCGATAGAAGAATATCCTTTTGGAGACAGGCCGCGTTCTTCTCTTATTTCTGCGCCCCATTCATCGCACAAGTCTTTAATAGAGGTTTGGTCTATATGAGTATACACTTTTTCCCCCATGTTTCCATCAAGTACCGTGCCCATAAACCCTTGTATCTTGTCTCTTAGCAAGTTTTGCGGAACACAATGCAAATTCTCAACTTTTTTTCTTCTTGCATACAAGTCTGCTTCTTCTAACTTGCGATAAACATGATCTTCAATCCGCTCCTTCAATCCAGCCATTGTATATCACTAGAATATATTGCTACTTTAAATATTTTGCCCTGCCGATGCGTGCGATATCCAGCAAATCATAAGTCTCTATCTTGTTTTCCAGCCCTGCGAGTATTGGATTAAGGAATCTTACAACTCTCTCTTCAAGCTCGTCGCTTGTGCGTTCCCAGAAAGTTGGCACGTCTTTCCTGGTCATCTGCAATATTTCCCCTTTTTTACAGGGTTTTTTTGGAAACCTGTGCATCACTGCTATTGGCTTGCCTGCCAATACCTGCGCGCGGATGACTCCTTGATGCAATTGCCCTGTCTTATTTGATTTTGTTGGCATTGCTTCAAAATATTCCTGCAGTATTGATGCCCCCAGTTCTGCCACAGGATACTGCCACTTTTCCCCAAGCATCCAATACCACTTGAATGCATCATTTTTCTTGTCTTCATCTGTATAATCAAATCCATTGTCCATTGCGTCTTCAACTTTTGCTCTTATGCCCTGCAGATCAAGCTTTTTTTCCTGTTCAATTAGTTGCTTAATATCTTCTTGTGAGAGAAAAGAGACTGAAACACCCATGTGGGTGCAAAGCGGTTTTTTTACAGCAACAATGCCGCCTGGTTTTAGTGTCTGCCTGAATTCTTCCAGTTCTTCAGGAGTGCTTATGCCCATTCCAAGATAAGTCTCTCTTGGAAATACTTCTTCAGGGTTTTCAATAAAATTTCTTGCAGTCCATTTTGGCACATGGGTATTGAGTGCATAAGATATCTGCAGTGAATTCAGGACAGGAAAAGTAATTCTTGCCGGTTCATATTGCTGATACCAGTAGATGCCTGCTTCTGGATGCCTTTCATAATCATGCCCCCATAAAACCAGAAGCCCGACATCATCAAAAGGCGCCAGCTCTTTCCACATTTCCATTCTCTTGAGGTTTATATGTTCAAACAGCACGCCGTCTTCTGGTGAATATGCAAACAAGTCTCCAAAAATAAATTCAACTTTGCTTCTTCTTGCTGCTTTTACAAGAAATTCTATTTCTTTTTTGAACACGCCGTGCGTAAGATTCTCATCGAATACTTTTTGTTCAGCCCGCCACTCAAGATGCGCTGCTCCTTTTGGAAGGCTGTCATAAAATTCTTCCAATGCTTTTGGAAAATTGTAAGGCTTTCTTTCCTTGGAAACAGACAAGTAAAGTATTTTTCTGCCTTGGCTTATTTCCTTAAGCATATCCATGAACCTGTATATCCTGGACAGTCTTGGCTTGTATCCTGCTTTCTCGCTAAAACTTATAGCATCGCTCAATCCATGCATATCAAGAATCTTGAAAGTGTCTTCTTTTGTGTGGATTACATCAATGCCGTAGTAGTTCTTGGGCTGCATAGATATCTTCAAAGATATAGATTTATCCTTTCTGCAAGCATATCCCCTATTTCGTCATTAGTTGCTCCGTTGCTGATTGCTGCTGCAACTCTGTTTAAGACATTAGTTATTGGGTATTTCTCAGCTCCACTCTCGCTTGTTCTATCTGCAGATATCTGCAAGATTTCATCCCTAGTTGCTCCACTGTCAATTGCTGCTGCAGCTTCTATTAAGACATCAGTCAGTATCCTTTTTTCTTCCCAGCAGCCGCCTAAGCGATGATACGAATCCTTTAAAATCTTTCTTAAATCCTCCAAAGCGTAATATGCAAGGTCATCAACAAAGCGGTAAGGCTGTCCTGACAAGGCTTTTTTTAAAAAAGTATGATACCGCATATAAGCGCGCGTTGCGCTGTGTGGTTCCCCTTCATGACCACATTTTTCCCAGAAATCCTCGCTCCAATCAAAGCCTCCTCTGTCTTCCTGAACTGTTGCCAAGCGCAGCAGTTCATGCTCAGGATCTTTTGCCTGTAATTGCTCATACTCCCCAAGTATAATGCTTAATATGCTTGAGATATCATCCATTGCGTTTCCCATTTTTTATCTCCCCCGATACCAATAATTCGCTTATAATAAATATCTCTTTAAATATTTTGCTGAAAAAAAGCTCCACAAAAACTGATTGTCTTACAAAGTTACAATTTCGTCAAGTCTATGCCTGCGGCCAAAAGCTTTAAAAAGAAGAATCTGCTGTAAAAGAGCAATGATAAAGCAGATATTTATTTTGCTTGCTTTATTTTTGCTGGTTGGGTGCAATGCAGAATTAAAGCAGATAACAGAAGGCCCTGATGAAGGCTTTGTTGAATTAGGCAGGGAGTATTTCTACGCAATGTGGCCTGCGGATATTGACGGCAAACTGGCGTATGTTGCTTCCAGGGACTATAAGCATTTTGTGATTTTGGACGGGGTGCAGGGCAAAGAATATGATTATGTGCCAGGATACGAGCTGATTGCTGTTGACGGCAAATTAGCATATGCTGCGGGGAATTATAAGGGAGACAGGGGCCAGTTCATCGTGTTTGACGGTCATGAAGAAGGGCCGTATGAAACAGTCCGCCATCTGACTGGCATTGACGGCAGACTGGCTTTTTTGACTTACTTGAAGGCTGAGCTGGAAGAAAAAGATAAATGGTTTGTTGTTTATGACGGCCACGCCTCTCCAAAGTATGATTATATTGAATGGATTAAAGAAATAGCCGGCAAGCCTGCTTATGCAGTAAGAAATAACGGCAAATCTTACGTGGTCTTTGACGGGAAAGAGCTTGCTTTTTATTATGATGATGTCTATGGCTTTACAGATGTTGGCGGCAAAATGGCGTTTATCGCTGAGCAGGACAAAAAATTCTTTGTTGTCGTTGATGATGCAGAAGGAAAAAGATATGATGAAATCAAAAGCGACAATATTTATGACATTCAGGGCAGGCCGGCTTATGCTGCAAGGAAAGAGAATCAATGGTTTGTCGTTCATGGCGCAGAAGAATACGGCCCGTATGAAGAAGTGCACAGAATACAGGATGCAGGAGATAAACTTGCCTTTTCTGCTGTTCAAAATGGCGAATCAATCTGCTTACTTGATGGAAAAGAGCTGCGGCCAGAACCGCAGGCATACGGTGAAATAATTGATGTGAACGGCAGATTAGCATATGCACGGTATGATGATGTCGGCGCGCATATCATCTATGACGGCAGAGAGCTGGGCAGGCAATACGACCGCATACAAAACCTCCGGTCTATAGGAGATAAATTAGCATACCAGGCCACAAAAAACAATAAAACATTCATTGTGCTGGAAGAATGAATGCGTCTATTTTTCTTTTCTAAGTTTCTGATAAACCGCTCTTGCCCCGTAATACGTCATCGCACCACCCAGCGCAGTCGCCAAAATTGGCATAACAATGCAGTATGAAACTGGCGTCATGATGCATGACAGCCCCGCATCTTTCGCACCCTTTGCAACAGAAAGTAGAGAAAGTTCTCTATCTTCTGATAAGGTCTCTTCCAGGTCTTTTTTCCACCCTTCTTTTGTTAAGTAGTCTCTTAGTCTCTGCATTTTCTTCACCTCTAGTAAATATCAAGATATTCAGCACTTATAAATCTTTGTTGTTGTGATTAACCACAACATTTAAAAACAATCGCGTATTTCTAGTGCAGATGGAAGCAAAAGAACTCATAGAGCTGGGATTAACCAAAAACCAGGCAGCAGTCTATATTGCCCTGGTCAAGAAACCAGAGCAAACTGCAGGGCAATTAGCCAAAAAACTGGCAATAGACAGGTCATTTGTATATGGAATTCTAGGAAGCTTGATTGATAAAGGCCTGGCAGGACACATAACTAAGGAGAACAAAAAAATATTCCATGCTTTAGATCCTGAAAATCTAGTTAAAGAGATAGAAGAAAAAAGAGCAAAAGCACTAAAGACAATTGAAAAATTAAAGCAATTAAAAAAATTAACCAAAGAAGAAATAATTGTTAAAGTATATGAGGGAAAAGCAGGACTTAAATCATACATAAGAGATTTCTTAGAAAGCGATATTTTTCATACACTAGGCGGAGGAGGGCAATTAAGCATTCTTGAAGCACTAAAATATGAATACCCCCATTATTTGAAAGAATTATCAAAGAAAAAAATGAAAGGGCAGATACTAACATCTTCTAAAAATATACCCAAACTGAAAAAATTATTCAAAAAAACGCAGGTAGAATTAAGAACACTTGAAAATATCGAAAGCCAGGCCAATTTCACGATATTCAAGAACAAATTAGCAATCTATTCTGCAGAAGAAAAGCCATTTGTCATAATAATAGAAGATAAAACAATCACAAATGCCTTGAAAAATTATTTTGATGTTCTATGGCAGATTGCTAAAAACGTCCCAGCTATTTCTCAATCTTAAAAGCAACGCTCTATTATTCTTGATACAAAGCACGAACAGCGTCATCTACAGATAATATTGCAGATTTTACTTCCTCAATGTTACTGTCATCAAACGGCCCAACCAGCTCTATGTTTGTTTCATCAGCATCCAATCCAAATTGAGTGTCCTTAAATTGTTGTGATAACTGGGTTGTTATTTCTGAGCGTTGCATATATTCGCATTTTGCAGGAAGGTTTGCGCTAAAAGAAAATCTCCCTTTTTGGTAGGTTTCTTGATCAAACTCCAGTTGTAGGTCCAGATTGCCGCATTTTGAGTTTATAACAGTCTCTGGACATTTATCTGGGCCAGAATAGCGTCTTTCATAAGTTCCATTTAAGTAATGTTCGCGCGTGAACAAAGCTAAAGCAATATCATCGCTTATTCTGCTAAAATTTTTTAATTTTTCTGATTCATCCATTTTATCTCCCCCAACCAAATATTTTCAATATAAACAAGCAATAGAATATAAATGTTACGCCCCAGCTGGGCATTAAGGAAAACCCTTAAATTATTGTTTTAGATTATACACGGCCAACACGATAACAGCTATTAAGGGTGGAAGCACCCAATAAAGCCAGCCTCCTGGCCAGCCCAACTTATAACTTCCGAAAGCACACACATATAAAAATATTGTTATTAAAAACCAATAAATCGTTTGTTTAAGCCAATATTTAAGTTTATTATTCATCGCTCTGTCAATTTCCCGCAGTTCTGTCTACATCAGCACCTTGTTTTATTCTTCGTTGTTTTCTTAATCTTGTCAGATACCTTACGCCATTAGGCAAATAAAATTCATACCTGTCAGGGAATTCTTTTTTGACACAATTACACTTTACACAGATCTCTTTTGTGCGAGATATTCTTTTTCTAAGGTGTATACAGTTACTTGGCCGAATAATCATTTTTTACTTACATTAGCTTTTGGAGTATTTAAATTTTTTTAATTTAAACATGGTTTAAGATAGTATTTTTTCTATTTGGTCTTTTAACTGATGCAGTTCTTGAACTAATTCAGGAGTTGGCTTGTTGATTTTAGCTAGTTCTTGCCTGAACTCCCTTACTGTATTGGCTATTTTGTCTGCTTGTCCAGTGTCCAGTGCTTTTTTACCGGGATTCCCGGCATTTTTCTTTGTCTTTAAATCTTTGTTTAACTGCCTGACGCTGGTTTTTTGTGCTTTAATAATAAGCCTGTTTTGTTCTTTTGGATCTTGGTTCAGTATTAGTAATAGTTTGGCTATGCCTAATTGTTCTATTTTCAGTTTTTGTTCTGGATTTCGTAACATTGATTTTACTTTATTATAGATTCTTATCATGTTATACGCGTGTTGTCTTGTGAAGCTGAATCCTTCTTTTTCCAGGTATTGTTCAAAGCTGTTGTATTTTGCTTTGTAGGCCTTTGTTTTTTGAATCATGCTCAGGGCTTTGCCTATGTCAAGAAAGCTTGTTAGAATGGCTTTTTCAAGCTCTTTTATGCATTGTGTGGCTTGGTTTAGATTGTTTTGGAATGTCATTTTTTATCACCTGTTTTTAAAATTTTTTTTTGGGGGTTGGATTGAAGAAAGAAAAAAAAAGTTTTTTTTTAGAGCCCGATTAGTTCAACCGCTTCTTTGAACGTTTTCTGCCAGTCTGCTGTTTTTGTTTCTAGTAATTTGTTTATTAAAGCTGTCCGATTGTTTAGTTTACAGCATTTGACCATGTCGTTATCTTGACTTTCATTACTATTTTTTGGGGTTTTGCTTTTTTTCCAGCAGTCAATGCAGAGTTTTTGGTTTTGGAATTTAGGCTGGAATTCTGCTTTGCATTGCTCGCAAGTGCGGGGGTTTCCTACCATTATATTTCACCCCCGTATAGAACTAGCTGACCGCTTACTATTTGTAGTTGGCCTGTGCTTATCATTTCTGCAAGCAAAACTTTTATATGCTTGCGTGTTTTTTCCTCTTTTGAGGACTTCATTTGTTCGCGCATTTGGGGTTCCTCCAAGGGCTGGGACTTTGGTCCTGGCCTTTTTTTATTTTATTTTTTTAGTTTGTTTCTTTTTGTTTTTTTTGCCAGTTGCTGTTTTTGCAGTGCGGGCATAGTTTTGGTAATGTTTGGTTTCTGGTGTTCCATTGGTGTTGGCATTTTTCGCATTTGCATTGCCAGTGGATTGTTTGTTTCTTACTCATTTTACCTATGATAAGTAAGGGTGGTATTTAAATCTTTCTATAAAACTATATACTACAGAATACAAATCAAAAAGAAAAAAAACAGTTCCACGAGAAACACACCCCAAAAACGCATTTCCTATGGAAAAAAAATTATTTTAAATCCTTCCCAAAATCATTGCTCAAAACCTTAACCAGCTTACAAACAAGCTGTTCCTCAGTCTGAACCTGCCGGTAACTCACAAGCTTCTTCATACAATCAAATAAAGCAAAATTCACATCACATTGTTGCTTAAAATGCTGAGCCACAAGCACATGCACTAATTCGTGCAACAACACCTTACTCACGAACTCGCTCTGTTCAGGCAAAAAATCCAACAAATCCTTATGAACCTTAATCTCAGCCCTTAAATAATTACTCCAAGTCTGGACTTTAGCCGCGGTTTCGTTATCAAACTCCCAATCTTTAGAATAAAGAATTGTAATCTTCCAGTCAGTTAAGCCAAGTAATCTTTGTAAATCTTTAACTTTTTGTTCAACAAAAATTTTTTTTTGCGTGACACTACAAGATTTAACTATCTTCTTTCGGCCTGGTTTAGTTTTCATTCCGATTTTTCAACCTTTTCAACCAATTCACAAACTAAAACATCCATACTATCCGCATCAGATTCCGTGCTAAAACCATGCAAGTCGTATTCTTGCAATTCTTTAGCATACTTGGACTTTTCTAACAGTTCTTCAACTTCTTCCGAACTCAACCTTATTTTTAATTCTTTCATGTTAGTTCCTCCTTAATCTTACAATATTTTTTGTATTCTTCAAAATATTTTTTTTTAGCTTGCTCAAGCCGTGCCCTATTATAAACCGAATTATCTTTACATTTACAATTTTGCTCTAAATCATGAAATAAGAAAACAAACTTGAACCGTTCAGCTTGCTCTTGTAAGTGGTCAGGTAAAAACTTGTATTCCAATTTTCCGGTTTGTTTAAGGCATGCTATTCTTAAAATAGTTTGAACAGCTTCCAAACTCTTCTTTTTTAGTTTAAAATCCAGCCAAGCCTCAGCCTCCACTTTATTTAAATCACATAAAAAATTTTTAAAACTTTCAATCATCCTTTAAATCCCCCAAAATTTCTTTAATTTGATCATCAGAACAAACCCTAAACAAACTCTTTTTCAGTTTTTCATAATTTTCCACGCTCACTCCAGAATCAAGCACGACATGCTCGCTTAACCTTTCTTTCCAACCATACCTTTCTAAAACAGTAGTTAACTTATCAGCCAAGTAAGCCACTGTTTTAGCAGCTTTAAGCTGTACCATCACATCATTGCTAGTCAACATTGCTTGATCACATTTTCCAAGCGCGTTTTTCAAACTAGTCCATAAATGAACGCCTATTTCTTTAACATCGCCTGGCTCTAACTCTTGAATAATCGCTTTAATATCCTTTGAAACCATTTGTTGACTTACGCCAAACTTGTCTGCAAGGGCTTGTTGTGAACTTGCATAAAAGCCTACTTTGCTAATTATTTTTTTTATTTCTTCTCGTCTTTGTTTGACTGGCAGTTTAGGTCGTGTTAATTTTTTTTCCATTGTTCTACTACTTATACAACTTTGGTTAGGCACTATGTAATTCGTTTAGTACGGGAGCTGTCTTGCCTGCCTGTACACACTTTTATCATTGTTGCTGAACGGCATTTTACAAAAAATTATTTTTTTTGCACGAATTTGGTTTTCAGAATGCTCTATTGTTTCTTGACATTTAGGACAAACTGCTTCTATTAAAGCTTGTCTGGTCATGTTTTCGTAGAGTTCTGTTATTACTGGCGTAATTTTTGTTCCACAAGTGGGGCATTGTATGACTAGTTCTATTTCGTGAAATATTTTTTTTTGTAATTGCCTTGCTTCTGCTATGATTTCACGTTTTTTCTTATCACTAATCTCTTTGTTTAGTTCTTGCACTTTTCTTTGCTCTTCCGCAATATTTGTATTTATGTTATCCCAAGCTTTTTTTTTCTTTTGAAGCTTTTCTAGCCTTTCTTCAGCTTCGTTTTTGATTCCCAACAAATCCATTATTTCTCCCATTATTAACACCTCCAATGCTAAAAAAATTTTTTTATTTAGTTTTGTGTTGAAAAAAACCCTTTTTATGTGTATGAAACAGATAAAATAAAAAACTGATTTTCTTATTTCAAGTGTTTTTTCTCTTTTTCTGTAGTTTTATGTTGATAAAACTCTATTTTATGTGTATAAAATTGTTTGAATGAATTCTGAGATTGCTTTTTATGTTGTATTATAATTATAATATATAATATTATAAATATATATTTATAATATAATATAAAAGTCAAAAGATACTTCACTTTACAGCTTACTTGCGCACACAACAGTTTTATGTTGATAAAACCTTTTTTTATACACATAAAATTCATTATCGCTTCACCCCCCACCTTTTAAAACAGACTTAACACCACCATTATTCCACCAACAATTTTTACAATATTGATACCGAAAATAATCAGTATCTTGATTTTGAATTTTGTTTCCGCAAACCTTACAAAATAATTTTTTATTCTCAAGCTCTTCTTCTCGTTGCTGTTTTTCTTCTAATTCCTCTTTCGCTCTAGCCTCCTTTTCCTTCAACACAGAAACTTTAACAGCTTTATCGGTTTGCAAACTCAATATTTGTCGGTCAATATTATCAATTTCCAGTTTCAACCTTTCTATACTGCAAGTTTGTTTGCCTATAATTTCAGCGAGAGCTTTGTTAAAAACGTCACTTCTATTCACTCCTAGTTTTTCGGCGGCTTCTAATAATTCAATATCCGCGCTAACTTGTGTTGGTTTTGATCCTCTGGGGTATTTTCTTGGTCGTCCGGTCATGCTTCCACTCCGTTACTGTTATCTGGTGGTAGCCATTGAATTACGGCTTGTGTTTTTGGCACGGTATAATGACTTTTGTATTCTCCTTTACCGTCTTTCAAAAAGATCTCCCACAATAACAAGACTTCTTTATTGCTTTTAACTATCGCATCCTCTTTGATGCTTTCTTCGCCGAACGTGAATGCCACTATTGCTTTTTTCATTGTGGTACCTCTCCAAGAAATTCTTCTTCAGTGTCTGCAATATTTTTAAGATACCTCTTATTCAGAAAATGCGTTTTGTTTCGTGTGCGAAATTCAATAAAAAAGTCTGTTTCGCCAACAATAATTCCTAGCAGACTAACTAGTTTGCCTTCGGCTCCATAGAACTGAACCTTCTTACAATACCTTTTTTTATTCATTTTTTTGCCTCCATTTCACTTTCTGGTTTCAGAATTCAGTTCCTTGGCGCCATTCCAGCTTTTACGGTTGTTGTAATCCTGATTTTTTTAGCAATCTTTCAATAACGCAATAATATGGTTCGTGTTTGCATAATTTGAGTTTTTCAAGCCGGTTTTTCAAATCATGTGTGACCGCAACATGCGTTAAATCAATCGCCATAAGTATCCATAAGTCGCAACTAATATAAAAACACTAACTTTTTTACACGATAAAAAATAAATTTTTTTTGGGTTGGAGGTTGAAGAGGCAAAAGAATGATGAAGTAAAATTCTCTTGCCCCCAAATTTTTTAAAGATTTGAAACAACCCAAAAAAAATTTATTCGCCACTTCCTTGAATCAGAGCAATCTCCCACGATACCGTATTTGGGTTTCCTTCCAAGTACCGCCACCGCACACTTTGAATTTTAACAGTATAATTAGAATTAGTAGTATCGCTATGGTATGTAGCACTGCTTTGACTTCCAGTAATTAACGCTTGCAAACAAGGATTTGATGCGTGGTAAATAAACTCTCTGCATTCAGTTTTCGTTCCAGTAAAAGTGCCACGAACAGTAAAAGTTGAGGTAGCGCCAAACATGTCAAACACTAAAGCATTGTCTGCACTGCTTGCCGGCATCGGAAAATGCATCAATTGAGCGTCTAAAAATTGTTCTTCTTCGTTCAGTACGGTTAGCGATAACGCTCCACGATTGTTTGTTATACTATAAGCCATTTATTTTTTACCCCTTAACTCTTTTCTTAAACTTTCTAGTTCATTGCTGATTTTGTATAAAAAATTATTAGACATTCTAACCTGATGAATTAACTCAGCTAATTTGGATTCCATTCTTTCGTTCATGCTCTGCTCCTCCTTAATTTATGCATCGCGATAAATAATTTTTATTGTGGCCGTGCACGCGCCTCCTGTTTGTGAAAACATGATTTTAAGCCCGTCACTGCTTGTGCCAAAACAGTTTGTTGGTGTGTAAGCGTATGCCGTGCTCGTATCTGCATTTTCTGTTTTTTCAGGGTAGTCATTTGTTCCGTCATTAAAAGTTATGGTGATGTTTCTGGATTGAGCCGTGCTAAACTTTATTAAGATTCTGCTGATTTCCCATGCTTTGCTGAAATTAGCGGTGTATGTTCTATTGCTTGCTGTTCCGTTGGTTAAGTCTAGTGTGTTGCTTGTTTTTACTTCTGTTGTTCTTGTTATATTGACTTTCATGATACTAGTTTCCTGTGATTTTGTCTCCTTCGTATTTTTGCCTGATTTCGTTCAGGTTTTGCATTAGTTCAGTTAATCTACTAAAAATTATGCTTCTGGTTTGTTTAGAATGCCCTTCAGTATTTGGTAAATCAAAAGTGTCTAATAGCCATGTTTGAAAATGATCCAGTATTTGTATGTAGAACTTGAATTGTTCGTCTGAGAAAGTGCTTAATTGACTGTTTGTGGTTTCCAAAGCTTTCAATAATTTTTTTGCTTTATCATCTTTTTCCTCAGGAATGTTATAATAGCCGGATTTAATTTTCATCATTTCTTCAACTGACGGTTTGATTCGGCCTTCAAGTAAAAAATCTTTTTGCAATTGTTTTAGTTCTTTGTCTAATGCTGCTATTTCTGATTTTAAGCTTTCATCTCTTTTATTTTTTAGTCTTTGGCTTAAATTTCGCATTCTAACTATCATTCTTTGTAATCTTTTTGTGATGTAATTTTTTGCTTCGTCATGTAACTCGTTTGGATTTAGTTTTTCTAGTTCTTCCAGCCAGTTTTCAAAAGCATCACTGTTGTTCATGAAAGCTTGTAGTGTTCCGCTTTCGTCTGCTTGAGCAAGTTTTTGCACTATTAAACTTTTTCTTAATTCATTAAAATTGTAAGAATTCATTTTTGTAACCCCTTTTTTTGTCTTGCTTCTACTTGTTTTTGAATGTTGATTCGCATCATTTCTTCAATGCTGGGTTGTATCGTTTTCAGGCCTAGTTCTGATTGTATTGCTTTGCTGAGATTTAATAGTCTGTTGATGACTTTGTCCCAGCTTTCAAAACTTCCTTGTTTGAATTTTTCCAACTCGTTTTTTGTGTTTATTGATATTTGTATCGTAGTGTGTAACATTGTTTTTTTTACCTCTAATTCTTTGTTAAGATTTTGTTATATAAAAACCATAACTCAACTACAGCATAGTTATAACTAATATAAAAACACTAACTCTCAAAATTGCTGTGAGAAAATCAAGTTTTTGTATCGTCTAAGAACACAGTAAAATTTAAATAAGAAAACAATTAAAAAAGAATAAAAAAAAATTTATTTAAGCACAGCTCTCAACACATCTCTGAACTTTTCATTATTAGCAATTTTTTGAGCTAATTCATCCAATTCATTACTCGGGTTATCCACACCTATAAAGTTTTCTTCAAGGTTTGGTGGCTTAATAGCTTCAATACCGCAATCCATTCGGTCAGCAACTAATCTTTTAATATACCTATAAGTGCTGTTTACTTGCGAGTGTCCCATAAAATGTGCTGTTGTTAAAAGAACGTCTTGTATTCCTTTTTCCATACACGCCATTGCATACCATGTTGCTCTGCTTTTTCTGAAAGCATAAAGACTTAGTCTTTTAATGCTTCGGAGTTCTTTGTTTGGGCCTCCGTATCTTTTCATTACTTCGTCATTAACCCACGAATATCTTATCCTATTCGTGTTTATCATTTGTGTTCTTGTTCTCCATAAAAAGGATTCCCATCCGCTTACGCTCATTGGTTTTTTGTTGTTTCTGTTGCTTGGAAACAAGTACCCGTCTGCCATTGTGTGCCAGTTTTGGCGAATGTATTCTTCTAAATAATCTCTGAACCATAACGGTATTAGTCTGGTTTTTTTCTTGATTATTCGCGTGATTATTTTGTTTCCTGCTTGGTCGGTTCGGATTGTTCTTTTGTATTTGGTTATCAGATTTGATATTTTGGGTTGTGTTCTGTCTTCAAAATGTAGGTTTTCTATTTGTGCTCTTGTGCATTCTATTGGCCTGAACCCTGTTAGTCCCGCAAATAAAAAATATGCTTGGTGTTTGCTAAATGGTTGTAGGTAGTTGATGAAGTCTTTGAATTGTTGGTATGTTAAGTACCTGTCATCATCTAAGTCTTTTAGTATGGTGACTTCTACAAGGTTTTGTCCAGTGTTTTGATTCATTCTTTTTTTTCCTCCAAGTAAAGCGAATCTTAAAGAAAAAACTTTTATTTCTTGCCAGCTCTCTGAAGCTTTTTTCTTTTTGATTACTTTTTTTAGAGGATTTATTCACGTTTTTAAGGCATCACCTCACTTCTTTTTTTTAGCATTTGTTTGAATATACTGCGCTCACACAGGAGCTTTCACAATTACTTATTTGCATTTTAGTTTCTCCAAATTCTGATTTAATTTCTTCAATTCAGCCAATATCAACGCTTGGCCTACCACGTCTACACGCACGTCATTATTTTGCCGGGATTTAAGTATTAAATCAAGGCTTTGCTCAAAACCAGAATCAACAATGTTTTTACCCATTTTTTTCAGCACCTCACTTTTTTTTATTGTTTTACGAGTATAAAAAACTTATCATTCCTGCTCTTTAACTTTTTTTTCAAAATCTGCCAGGCTCTTCTTAACACCACTAAATAAGTTTGTCATTAAAGGATTATCCAGCATTTCTTGCATTTGAGCCTTCATGTCACTTAATTCTTTTTGTAACCGATCTTGTTGTTCCTGCAAGCCGATGTTTTCTTTTTTGATTTGACTGACTTGATCGTTTTCCCACTCTTTTTTAACAACTTCATTAGCATCTATTTCGTCAGTGTTCACGTACCTGCGTAAGCTTTTGCTTCCTAAAACGTGCCCGCTTCGTTTTCCTAGCCTGATCAGGTTTCCGCCTAAGACTTTATCTCCATAATACGTGATGCTGCTTTTTCTCATAGTGTAAAGATTGTAGCTTTTGTTCGTAACTATTTTAGTGGCTTGAGCGAAACTTCTGCGGTATTGGTCATAGCTTAGATTAAATAATAACGCGTTTTCGTTATCTTTATCCGGGTGTCTTTTCAGCCATTCCCTTAACAAACTAGTAGCTATTGGCACGTTTATTTTTCTTGGACTGTTTGTTTTAGTAGCATTAAGGTTTAATTGAATCGTTTTTTGTTGTGTATTCTTGTCTGTTTGAATCAGGACGTCTTTGATTTTCATGCTTAATAATTCCATTGGCCTGGCTCCGCTGTCAAATCCTGTTATGATTATTGCTTTGTTTTGCCAGTTTTTTGCAGTGTGGGCTATGTCTAACCATAAGTTTTTGTCTATCGTGACTGGGTTTGATTCTATTATTTTGTGTCTGGCTTTTGGTAAGAAATTGAGTTCATAATTTTCTTGTTGGTTTAGGTATTTTAGGAATAAATTGAATGCTTTGATAGTGGAACTTTTGGTTTCGTCACTGTAACTTTGCCCGTTTTGTTTGAGTACTTTGTCTTCTGTTAGTTTGTTGATTAGTTCTACATAGCTTTTTTTGGTTAGATTGATTTTTTTGTTTTTCGTGATTGGTTTGTAATCATTCCAGGTTATGAAGTCTTTGATGTGTTCTAAGTACCTGCCTCTTTTTGCTTGGCCTACGCTTGTTCTTCCGCCGTGCATTCCTATGCTTGCGTCTCTTTCAAATTGCAGGATTAGTTTTTTGGTTTTTGAATCTATTTTTTTGTGGTTTTTGATTTGGTTGATTAGATTTTGTAGTTTTTGGTTTTGTTTATGAATATCGCGTTTAATGTTTGACATAGTTTTTCCCCTCCCTTTTAGAAATAGTATAGACTAACTAGTATTTAAACCTTATTATTAAATTAAGGGTTTTTTCAAACGCCCCAGCTGGGAGTCGAACCCAGGTCGGAGCCTTTCTGCGCAGGGCTTTACGCCCGGCTGTTTGATCAAACTTTTTTAAAGTTTGCTCGACAGGGCTCCATGATAGACCACTACACTACTGGGGCATATCTTGAGTAATAAGCTGGTGGTTTTTAAATCTTACTGTTATCTTTGCGGTCTTTTCATCAAGTATAATTTTCCTGTTTTTAATGATTTTGAAGGCATGAATAAAGTTTCATTTATAGCTGCTGTTGCATATTTGTGTCCCTGGAATTTCCAAAGCAAAAGTTTGTTAAAATAAAAATTATAATGCCTTATCAATAAATCTTTGAATCTCTCAGAAACTCTAAAACCATTTTCAATTTCTTTTAATTGGTTATGAAAAGCTCTTAATTCAAGCATGTTCAAATACATTCCATCTCCTACTTTTGATGGAAGTATTTTTTCGCCGCAAAGCCGTATTCCATTTGCATGGTCTAATGCATGAACCGATTCATGATGATTCACTATGCTTTTCAATTCGTTTAAACCGTATTGTTCAAAAACATTTGGAAAAATAATAATAACTGATTTTTTCCCTTTTCCCAAACATCTTTCAGGCATTGATGTCTGTGCAAAAGTTTTCTTTTTCTTTGAAAGAGAATTCCAATATTTTTCAAATTCACCAGAGCTTATTCCAAAAACCCTGTCAAGTGATTCATAACATCTTTCCTTGTTATTTTCATGAAAATAGATTATATCTTCAATATTTGGCTCAAATTCTGCTATTTCCTCCAAAGTTCTTTGTCTTTCTTCTGCTTCTGAAACCAATTCATATATTCCTATTCCAACACTTACTCCGCCAACTGGCTCAGGAATAAATGACTTTTCAGCAGAACAGCCTATATAAAGTGCCAAAGTCGCTGTCAGTGTTAGAAATAATTTTTTCAATTTGCCCCAAATTAAAAATATCCCCGCTCCCAGATTTGAATTTCCCGGCTTTTACGTTGGTTAAAAACCTCTGGGAACCTCGCGGTCTCGGCTGTCTGTTTATCACCCCAAGCTTTATGCAAAGTCAAAACAGCGATTTTATCTACAGCCGCGCGCTCTACCGTTGAGCTAAGCGGGGATAATAGAGGATAACTATACAACGCTTTATAAAGTTTTCGAGACAGTTGCTCTGTAATATAACTATTTGCTTCTATAAAACTTTAAATAAAACTGTCTTTTTCCAGATACTTATGGGGAGAAAGAAGCAAGGCGTTTTTGTGGAGGCATATGAACCAGAAAACTGCATAGATTCAAGAGTCAGACAGCTGTATTTCAATGCTTTGGAAAGCACAGCAGTAAGAAAAGATGATGTTCCGCAGGTCAGCACTAAAAACTTAGTAACGCCGAAGTTTTATTTGTTTGAAAAAGGTTTGGGATTCTACCATCCTAGTCTGCACAGCCCTATTCTGGTCATTTCTGGCAAAACAGAAAGTGATGTTAAAGAAACCTTTGTCTATATTCAAGATAAGCTTGAGCATCTGTTCCATAATGACGAAACTGTTGATTCGGGTGTGTCTAGCACTCCTGGCAGAAAACCCCTGGCAGAATACGGCCAATTTGAAACTCCTCATTTTGTAGAAGCAGATCATAATCAGCAAATGAAAAGCAAGATCAAGAAGTTCTTGAAAACTCTGGGAAGCTATAATTTAGCTCTTGAACAGCAGTTTGAGCTGGCATGCAGTATTGATAGTAATTATTTCCCTGTAAGATCTGCTGATCAAAGAGGAAAGAAGCCCTCTAAAAAGAAACCTAAGAAAAAATCTTCAAAGGATATTCCATTTTAGATTTATCTTGTCTGCGCTTTCTACCGAATAAATCCAATAACTGCCTTGTTAGAATTTGCTGTCCTTGTTCTTTTGCCTGCTTCAAACTTTGCAGCTGCAGACGGCAGGGTAACTCCGCCTAAAATGCTTAATTTAGACTTTATCTTGTAGCTTATCACGCGTTCTTCGCCAGGATCAATGCTTTCTATGCCCCACTTGACAAGCGTCCCTTTTCTTTCATGCTTCACGACCTTATCTGGCTTTAATGTCCCTACGTCATAATCTTTTGCAAGGTTTGCTATCCTAGGAACATTATCTATTATTTTGACGTGCTTGACTGGCTTCTTGCTCCTGTTCACTATTTCTATAATGACTTTCAGCTCAGATATGCCTCCTTCTTTTGTTGCAAGGACTGTTGCTGTTTTTCTCAGGATTACTGGGCTCCTGAAAATAATGTAAGCAACAATAAGCACAATTAACACAATCGTGATAATCAATATCGGCTGGTAATTGAAAGTGTACATGATTAGTTCGCTTTCGCCGCTTTTAATATCTAAGTCCCACACAAGATATCCTGCTTCTTTTTTAGCAGAAGGCGTTGTTGTCACAAATATGTTCTTGAAGAATGAGCTTGGAACTTTGTAATAATCCACATAAGGAATGTTTCCATTATTCTTTAAAGTAACAAGATAATTTGTTTTCAAGAATCCCTTGTCTATTTTCACTTCTTCCTGAAAATCCTCATAATCCTGCACCTCAAATGCCACAGGATCTAAATCAAACCTGAATCCACGGTCTTTTTCAGGAACTATAATAGAAACTTTAAGCAAATCTTTCTGTGGCGCTGTATAAGGCGATAATTTGATAAAGAATTTCAGTTCTTTTTTCTCTAAAGGTTCTAAGCTGACTGTGTAGTCCTTATTGATGGTGCTGCTTCTCAGCTTTACATCCACTTTCTCTAAATTCCGCCTGTTCTGGTTTTCCAGCATCACTCTTACTTTCAGTTCTTCGCGGGGGTCTACCTTGTCTTCCATGTAGACTTCTCCCCGGACTGCAGGAAAGTAGGATTGTTCTGGGGGAACAAGGGATTGTATCTCTAATAATACGTCTTTCTTTTCTTTCAGGTCTGTTCCGACCATCTTCACTGTCAATGGCACCCTGTATGCTCCAGGATTAATGTTAAGAGGCCTCACAAACAGTCTTGTGCTGAAGAATTCAGAGGGCTCCACCCTTAAAGAGTCTCTTACCCTGACATCCCAGATTACATTTTCAGAATAAATCTCAAAAGTCTTTATCTCATCTGCGGTATGGGTTATGCTGAAATTGAATTCAGCAGTCTCATCTTGCTTTATAACCACTTCACTTGGGAATATCTCTGCATTGAAGTTAACTGATGCATATGCTATTGCAGAAAATAATATCAATGCAAGCATCCATAATCCCAATTTTTTATTCAAAATCAATCACCCGTACTAGAATCAATTTATATACTAGTATTTATACTTTGCGGTGCTTACATGCTCCTGTTTTTGCACGTTTATCACGTGGTCTACAAACGTTTCTATCTTAGGCTCGTGGCTAACAATGATCACCTGCCCTGCATTCAACTCTTCCAGCACATCTCTTATCTTGTCCAGCTGTTCTGTGCTGAATCCGTCTGTAGGCTCGTCAAGTATTAGAATCTGTTTTGTCTGCACAGATGTTATCAGGTCATTGATTACCTTATTCAAGGCCAATCGATAAGCAAGTGCGCAGGCTGTTTTTTCTCCACCACTTAAATTCTCAAGCAACACATCATAGCCGTTCTGCTGCACAACAGGCGTAAATGCATCATCAAGCCTTGCCTGTATTGCCTCGTCTTCTATAAGCATGTCAAACCAGCTCTTGAAAAGCTCGTTGAATTCCCCATATACTCTTGTCATGACTTGTTTCTCAATAACGTCTATAAGATTAAGGAAATAATCACCGAACCAGTTCTGGAATTTTTGTATCTGCTTTAATTTTTGCTGGATTTTAATCTTCTCCGCAATTTCTTTTTCAAGCCTCAATAGAATCTCAGCAACAACTTCTTTTTCTTTCATTAAAGTGTTGTATTTTATCTCAATCTCTCTTTCTTTCTGGTTTTTTTCTTCAAATTCCTTTCTTTTCTCTGCAAATTTCTCTTCAAGAGCGCCAAGTTCCTTGATTTCATCGCTTAATTTAATCTTTTTCTGGTTTATCTCGCCAATTTCTTTCTTTATCTGCTCCTGCTCTCCAGATAATGTCTTTTCTTTTGCTTGTTTTTCTTTCAGGTTTGCTTGTTTTAATTTAATCAAGGCCATTGCTTTCTCTTTTTTTCGCAGTTCTTCCAGTTCCTGCTTGAGAATTTGCAGCTCTTTCTCTTTTTCAGAAGTAAATGAGTTGTGCTGCTCTATCTGCTCTTCAAATATCTTTATCTTTGAGTCTTCTGCCTGCGTTATCGCGGTCTTGTGCAAAGCAGTTACTTCCTGCAGGCACGTCGGGCAGTTGTTCATGCTGCTTATCTTGTCTTTTGTCTCGTGGCTCATCTGTTTTTTTGTCTTGCTTTCAGTTATTTTTGCATGGATTTCTTTTAATCCTGCATCAATCTTAATTATCTGATCGTTTTTTTCCTTGATTTTAGAAGCAACATCCTCTGTTTCTTTTCCTTCAAACTCTTTTTCAAGGGTTTCTATCTCCTGCTTCAATGTTCCAAGTTCAACAGCATTCCTGCTGTTCTGCTCTGTCTTCAGTTTCAGCCGGGCTTCTGCAATTTCAAGCTCTTTTTTCTTTTCCTGCAGTGTCTTTATCTTTTGTTCAGTGTTTTCAAGTGTTTTCTTGCTTGATGCAACTTCTTTTTTTGCCTTGTCAAGCCTTGGCTTCTGCTCAGAAAGGTTCTCTGCAAGCTCTTTTGCCTTTGCATCCTGCTCTTTTTTCTGTTTTTTCTTGTCATCAAGGTCTGAAATCATTCCAGAGTATTCCTTGCTTTTTTCCCGCAGGGTTTTGTTATAATTAGCAGTGTTTTCTTTTATTCTCTTGTATTTATCAATGTCAAACACCTTTCTTAATATGTCCAGCCGTGATTCCTGGCTGTCAAGAACGATTTTTTTCATGTCTTCCTGCGGGGTGTAGACTGTATACCTATACACAAGGCTCTTGCTTTTTGAAAGCATGCTTTTAGGATAGCCTATCAATTCCAGGATTTCTGTCTTAAGCTCCTGAGGCGTCCCATCCTTGCGCGCATTATTCCTTATAATATAGCCAGCTTCCTGCTCTACTGCGTTCTTTGTTCTTTTAAGTTTCCTATGCACTGTTATTTTCTGCTTGTTAAGCTCAAATTCAAGCTCTACAGAGCCTTTTTCTTCCCCATTGCGCAATAAGCTATTGCCGGAAAGATCTCCTCTCAGGATACCAAAGAGCGCGAATTCAATCGCAAGAAGTATTGTTGATTTTCCAGAGCCGATATCTCCTGATAATAAAACAGTCCCTTCTGGAAACTGCAGCTCCTGGTCTAGATAGCTTCTGATATTCTTTAGTTTTAGAGATTTAAGTAGCATAAGTCCAGAGAATCAAAGCTGGTTAATATTTATTGTTGTGGTAGAGAAGATAGTTTAGACAATAAACTTACTGATATTGATCCGCTAATCGCGCTAAATCTCGGCAATTTAAAATTTTTGCAATTTTGCGTTGATTACGCACAGCACTCAATTTTGTTAATGCATTTTTAAAAGTTAAAACTTTATCTCTTCCAGATTCTTTCGCAACATATAACGTTGCATCCATCTGTCGAAATAATTCGTCTCTAATTTCAAACTCTGCAGGCGTTCCAGTAAAGAACAAATCTTTATTTGCGAGCAAAGACTTGGTGGTTTGTATACCTCCACTAAGTGTTAGACCTTTTCGTTCCCCGACTTGCAAAGTACTGAAATATCTTTTAACTCTTGCACGTATACCATTAGCAAGCCTATATGCTTCGCCCAGTCCTACTCCCGGAAACACTGCAACAATCTCTTCACCACCAAAACGGCCTAATTGTTTGTGTTTTAACAAGGTGCCAAAATCTATGGGTTTTTGAAATAAATCAATAATACATTTTTGCAATTTTTCATCTTGAATTTTACTAGGATTTAACAAATAATCTCTCAATAAATGTTGATATGAAGCTACAATGCCCTGTTCAGGATCTCTGAAACTTTCTTGCAGAACCGCGCAAGTTCCTTTTAAAACCTCATCACCTTTAGCATGACCCAAAGTATCGTTTACTTTTTTGAAGAAATCAATATCAAACATCACTTGTGCAAGATCAGGTATCTTGCCTTGCAAAAACAGGGCAATATTTGCATCAAGCAATGCGTCAAATGCTGCTCTGTTATACAGATTTGTTAAAGGATCCCGCTTAGCATATGACTCTATTCTCTGCCGGATTCCCTGGTATTGGAGAAGTAATTGATACATTATTTTCTGATAAATATGCTCACCTACTACTTTTTTTACTTCGCAGTATAGTTCTGGCCGCGTTGCGGCAGTAACTAAAATCCCAGATGTTAAACAGTCTAACTCAAATAGAGTAAAAATATCTATTTTCTCTCCTTTGTCTAATTTGAAAAGCAAATCTTCAGAATTTAACCGTTTTTCTAAATCATCAATTTTTTTAAGTTCTCGCGCCAGCATACTTTAGTCACCCGAAAGTAGTTAAGCTTAGCTACCTTTATAAAGCTTATGCACACACACCGGAATCGGTCAAAATCTTTAAATATTTCAGAGATTTATGAGCAAATATGACCCATTCAGAAATAAGTAATCTGGTAGAATCAATCATAAGTAGAGCAAAGTCTATCACAGCTAAAGAAAGCCAAGAAAATGAATATCGTGTTTTTGTTCCATATGCCGAAATACGAAATACTGGCAAAAGTAAACACCACGTGGCAGAAATCGTGCTTACAGAAGCATCTGCAGAAGATGCTAGAAATCACGCAATACGGCAAGTGCAAGATTCTTGTATGGCCGCAAGAAGCAGAAAAGACATTACTTCTTTCAAAATCGTTTATTCTGATGTCGATGTTAAAAAAATAACAAAATATTAATCACGCTTTCTTTTAAAACAAGTCAAGAAAAAAATTAAAAAGAGAAATAAAAAATATTTAATTAAATGCGCCAGGGTCAAACACCGGCGGCCTGTTCTTGTCCACTACATTTACAGTTACATCTTTTGTTGCTGTGTTTATGCCGTCTGTCGCTGTTATTGTAACTGCGTGCGTTCCTGCGTCGTCATAGTCTGTCTGGTAGCTGCTTGATGTCATCCATCCAGAGTATGTGATTGTCAGCTCATCATTCTCTGGATCAGTTATGTCTGCGTCAATGTTCACTATTTCTCCTTCTTCTACATTGATTGTCTCTAGTGCAAGGGTTATTACAGGCGGATTATTCAGGGACTGTACATTTATCTTGACTTTCTTTATGTCAGTCAGCTCTCCATCAGATGCTGTCACATCGATTTCATATGTGCCTGCATCTCCTGGCTCTGTTTTCCAGCTTCCGCTTGTTCCTATAGGCGATCCAAAGGAGATTGTGATTTCATCCCCGTCTGGGTCTGTTGCATCTGCCTCTACAAACACTTTTTCTCCTTCCTTGACTGTTATTTCTGCGATTTCACCTAGTTTTGGCGCGCGGTTCACGTTGTTTACTGTTATTGTAACTTCTTGTGTGGATTCTCCTTTGCCATCAGATGCTGTGATTGTTACTGTGTGTGTTCCAGCATCATCAAATGTTGTTTCTCTTGTTGCGCTGTCCATCCAGCCAGAGAAGGTGAGTGTCACTTCATCATTATCTGCATCCTGTGCCTGGGCATCCAGAGAGATTGTTTCTCCTTCATCCACTGTGATTGCTGTTGAGCTCAGCGTGATTGTTGGCAGGGCATTTGCCATCTTGACAACAAGCTTGATGTCCTGGCTCACTTCATTCTTGCCGTCAGATGCTGTGATTGTTATGACATATTCTCCTGCATCTCCTTCGCTTGTCTGCCAGTTGCCTTTTTCATCTAATGGTGATGTGAATGTGTATGTGATTGGGTCTCCATCAGGGTCAACTGCTTTAAGATTAGGGAAGCTTACAAGGTTGCCTTCTGTGACTTCTTTTATTGGAAGCCCTTCTGCATCTACTGTTGGTGCAGGTTTTGTTTCTTTCTTTTCAGGTGTTGTTTCTTTCTTTTCTGGTTTTTTCGCTTCAGTCACATTTGCCGGCTCTTTTGCTTTTTCTTCTTTTTTGACGTCTTTTTTAGCGTCCTCTTTTGCAATCTGCTTGTCATCTGCTTTTTTATCGCCGGCATCCTTATCTTCAGACGCTTTCTGGAGCTTGACGCATCCAACCAAAGACAATATTACGACTATTGTTAGAACAGCTAATATCACTGATTTCATTCTTTTCATTTTAAACTTCCCCCTTTAAAATTGTTGTTATTACAAAATAACAAACTCATTTATATATTTTATTGTAGTGAAAGATATAAGTCGCAGTTTTTTGCTCGAGAAGGCAGTTATCACCAACCCCAGACAAAAACCACGCAAAATTATTGATTTTGCAAAGGCTTGGAAGAATTCAAGAGGATAAAGGTTGACAAGCAGGTCATTTATCTGGAAAATCCATGTCCCTTTTGCGAAAAATAAGCTGTGCATCTGGGAAAATATACAGTCAAAAGGCAAAATCAAGAATAAAACAGGCAGGACAACAGATATTATCCCCCCATACAAGAATATTTTTCTTTTATCTTTGATAAATCTAAGCGAAACAATAAAATATACCAGTGCAATCATGAAAAAGCCAAGCAGATAATGTATAACTGTCCGTACATCCTGCAGATGAGTCATTTCTCTTTCATTGAATTCATTAAAACTTGCAGGAACCTGGCCTGTAATAAAATAATTTACCATGTCTTTGTTCATCTCTGCAGCTTTCTCTGGCATCAGGCTGTATTTTTGCGTCAGTTTTGTGTAAAAGCTGGAATCATAAATCAATATCCCGAATGAGAACAAGTAAACAAGTACAGGAATAAGAATTATTAATAGAATTTTACAATACTTTTGCATTGTCGCCTATCTTTGCCTTTATTTCTTCTTTTTCTGTCTTGAGAGCCTTTCCTTTGTATCTTACTTTTTTGTCTTTTGTTGTCATCTGCACCTGCTGGAATTCTTTCAAGGTGATTTGTCCTTCTCCTGGCTCTATTCCCTCTACAAATACCTTTTCTCCAGGAGAACTTTTAGGAGCCTCTACCAGCGCCACTTGCTTCTTCAGCTCTGCTGCCAAGAGTATGCCTGCACTTTCCACGCCTTTTAATTTTGCAGGCTTCAAGTTAGTCACAACAACGATGTGCTTGCCTTTCAATTCTTCTGGTTTAAAATAAGGCTTCAGCCCTGCAACTAATTGTCTTCTTTCTTTGCCTAAAGTTATCTGCAGTATATACAGCTTCTCTGCTTCAGGATGCTCTTTGACTTCTGTTATCTCTGCCACCTTTAAATTTAGTTTAGCAAAAGGGTCTTCTTCTTTTACCTCAAATTTCTTGAACAATATCTCTGGTTTTGGTATTGTTCCTTTTGTAGTCTTCTTGAATTTAACATCATTGAATGTTCCAAGCTTCTGCCCTATCTGTTTTGCTATTTTTTCTCCTGTCTCTGGGATAAATGGATATACATATATTGAGATGGTTCTCAGGCATTCTGTCAGGACATATAGTATTGTCCCTAATCTTTCCTTGTCTTCCTTTAATTTCCATGGCTCTGTGTCATTGATGTATTTGTTGCATGCCCGGATAAAGCTCCAGATCTTGTCTATTACCTTGTTCCACACAAACTTGTGCATTAATTCATTGACTTCATCAAAAATCTCAGATTCTTTTATCAGTTCTTCATCTATTTTCTCAAATTTGCCTGGTTTTGGTATTTCTCCTTCAAAATTTTTCTGTGTAAGCACTGTCACTCTCTGCAATAGATTGCCTAGAACATCTGCTAAGTCTGAGTTTGATCTCTCAACAAGCGCTTCATAAGAAAAATTGCCGTCTTCTCCTGCAGGTATCTCTTTCAAGAAGAAATATCTTACAGGGTCTGTGCCATAATCATCTAATAATCTGACAGGATCAACTACAATGCCTCTTGATTTTGAGAGTTTCTCTCCGCCTAAGTTAACAAATCCGTGGCAGTGCACTGTTATCGGCAGTTTCAGTCCAGCTGACATCAACTCGCACGGCCATATGACTGTGTGAAACCAATTTATGTCTTTGCCGATTATGTGAACATTTGCTGGCCAGTATTTCTTGAAGTCTTTTCCATCTGGATAGCCTATTCCAGAGATGTAATTCAATAATGCATCAAGCCAGACATACAGTATCTGGTTTGGATCTCCGGGTACTGGCACTCCCCATGGAAGGGATGTTATTGGCCTTGAGACGCACAGGTCTCTTAGCGGCTCTTTCAGCCTGTTGATTATCTCTTTTCTTCTTGATTCTGGCAGTATGAAGTCAGGATGCTGATTGATGTGCTTGATTAATCTATCTTGATATTTTGACATCTTGAAAAAATACGTGTCTTCTTTCAATATCTCTGGCTTTTTCTTGTGCACAGGGCAAAGCCCTTCTTCCAGCTCTTTTTCAGTATAATATCTTTCGCACCCCACGCAGTACAGCCCTTCATATGCCCCTTTGTATATGTCGCCTTTTGCTTTCAGCTTTAGGAAAACCTCTTGGCAAACTTTTTTGTGTTCTTCTGAAGTTGTTCTGATAAACTTATCATATGATATGTTTGCTTTTGTGCATAATTCCTTGAAAAAAGGGACATTCTTTTCCATCAATTGCAGTGGTGTTATTCCCTGCTCTTTTGCTGTCTTGTAGTTCTTCTGGCCATGCTCATCTGTCCCTGTCAAGAAAAAGACATCCTCTCCCAGTAGCCTGTGCCATCTTGCTATGGCATCAGCTATTGTTTTCTCGTACAAATGCCCAATGTGGGGCTTTGCATTAGGATAATCAATTGCTGTTGTTATGTAAAATGTCTTCTTGGCCATGGCTTAAAGAAAAAGTATAGCATTTATAAATCTTTATATTCTCTCAAGTGCAGTTCAAGTCTTCCAGGGTCTATTTTTGACGTGTCAATTGTTACGTCAGGATCATGTATCATTTCTGTTCTTGATTTGACATGCTCATACACCTGCTGGCCTGCAACATATTTGCCATCGCTGGACTGTTCAAGTCTTTCTTTTATTCTTCGCAAGGTCTCTTCTTCAGGACAGATTATTTGTATCAGTTTTGAATCAGGCGTTATTGCTCTTGCCTCATCAACCAACGTCTTTGCGTATAGTGTTGCATCTATTATTACATTTATTCCTTGTTCAATAAGATTTCTTGCGCTTGCAAACAAATCAGCGTACATTGCATCAACTTTTTCATTTGGAAACACCGCATCCTTGACACCAGGATCAACATCAAAGAAATCCTTGCGAATATCATCCATGCTCAATACTATTGCATCATGTTTCCTTGACAAGAATCTGCTTATTGTTGACTTCCCTGTCCCAGGTAATCCGCGTATTATGTATAGCATCATAAAAAAGAAATTACAAGTCTCTTTTAAAACTTTTGTTTCACCAGTTGTGGACAAATTTAGCGGCGTGATCCAAACCCAGATTCTTTTTCAGTTATGCCAAATCTTTCAATGTATTTTTCTGCTATCTCTTTCATCTGCTTTACTTCATCATCAGTAAATTTGGCTCTTTCGCGTTCAAAAGTCCTTTTGCAGTTTTCTACGTTGATTTCAAAAGGGTCAAAGTTCAGTCCCCATGAAGAGATGTGGTATCCAGACATGTTGCTGTGCGCCTGGTTCAGCTGCCTGCTGTCTATTCCCGCAGCACCCTTGTTCCTGAATGGAATCATCTCTAGCACAGAATATTGATCTCTAAGCTCGTAAAAAAAGTCACACCATTCCTGCATGCGTTTCTGCCGGTAATACCTTTTTTCTTTTGGAACAAAAGAGAAAATACCTGCCAATAAATCTTCAATAAAACGCACCATAATATAAGGAATGACCTTGAAATATTAAAATTTTTCTACTATTTCATCTTTTTTGTTATCAGGATATCTTTGCCGCATTTCTGGCACTGGAATTTGACAGCATCCATTGATTTCTTCTTTTGCGCTTCTTCATCAAATACCTGCACTTTCTTTCTCTTGAAAGGCACCTGCAGTTCGCCTTTGTTTCCGCAGTGCGGGCAGGTGTACTCAATATTGCAGGTCAATGTCTCTTCATATGCTTTTTTCTCAACAGTGTGGCCGCATGCAGGACACACATATTCTTTTGCCCTTACTTTTACTTTTCCTGTTTTCTCATCTTTTGGCTTGCTCATCTTTGCCTTGCCGCACTTAGAACAAGTTTCTTTGAATACCCATGCAACGACCTTGCCGTCTTTTATTGTCCTTCTGGTAAAATAAATGCATTCATCCATTGATTCTGGGAAGCGTAAAGCCATATAATCACCTCTCTAAGAATTGTTTTTTCTTTTCTGTATTTAAGGGTTTTGGTATAATGCATTCAGTGAAACCTGCAGTTCTAAATCATAATAAAAAACTTTTTGTGCAGTCTCTCTTGCAAGCTTGACAAATTCATCATTAAATGCTTTCCTGATTTCTCCTTTCCTGCGGCTGGTAATCCGGGTAGGCTGCTTTAATGCTTTGCTGCTGAGCTGTTTCTTGAGTGTTTCTAAAATCTGTTCAAGTTTTCCAGCATCTGTTTCCCCGAATGTTAATGTTTCCTTGACATACTCATCTTTCCAGACCGGCTCAATTGTCATGATGTAAGGATCTTTAAGTTCTATTTCACCTGTGCTTTGGTTAAGTTCTGCTATCGGAATTATCCATCTTAATCTTTCTGCATCTCTCCAAAGCACGCTTCTGTAGCCCATCACTTCAGACTGATTGCCTTGTGCTGTAATGCTTGCACCGCCGCTATAAACATTGTTATGGCCGTGATTATTTTGAAACAATAATACTTTGGCTGGCAATAATATGTGTTTTTCGCCGTTGATAGAGCTAGTGCGATTCTGCATTCCATGTTGCTGCGCGTGCCATTTTTCTGGATTTGTTCTTCGCATTTTTTGTTAAGAAAAAATAGTCTCTTTTTAAAGTTTCAGGTTCTCTTAACCTCTATAGAAACAGCATCGCAATTCACGCGGATATATCGAGGACAGATTGTATAAGGCAGTTTGTTTTCATCGCAGTATTTTATTATTTTCTCTTTTTCTTTTTCATCTTTGAATTTAACAATTACATTTATTCCTGTCTTTTCTTTGTGGATTATGTCAAAATCTTTCAGGTCTGCCTTGATTTTCCAGTGCATTCCGTTCCATCTCAGCTGCCTTGCAAATAATTTATCTAATTCCTCATCCAGCGCAGCCAATTTAGCGGAGTCAAATTCTCCTTCAAAAGAATAATCCTCATCAAAAGCAATAAAACCGCCATAATGCAGATTGACTGGCTTGTCTTTCCCAAAGCTTCCTATGATTATGTCTCCGATCTGGGCCAGTTCTGTTCCAATGCTTCCAGAGGCATCATTTACCAGCAGGCATTTTTTTTCAGCGCATATTTCTGTAATCTCTTCCATTGGCTGTTCTGAAAAATAGCCGTTAAGAGAATTGACCAATAGCACAGATTTTTCATCTGCTTTTTCTTTCAAATCAGAAATATCAATTATTCCATAATCTGTCTTTAATTCAACTTTTTCTAAACCAGCTTTCTTAGGATAATCACGGTAAGTCAGCCATCCGCCCTGGTCCTGTATCAAGACCTTTTCCTTGCCAATGCTTTTCAAGAACTTCAGCACAGAAAGTATTGCATGGTCTCCTGATTCAACTAATTTTATTTTCTTTTTCCCTGTTAATTCCTGCAGTTTCTCCTGAACTTCCATGACTATGGAGTATTCAATAAAGTATTTAAATCAATGCATTTTTATAAAAAAAATGGCAAAGTATATCACTGTGTATCTTATTCGTCATGGGGAGACTTTCTGGAATGTTAAAGAGATCACACAGGGCCATAGAGCTACCCGGTTGACTAAAAAAGGAGTGATGCAGGCAGAAAAATTAGCAGAGTCTTTCAAAGATATTCCTTTGACGAAGATTTACTGCTCTCCTTTGTTTAGGACCATGCAGACAGCAAAGAGAATATTAAAGTATCATTCACCCTCAAAATTAATCAAGTGGCCGGAGTTTGTAGAGATAAAAAGCGGAGCGCTGGAAGGCCTTTCCCATAAAAAACAAAGAGAATTGTTTCCAGAGATACAAAAAGATATGAAGTCTTCTGAACGCCTGGATTGGCGCCCCCCTAATGGAGAGTCTGTCCGAGAATTATATCAAAGAGTTATCAAAGGTTTTAACAAGATGATACGGCAGCATAAGCCTGGAGAAAACATCTTGGTGATAACTCACGGAGGGGTCTTGCTTTGTCTTTTGCTTGAGTTTCAAGGCAAGGGTGTTCGCGACCTTGCATTTAACAAGTGCATAGATAATTGCGAAATAATCGAGGTTCTTTGGGACAAAAAGCCAAAAAGAATCAGGCACATAAAATGAATTACTACGACGAAACAGCAGAAAGCTACAACGAGCTTCATGGAGAGGAGCAATTAAAAAAATTAAAGATTATTGCGAATGAAATAAAAGCAACCAAAGACACGAAACTGCTGGATGTTGGCTGTGGAACAGGACTGTCAGCAAAAGTTTTTAATTGCGATATCACAGGCATAGATCCTGCAGAAAATCTTCTAAAACAATGCTCTTTCAAGACAATTAAAGCAAAGGCAGAATCTCTTCCTTTCAAAGACAATGAATTTGATGTAGTAATCGCAGTAACAAGCATCCACAACTTTGATAATCCAGAAAGAGGCTTAAAAGAAATCAAGCGTGTTGGAAAAGACAAGTTCGCCCTGACTATATTAAAAAAAGCAAAGAACTGTGATGAAATAATCAATAAAATCAAGGAATTATTCCAAGTCTCAAAGGAGATTGATGAAGATAAAGACAAAATTTTTATACTTAAATGAAAATTTAATGCACAATGCAGAATATAATACGCATAAAAGAGGTGTTGAATAGCTTAAGCGCATTAAGAGCAGATTATATGCAGTGTGAAGACCTTGAAAAATTAAGCAAAGATTTGAGTTCTGTCAAGGCAAATCTGTTAAAAACATATGACAATACTGTTTCAGAAAGATTTGCAAGCCTTGATTCTGAACTGCATCTTTTGTTCAGGCAGCATTTCAGCTCCTTGATTCTTTCAATAGGGGACTTGCAGAAGATGCACGTCCAGCACAGGATAGAGCCGGTTTATAATTTTCTTACAAAATCACACTCATTGTTGAATAAATTAAACCAGCAGATACAGGCAATCCACGCAGCTTTGCGGGGATTAGGCATTGCTGCCAAAAGAAATCCTTAAATATAACTTATAACCAGCATAATAAAATGAAAACACCGAACTTCATCAAGGACATAATCCACTCATTCAATCCAAAATACTTAGATAAGCTGACAAATGGCACGTTTGGCCATGCTGTGGGATATTTCAGCATGATTCTTGCGTTTGCATTTGTCATAATGATGGTTCTTTATGCTCCGCAGGTTGGCTTGCTTCCTGGCTATGTTTCTGAGCAGATATCTAAGTTTGATGCAATCAATGTCTCAGGCACTGCAAGCATGAACACAGCAATACATATTCCTGAAAAAAAGCCTGTCTTGACCATAGACATGACTGGACAAGAAGTAAAGCCTACCACAGAAAGGGTTATCATAACAAAAGAGTATGTATTATATAGCTTGCTTAAAGGCCCTACAAAAGTGGGGACAAAAGAGCTTCTAGAGCCTACTGAAAACAAGCCTATTGTAAGCCAGTTATTGGCATTATTCATAATTTTCATCCTGCCTTCAGTTGTATTCTATTCTTTTATTGCACTATGGCTGAAATATTTCATACTTATATTATTGGCAGGAACAATAATCTTCTTGTTAGCAGAACTGACATCGTACAGGAAAAAGTGGATAAAGACAGTGAAGCTGGCCTGTTTTGCAGCAGGACCAGTGATAGCATTTGAAGTCATCTCTATTTCATGCAATACAGACTGGCTTGTTCCCCTGATACACGTTGTGGGAGTTCCTATATATCTAGTCGGCTCTGTTGCATTGCTGATTCTTACTGGAATTACTGTATTTTTAACTCATTATTTCAAGGCAAAAGATGGTGCGCATAAATAATCCAAGACAGACTGTTCTTGTCAGCTGCAGGGGCCCTGCAAAACTATTGGGTGTTGAAGAGGATATAAATGATATCTTTCCTCTTGACTGGCATTCTCCTGCTTCTTACGAGCCAAGGATGTATCTTATACTTGTCAGTAAGAAAGCTCCTGCTTTGGAAAGGATAAGAAGTTCTCAGGCTTTTGTGGTGAATTTCATGCCATTTGATTTGATTGATAAGATCATAGCCTGCGGCAAAGAATTCAAGAAAGACGAGTTCAAGCAGGTCGGACTAACTGAAGCAAAATCTGAAAAGCTGATAGACTGCCCAAGAATCAAGGAAGCGATTGCCTGGCTTGAATGCGAGGTAAGGAATGAGATTGACGCAGGCGACCACGTATTGTTCTTAGGAAGAGTAATGCATGCAGAATTTAGCAAAGAAACAAAAAGGCCTTTTCACATTGATGGAGAGTTGTATACAACTACTTTGAACTAGTATTCTCTAACTCGCGCAACATTGTGAAGGCGAGAGAAGGGCAAAATTAATATACCCCGTACACTAACTTCTGCGAATGGACCCTGAAACTGCTCAAAAGATAAACAAATTAGCTCAGAACCTGAAAGAGCTTCACATGGCAGCAACAATGGAAGAGGCCACTGAAAGAGCAAAGGAAATAATTCTAGGAAACCAGGATACCAACAATAAAAGTATTCAAGAGCTTATGAAAGAAGTGGATGAAGAGAAAAAAGAGCTCAAGAAAGAGACAGAAGAGCTGAAAGAGCTGGAAAAGGATATTAAGGAAGTAAAAAAGATTCAGGAAAAAGATGAGGAATTGCAGGAAATGCAGACAGAGATGATTCAAAAGACAGAGAAAGATTTAGAGGAAGCTAAGAAAGAGACAGATCTTGTGAAAGAGAACATCAAAGTGGCTGAAAAAGTGCAGGAAGAAGAGTAAAGTTTATATATAGCACAATCAAAAAAAGCACCATGGAAAAGCTGAAAAAGTTTCCGACAACATGGGTTATTGGATCAATAGCACTGGCAGTGTTATTAGCTATCTTTCTTATAAGAAAAGCAACAATCACAGGCAATGTCGCGACAGGAGGAACAGCCAGTTCCTTGGCAATATCCCCTATTTCTGCAGGGATGATCACAGTGGTTGCAGTGTCTGCGCTTATCTTGATAGTGATATTCGCAGGAATAGGAAAAAAAGAGCATTAGGCTGTTTTTGCTTAAAATAAAGTATATTCTGCAAAATATATATTAAAATACCATAAGCTTTATATATATTGTGACTACTTTAGACTAATAACACATCATGTGGGGGGATAAGTCATGAAAAAACAACACGTACTTATTGTATTGATGCTGCTTATGATAACTTTAGCAGCGGCAAGTGCAAGTGCGCTGCAGATTACAAGCGCAACTATTGGAGACGATAACCAAGACCGGGTAAAGAATGTTTCTGTGCAGGTAACTGTAACAAATGATGGAAACACCACGCTAAATGATATCAATCTAGGTAAAAATGTAGACTCTAAGTACAATATAAGAATCAATCCTTCCACAATCACAACATTACAAGGTAATGGCGGGTCTACAACTGTAACTGTCACCGGCGATATCCCTCTAGACTTTAGCGCAATTGATACAGACGATAATTCAAATGATTATATGGAAGCAGTCGCTCTTAAGATTGGAACAATAACTGCCAGCGCAACAGGAGCAACACCAGCAACAGCTGACCTGAAGATGCAGGCAGTTAACCAGCTGGAGCTTAAGAAAGCAACTCTTGAATGCGGCGACACATCAAAAAGAATCAAAGATGGAACTGATTTTGAAGACCTGAAGCCAGACACAAGCTGCTCAATCCTTGTTGAAGTTGAGAACAAGTTTGATGACAAGGACAGTGATGATGACAAGACAGGAGATATTGACTTTGACGAGGCAGATGTAGAGATATTAGTTGATGATTCTGACTTTGATGTAGACGAGTCTGACTCAGTTGATCCAGATCCAGACGATACTGATGAAGTCACTTTAGACTTTGATATTGATGAAGATGTCAGCGATGGAAGCTATGATTTGATCATAAGAGTCATCGGCCAGGATGATAATGGAGCTTGGCACGGCGAGCAGTGGAAAGCTGACCTGAGAATTGACAGATTAAAGCACGACCTTCAGATAAAGAATGCTGCTATGAATCCAACAAAGATGGACTGCAAAGGCGGACAAGTGAAGGTTGATGCAAAGATAATCAATCTAGGCAAGAGAGACGAGGATGATGTTGTTGTTGAATTGACAATACCAGACCTTGACTTGACAACAAAGAAATCAGGAATAGAGCTTGATGAAGATGACTACACACGACTTTCATTTGTTTTGACAGTGCCTGAAGATGTTGATGAAGGAGTCTACCTGGTTAACCTGAACACATACTTTGACGGAATTGCACCAAGCAATACAAAGGTATTCAACCTTGCTGTTGAGGCATGTGAAGTAGAAGAACCAGAACCTACAACAACCACAACAACTACAACTGTTACAACAACTCCAACAGAGCCTGCTGATACCACACCAGCAGCAACCGCACCAAGTGCAAGAGTAAGAACCACATCTGAAAAGAGCGGTTTCTGGGACTCAAGCTCTTACTTGTGGATACTTGGAGTACTGATTGCAGCGATTGTTATCATAATAATCGTGCTGATTGTTGTTTTGGTTAAAAAGCCTAGATAAGGCTTGATTTTTATTTTTTCTTTAATATTCTTGTTTCTTGCAACAGCTTTTTAAATCGAGAATAGCTGTTAGCCCTTGATGAAGAAGAAAATAGCATTAGTGCTGCCGGCATTTAATGAAGAAAAAGGCATTGCAAGCTCTTTGCTAAACATAAGAGCAGGCATCTGCGAGTTTCCACAGCATGACTTCAAATTATTTCCAATCGATGATGCAAGTTCTGACAATACGTATGAAGCAATCCAGCATTGGGGGCGCGTGTATGAGTTGAAACTGCGGCCTTTCAAGAACCAGCAGAATATGGGTGTTGCTCAGTCCTTGAAAAAGATGTACAAAATCATAGCCAAAACAGATGTTGATTTCATAATCAAGACAGACCTTGATTCTGATTTCAATCAAAGGATTGTCTTGGAAGAGCTTGTTCCTTATTGTGATACAGATGAGAAGATTGTTGCAGGAGTGCGGTGGCGGGAAATCACTCCAGAAGAAAATGCATACGAGGTTGAAAGAAGGAATGACATCCTGAAGATACTCGAGGAAGAATTAGGCGTAACTGAACTAGATCCTCCTTCTGTTGGAAGCCAGTTCTACAGCAGAGGCCATCTTGAGACCTTGCTTGAACAGCCGATGGTCCAGGCATATGATAAAAGATGGGGTTTTGAATTGCTTTTAGATCTGGTTTCTGCAAAGATTGGGGTAAAAGCTCCTGTTGTGCGCATTGAAAAAGGCCAATATGACCCTGCAAGAAGACCGCCAGAAAAAGTAGACGGCCAATATAATGCATATATTGAGATAGTGGCTGCCTTGATAGGCAAGGCACCGCAAGAATTGTCTAAATTATACAATAAATAATTCCGAAATTCTCGCAAATCTTCTGATTCTTATCAATAAAACCCAGAATTTTTTCAATCTAAGCAAAAATATTTCATTTTTGCAAAAATATTTCCGGCTTTTTCTCAGAAACTGATTTTAAGATTGAAAAAAAGAAAAAAACCAAGGTCGCATAACCGCAACCCTCCACCAAGGTATCTGTAATAAGGCGTTACAGGTATATAAAGTTTGCTTGAAAAGAAAAACGGCCCCTAACGGCCGGAATAAGATTGAGTCCCTAATGAAAGAGAGGGAATCAAGATATATAAAGTTTACTATGCCGCGGTCTCCTAACGGTATGGAGCGAGGTTGAGTCCCTCGGCCTGAAAAGGCATCCGGGTTCGACACCTGCGGGCGAAAATCCCGGCCGCGGCGCACAATCAAATGAGGTGAAAAAATGAAAAAACACTTGCTCACATTTTTGCTGGCATTGATCATACTCCCAAACTTTGCATCAGCTGTCTACATCAATCAAGTATTGTATGATCCTGAAGGAAGCGAGACTTCTTCTGAAGCTATCGAGTTCTACAACCCTCAACCCCATGATGTCGACATCTCTGGCTGGATCATTGCTACAGAGACTTCTTTGAAAGATGCAGTGATTCCAGCCAACTCTATTATCAAGGCAAAAGGATATTACTTGATTGCAGATACTGGTTGGAATAGTTCTGGATGGAGAGCTGCTGACCATGAAGAAAAAATAACGATGAATAATGATAACAGCGGAATTGCATTAAAGGATGCCGATGAAACTGTCATTGATGCTGTTGGCTGGGGAAAAAGTTCAGAAATAAAAAACAATTTGTATGCAGGAACTCCTGCAAATGACGTTAAAGAAGGAAAGGTTTTGCTGAGAAAAAAAGACACTGGCAATAATTCTCTTGATTTTATTGAGGCAGAGCCGGATTTTGCTGACCTTAATTCAATCAAGATTATTGCCAATGTCACTAATTCAACTGGAAATGTTTCTACGGCGCAGATTGATGAAGATGACGATTCAGAGCGAGAAGGAATTCAGATTAGGCCTGTGGGCGGCGGCAAACGCAGGGTTAAGGTTGTTGCAACTGCTTCTGAGGAAGTGACTGCAACATTCCTTAACCAAACTATTGTCCTGGAAGAAACAAGCAATAATACTTATGAAGGCTTTGTAGAAGTGGATTATGACTTAGAGCCGGGCAATTATTCAATAAATATTGCTGGATACAAGATTTTCTTTGAATATCTGGAGCTATTGGATTTCACAGTCACTGCAAATAAAGTGCAGTTCATTGCTTTGCCAGGCAAAGATACTGCTGCAGAGACAAATGCAGTGATAAAAAACACAGGCAATGTTGACTTGAATCTTTACCTTGAAGCCAATGATTTAAAATTTGCAGATAACAGCATTGATGCAGATAATATCAAGATAAGCACTGACAAGGAGAACTTTGGAGCTCTGGATGAGACATTTGTTTTGAACCCAGGAGAAGAGTTGAGTCTTTACTTCAGCTTGTTTGTTCCTGCAAAAACACAGCTTGGAAGCTATTATTCAATTGTTTCATTAAAGGCTGAGAAGGTTTAATCCTCTTTCAATCTTTTGAAATAGTCTTCCCACTCTTGGTCAGAGAATTCTTTATCTTCTTTTGTTTTTTTCTTGAATTTGCTGCCTACTTTTTCTTTTGCAAACCTGTGGACGTGGCCTCTTATCTTTGCATTAGAATAAGCAAGTGTTCCAAGTCCTAGGAGGAATAATACCAAGGCTATCCAGGTTGTCGGGCCTCCAAGGCCTACTGCAGAGCCTGTTATTTGGTTGCCTGGCTTGCTTAAGATTTGGTCAATCACTTCTTCTGGAGTTTGCTCTTCTTCAGGAGCTTCCATTGTTCCTGCATCTTCTGTTACAATAGGTTCTGGCTCTGGTTCAGGCTCTTCTATCTCCATTGTTCCTGCATCTTCTGTCTCTTCCTCATAACCGCCCCAGTCTGCGCCCCATCCGCTGGAGTGGCTTACAGGGCTTGTAACTGTTAATTTCTTGGTTTCTGAATAAATATAACCGCTGTTAGCATAAACTCTTACGTGGATGTTATAAGTGCCTGTATTCTGCGGAGCATTGAAAGTGTGGCTGAATGAGCCGTTTGTCAAGGTGACATTTGTTTCTGCTCCTTTTGCATTAATTGCTACCTTGTTTTCTGGAATGTCAGAGCCGTTGGCAAGCTTTACTGTTCCGCTTACCTGAATAGCTCTTCCTGGTTTTGCATTGCTTGGCTTTAAGGTAAATGTGATGTCATAGACAGGAACCAATGTGAAATTAGTGATTACAGAGCTGTTGATATTTCCTTTTGTGTCATTTGCAACAAATCTCACAGTGTATGTGCCTTCTAAGGCGTTTGTAAATGTGTTTGCATAGGTGTCGCTTCCTCCAGCTTGATTTAGTGCCAATATTGTTGTTGTTCCGTCAGGATAAGTGATGTTTGCATACACTTCATCTACTGCAGTTTCATTGTCTGTGACATTTGCAGATATATCAACTGTGTCTGTCACAAGATAAACATCATCTGCCGGTTTCACGCCAAATACTGATGGAGGAATTCCTGTGAAATATATCTTGCCTGCTTCTGTTGCAGTTCCGCCGACATTGTTTGCTGCTGTTACAACATAGCAGGCATAGTTTCCTTCATTAAAGCTTGAGAAATCCGCAGTTCCGTTGCAGTTGTTTCCTGAGCAATTCAATGTGATTGTCGTGGCAGCTCCTGTGCAGTTTGTGCTGTTTGCTGTGCAATTGCAGTATGTGTAATTAACTGTTGCAATCTGAGACTCATTTTCTTGTATGTTTGCAGTAATCAATCTGTTTGCATTATTTGAAGGAATGCCTGTGCCATTTGCAGGGTTTATGCTTATTATGTTTGGCGGTGTTGTGTCGTCTAATATAGTTATTGTGTGGTTTTCTGAAGCAGCACTGTTGTCTTCATTGATTTTAGTTACAATTAAAGTAGTGTTTGTATCTGTAAGCACAGGAAATATAAATGCGCTAAATTCAAAGACGTCATTTTTACTAATTGTATTAACGGTTCCATTAAACCAACGTATATACGTTGCATTATGATTCTCTCGCCAAGTAGTTAGAGGTAATAGAACAACATTTGTTACATTTACCTTAGAGAGAGTTACATGAATTTCTTTAATTTTTTGACTTTGATTATAATTATTTATTGATATTTCAAAAGCTTGATCTGCCCCCTCATAAACCTCTGCAGGAGAAGGTTCTGCTAATGTTGAAAAATTAAAAGCACTCACACTACTCGCCAAAAGAACTAAGAACACTATTAACATCAACCCTCTTTTTTGCATGAAAATATCACCAATTGAATTAGTATATAAACTTTTTTATTTTTTATTCCTAAATCTAACTAAACATGATTGTTTAATCCAGCAATTCTCGCACTGCTTGCATTTTTCGTACTTCTCGCCAAAGCAGCGATCAGACTTTAATTTAAGCATCTTCACTCCGTCTATAACACCCATCTACATACCTATTGCCTCACCCTATTTAAAACTTTTCATATTATTCTGCTTAATCACTGTCTTGACACTAAATCAACTGTTTTAACGCAGGAGAAGGGTTTTCCAGCTCTACTCTCAGAGGATTAGGTATTCCTGCGACGGCAATATCTCTGATAGAATGCACTTTGCAGTCGCATATTGCTTGGCCGTCTTGGTTTACAAACTTGCAGTCAAGAGAGGGTGTGGCAAACCTGCCGTGCTGTATATAAAAGAATTGGTTTGTTATGCCGTACAAGTCCATGTTATAGAATGTCTTGCGCGTCTCTTTAGGGGTGCGCACAACTGCTTCTGTGTTGATGCTTATCATGCTGTCAGCGCGGGGATTATCAATAAGAGATGCTCCTTTAATCATGTCAATTGTGCCAAAGTGGCGTATCCTATCTAAAACAAAATTGACTGTCGCTGCTCGGCTTGGCCCTTCTGTGTTAAAGCCCACCATCTCATTCGCTGGTGTGCTTATGGTGCTTTCATACAAGCCGTGCGCAATATCACCGCAGTCTCCTATTGGAAAGACAACTCCGCCGATGCCAAAGAATTCATGCACTTTGTCTGCAGGCCTATTTGCAGATCCTGCAACGTCTCCTATCACAGAACCGCCTGTTATGGATGTGCTGCCTAGAACTATTATCAATAAAATAAATGATTTGATTAAAAGCAATGCTGTGATTAGCTTGTGGTTCATCTTTCCTCTTTTTTGAATTAACAATTCTTAAAAGAATATATAAACTTGTCTATTTTTTCCTTGTTTTTCTCCAGCTTCTTATTGCATTCTTCAACTAAAGAAGCAATATATTCGTCAGAAACAATTATTTTTCCATTTTTTGCAAGGATTGTAGAGACATTCTCTGTACTGATTATCTCAACAACAAATCTTTTGTTCACAGAAATCATTCCAGTTCTCTTGAATCCAAAATTCTTTGCCAGGTTAACAAGCTTTTCTGCATCTTCAATTGTTTTGCAGCACACGTGCAGTATCATCCCTTCTTCTTTCAGCCAGACATCTTTATCAGACTTCAAAGAATCCTTTATTTCTTCTATTGTTGCAGGGCCGTGCTTCACCAGCAGCCACTTTGATTCGTCTTTTCTGCCAGACTCTGGAATCTCTATCACAACAATTCGCCCAGAGCAGGAGCTTGTTGTATAGTATTCTTCTTTAGAATTAATCAAGTCAACTAATTCTTGGATATCTTCATCTATCTCTCCTTTTTGAGATTTATCAATCTTTCCTAAAACATTCTTTTTGTCTAATTCAAATGTCATAAGGATTGATAGAAAAAGATTCTTTAAAAAACTATCTCGCTTCTACAACCTTTTTCATCTCTTTCACAAAAGCCTCTGCTTCTGTCTTGTATCTGTCATACTCTTGTCCTGTTATCTTTCGCACTTGCCTGTGGGTTATTTTTCTGCTCATTTTATAGAAAAAGTCCATCACTTTTGGCGCTTTTTTTGATACTAATTTCTTTTTAGCTAGTTTTTCATAAATCATGTCAGACATATGGCTCGGACTTGGAGGGATCTCTCCAACTCTTATCAAGGCAGCATGCCCTGCATCAATGACTGCCCAATACAAGTCTAGTGTTGCTTGTAAGATATGCCAGTCTGCATTGACTAGTGTTGCAGGCGCTCTTGCAAAATAGATATACATGCTTTCTCTTGTCGGCCGTATCCTGCCCTGGAATAAAAGCATCTGCAGGGGCTCAAATATGCCGACATCTAATAACGGAACGCCGTCTCTCAGCATGTTAACTGCAAGAGGATCTCCATTCCTGACATATTCCCAGAAATTTGTCAGCTTCATTGTGGTTACATGCAGTCTTTTTGATATTTTTGAGGCAGTCCTTTCTGTTATCACCCGGTAAGCCTCTACAACCTCTGGGCTCAATATAAGAGTCAAGTCATCTACAAGCATCAAGACATCTATATCTCTTTCATAGAGCGGTCTTTCTTTTCTTGCTGTGCTTCCAAACAGAATCGCAGATTTAAGGAACTCCCCAAGCTCTTTTTTCATCGCGTCAGCGAATTTTACTGCCAGCTTATAATCTGCAGTTGTATAGTTCTTTATGTTTGGATGTTTTCTTTCCTCAATAGTAAAATCCATATTCATTTATTTTTTAACAGCGTATAAAAGGTTTTATAACTATTAGAGAATAATTACAGGTTCTGAAACTATATCTTTGAACTACGAAAAGTATAAAAAGAAGTTCAAAAATTAAATTTATCATGACAAAAAAGAGTGATAACATCTCCGACGATTACAAGGTTGAGATTGAGCAGGCATTAGAAGAAGTGATCCAACGGCCTGTCGGCTCTGATTCTTTAGAGGCAAAAGTCATTGATGTTGTTCCAGACACTATTGAACAAGTACTTGGATATTCAAGACATTCTGCACAGACAGAATATGTTCCTGAAGTCAAGATTTATGAAGATTCTGAAGAGACAAGCACAAAGTATCTGTATGATTCTGGCAGCCTGCCTGAAACAGTTGAGACAGACGGCTCAAATACTGCAAGCCATACTTTTTCTGTGCAAGAGACCTTGACATTGCAGACTGCTGAATCAAAGATTTCAGATGCAATCCTGCAAAGCACATTCGGGGTTAGTGATGCATCGTTTTATATGAGTCCTGATGATGCTGCGCGGCTGGAGGATTTCAAGAGACTTCACAGGACTGACTGGATTTTCATGTATCAGGCAGCTTCTTGGTGCGTATTTTAGCACCACTTTGTAGTGACTAAATTTCCGATAACTTTATATACCCCTCTTGCATATTAGTTCTTGAGTGAAGATGGGAGAACAGAATAAACGCGAGTTAAATGGAGATTTCGAGGAACTGCTAAATGGAGATCTATTCACAGATGCAATGAATACCCGGATAGTTTTCAAGGACCAGGAAAGAAAAAGAAAAAAGCTCGCCCCAAAAAGAACTGCAAAAGAGCAGCTTAATTATTCTCAAGAAATCATACACTTGTTTCCAGAGCATCCAAAAGCGCCATACATGCAGGAAGATACAAAATATTCTCAGTATCCTGTTAACATAGCATACACAATTGATTTCATTTTGGACTTAAAAGCAGATCAAAAAGGAGAGCCAAGATGCTCTAAGGAAGCTTTGACAGAAAGAACATACATCGCACTGATGGCCAGGACAAACATAGATTATGCAGATGAGCCGCGAAAAAAAGAAGGAACATTGAACATGCTTGAGGATGCAATAGCTCCAGATATTGCTGAAAGATATGGCTGGGACCAGGAATATGTAAGAAAAGGCGTGCTGGAAAAATGCGTGGCTGCAATGGTTGATGCATTTAACCAGAAACCAGAGCTTCTTAACATATTTAAAGGCGCAATGAAGAGAAACGGCCAAAATTAACTATTTACTACTTTTTGGTGGTTAAAAACCGAAAGCTTTATAAATGACTACTACAATATATACATTATAATGGCACAAACCAAAGAGGTCATTGGCGGAGCATAGCAAATCCCCCTGTTTCCATTCGTGGAAATACCTTACCCCAAAGATTTCTTGCTCTGCAAATGACTTTCTTATTTTTTTAGAATTCTGATTATTAAGAGCTTATTCAAAAGGAATCTCAGACCACGGCTTGTATTCTCCAAATGGAGGAACATAGCTGCCGAACATCATCCTAGGAGAATATGTTCTTCCCTGATACCGATTATGCACGTCTCCAAACCCTTGCGCAGGAGGCATTCCAGGGCCGTATTTTGATTCAAAAGGAGCATTGAATGCTCTCCATGTCTCGACTAAGATTCTGCCTTCATTGAAGCTTTCTTCTTCATGACCTTCTGAAACCATGAATCCTTTAAAGCCTTCTTTCTTGAATTCTTTAGCAGCCTCTACCACTGGAAAGATTCCTTGTCCAGGAGGAAGATGGCCGTGCGCCCCTGATTGTGAATCAACTAATTGTATTGAGCCGACAACATCTGATTTTGCGAGTTTCTTGACTTCATCCATGTACCATTTGTTAAACTCTTTTACTCTTTTTTCCCACGGAAGCTCTGGCTTGAAATGCTGCAGCCACATACCCATGTGAGATGTGTCTAGACATCCTTTGATGTGGTTTTTTGCTGCTTCTTCTGCTTCTCTCCTGCTCATGCCTGGCTCATAATGCGGGTTTTCAATCCACTTGTCTGGATTCTTAGGGTCTGGTATTTTTTTGTCTGTCAAAAGCGTTATCATCTCTTGTCTGGACTGCTCTATTAATTCCTTGAATTCTTCTGGGTGAGAGCCGTATGCATGCGGCCACCCGAGCTCAGGACCAACATATAAGGGCGATTTTATGTTCTTATTGTACAAGGTTTCCTGCCTTGCAGCAACTCCAAGTTTTGCATAAGAATTGACTGTTCTTTTCATGGCATATTTTCCCAATGGCACGTAAGCATTAGCCATCTGCTCGTTTTCAGCTGCCTGCTGTTCATAAGATTGTATTGTGTCAACTTCCTGTTCGTATTTTTTTTGCGCATCATAAAGTTTTGCCTCAATTTCTCGCTTTTTTGCTACAGTATCAGCTGCTTCAAGTTCTTCTTTCAAGTCTTGGATATCATTGTATGTTCTCTTTGCAGATTCCTTGTATGTTGTTGCCCATCCTCTTGCCTGCTTTATTTGGGCCTGCATTTGCTCTTTTGCAAAATATTCTTCAGGTGTGATTTTTTCCCCTTTTTTTTTAGATTCTTCTTCTGCCCACTTTTTATAATCATTCCATTTCCATGGCTGCAGCCTATCAACACAAGGAATTTCTTTTCCACCCTGCTCTACAACATACTTGCCTTCGCCAATAGACCTTGTAGTATATGGCTTGTCTTTATCTATTGGCGCGAATCTTCCGATCTCGTGCACAAAAGCATATGGTTTTCCAGTTTTTGGGTCTCTTGCAACAGGGATTCTTTCTATCTGGTTTATTCGCCACATGTTTATTCTTCCGGTTCTTTCATCAACTACCTGCACAACTGGTTCTCCTGCTTCTTCAAACAATTGCCTTCCTTTTTTGTCTTTCTTGTTCCACTCTGCATTGAATAATGGCCGTGCATATTCCCACGAGACTATGTCAACACCGCCGCCTTGCGCCACTTCTGAAGCAAACTTTATCGCGTCTTTTACCTCATCCATGTCTCTTTTCATCTTTTCGTCGTCAAAAGTCCCTCTCTGCGGATCATAGCCAGAAAGGTTATTTATAGAAGTAGGCATCTCAACTCCAGAAAGTATTGCCTCATTTGCTGCAAACACATCTCTGAGTGCTTCTCTCACTTCCTTGCCGTATGCTTTTGGTCTTCCGCCGATTGCAGATTCTGACGGAACATTGAACATTAATTGAAGTTTTCCTGCGCCGGCTCTCATCGAAGCCTGCGCTGTCTGGATTATATTCTTGAATCTTCCTGCAGGATCGCGTTCTGGAATAGTCTGTCCTAGTTCAGAAATAGGAATTATCGGCTCTTCTATATTAGCGTGAGAGCTAACTGGATCTACTTCGATTGTCTCATGATACTGCCGGTCCATAGTATTGTATGGCTGTGCTGTTCTGATCTCTACCATATTATGACAAAAATGTCTCAGCAGTATTTAAAGTTTACCCTTTTAAATACTGAACCATGCGCTCTCCAGCTGTGAGGGTCGCCTCTTTTTTAGAGCCAGAGACATAATCTCCGTGAGCTCTTTTCAATGCAAATGCCTGTTCTGCGGCATTTACAAAATTTCTTTGGTACCAGGTCTCTACTCCTGTCTTTGCAACATCCTGCCGTATCTCGTACAGCCTGTTTTGGATGTTGTCAACAGACATCTCGCGAGCTATGAATCGTGCATAATCTGCTTGTTCTGAAGGAGGCCTCTGGTCCGGAGCCTCTTCTGCAAGCCTTTCTAATTCTGCTCTTTTTTCAACTGCTTCTTCTTTTCTTTCAAACAGTTTTTCTACTTCAACCTTCTTGACTTTAGGAGTCTCTATCTCTTCTATTAATTCCTGCTCATGCTTTGCTTCTGCAAGAAGCGCTTCTGCTTCTTCTATCTCTTTCTGCCTTGCTTGGATTAGCTTGTTAAGTTCTGCCTCTAGTTTTTGTATTGCCTTTATCCTCAGTTCAGGAGGCAGCTTCTTGAGCTTAGAAAAATCCAGTTTAGCCATGTAAATACCTAAGTGTCTTGGCTATTTAATGCTTTCTGTCCCCACAAAAGCAAAGCCCTATGTTCTTGACAAGACAACCATTGTCTGCGTCTTGTCCACACCTTCCACTTTTCTTAATTGCCTGACTATGAAATCATTTAATTCTTCTACATCCTTTACGCGCACTTTAACAAGAATGTCTGTTCCGCCAGCCATGATCTCGACTGATTCAATCCCTGCAAGCCCTTTTATTTCTTTTGCCACATCTTCCTGGCCTATCTTTATTCCGCTGGGAAGCATGTAAATCACAGATACAAGCACATAAGCTGCAATTGGCTTGTCCAGCTTCTTGTAATCAATATCTACTGTATATCTCTTGATAATACCCATCTTCTCCAGTTTCTTTATCCTGTTGTGCACCGTAGTTATAGGCAGGTTTATCCTCTTAGAAATCTGGCTAGTGGTTCTCTTAGCGTTTTGTTTCAATTCTTCTAGTACTTGAAGGTCTTTTTCATCTAAAGCCATATTTTGGAATAATATTCCACGTATATTTAAATGTTTTCATTATATTCTTTATAAATAATCTTTTCGGAAAGACATTTATTATTGGAAAAATATTCCGTTTTTTAGCCAATTTTAGCTAATTTCGGCAAAAAAATCCATTATTTTTGGGATATTTTATTATTGAAGCGTCTCTTTCAAGTGGTTAATAGTGATTTCAGCGATAAAGCAGAAACACGAAAATTTAAATAGTGACTTCAAACTCAGAGTTCCATGCCAACACTCTTAGAATCATACGATGCTGAAAAAGAGACAACTTTGTTAAGCGCGACGTGGGATAATTGTTCAGCAGATATTTCTTTGGTTGAGATAGTTGAAGATGAAGCACAAGTACTTCTAAACATAAAACCCGGGTCAAATGATCAAGATGCAATGCACACAGTTATGATGCGCTGGACCCGTGCTCCAAATCGGCACGTAACTCCAGGAAAACAAATACCAAAAATGGACATATATCTGGATGATATATACCAGGAGATATGTGATGCGCTTCAGAAAATGAGAACAACCGCGTCATACAGGAAAGCAGAATCTTGCAGCAAAGAGGGTTATCCTGTGGATGATGCTGTATTCCGAAAAATCCTTGATGCTGCAAAAAAACAAGAGTTTGCTGATGTTGTCTGCTCAGGCACCAGTTCTTATTCTGATGCTATTAAAAACATAGCATATTCACGCGTGACTGTGGAATTCAACAAGAAACCGAAAGCTTTATAAACCACCAAAATCCATTAATATTTCATAAGCATAATATCGACGAGAAAGCACTTGATCATTATCATGAACATTTCGCTTTTTCTTTAAAGTGCTTAAATAGAAACATGAGGTAAAATAGAAAATGAACTTATTTGAAAATTTTGGCTTAAGCCAAGAACTAGTCACAAGTATAAACGATTTAGGATTCACTAATCCTACACAAATCCAAGGGAGGTCAATTCCGCCGATTTTGAAAGGCAAAGATGTCATAGGAGAATCAGCTACTGGTTCTGGAAAGACTCTTGCTTTTGGGTGCGGAATCATTGAGAATGTAATCCCTGGAAAAGGCCTGCAGGCCCTTATTCTCACTCCGACAAGAGAGCTTGCAGAGCAGGTCAAGGGAGTGATACACCAGCTTGCAAAAAATAAACAGTTGAATGTTCTGAGCATTTATGGAGGTGTTGCCATCAACCCGCAGATACAGAACCTGCCAAGAGCAGACGTGGTTGTCGCGACTCCAGGAAGATTGCTTGACCATCTGCAAAGAAAAACAATCAATATCTCAAGAATCAAATTATTGGTATTAGACGAAGCAGACCGAATGTTTGACATGGGATTTATAGAGGATATAGAGCAGATAATTGGCGCATGTCCTAAGAAAAGGCAGACATTGTTTTTCTCTGCGACGATTTCACAGGACATAAAACGATTTGCCAACAAGTTTATGATTAAGCCGATAAGAGTATCTGCAACAAAGATGGTTGATCCAAAGAAATTGAAGCAGATTTACTACGACATTCTTAAGAACAAGAAATTGTCATTGCTGGTGCACTTGCTGAAGCATGAAAACGCAGGACTGGTCATGGTTTTCTGCAACACTAGGAAAAACACTGATTTTGTGGTCAAGAATCTGAAGGCAAACAAGATCAGCGCTATTGCAATACATGGCGGCCTGACACAGAATAAGCGAACCAGGACGATTAATTTGTTCAACGGAGCAAAAGTCGGCGTATTGGTTTGCACAGACGTGGCAGCAAGAGGATTGGATATTGATAATGTATCTCACATATACAATTATGATATCCCAAAAGATCCGAAGGATTATGTCCACAGGATAGGAAGGACTGCAAGGGCAGGAGAAGAAGGCAAGGTAGTCAACCTGTTGTGCGACTATGACCATGATAATTTCTCCAGGATACTCAATGAATATCGCGAGTTCAATATAAAGAAAGTGATAAGCCCTGCTTTGAAAAAGATAAACATCCGGATTGATGCAAGAGCACCAAAAAGAAGAAGCTTTTCACGCAGGCCAAGGCGGAAATACTAGAAAAAGCAAGATTTATAAAGGACGCGCGGTTAAATCAGTAAAAATAGTTTAATGAGGTAAAAAATGAAAGGAACAGTAAAGTTTTTTAACGAAATGAAAGGATTCGGCTTTATAGCTGGCGAAGACGGAAAAGAGTACTTTGTACATCAGACAGGATTAAAAGACGGTGTAAAACTACACGAAAATGATGCTGTCGTATTTGATGTAGAGCAAGGTGACAGAGGTCCGAAAGCAGTTAATGTCGGTCCAGCAGAAGGAGAAGCTACTGAGGCTCCTGCCGAAGAAGCTCCTGAAGAAGCTCCTGCTGAAGAAGAAGAAGCTAAAGAAGAATAATTAAGATATTTCTGATTATTTTTTGAATTTATTTTTTTTATTTCTCTAGATGGAACTCTCCTGCAGGAAGCGCAGAGATTATTTCATCCAGGTCTCCGCCTATTTGTTTCTGTATTTTCTTTGCAATATCACTTTTTTTATGCTTGCCCTGAACCAAGACAACCATCTTTCCGCAGTTTTTCTTGACAGCACCAACAGGGCCGCCCATCACTTTGCCGTCTGGCAGGATGCCGACTGCAATTTGCAAGACCGGTTCTGAATAATTTCTTTTGCCGTGTATCATGAAGCTTCCTTTTGGCAAGCCAAGCTCTTTTCTTACTTGTTCTGGTTTTATCCAATACGTACGTGCTGAAGCCAGGCCCATCTTCCACGCCCTGGAATAAGCAGCAGTTGCCTGCGCAGCCTCTTTTAAGGTAGCATCTCCAACTTTTTTCCCCTCTGTCTTCACCACAAAAAAAGGACTGCCAGGCGCTTCTGTGTGAAAGACAATATCCTCTTTGTCAGCATGCTTCTTGACTATAATTTCATTAGTCGTTGCATCCTTGCCCCCGATACACAGAAAGCCTTCAGAACTGATGAACCACCTGAACTTCTCATACCATTTTTTTGTCTTTTGCCTCTCTTTTTTCACTTCCTTTGCTTCAAGTATCTTTTCCTCTCTAGAAACCGCTTTCTCTTTCTCTTTCAAGAGCGCTTCTTTCTCTCTTTCAAACTGCATCAATGCTTTTTTTACGCCTTCTATTTTTTTCTTTGCCTTCTTTGCCTTGTCAAAATAGTCTGAAGCATTCTTTTCAACTGTCTTGCGCAAATCAAGTGAAAGTTCCATAAATTTAGTATTATTGCCCGCCTATTTATATTTTTGCGATTTTTACTACCAAAAAGCGAAAGCTTTATAAACAAACCAGGAGTTTCAAGCTGTATTGCCAGAGGGGACTATTAAAATTGATAGAGACATACTGCTCATATTTTAACAAATTTATCACGATGTAGGGTGGAGACTATCAAAAATGGGCCGGTAGCTCAGCCTGGAGAAACAAATTTGTTTCGGGCAATAGAGCACCTGACTTTTAATCATTGAAAGGAAATCAGGTGGTCGCGAGTTCGAATCTCGTCCGGCCCGTCATGTTGAAGAAAAAATGGCGCAAAAATACGACGTAACAAAGCACGTGCTGGTTCCGACGCATACAGTTGTGAGTGAAGCTGAAAAAAAGAAGATTATAGCGAATTACAATCTTAGCGGACAGGAGCTTCCTAGAATCTTGAAAGAAGATCCAGCTATAGCTCACCTGAAAGCAAAAATTGGGGATATCATCAAGATAACTAGAAAGAGCGTCACAGCAGGAACATCTATATTTTACAGGAGGGTTGGAAGTGCCTAATTACTCTAAAGTCTTGATAAAGAAATATTTTGACGAGAATTCCTTCATCAAGTCAGATATAGAGAGCTTTAATTGCTTTGTAGATAAGGAATTGCAGAAGATAATTGAGGAAAACAGGCTTATTGAGCCGACAATAATCCCGCCGAATGTCGAGAGCTTCAAGATACGGTTGGACAAGATATGGATTGAAAAGCCTGAGATTACAGAGGCTGATGGAAGCAAGAGGCCGATATATCCTGTTGAAGCAAGATTAAGAAAAATAAGTTATGCTGCTCCTGTTTTTATTGAAGTGAGTTCTCACATAAACAATGTCCAGAGAGAGACTTTTGTGACGCAGATAGGCAACCTGCCGATAATGCTGAAGAGCAGTTTCTGTCACCTGCACAACATGTCAAAAGAAGATCTTATTGAGCATGGCGAGGATCCTGATGATCCTGGCGGTTATTTCATAATCAACGGAACAGAAAGAGTTTTGGTCAATATAGAGGACCTTGCCGCAAACAGGTTCTTAGTAGAGCCCCAAAAGACCGGCATAAGCAAGTATCTTGGAAAAATATTCTCTGAAAGCGGGCCTTACAAGATTCCTCACACCGTCGAAAGATTAAAAGACGGCATTTATTATCTGACATTCACAAGAGTCAAGCGTATTCCCTTGGTTGTCATCATAAAGGCATTGGGCCTCATCAAGGATGAGGAGATAATGCAGTCTATTTCTAAAGAAAAACAATATGACGAGGTTCTCATCAACTTGTTTGAATTTGCAAACATCAAGACGCCAGAAGAGGCACTTGATTATATGGCAAAGAAGATAGGGATAACACAGTCAAAAGAGATAAGGCTTGAAAGGATGCAGGAGATTATTGACAAGTATCTTCTGCCTCATGTCGGCACAAAAACAGACGACAGGATGCAGAAAGCATACAACCTCTGCAAGATGCTTAGAAAGTATATCTCTGTAAGTACTGGGGAAACACCGCGAGATGACAAGGACCATTACATGAATAAGAGGATAAAGATGTCTGGCGACCTTTTAGGAGATCTTTTCAGGACCAACCTGAAAGTCCTTATAGGAGATTTGTTGTACAACTTCCAGAGGATTGTAAAAAGAGGAAAATTCCCAAGCATCAAGATAATCATCCGCGATAAATTGCTTACTTCAAGGATATATTCTGCCATGGCCACAGGAAACTGGGTCGGAGGCAGGAAAGGAATCTCACAAAGAATTCAGAGAGTTAATTATCTTAGTATATTGAGCCATCTTCAGAGAGTCGGCTCTCCATTGTCTAATACGCAGGAGAATTTTGAAGCAAGAGAATTGCACGCAACTCATCTTGGAAGATTGTGCCCTAGCGAGACTCCTGAAGGAACCAATATAGGATTGAAAAAGAATTTCGCCTTGATGGCGCAGGTCTCAAGGGATATCAAAGAAGGAGAAATCCTTAAGCTGCTGAAGAATGCAGGACTGAAGAGCATATAAAATGACAGAAGTTTATCTTAACGGAAAATTTGTAGGGGATGTTGAAAATAAGAATGAATTCCTTGAGAGAATAAAATCTGACAGGCGCTCTGGTGTGATGGACGGCAGCATCAACTTCTATTATTATGATAAACTAGACCAGATTTTCGTAGAGACATTGAGAGGCAGGACAAGAAGGCCTTTGATCGTCGTAAAAGACGGCATTCCTTTGCTGACTGAAAAGCACATAAAGCAGCTACAGAAAAAAGAAGTCTCCTGGAAGGACCTTGTTGACCAGGGAATCATAGAATACCTTGATGCTGCAGAAGAAGAGAATGCATTGGTTGCATTCTATGAAACAGATCTTACTCCTGAACATACTCACTTGGAGATATCTCCATTATGCATGCTTGGTCTTGTAACAACACTTGTTCCTTTTGGCCAGTTCATACAATCTGCAAGGCTCAGTATCGGAAGCAAGAACCAGAAGCACGCAATCGGTTTTTATGCTGCTAATTTTCCTGTAAGAGTTGACATGGATGTCAACATGCTTCATTATCCGCAGGCTCCTATTGTCAATTCCTTGATGCACGAATTGTCTGACTTTGACAAGCACCCTTCTGGACAGAATATTGTCATTGCAGTCATGTGCTACAAAGGATACAATATGGAAGACGCAATAATCCTTAACAAGGGAAGCATTGAAAGAGGCCTTGGAAGAAGCAGCTATTACAGGCCTGCTGTTGCAGATGAATTAAGATATTCAGGCGGAATGACTGACGAGATATGCATTCCAGACAAGGAAATAAAAGGATACAAGTCAGAAAAAGATTACAGGCTGCTTGAAGAAGACGGCATTGTTTATCCAGAAGCTGTTGTAAAGGAAGAGGATGTTGTCATTGGAAAGACTTCTCCTCCAAGATTCTTGAGCTCACTTGAAGATTATTCTCTTGCATCAAACATCAGGAGAGAAAGCTCTGTTGCTTTGCGGCACGGCGAGCGCGGTGTTGTTGATTTTGTCTTGATAACAGAGAATGAAGAAGGCAATAAGTTAGTTCAGGTAAGGATAAGAGACCAAAGGATTCCTGAGATTGGCGACAAGTTTGTTTCAAGGCACGGCCAGAAAGGCGTCATCGGCCTTATTGTCCCTCAAAGCGACATGCCGTTTACTGCTTCTGGCGTTATTCCTGATTTGATTTTTACTCCTCATGGTATACCATCAAGAATGACCGTATCTCATCTTCTTGAGATACTTGCTGGAAAGACAGGATGTCTTGCAGGCAGATATATTGACGGAACAACATTTTCTTCAGAACCTGAAGAAAGGATCAGGAAAGAGCTTCTTTCAATGGGCTTCAGGGAAGATGGAACAGAGACAATGTACAACGGTATCACAGGAGAGCAGTTCCAGGTCAAGATTTTTGTCGGAAATATGTATTATCAGAAGATCAAGCACATGGTTGCAAATAAGCTGCAGGCAAGGGCAAGAGGCCCTATCCAGCTTTTGACAAGGCAGCCGACAGAAGGCCGTGCAAAAGAAGGCGGCCTAAGATTAGGAGAAATGGAGAAAGACACTCTTGTTGCTCACGGAGCTTCATTGCTGCTAAAGGAGCGGTTTGATTCTGACAAGACAGTTGTTCCTGTGTGCGAAGGATGCGGCCTCATTGCAATCTATGATGCGCAGAAAGACAAAAGGTATTGCCCGATGTGCGGCGATTCTGATGTCAATGATATTGAAATCAGCTATGCTTTCAAGCTAATACTTGATGAATTCAAGTCACTGGGAATTTATCCAAAACTTCAGTTAAAGAGCAAGTACTAAAATGGCTAAGAAAAAAGAAGAAAAAGTGGAAGAAGAACCAAAAAAAGAAGAAGCTCCTGCTGCAGAGCCTGTAGAAGAGGCCAAGGCAGAGGAAGCTGCAGAAGAAACTAAAGAAGAGAAAAAGCCTATGAGCCGAGAAAGGATTGAGGCTATGCAGCATTACGTGTTCAAGCAGGTTGAGAGCGTTGTATTTGGTATTCTTAGCCCTAAGATGATCAAGAAGATGGCTTCTGCAAAGATAGTCACTCCAGAGCTTTATGATAAAGAAGGCTATCCTGTTGACGGCGGATTGATGGACGTAAGATTAGGAGTCATTGATCCTGGCCTGAGATGCAAGACTTGCGGATGCAAGTTAAAAGAGTGTATCGGCCATTTTGGTTATATAGAGTTTGCAAGGCCTGTTGCGCACATAAAATTTATTCCAATAATACATAACTTATTGAGATGCATTTGCAAAGACTGCGGAAGACTGCTGATTCCAAAAAACAAGATGTCTGCTTTTGCTAAGCATCTTGCTGCTGTTGAAGAGGCAGAAGGTGCTGACGCAAGGCGTGATGAGATAAAGAAGCAGATTGCAAAGATGAAGACTGTGAAAAAATGCCCTCACTGCAAGGCTTCGCAGCAAAAAATCACTCTTGAAAAGCCTTCCACATTCTTTGAGGGCGACAAAAAGCTCAGCCCGATTGAAATCAGGTCAAGGCTTGAGCAGGTTCCTGACGAGGATGCAGCGTTATACGGCCTTAATCCTAAGTTTGCGAGGCCTGAATGGATGATAATTACAGTTATGCCTATTCCGCCGGTCACAATAAGACCGTCCATTACATTGGAATCTGGCGAGCGTTCTGAAGATGACCTTACCCACAAGCTTGGAGATATTGTCAGAATCAACCAAAGATTGTTTGAAAACATCAATGCAGGCGCTCCTGAGATAATCATTGAGGACCTTTGGGACCTGCTGCAGTATCATGTAACTACTTTCTTGGATAATACTGTTGCTCAGCTTCCTCCTGCGCGCCATCGTTCTGGCCAGCCTTTGAAAACAATCACTCAAAGAATCAAGAGCAAGGAAGGAAGGATAAGGCATAATCTCGCAGGTAAGAGAACAAATTTCTGCTCCAGGACTGTTATCAGTCCAGATCCTATGCTCGGCCTTAACCAAGTCGGCGTTCCAAATGTCGTTGCAAGAAAGCTGACTGTTCCTGAGACAATCAATGAATGGAACATGGCTTATCTGAAAAAGTTTGTTGAAAATGGGCCAAATGTTTATCCTGGTGCTAATTATATCATACGGCCTGACGGAAAGAGAAAAAAGATTACAGAAGAGACTAAAGAAGCTGCTCTTGAAGAGCTTCAGCCAGGCTATGTTGTTGAGAGGCACTTGATGGACGGAGATATATCCATCTTTAACAGGCAGCCTTCATTGCACAGGATGAGCATGATGTGCCACAGGGTCAAGGTTCTTCCTTACAAGACTTTAAGGATTAATCCGGCTGTTTGTGCTCCGTATAACGCAGACTTTGACGGCGATGAGATGAATCTTCATATTCCTCAGACAGAAGAATCTCGTGCAGAGGCAGAGGTGCTGATGGAAGTACAGACTCAATTGATCAGTCCAAGATACGGCCTGAGCGTAATGGGCTGTTTGCATGACGGAATCTCTGGAAATTATTTGCTTACAAGAGATGTTGAACTGCCAAGAGAGCAGGCAGTTGAATTGCTTTACCAGGCAGGCATAACAGATATTTCTGGACTGCCTAACAAAAAAATTGTTTCAGGCAAAGAAATATTCAGTGTTGTTCTTCCAAAAGATTTTAGTTTCAAAGGAAAATCACGGGACGGCAAAGATGTTGTCATTGAGAACGGCAAGCTGATTGAAGGCGTTATGGACAAGACAAGTCTTGGCGGAGAAGGAGCAGGATTCCTGCTGAGGAGCCTGCACAAGCAGTATGGCGCAGACAAGACAATTGAGATTCTTCATAATATCCTTAAGCTTGGAATTGAAACTTTATTGATAACTGGCTTTACTGCAAAGCTTTCTGATCTTGACCTTCCTAAGGAAGCTAATGATTTGATTACAGATACCTTGAACAAGGCAGAAGAAGAGGCTCTTCAGATGATTAAGGCTTTTGAGGCTGGAACCTTGGAGGCATTTCCAGGAAGAAGTGTTGAAGAAACTCTTGAATTGCGAATATTAGAATTGTTGAATAAGGCAAGAACTAAATGTATGAATATTGTCAAGGAATATGCAGACAAGACAACTAATACTATTGCGATGGCAGAGTCTGGTGCAAGAGGCTCTTACTTGAACATTTCCCAGATGTCTGCATGCGCAGGCCAGCAGGCTTTGCACGGCAGCAGGATAGGGAAAGGTTATGCCGGCCGGACGTTATCTTGCTTCAAGAAAGGCGACTTGAGCCCAGAGGCAAGAGGCTTTGTTAGGCACGGCTTCAAGCACGGATTGAATCCAAAAGAGTTTTTCTTCCACGCGATTGTAGGAAGAGACAGTTTGATGGATACTGCCTTGAGAACGCCTAAGTCCGGTTATCTTTACAGAAGACTTGCTAATGCAATGCAGGACTTGAGAGTGGAGTATGACCGGTCTGTGCGTGACGCAAATCACAGGATAATCCAGTTTGAGTATGGCGAGGACGGTATTGATGTCTCTCGGTCAGAAAACGGAAAGATTAATGTTCAAAAAATAATTGATTCGGTGTAATAAAATGCATGAAGCGCTAAAACCATATGTTAAAAAACTGCCTAAATCAATCTTAGATGAGATAGAGGAAAAATGCCCTGCCTCTAAGATAAAGAAAGTGGCTGAAAAAGCAGTAGAAGAGTTTAATCTTGCAAAGATCTCTCCTGGCGAGGCAGTTGGTCTTGTTAGTGCTGAAAGTATTGGCGAGCCAGGCACGCAGATGACCTTAGATACATTCCACTTTGCGGGTGTTGCAGAGATGAACGTTACAATGGGCCTTCCGAGGATAATTGAGATTCTTGACGGCAGAAAGACCTTGGCAACGCCTATGATGGAGATTTTTCTAAAGTCACCATATAATAAAGGAAAAGATATCAGGAAATGCGCATTGATGGTGAAGGAATCAACTCTTGGAGAATTTGTTCTTGAGTATGTGATTGATATTGTCGACCTGAAAATAGAGCTTAAGCTTAATCATGAAAAGATGAAATTGCTTGGCCTTACGCCTGCTAAAATCACGAAGATTGTGAGCGTTTCTAAAGTTCTTAAGAAAGAAGCGTCTGTCAAGGAAAACAAGGAAGGCAATATTGTATTGAAGCTGAAAGGCAAGGAAGAAAAAGGCCTTAATGACTTGTACAAGCTTAAGGAAAAGTCAAGAGATATCTATGTTTGCGGAATTAAAGGAGTCACGCAGGTCTTGCCTGTCAAAAGAAAAGATGAATTTATCATAATCACAGCAGGAAGCAATCTGAAAAAGATACTTGAGCTTGATTTTGTTGATCCTACAAGGACAGTCAGCAATGACATCTTTGAGATTGCACATACTTTCGGCATTGAGGCTGCAAGGCAGGCCATAATCGAAGAAGTCTTCAAGGTTATTGAGGCGCAGGGCCTTAACGTCGACATCAGGCACATCATGCTTGTTGCAGATACCATGTGCGTCTCAGGAGAGATAAAAGGAATAACAAGATACGGTGTTGTAAGCGAGAAAGCATCTGTCCTGGCAAGGGCAAGCTTTGAGACTCCTATAAAGCACGTCATCAATGCAGCGCTTGCAGGCGAGATGGACCATCTTAATTCTGTTGTTGAGAACGTCATGCTTAACCAGCCTGTTCCAGTTGGTACAGGACTTCCAGGGCTTGTTACAAAGATAAGGAAAGAAAAATTGAAGTGATATCATGGCAAAGAAAAGAGTAGACAAGACTGCAGCTGAAATTCGTGCATTATTTGCTGACAAGAAACTGATCATCGGCACTGAAAGGACTCTTAAGATGTTGAAGCAAGGCAAGCTAAAGCAGGTTCTCTTGGCAAAAAACTGCGCAGAAAAGACAAAAAAAGACGTTATGCGCTACAGCAAGATGACAGACACTGCAGTGAGAGAGCTGAATTATCCTAGCGAAGAGCTGGGCGTCATCTGCAAGAAACTTTATTCAATCTCTGTTCTTGGAGTATTAAAGTGAGCGCTAAAATTGTTTTTGACATGAACACAATGAAATTCATGTCTCTTTTTGAAAAGATAACAAGAGCGCAGCTAAAAGATTGCATAGTTAGAGAGAACATGATTTTGTTCATAGTCCAGCCAAATGAGATTGCAAAAGCTGTTGGCGCAAAAGGGGCGAATGTAAAGAAGCTGGAAAAGCTCCTTAAAAAGAAGATAAAAATAGTGGAATTCGACCCAGAACCAGTAAACTTTATAAAGAACCTGATACACCCTTTAAAAGTCAAGGAGATAACCCACGACGACGGGACTTATACAATGACAGCAAGCGACCTCAGGACAAGGGGGCTGCTTATCGGGCGCAATGCATCGTATTTGCGCGCTTATGAGGATGTTGTCAAGCGTTATTTTCCTATAAAAGAACTGAAGGTAAATTAAGATGGGAAGCAAAAGCAATGGATTGAACACTGCAAAATCACTTAAAAAGCGCAGATATAACTCTAAGATGCTTCAGAAATCTTATGTTACACGAATATTCAATCTAAGGGAAAAGGCAGATCCTCTTGAAGGCAGCAGCCAGGCAAGAGGCATTGTTCTTGAAAAAAGGCAGGTTGAGGCAAAGCAGCCTAATTCTGCAATGAGAAAATGCGCAAGGGTTCAGTTGATAAAGAATGGAAGGCAAGTAACTGCTTTCATGCCTGGAGATGGCGCTTTAAAGATGATTGACGAGCACGATGAAGTTATGATTGAAAGGATTGGCGGAACAAAAGGAAGAGCTAAAGGAGACCTGCCAGGAGTCAGGTGGAAGGTCATCAAGGTTAATGATCAAAGTCTTAAGGATTTACTTAGCGGCAAGCTGGAGAAGGCAAGAAAATGACTGAAGTACTTGCTTTTAACAAGTGGAGCACAGCAGGCATCGGCGTGGCAGACGAAGGCTTAGTAAAATATATCTGCCTTGAGCCAAGGATTGTTCCGAAGACAGGAGCTAGATATGCTGGAAAAAGATTCCATAAGAGCAAGGTTTTCATTGTCGAAAGACTGATGAATAAGCTGTTTGTTCCAGGGCACAAGAGCAAGAAGCACTTGAGAAGCTCTGGCCACTGCACTGGAAAAACTTCTAATGCTTATTCTGTTGTTGAGGAAGCGCTAAAGATTCTTGAGCAGAAGACCAAAGAGAATCCAATAAAAGTTTTTGTTCAGGCATTGGTCAATGCAGCTCCTCGTGAAGAGATTGTAACTATAGAATACGGCGGTGCGCGTTATCCAAAGGCAGTTGAGTGCGCTCCCCAAAGAAGGATTGACATTGCTTTGAGATTCTTCGTGCAGGGCTCTTATGACAAGTCCTTCAAGAACAAGAGATCAATTTCAGAAACGCTTGCTAATGAGATTCTCGCTGCTTATAAATTAGATCCAAAATCATTGGCTATTTCTAAGAAAAACGAGACAGAAAGGCAGGCAGACGCTGCTAGATAATCACGCAACCGTTTCTTCAGGAGAAATACTCTTCGGCAATACGTAAAAATCAGAATGTTTTTTTACCGTGATTTTTTGTTTATCAAAGAAAGTTAAGATATTTAAGTTACGAAGATTCCAGTTTGTATCCACGTCTCTATGTTCTGCTGAATAAAAGAAATCAGTCAATTTGAAAGCATCGCAATCATAGCTCTGCGCAAGCTCTTCTTGGGTCTCATAGATAGGATTCCTTGATGTCAATTCTTTATGTCTGGAAACACCTATCGCGCCGAACAATCCAGTTTCAGGATCTTGATAAGCGCACACCGCGTGGCCAATGCCGTTTTCTTTTTCTAAGTAAAGTATGCTGGAGTTATATTTTTCATCTAATAAGCTGTCTGCTGCTAAAGCAGCTTCAATACAGATTGCTTTTTTGTCAGCCAACACTTCAAGGGCAGAACGAAGCGGCGCATTAAAATTCTGCTCAACTTTTGCTATTTGCTCGAAATCATAACTTACGCCGGCCATGAATTGCTTTATTCCATCAGGTGTTCTTCCAATACGCTCATAAAGAGTATTTTGCAAATTTTGAATCTGGGGCTCGTTTAAAGATATTACGCGCCTGCCAGACGCAGATTCGTCTAGTCCAAAGAAATACCTAATATTTGTTCTTAATAAGTCCCGCTCCCCCATTAAAAATCTTCCCAGGGTTGCTAATAGGACATCATTTTGCGTGTCTCTGTTTGGAAGTCTCATTTTCACCCTTTTTGGTCTAAAACCCAATATATCAAATTAAGCAGTTCTAGTATTTAAACCTTTCTATTTTAACCACTTTTAAGTGATTAACTAAACAAAATTCTGCTACCGAGGCCCCGCCGAAGGACTTCTAAAACCCTTGAATTCGCCCATTTCAGCCTTTCTAGCCATTATTTTCAATATACCAAATAATCACTCAAGAGTGATAACAAACCGAAAGCTTTAAATATAAGTTAGCCTTTTAAAGCTGTTGGGTGGTAGAAAAAGAGGTTTGTGCTAGGGAGTGGAGGCAAAAATGATAATGACTGAAAGTTGTCCAGATTGTGGGTGTAAGAAATTTCTCACAAACAAGAGAAGCGGAGAAGTTATTTGCAGACAGTGTAACTTCGTTATAGAGGATGGTCTAGTCGATCATGGTGCTGAGACAAGGTCTTTTGACATGGAAGGTGTTGAAAAGAACAGCAGGTCTGGCGCGCCGTTTGACCCAAGGGTTGCAGACAACCTGGCAACAAGCATTGGTAATCGTTCTGATCTTGCAAAACTGAATACTAAAACAAAAGCAATGATTCATAGGATCAAGAAAAAGAACGCATGGACAAGTTCTAGCTTTGAGCAGAATCTTAAGCATGCTTTGACTAATCTTAAGCTTATTGCAGGCCAGCTGAACATCCCTAACAGGGTTGAGAAAGAAGCAGCTGAAATCTACAGGAAAGCAGCTGAAAAGAACCTTACTCTGAAAAGAAGCATTGAGAATATCGTTATCGGCGCTCTTTACATCGCTTGCAGGGTAAATGACATTGCAAGGTCTTTGAAAGAGTTCTCTGAATTGACAGGAACAGACGTCAAGATCATAGCAAAGACATACAAGATGATACTGAGAGAGCTTAACATAAAGATTACTCCAATAAATCCTGTTGACTACACTGCAAGGTTTGCAAGCGCTTTAAAATTGACTCCAAAGGTCCAGACAAAGTCTGTCAAGCTTGCAGAGCAGTTAAAAAGGAAAGGAATGACATCTGGATTGAGCCCAGTCAGTGTCGCTGCATCTACTCTTTACATCGCAGGACTGATGCTTAAAGAGAAAAGGACTCAGAGAGAAGTTGCAGAAGTTTCTGGAATCACAGAGACAACTTTGAGAAACAGGTGCAAGGACATAATCAAGGCACTTAAGCTTAAAGCAAAGGTAAGGTAATAAAAACCTTTTTATATTTCCTTCTTTTTCTTGTTTTTCTGGTGGTTTTAATTGAGCAATAAACCTATTCAATATCCTGAATTCAAGGCCGCAAGATACGGCCCGCTTGTTACTTCTAATCCTAGAAATGTTCCTATGGTAACACCAGAGGTTTTCTTTTTAGGCAATGCATTATCAACGCACCCTAAAAGATTATACCAGGAGATTGCTGCCTGGCAGCGCTTTAAAAAAAGCCCTAAAGAATTTAAAGTAGAACTATTTCCGCTTGACAGGAAATTTGTTGTGTGGCTTGGTGAACGAAAGCCAAATGAGCAGAAGCAAAGAAGAAAAAGAAAACTGCTTGACTTAAGCCTTGAAGAGCTGGCAAGGGCTCTTTCAGACAGGGTTGAGATAAACGACCGTAACAAAAATATCTTGATGTATCACGGCCATCAGGACCCTAACAGAAGAGCTATTTCAAGGATTCATGGAGGCCCTAAGGTTATTACTGCCAAAGTCAAGCATTGCGGTGATAAAAGAGACCAGGATACGGCGCAGTATCATTCTGTGCAGATTGACGGGCCGTATATTGACAGCAATCCGCTGCTTAATGATTTTAGATGCACCTGCCAGGATGCTTTTTGGAGCGACACCAAGCGCGGAGATGCTAATTTTCATGCTATCTGCAAGCACGTGGCTGCTTTGATGGAATATGTAAGTAGAAACACGCAAGCTTTTGAGAATTATATCAGACTTAGACAGAGATTCCAAAAAAACAGAAGACCGTTAAATATTTTTACGCCGTTTCACACAGATTATGTGCGGCCGGATGTCATGGAATTTTTTGACATGGAAAAACTGCCGCATGTTGCCCGCGGAAAAAAACAGCCAAGACTGGATCATTTGAAGATAGATGTTCTTTTAGCGCATTATTTTGAAAAGCAAACCTATGCTGATTTGAGCAAAAAACTCCTAAGACTGCCGATTTATGACATTAGATTAGTTAATATGATTCTAAACGGCGATGTTGTATTTGAAGTCATGCCTCAAAGCCAGTTATTTGGAGTAGACAGCACTGTTGACAAGCGTGTCCGCGAACTTTACCGTAATATCAACAAGTCATTGAATAAAGAAGGATTCAAGATCCAGGGTTATTGCTATGAAAAAAGGAATTCAAAAGAAGAAGTGATTGCAATCAATTATCTTCCTGATCCTAAAAAACCCAAAGCAGTCGGCGAAGTGAGGGTTTTGTTCAGCGAAAGATATCCGCCGATAATATTGAGAAGAACGCCTCTAAAAGGCGCGCGAATCTATCCTTTCAGAGAACACAAGACCCACTCAAATCCATTTTCAGAATTATTTTCAGATCCTGAAAAAACAAGAAGGTTTGATGACAGGATTAGAAAATACACAAAATACACTGCTGAACTGCCTACTTGTTATATTCCAGAGGAAGTTCTGCCAGGTTTTGCAAATGCAATAAGGCAAAACTTCAAGGGCGGTTTCAGGAGACTCATTAGAATGGTTGAAAATCCTGCAGAAAATCCTAATGTAAATCTTCCTTCCAAATCATTGGTTTACCGCATGGCTAAACTTAAGTAAGATTTAAATACTTCCAGAGTAATTCTTAACATATGGAAAAAGAAGAATTTGATTTTCCAGAAGAAGAGCCTGAGCTTCAGAAAGATTTTGAAGATATTGAGTCAGCTCCTGAAAAAGAAGATACTGAAGAATTAGAGCATGCATTAAAAGAAGCAAAAAAGAAGGTTCAATAATCAATACCTTTTTCTCCTGTCAGTTTCTTGGGTCCTTTCAGCATTCTTATCTCATTCACAAAGTCTGCTCTTTTCCGCAATCCAGGTGTTGCAGACCTGCCTGTCAGGTAAACTGTTGTTTTCTTTGGAACAGAATTCAAGAATTTCACAACATCTTTTTCGTCAAGCAGCCCTATCCTAACTGCCAGATTAATCTCATCTAAGACCAGCATAAATGGTTTCTTCTTAAGAACTTCATAAGCAAAATCCAGCCCCTTCTGCGCAAGCTCCTTATCTTTTTGTGTGGGCTTCTTCAAATCTACCCATCCCTTGCGCCCAAACTGATAAATTTCATAATCTTTTATCCTTCGCCGAATCTTATACTCCCCAATCTTGTCTCCCCAGCCCTTCATGAATTGTATAATCACAACTTTATAGCCATGGCCGACTGCTCTAATACTTGCTCCAATAGCAGAAGTTGTCTTTCCCCATCCATTGCCAGTCCAAAGATATACTTTTCCCATTTTCAATAAGGGCATACTGTTCCAGGAGGGCATCCTGTGAACTCTTCCCCGATTTTAAGATATCCTTTAGGAGCCTTTCCTATATACAAGACCTGCTCTTTTTTTGAGCCGTATCTGTAAACAGTCACTCCTTTGCATTTTAATTTGTGAGCCAATAAATATACTTTCTCAACATCATCAAGTTTAGCATCTTCAGCCAGATTGACAGTCTTGCTGACAGCATTGTCAGTATGTTTCTGGAATGCTGCCTGCATTTTCACGTGCCATTCTGGCTTTATCTCAAGTGCTGTCTTGAATAATTTCTTGACATCAGCAGGAATTCCTTTTATTTTCTGGACACTTCCTTCTTTTGCAATTTTCGCAAATATTTCTTTTGTGTAAAATCCTCTTTGCTTTGCCATTTCCTCAAAGGTCTTATTCACTTCAAGCATCTGCGTCTTATCCAAAATTTCGCGAGTGTAAGTTATTGCAAAGAAAGGCTCTATGCCTGACGTGACGTCTGCAAATATGCTTATTGTTCCAGTCGGCGCGATTGTGGTTGTTGTTGCATTGCGCATGTGCTTGTGCTTCTTTGCGTACACGCTTTTATCAAAATTTGGAAAACTCCCTCTTTCCTTGCCAAGCTCCTCAGATTTCTTGCGAGCTTCGGTTGTAATGAACTTCATCAGTTTCTCAGCAAACACTGTTGCTTTCTCAGAATCGTAAGGTATTTTCAGCTTGACAAGCATCTCTGAAAATCCCATCACCCCTAATCCAATTTTTCGATTTGCTTTGGTCATTTCTTCAATCTCTTCAAGCGGAAATTTGTTGGTATCAATCACGTTGTCAAGGAAATGCACTGCAGTGCGCACAGTCTTTTTCAGCTTTGTCCAGTCTGTCTTGCTGTTGCGAACCATCTTGGAAAGGTTTATTGAGCCGAGGTTGCAACTTTCATACGGCAATAAAGGCTGTTCTCCGCAGGGGTTTGTGCTTTCAATCTCTCCTGCAGAAGGCGTCGGGTTTTTGTCATTTATCTCGTCGATAAAAACAATTCCCGGATCCCCCTGGCCCCATGCTGATTTTATCATGAGTTCAAATATAATCTTTGCACTGACCATCTTGACTTGTTTTTTTGTTCTTGGGTTCACAAGCCAGAATTCTTTGTTCTTTGCGACTGCATTCATAAACTCTTCAGTCACTGCGACTGAAATATTGAAATTCTTGAGCATGTTTTCTTTTGTTTTTGAATTAATGAATTCAACAATGTCTAGGTGGCTGACATGAAGTATTCCCATGTTTGCTCCCCTTCTTCTGCCCCCTTGTTTTATTACTTCTGTTGTCTGGTCAAAGACTGTCATGAAACTTACCGGACCTGATGCGATTCCACGCGTCTTTCGCACAATGTCTCCTTTTGGCCGTATCTTGGAAAAGCTGAAGCCTGTCCCTCCGCCGCTTTGGTGTATGATTGCCATGTTCTCAACTGCTCTGAATATGCTTTTGATGGAATCTTCAACAGGCAGTACAAAGCACGCAGATAACTGGCCTATTTCAGTGCCGGCATTCATCAAGGTTGGAGAATTTGGCAAAAATTCCAGGTTTGTAAGCATCTCATAGAATTCTTTTTCTGCTTTTGATGTGCTTCTTCTATAAAGTGCCTCTGCCTGGGCAACTGCTTTTGCGACTCTTCGAAACATTCTTGCAGGCGTCTCTATTATCCTGCCTTGTTCGTTCTTCAGCAGGTATCTTTTTGCAAGGACTTTGACAGCGTTCTGGCTCAAGCCTATGTCATCCCTCACACCAAGCACTGTCCTGAATCCTATGCTTTCTTTGTGTTTTTTCTTGTAAGAAAGGTATGCATTTGCTATTGGCTTGTATTTTTTGCTTGCAAGAGTTTTCAATAGAATGTCTTCAACATCTTGTGTTGTAGGTATGAGCTTGTCCCCAAATGCAGTCTCTAGTTCCTTGATTATCTGTGTAGCAAGCTTTTTTGCAAGCCTGCCGTCCTTGATTTTAGCATCAATTATCGCCTTGCTGAGAACTTCAGTTATTTTTTCCGGATTAAATTCAGCTAAAGAACCGTCTCTTTTTTTGATTTGGGTTATTTTGAGCATTGGAGTCAAAATGCCTCTTTTTTAGAATGAAGCAGGGCTGTTTATATAAATTTTTCTTCAAAAATATTATTTTCAATATAAAAAATAATATAACAAGAGAAAAAGTTTACTCGCTTGCAGGCGCTTCTGCTGGCTTTTCCTCAGCAGCTTCTTCTTTTACATGTATGCATTGAACAGGACACCCTGCTGCAGCGTCTTTATTGCATTTTACGTCTTCTACCTCAAGCTCGCCAAGCTCTCCTTCATCTTTTTTTTTGTACTCAGCATTTTTCAGGTGAGCCTTGCCATCAGAACCCATTTCCCAAAATTCAGGGCAGGCTGCTGCGCATGCTCCGCAACTGATGCATTTCCATTTCTCATGTGTTACTTTTGCCATAAATCTACACCTCACTAGCTTGAGAAAATAACTGATTTTTAAATCTTTCTATAAAAGAATAAGAAAAGAAAAAAAGAAGTTTATAACTTCTTCTTTACATCCTTAATTATGGTTTTTGCTTCGTCTTTGAATGCCAATCCAAATCCGATTCCTAATACCATTGCAATTGCCAGCATCACTCCTCCCAATATTATTAGGAAGCTTGTTTGAGCAACTGCTACCTGTATTCCAATCTGGTCAAGCACAATCAGCACAGTGAATACATATATTATCACTTTTGCAATCAGTGCTAGTATGCTTGCAGCTTTTGCTTTTGTCTCTATGATTTTCTTCTCTACATAGTACGCAAAGCCCACACCAACCATTGCAACAATTACTGCAACAATTATGTTTGGTATCCACATCGCTACTGCGAGCAAGAAGCCAGATAGTGTTCCTAGTTTCACCAAGCCTGCAGCAGGTGGCAAGAACAGTATGAACACATACCATTTGGTTATCAAAGCCAAGAATTTGCTCAGCTTGAATTTGCCAAATACTTTTGTGGCATGCGTCTTGTCAAGCACCCATTTGTCAAACTTTATTTTCTCCAGCACTTTATCAACTATGTATGCAATAACTAATGCAACAATATAGCCGACAATCAATAGAATTATTGCAGCCACTATTCCAGGAACAGTCTGCAGCAGCCCGTACCAGATACTTCTTAGCGGCCCCATTATTGAGACGCCTAATTCCGTCAGTACAGCCATTTATATTCACCTCTTTATTTTTTTGTGGAACTTACAAATGCCAAGGTTTGCACTTGCGAAAGATGCCATTGTAATAATTTAAGAATTCAAAAAGAAAAGAAAAAAAATTTGTTACAGAGTTTACATTTCTGTAACTGTTGTGTCTGTCAAGCTGGTACCAGTGACCATTGCACTTGTACCTGCAATACCAGTTACCTGACCGGTTGCAACAGCTCTGCAGCCCTGCCTTGTATTCTTAGCAGTTCGTCCTGCAATTAGCATAGCAACTCTGCCATTAGCGTGGGTGTACATCTTGACAATAGCCTTGTTCTCAGGGACTGCTTCCCAGCATGGATCTGGGTTGCCCATCAACTGAGCTGCTATTGGGTTTGCACATGGTCCGCCAACAACAATCGCATTCCATTGTGTAATGTCTGCGATTTCGCTTGCCAACTTTGCAGTTCCTAGCTGGATTGGCTGTACTTGCTCGGTCATTCCACCAGTTGCAACATCTGCTACAGCGATCTGTCCACCAGTTACAAAGGTTCTTGAACCTCTCTGGCTCAATGGGTATTCAACAGTCAAGTCTTCAGCTTGTGTGCTGGACTGTGGCCTGTATACTTCAAAGAATACACCATATCCGCTCATAGCATGCTCAAGGTCCTCATTCTCTTCCAAGTCAAATGGTCCGAAAAGAGTGCCTCTTGCAGCTACTGGTACTGGATCTATCAATCCAATCCTGTTGTTTGCTCTTGCTTCAACAGTTACATTGATAACTTCATCGATCAGTGCTTCGTCAAACTCCTTAGCCAAGGTAATTAATTCCATTGTTGCATTTGTTTGGAATAGAGTACAAAGTAATTCATTACCTATAGGTACCGGTCTTCCTAAGTTTGCTGCTGGTTGACTTGCGTTTACACACTCTGAAGTATTGAAGTTTATCAATCCTTCTCCTTGCAATCCAATCAATACTCTTCTAGATGCATTAAATACGCCGTCTGCATCTAAGTCAGCTACAATATTTGTGTTAGTTGCTCCGCAAACTGCTGCTTGCCTGTTGACTTCTAGCAAGTATGTCACTCCGCCAACAACAAGATTTGCCTGACATGTGTTTGCATCGTATGTTGTCTCTCGTGTACCTGTTGCAAGATCTGTGAAGGTCAGCCTTCTATTAGCTGTATCGATGCTGTTATACCTTAACACGTGCGTGAAACAAGTGTTGTCTGCTGCATTTGCTACATTTGTGTTGTATGGGAATGCAGCACAATCACTTAATATAAAGTAGTCTCTTCTTGCGATTGGGTATGGGCCCGCAGTTGGTGTTGCGTTGTTTGAACCTTCTGCAAACCAGAGTCTGTTGTCATCATCTCCCCAATAGAAGTTTGCTCCTTTGTTGCTTATCAATGGTGTGTCATACATTATTCCTTCTTGGTTTGTGAACTCCAGGTCATATTCTCTACTTCCTCTTGCATCCCATCTTACTATTGTCACTCCAGTATCCATCAAGCCTTCGTAGCGGATGTCCCAGAACGGTGTAAGCATACCTTCTGGCTCATCAAGCTGCTCTCTCAAGCCTGTTCCTGGAGGTATATACACGTCTCCTAAGACAGCATCTGCAAAAAGTCTATATCTGATGTCTGTAATCTCAAACTCATTACCAACAGCCATAGCGCCTCTCATCCTAACTCTAGAGTCTTCAATTGTCTCTTCATTGACCTTTGTTCCAGAACTCTCAAATGCAGCATCTGACACGTTTGAATCATAGAAAGACACTTTGTATGCTCCAATGTAGAACTGTACAATGGATTTTTGTATGTCTTTTCCTGTAGCCAAGATGTCTCTGATACCAATCTGAGTACCGTCTGCAAGAACATCTGTCTCTCCATCTCTTAGCTCGCTGGTAATTTCTCCATTAACTCTAAACTTAACAGAGCCTTCTCCAGCTGCTGCTGTCTCTGAAATAACAAGCACTTCAACTTCATACTCTTTTCCATCAACAACATATGTCTCTTTGTCATTCTCTCCAAGGATTCCTGCAACAGCTCCGCCCATCAAGTCCATCTTTAATGAGATGTTGTTCAAGAACAGGTCTGTGTCAACAACTACAAATGGCTGGCCTAGCATGAACAAGTCCTTGTCTTCAAGGTCTTGCAAGTCTCTTTGGTTTGTTACACCGATGATTCTTGACCTAAGGCCTTCTTCAAATTCAAGCTCCCATTCATATAATTCCCTGTTTGCTCTCCAATATAAGTAGTGTCCTACTTTGTCTCTTTCATCTTCATCAAAGATAGTAGATCCGCTTGGCGGGAATGTTGCGTTGGTTGTTGGAAATCTTATATATTGGTTGTATTCTGTTGATCCCCTGTTTGTGACTATCTGACCGCCCTTAAGCATGTCCAAGTCAACTTCTGTAAAAGTCTCTCTTACGTCTCCGATTGTTTCGTTCAATTCAAGCAGGTCTGATGTACTGCCTACTTCTGCAGCGTCACCAGTTACTACAACTCCAGTAACCGCAGGTGTAGTTGTCTGAGTCTTAACAACCGCTGCTTGCTGTAACGCGCCTTGCACGTCCATTGCTCCTACCACGTCTGAACCAGCCGCATTATCTCCAATCACCACTGCCAAATTTGGATCTGGCATCCCGTCCTTGACAAACGGTGCTGGAAAATCAGCCAAGCTCCACGCTGAAGCCCCAAAAATCGTTGCCCCGACCATAGTCAATCCTACGCCTAAAGCAACTATTTTCTTCACATTCATTATTCAAACACCTCCGTGTTTTTTTTGGCTATCTTTACGTGTGTAAAGATCTTGCTTTCTTGTGTAAAAACATAAACGTCTCCACACGTTTTTAAGAACACATATTCACATACATGTCCTCTTTTTTTCTGACCAGCATAAGAGTATGATTACTAGTCAGATTTGTTAAAAGGATAAAGTTTGATTTATAAATTTTTCTAAAAGTCGGGATAACGTCGACAAACCACAAGGCACCATGCACCTCATCTGCCTAAAATCAAAGGATTTGGCGTGTTGCCACTCCAAAATGAGAATAACTTTTTTGGCACAAAAACCTTCAAAATCCATTTTTGCTTTATAAATACCCTCTTTTTCTTTATAAATGAAATGCGGGGTGCAGGACTTTCGATAAGGGATCACATGATCGCATGTCCCGCCAGGTCTCTGAAAGAGCACCTGGCCGTACGCCAGTACGTATAGGGTGCAGTCCCTTACATTCGAACCTGCGTAGGCACTAAGCCATCAGGTGTCTTCAAGTCATCGCCCTTCTGGGCTCAGCATACCTGAAAACGACTTGCCTAAGCCTGACCCGTTTGGCCACTCCGGCAACCCCGCAAAATTTTAAAAAAGTTGGCAAAAATCTTAGTTTTTGGCAACCTCAAAAACGTTTGACGTTTTTGATGTTTGATCAAAGCGCTCTTTGTTCGTGCTCCAGAAGCAACCCATCAAATGTTTGCTCTCGCAAACATGGGCTCTACTCTTCTCTCGCACTCACAATGTCGCGCAGTCGCATGCAAGCAAAAGCATTTTTACGATGCCTGCGCATATTGCCTGAGTAAAGAAGAAACAAAAGCCACGCATATATAAAACTAACTGTAATTTCGCTTGAAGAACTATCAGGAACTTTTCAGGAAAGAATCAAGCCTTTTTCTGCCAATTGTAAGATCTCAGCTTTGAGCTTCTTCCAAATCCGCAGCTAGCACATTTTTTCTTGCTTGTGTGATAAGAACGCTTTCCGCACCGCCTGCAAACTATGTGCGACTTGCCTTTTGACTGCTTTCCTTTTGATGGCGTTCCTTTTGTCATCTTGCTCAGCTCTTTATGCTGGTGAGATCAGTATTATAGTATCTCCTCTTATGAACACTGTTCCAAGCTTTCGCTTAACTTCACCGTCTATTCTTTCTTCTGTATCATCTAATACGACATTTATGTGTATGTCGAACGCTTTCAGTGTTCCTATGTACTGTCTCTGATTTTTCAGATCCACTATTACTTTCTTGTCTTTTGCCCTGTTAAGAGCATCCAAAGGTCTTGCATCAACCATTTATTGCACCCCTCTAAAAAATTTAAAATAATTTATCTTGAAAGATAGATGCGCAGTATTTAAAGCTTTCTATACTAGAAGCAATGTCGAGTCCAACAACAATGCTGCCTGCGGAGTTCGCAATTTTACATGCCTGCTTTGATAAATCCGAATCACAAACAGTTTTAGCAGCAGAACGAAGCGCAGCATTACTGCCTGCGTAGTCTGGGGTTATTAAGTTTTTGCGTTCATAAATCTGTACGTAAGCGATGAAACAAGCGAGACGTAGCGCAGCATTTGACTCAAGACTAGAATCTTTTCTTTGATTTTTTGAGTCCAAACAGAACCGCATAAATAATGCACCCTATTCCCACAAGTATCGCAAGAATCAAGAAAAACCACGTGAAAAATCCTTTGCCTTTTTTCTTTTCTTTTTCAGCTGTTTTCAATGGCAGCGGCTTTCTTTCTATTTTTTCTTCGCTTGTTTTTTCTGCCTGTTCAGTTTCTTTTTCTTCTGCTTTGACTGATTCCTGCAAATCTGCCTCTGTATTTTCTTCGATTAAAAGTTCTTTTGGCATCTCTTCTGATTCGCTTGTCTGCTCTTCTTTTGTTTCTTCAATCTTTTGTTCTTCTGCAAGCTGTTCTGTGCAGGCATCTCCTTGCCCGTCTTTGTCAGAGTCCAGCTGGTCTTCATTGGCAAGGTCTGGGCAGTTGTCCACAAAATCAAAGACACCGTCATTATCCAGGTCTTCTGCAATCACCAATCGTATAACTGAATCTGTTTCGTCATTATCATTGTTAAGGTCTCCTGCCAATGCCTCATTTGTAGAGAAGACTAACTTGTTCTCAAAGATCCTCGGATTCTTGCCGTAGATTTCACTTTTTGCAAAAGTGTCTTTGTCTATATCATATACTGCAAGCTTGTTGTCCTGTGTGAAAGCAATGAGGTTGTTTGTTATTGCAGGCTCTGCTGCCTTTATTCCTGTTTCAGTTAAGTCTTCTTGCGGAATATTGTAATAAAAAAGAATATTTTTTGGAGTGACAGATGCCGCGATGCTTTCTGCATTTATTGTCGGTTTTTGTCCTGCAGCAAAAGTGCTTAAGGTCCTTTCTGATATTATCTTATAGTATCTTAACACAGTGTCTTCTTTGTCATTGTCTTCATTCAGGTCCTCATCTTCTTCTTTTTCTTTTGTCTCAAATATTATATATTCATCTGATATTGAAGGGTTTGTTCCTGAAGCCAGCGTGTTTGTCAGCTCTTTTGTTGATATCTTATAGTATCTTATTATTGAGTCCTGCTTGTCGCCATCATCATTGTAATCAACACCCATCCAGGATTCTGGTGTTGAAAAAACTATCATATCTTTGAATATCCTTGGATTCTCTCCTTCGACTGTCGTGCTTCTGACTTTCTTGTCTTTCAGGCTGTAATATAATATTACATTATCATTTGTGTCCCCATCTTCATTAAGGTCAAGATCCTGGTCTGATTCTGTTGTCTCAAACACGATGTAGTCCTCATAGATGGATGGGTTATGGCCTGCAATCTCTGTGCTGGAAAGCTTTCCTGAATCAATATCATAATATCTTATTACCTTGTCTTGCTTATCATCATCCTTGTTCAGGTCTATATCAATGTCTTGTTCAGATGCTTCAAAAGCGATTATGCTGCCATAGATCACAGGATTTCTTCCAACAGCTTTTGTATTTATAACTTTCAAGGCCGCAGCATTAGCAGAAATCAAGACAATCAATATGAATAAAAATACTATTTTTTTCATACCAGAGAGAAAAAACTGTTCTTATTTATACTTTTCTCTCAACAAGCATAAAGTTTATAAAGAATCACCCAATTTCGTGGGTTATGGCTATTTCACAGCGAGGAAGACAATCCAAGAAGGTCTCTGGGGGGACATATAAATCTCCTAGGGCAAAGAAGAAGTATGAGCTAGGCAGGGTTCCAACTAACACTTCTATTGCAGAAAAAGATGCAAGAAAAGAGCTTCGCGGCATGGGCGGAAACAAGAAGACAATTCTTTTGAATGCAAGCACTGTTAACTTGTTTAACCCAAAGACAAAGAAGTTTGAGAAAGCAAAGCTTGCAAAAGTAACTGAGTGCCCTGCTAACCTGAACTATGTCAGAAGGAACATATTGACCAAGGGCACTATTGTTGAGACAGACAAGGGCAAGGCAAGACTGACCTCAAGGCCTGGCCAGAACGGTTCATTGAACGCTGTGTTGATTTAATTCTTTATCGTTATTGTTCTGTGATACCAAATACTTAAATATAAGTTTCAGATTCTCTAAAATAGAAGATAAAAAGTTGTGGTGTGACAGGGTGAATAAACAATCTACAGGCTATCTACTTAGACATGTGCGCAGCGGACAGCACGAGCTTTCTTCAGAAGAATTGAAAAGAATTGATGCAGACTTGACAGCGCGTGTTAAAAAAGAGTTTCCAGACGGCATTGTATCGGTCAATAAATTAACTAAAACTCTGAAGGATCTTCTTGCTTTTCGTGGATGGGTTGAGACAGGAACTCTTGCGACAGGCACAGGCCTAAAGCATCTTGGCTTCACGCTTATCAGCGAGGTAAAAAGCAAATCCACCGGAGCTTTGTTAAGGCAGGCATATGATAATGGCCGCAAGCTTTCTCCTGAAGAACTGAAAAGAATTGATGCTGATTTAAAGAAAAAAGTCAAAAGATTTTTTCCTAAAGGCCCTGTTCACACAGAACAATTAAGAAAAAAAGACAGCACTTTGTATAATCAGCTTGCCACGCGCAGCTGGCTGATTAAAAAAAAACGCAATGTCAGTTCTGCTTTAAATCATCTTGGCTTTATTCTTTTCAGCGAGTCAAATGGCGAGACAGTAGGAAGATTGCTTAATCAAGCAGACTGTTTTAACCGCATACTTACAGAAAAAGAAATTGAAAGAATTGATGCCGATTTGACAACACGCGTTAATTCTCTTTTTCCTGATAAGATAGTAAATTCAAGCGTAATAAAAGATACCGCCCGCACTCTGTACAGGCACATCATACAGCGAAGCAAAATTCAGGATGAGTTTTCTGCTCCAAGAGAATATGTCAAGTCTCTTGGCTTTTGCATTGCGAGTGAACAAGAAAAAACATCAACTTCTTCCTTATTATGGCAGGCATATGATAAAAAGCGCAAGCTAACCCCCTCAGAATTAAAGAAAATAGATGCAGATTTACGCGAAATGATTCTTAAAGATTTTCCTGACGGAGTTGTTGGAAAGGATCAGCTTTCTTCTAAATTAAAATATCTTCTTTCCTTGCGCGGCGGGGTTGCAACAGGAAAACGTTCTACAGGCAGTGCAATAAAAGCTCTTGGTTTTATGCGCGTCATTGATGCAAGCGAGCCCCTGACTCCTGAAGGCATTGTTGAGCGGTTAAAAAAATATAAACTGACTGAAAAAAAGCTTGTGCGCCATACAGACGTGATAAATACAGGAGACAATTCGCTTGTCTATCATCTGGGCATGCTTGGAATGAAAGTCACAGGAAAATATAACATCACTGCAGGCCTTGAAGAGCTTGGCTTCAAGACAAAAAGAAATCTTACAGGCGCAGAGATAAACAGGAAACTACAGGAGATCTGGCCTTTTGAAAAAGTAAAACAGGCGTATGAAGAAAATGATCATACAATAGTTGTTTCTCTTGAGGAAGTCAGGCTTCTACACAAAAGATTATACAATTCTATGAAATACAGGGGCTCCTCATTAAGTGCCAGAAGAAAATCCAGAGACAAGCCGATCAATGTAGAGCAAAGAATCAACAGCCTGTACCCAGAATTCCCCCACCTTTACAGCTTTGTTTCAAGGGTTACTTCTATTGACGAGAAAGCGCTTGGAAAAAGAATACGCGCTGCGCACTACAGTGGCATGATTGATATTGCTCCGCGGGCACTTTCAGATAGTAAAGACCCTCGCGCGCAGAAAATGTGCAGGCAGATACAGAAAGCAAATAAGAACCGTCTTGAATTTGGCGTTGAAGAGACAATGAAAGAAACAATTGCGAGAATCTCCGGTCTCAGGCCAAAAGATTATGCAAGGACAGTCTACAAGACAACAACACTTGGTCAGATTACCGAATTTGCTGCACATCTGGTTTTCCTTGTCACTCATCTGGTTGACCCCGCAGGAACATATTTTCAGAATGGTTATGTTGACTTTTTTCCAAAAGTTGATGATGTTTATGCCCAGTTAAGGATTCCTAAAAAAGACGGCAGGCGCATCCAGCCGGACTTGCTTGTCTGCTCAGAAGATGAAAGATGCGCTGTTGAAGTGAAGTCAGGAGCAACTGCAGAATCAATCAAAGATCTTCCTGAAAAATATCAGGACATGTCTGTGTTTAGGACAGATAAATTTCCTGGCCTTGACAGTGTTGTAGCAATTTTGCAGGTTAATGAGAGGATTTATAATGAAAATAAGGAGCGTCTTGAAGATGCAGGAATAAAAGTTATTTCTGGAGAAAAATTCATGGAGTATTTTACCATTGCAATTGATCAGCTAACCTGTTCACCGTGTCACACGTATGTTGCCGGGGCTGTGCCAAGAGTGCACAGCCTGGCAAACATATGCCGGTTCCATGAGCAGGTGATTGAGAAGCCGAACCTTGTGCTTCGTCCTTCAAACAGGCAGCTGCTAGATCATTATTCTGCCGCATTATCATCTCTCAGGGGCTGCCTTGTGAAAGCCATGCGTGAACAAAAAATATTAAATATAGGCTTGTAATTCTTGTTTTTATGGCTAAGGGGGAGCGCATAGAAGATATTCTTAAAGGCAGAAGAACCACCTGCGAGGGCATAGAATATTACCGGGTCAAGACTTTTATAGAGGATCTCCGCATTCCTATCACAGAATACCTTGAAGCGCATATCGCTGACTGGCAGACAGGCAGGATAAAGAGCAGGCAAAACCAGGATTTTTACATTCCACTGGATAAAGTCGGCTTCTATGATATAGAAAACAGGGGGCTGAGCCACAATCACCAGATTTTTCTTAACGGCCTGCTTTATTTCAATGGCAAGAAAAAACTGGTTTATGACGGGCTTTTTGCAAGGGACTCGCTTGAGGAAAAAGCAATATTGAAAGCATTCCTTAAAAGGGCAAAATCACTTGAAGGGCTCATCACTTTCAATGGCGCTTTTGACTTGAGCAGGACAAAGGAAAGATTGAGAGAGCCGCACGTGACTTACTGGTTGTGGCCTGAAGAAAAGCATCTTGATGTAAGACATGCTATCAGCCCGTATAATAACATACATGGCTTAAAAGAAAGCACTCTTATTTCTTATGAGATTGCATTATTTAATTTTAAGCGTCCTGCAGATGATGTTTCTGGTGCAGAGATTCCCAAGGCATACACAAGATATCTTAACGGCGGAAATCCTGAGCCTCTTGCGCGCGTTGTCAAGCACAATATTCTGGATCTTATTACAACAGCAGCTATCTATGTCTGGCTCTTAAAGAATCCAGAATATTTTAACAGGAATCTTATTGCCAATCTTAAATTTTAAGAGAAGTTTCATGCAGCTTATATTCCAATTCAATCTGTTTTGGCATCAACAATTCAAGTGCTCTCTGATTTTTCTTGAGCCGTGCATCTTCCAGCTGTTCCTGCAATTCATTTAGTTGGAAGCGATAGTATGAGTAAAGCAGTCTTTTCGCGACTTTTTCTGCAGATACCGGCGGCGCAGGTGTTCTTTGCAGTGTGCTCACAAGCCTATAGACTTCTGACTCAGTTATCGGAAGCTTGCCTGTTCTTGCATGCTCAATCACTTTTCTTGGAAGGTCTTCAGTAGCTTCTTGGTCGTAAAATTCAGGCGCGCTTTGCAATCCGTGGTCTGAATTTGCTTCGCCGTTCTTTGGTTTCTTGCTCTGGAAATAAGAGAAAAACGCGCGCATTGTGACATCACTGAACTGTTCTGGGGAAAGCTCCCATGCAAAAAGATTCCTGTACGCAGGCCTTCTTAGCAAAAAACAGCAAACAAGGTACTCATATTTTCTTTGCAAAAACGGGCTTATCTTCAAGTCTATTTGCTGGCTGAATTTATCAGAATAATTAATGAATTCTGCAACAGTGTTAGGATCTAGATCAAGTTTTTTTGCTGCTTCATCGACATAAACTGCGCATGCAGGGGCGTCTGGCGCCAGGCGCAGGAATGGAGCAAGCTCTCTTAACACTGCGTTTTTGTTTTCTGCGGTTTTAATTTCATGCCTGCTCAAAATATCTTTAAGGGTGAATTCAAAAAGGGGCTTTGCAGAATCTATCCTTGACCTGAATCTATCTCCTTCTTCTGCAATCATTTCTGCAGGGTCTTTTCCAGGCAGGAGTATCAAGCTTACATTCAGGTCTGCGCTCATCATGAGTCTTGCTGCCTTGATTGCATTTTTTTTGCCTGCAGAATCAGGATCAAAACAAAGAACAATATCATCTGTTATTTTTTTGAGCGCAATCGCATGCTGGTTTGTGAAGGCTGTTCCTGCTGTTGCAATTGCATGCTCTAATCCGTATTGATGCGCCATCGATGCATCTGTATACCCTTCAAAAACAAGAATGTGCCCTTCTTTGCGCGCAAATCTTCTTGCAATGTGCAGCAGGTAAAGATAGTTTTCTTTCTTGAATATTGAAATCTCTCTTGGATTCAAGTATTTTATCTGCTCATCTGGATCAAGTGTTCTTCCTCCAAAACCAAGCACCTTGCCGTCAATATCATGGAGCGGAAACAAGATCCTGTTCCTGTAAAAATCAACATGTCCTTCTCCAGATCTTTTCTTTGTAATCAAGCTCGCTTTTTCAAGGACTTCTGCACCGTATCTTCTTTCAAGCCTCTCAAGCAGAAAATCCCATGCAGCAGGTGCATAGCCTATCCTGTGCTTCATTAGATGCTCTTCTGTGAATCCTCTTTTTTGCATGTAGTCTCTTGCTGCCTGGGCAGCTGGCCCTTCTTTGAAAAAAGCATAGTAAAGTGCTCTTGCTTCGCTGAGTGCAGTATACAAGGCATCTGTCTCTTTTTTTCTTGTAGGGCGTCCGGTTTCCTCTATTTCAATGCCAGTCTCATTTGCAAGCATTTTCACTGCTGTTGGAAAATCCACGCGGTCCATCTCCATCACAAAGGTATAAATATTGCCTGCTTTTCCGCACCCAAAGCACTTGAAAATCTGCCTTTGGGGGCTTACATTAAAAGAAGCCTTTGTGTCTGGATGAAAAGGGCAGATTCCTGTAAAATTCTGTCCTGTTTTTTTCAGAGGGACATATCTATTTACTATCTCCACTATATTTACACTGTGTTTTACTTTCTCAATTGATTCTTCTTTTATATGCCCCATTTACCAGCCCCGTTTTAGCTGAATTGCGCAAGAAATATAAAGATTTCTCTATTTTAATCAGATATGGCGGGGAGAATAAAGAATACTTTCTGTATTGTGCAGGAGAATGGCTTTTTTTGGGAATTTCCAGATTCAGAGTTTTTGCAGGTCATCGTAGATAAATTAGACAGAAACGAAGTCAGGAGAGCTGCGCAGAGAGATGTTAATATTCTCACAGAACTTATTGAAAGAAATTATTCTACAGCAGGGATCAAGAGGATTAAAGAGCTTGGCCTTGGCAGTGTTGAGAAAATCTGGCAATATCGCCAGCACCTGATTGACAGGTTTAACTGCAGGCTGCGGCAGACAAGGCTTGTGCCTGCCTGGATGGATTGTGACTCTTTTGATTACAGATTTTACAGCAAGACAGAAGAGTTCAAGAAAGCGCTTCCAAGAGAATATTATTTAGAAGGGGTTGTCCTCACCCAACAAATACCTACCGAACAGTAGTTAAAAGCGAAAGATTTAAATACTGCCGTCTTGTTTTCAATACTATGTTTTCAGCAGAATCAGACGGAAAAACGTATTATGCATGGGATGTCCATGACCCAAAATCCCGCGCATTTGCCTGCAGATATTGCAAGAGGGATGTTATTTATATTTCTCCAAGCACAAGGGATTTTGGCAAGATTCCTGTTTCTGCGCATTTCAGGCATAAGCCGACTGGCGAGGAGCAGGGCATACTCTGGCATCCTGAAAGAGAAGCATCTTTTGCAAGAGGGGATGTTGTGCAGGCGCTTGTTGAGAATTTTGAGCCCCTGGATTTTTTCTATGAGTTTGAGACTGACAAGGTGCATGATCTAGAGGGCCGCTGTTTTGCAAGTGATTTTTCTTTAGTCAGGAAACATTCTGGCAGAGAGACTGTATTCTTTGTGGAAGACAGCAAATTTAATGCAAGGGAATTAAAGCAAAACATCCGGGCATTGACAACTAATGACATATCTTCAGCAATCATTTTCTGCGCGCAGGGAGAAAAAAATCCGCAAGGTTTTTATTTCAGGGACCTGAACGACCCTAAGAGGCCTGCTGACTTGAAAAAAATCGACGGCAATGAAAAAGCAGTATATGATCTTGTTGAAACAAATTTTTATTTTGACCATGACACAAAAGAATTTTTTGCTGCGCGCTTTCATTCATATCGCGAACGCGGAACAGACTATTGGGGCAATCCCGCCCAGATAGAAAAAAAGACCTTCAAGAAACCTCTAATAGCCTGGCGCTCAAGAAGAGTGCTTCCAATAGGCACGATAAACACAGGCCTGCTTTTTTCTCGCCTGATAAATCCAGAACTCGAGTATGGACCTATGAAATGCATCGGAGAGCTGGATAAAGCAAAGAAACTGATTGCAGCAAAGACTGGCGAAGGATCTATCCGAGATGAAGCAGAAGAGCATTTTCTTACTGATATGCGCGAGAATCTCAGCATCAAATTGGCTGATTTGAAAGGCAAGGACAAAGAAAAACCGCACTGGCCTTACAATAAGTTTCATCAATGGCTTATTGAGATATGTGACGAACTCAAAGTTTAAGAATCCATTACCTTCTTTATATGCTTGCAGACATGCTTTTGATATTCTTCAGCAGAAAGAGTCCTCATATATTCGTCATAGCCGCCAAACTGGCGCCCCCAATATTTTTTAGTAGACATCTTCTTGAAATGCATTCCTTCGCAGGTGCAGTCATAACCTTGACCAGGAGTGTGCGTAACTATGTGAAAATCACCTTCTCTTGAGTCAGAGGAAACAACCATCTGCTCTTTGCTTGCATGAAAATGCTGGACAGTATTTTGCGTGATTGCATTCATTGCCCACAATGCTTTTGCGCACTGCCTGTCTTCATTCTCAAAATCTGCTCTGAATCCATTCCTGTACGCCCGGTATGATTTATAGATTTCAAGTGCAAAATCATTCAAGACATTGCCTTGGTCCACAGTCTTTTTTACTAATGCAGTTGGTGCTTGTTTTAATTCTTCCCTGTTCCAGCTCTCAAAGCCATCTTCTGGATGCTGCTCATGCAGCACTTCTGTCACGAATTTTTCCTCTTCTTTTATCGCGTCTTCCAATGGCTTCAATAACTTGTTTATCCTGTCGTGGAATCTTGCTGCATATTTCGCTTTGTCAAGCTTCAGGTTTTCTATGGAAGTTATGTAGATTCTTTCAAGCTCGCCTTTTTTGTTCGGCTCTACTGTATAATGCATCTTGAACTTCACGTCATAAAATTTCTTTCCTTCATGCCTGAGCCTGAATTTTATTTCTTCTCCTTTGACATATGCCTTGTATGTCTGCGATTTCTTGATGAAGAACACAAGATAATCTTTTGGCACCCTGTTGCTGTCAAATGCGTTTCTGCAGTATTTGATATGCTTCACTGCTTCTTCAAGATAGCCGCTGAACAGCTTGTCAAGAAAACCCCCATACGCATACATCTCAAAAAGAGTGAGATCTTTTGAGGGCTCATCCTGCACTTTTATTCCGCCATAATACCCTTGCTTTGGATAGTATATCCTGTTTCCTGATTTTGTGGGGTCTGCTGCAATGTATGTTTTTTCATGCGTGTCTATTCTTATTGCAAGGCAGTCCTCTGGAAATTTTTCTGCCCCCTCAACAGAAGCGAATATGTGCTCGTCTTTCTTGTGTACAATCTCTACTCCTGCTTCTTCTAATTCTCTTGATAATTTCAATAATCTGTCTTCAAATTGCATTATCTCTATGCTTTCAGGGTCTGCCTTAAATGGCGCAACAACACGGTTTCTTTTCTTTGCGACCTTAAGCCATTCATTGAGCAGTTCCTGGAACAAGTGCAGGTCTATGTCTTGTTTTTGCAAAAGCTCTCCAACTTCTTCTATCCTGCCGCGTACAACGTCTTTTAATTTTTCTTCATTATATTCAACGCAAGGCATTTCAGATTCCTGCCAGCACTCTGCAAGATACAAATCTGGATCAAGAACTGCTTCTAGTGTATTTAAGTTGACGTATGCTCTCCTTAATTGGTCTTTGTCATGCGTCTCTTTAATCAATTCATTGCAGAGCATGCAAGCAAGATCCACATCATGCACTTTTAGTTTTGCTTTCTTGACGTTCTTGTCAAATTCATCTCTTGCCTTGATGAATCCTGCCCATGCTTCCAGCAAATATTTGCAGAATGCATCTGCATACTGCGAGAGTGTGTAATAATCTTCTGGAATTCCTTTTTGCTGCTCCACATATTCAAAAAAATCTTTTGCTGCTGGAAATCTGAATTCCATATCTTCCTGCAGGAATGGCCAGGAAGGGATTGCAAAATGCGCAATATTTTTTCTCAATCCTCTTTCTTTTTCTGCAGGCCTTGTCTTCTTTTTCTTTTGCGCCTTGACAAATCTTCTCAGTCTTTGCTCTGCTCTTCTTGATGCTTTTGTTATCCTGTGGATAGTATCCATGTGCGTTCCTGTCTTTTCAAAGAATTCTTTTTTCTGCAGGTTGTTTATTGTGTTTGCTGTGTGCATTGCTTTCTGTATGTTTATGTCTGCAAACTCGCATATCTTGTCAAGATGCTTGAAGTATCTCTGCATTTCTGGATGGAATATCAGCTCTGGAAGGATATCGACATCAGCTCCGACATATTTTGCAATTATTTGCGCGCACGCCTCTTTTAAGTTAGATATATCCTCTATCTCTCCGGCATGTTCTCTTATTTTTTCCTGCGTGTTCTTTGATGCTTCTTCTATAGACATGCCGTCTATTATATCTTCAAGCTCTGCCATCATCTTGTAGTCTATTGATTTCTTGAAGTCAAGCCCCAGCTCCTGTGCAATCATTGCGATTTTTCTGTTAGGCAAAAATTTCTTTGCAATCTTTGCCCACGGCAATGGGTCTATGATTATCTTGTCTTTCACGTCTATTCTTTCAAAGAATCTTGTGGTGACTTCTTTTCTTGGTCTCGCTTTTCGTTTTCCTAATGTCAGGCCGTGGTCTGTCTCCCTTAGTTCGATGAAGTCATAAGAGGTATTGTATGCGCACAGAACTTCAGGATTCATTGAATTGATTGATTTCTCTATTCCTGCCATGAGCCAGTCTTCATTTTCGTAATGGTCGATGATTGTGCAGTCTTCTTCAGCAAACTGTCTCTTGAACTCTTCTCCCACTTTCTTGCTTGTGTGAATCTCTTTCTTGAACTGCCCATCTGGAGTGAAATATTTTATTGCAACCCAGCTCACTTCCTCTTTTGGCGTGTTGAACCTGGGCTTCTCTATGTCAATAAAGCACCAGGTCATGTCCATCAAATCTTCTGAATTGATGTATCTCTTGAAAGCAAAATGCTCGTCAGAATCAAGTATCACTTTGAGCTCATCTTCTTCTCTTTCTATTCTTCCAAGGCCAGGCAGTTTCTCTCTCAATGATTCAATGTCTTTCTGCACTTCTGTTCTTTCTGCAACCAAATCAGGCCCGAGTTTTTCTGCAAACTTTCTTTTTTTGATGTCCTTGAATCTCTTTGTTCCGTAGAATCTATCAAAGAATTTGTTCATGTCTGTGATTGTTCTTTTGACATTATCGTCAAGTGTTTTCTCTGCTTCTGTCCTTATTTCACGCAGTTTTTGTTCTATCTTATTTCTTTCCTGGAGCAGTTCAACAAGAGTGTCGGTCTTTATTTCATGATAGCTCCAGGGATGGTGTGCCCCCCACCTTACCATCTCTGTGTAATGTCCTGTGACAATCTTATTTGATATTGCGAATCCTGCTTTTTTGTAATCTTCTTTGTATCTCTTGATTATGCATTCAAGCAGGTCCTTGAATCCCTCATCTTTTGTTGTTCCTTTTAATCTCTGCAGTGCTTGCAGCTTGTTCTTGTATCTTTTCCAGATTTTTTCAGTTTCTTTCTGTTGTTTTTCGTCTAATTGCTCTTCCAGTTTTTTCCACAATGCCTTGTCTCTTTCTTCTCTTATCAGGCCAATCATGTCGCTTCTTTTTGCTTTGACCTGCAGAATTCTGAAAGGGCTGTCTTTCTCAATTATCTGCGATTCATCAAAGCGCTGAAGGAGAACCTCTTCAAGTGCTTTTTTCTCGTCGATATTTGGTTTTCTTCTCTTTCTTTTCTTGACAGTTTCTTCTGGAAGCGCGTCTTCAAGAATTTCAGTTGTGAAGGTGTGAGTATAATCTATATAGATATCGCCTAATTCCTTGAAATGATAATGCTTGAAGTCTCCTTTTGCATCAAGCTCTGTAACTAAACGTTCTATCGTCACAAACCCCACCATCCATAAAGTTTTAATAAGGCTGGTCTTTATTTAAAGCTATGCAAAAGATTTTCAAGACGCTTTATAAAACCTATGGAGCACAGAACTGGTGGCCAGTTACATCAAAAAACAAGCAGTTCGAGATAATAATAGGAACAATTCTGACGCAGAATACTTCTTGGAAAAATGTAGAAAAAGCGATTGCAAACCTTAAAGAAAAAAATCTTATTCATCCTGCAAAGATCATCAAGACAAACAAGAATGCCTTGGCAAAACTTATCAAGCCGAGCGGCTATTTCAATCAAAAAGCAGAACGTCTTAAAATCGTGTCCAAGTTTCTTCTGCAAAATAAGAATCTTTCTAGGCTTCCTGTTAAAAAATTAAGAGAAACTCTTTTAGAAATCAAGGGAGTTGGCCCAGAGACAGCTGATTCAATTATTTTGTATGCATTCAACAAGCCGAGTTTTGTCGTCGATTTGTATACAAAAAGAATATTTTCAAGATTAGGCTTCTGCAATCAAGACTGCAAATACGACGAACTGCAGGACTTGTTTCACAAAAGCCTTGCAAGAGACGCAAAACTTTTCAATGAATACCATGCATTGATTGTCGAGCATGCAAAGCAGTTCTGCAGAAAAACGCCGGAGTGCAGGGGTTGTCCATTGACTAAAGTTTGCCGGAAAAGAATTTCAGTATAAGTTCTTTCCATTTTGGCATGACTTTTATTTTGTCTAGATCTTTTACAGGGAAAAACTTAAGCGCCTGCCCTTCTGTCAGTTTTAATTCAGAAATATCGCAATCAATCTCTGCAGCAAAGACATTGTCTTCAACTTCTATATCTCCTTCTTTTCTTATGCCTTTATGCACCTGCTTAAAATCTTTCAAGTTATATCTAATCTCTTCTTTTACTTCCCGCTTTAATGCTTCTTCAGGAGTTTCCCCTTCATCGATAAGTCCTCCAAACAAGCTCCAATAATTAGGAAAAGGTATGTCTGGCTTGTCATCTCTTAATTGCAAAAGTACTTCATCTTTCTTGTATAAAATTACTTTGGCTATTCTTTTCATAACTCAAAATAAAAAGTAGGATTATATAAAGTTAGCGCAGAATAACAAAATTTATATATTTAAATAAATAAAGCCAGATTATGACGAATATACTCGGAATATTGTTCATCATTCTTATAGCCGCATTAGTTGTTGCAATAATCCTGGCATTCCTGAAAAAGATAACAAAGATGGCGATTCCTTTGATCATAATCGCGTTATTGATTGTCGGGGCGTTTTATTTTGTGTCAGACACAGCTGACCTGCAGAAGAATTTTGCAGTGGAAAACAAGATATTCCTGCTGGACATGGACGGCAGGATAGCAGGAGCATTTGTGTCAGGAGCAGACAAGCAAGAAATAAGCACAGAACTAGAGCAATACAACAAATTATATCCAAACAACATGGATGAGATTCTTGGAAATTATTACAAGGTGATTGTTGTTCACTGGGATGCGTTCTCAGGAATTAAAGAGCTTGACATGGAAGTGAAAAAATTATCCAACGCAGAAATCAAGAACTTGTTAAGCGCAGACAATCCTATGATTGTGCTTGAGGAAGGCCCTTTCAAGGGGATGTTTGAGTCAGGCAATACTTTGAAAAGCGTGATTTTCAGCTGGCTTTTTGCAGAAGAAAACCAGAAGACAAATCTTATAGTGCAGTACAGGAAAGGAGTTGTTGATATTTATCCTGAGACAACAAGTTTGAAGGTCATAAAATTAATTCCAGAACCAATCCTTGAGAGATTGGTGAAGGTGGAGTAAAATGTTTGAATCATTGAAGTTTTGGAAGAAAAAAGAAAAAATTCCTACAACACCAGACATCGCGCCTCCTGACAAGCCTCCTGGCTTGGATGAAGCACCTATGGATCTTACAGGTCCTGAGATGCCTGGCCTGCCAAGCGAAGCACCTGCGCGGCCTACTTCTGGCCTTGCTCCTGAACAGGCTGTTGCTTTCGGGAGAGAAGCTGGACCTCCGGAGATGTCTTCTCCTTTGACTCCTCCTGCTGAGACGCCTGTGGAATCTGGCAAAGAATTTCAATTAATCAACGCAAAGCTTGACACAATCAAGGCAGGCATTGACCACATTAATGCGCGTCTTGATAAGATAGAGCAGCCCAGGGAAGAGAAAGAGATTATTGCTTGGAGATGAGAAAGAACACGATTTTCTTTTGCATTGCATTATTGATAGTAATCCTTGATCAGCTTACGAAATTCTTGATAACTTCAAGACTTGCATTTTCAGAATCAATCCCAGCAATAAAAAATGTTTTTCATCTTACATTAATAAAAAATTTTGGCATTGGCTTTGGCTTGATGAACACGCCGGCAGCAAGATGGATTCTTGTCATTGTTACAATAATAATCATAGGAATAATTCTGTACTATTATAAACATATGCCAAAAAAATATCTGCCTGTTGTTTCAACTGCATTGATAGTAGGTGGCGCTGTAAGCAATCTGATTGACAGGGTTTTTTTTGGTTTTGTCATTGATTTTTTTGATTTCAGGATCTGGCCTGCATTTAACATTGCAGATTCGGCAATAACAATAGGAATTATATGTCTGATTATATACTTTTGGCGAGAGAAAAAATAGTTAAAAAAGCGAAACATTTATATAAAAGAAATAAAACTTATGTTTTATATCTGATTATGTACAACCAAGAGAGGTGAAAAAAGTATGGCAGAACAAACAAAAGGCATTGCACTTGCAATTCTAGGAATCGTTGCAGTGATTGCAATAATCGGCTTAGTTCTAATGTTTGCTAAGATGAAGACAGGCGCAGCTGTTGCAGGTGTATATGGTGGTGGACTTGATGTCGGTCACGCTGCAAGAACATACACAGATGACAGGATTCTGTATTCTGGAATTGTTGAGCAGCCAAACATGCCGCAAGACACACCAGTAAGGTATAAGGTAGAGGGTTCCTGGAAAACAGGCTACAGGCAGGACATGACATACAACCCATACACTGGAGCTGGAACATGGGAGCCAAAAGAAATAACACTTACAGGCAACGTGCCAATAACCAGCTGCTTTGATTTTGCGCAGTATGCACTGGTAAATGCAAAGTATTCTGAATACAAGGATTACACAGCAACTGCAAGTGTCCAGAGGGCAATGAGCCAGTATGACGGAAAGTGTGTAAACATTAAAGTCAACGGAAGAGAACCATTCCCAGGACTTTGCTGTTACGAACCAGGAAATCGAATGTAAATTTTTTTTAATATTTTTTTTCCTTCTATTTTCTATAGAAAAATTTATATATTCAAATATGTTTTTCTACGATACGCATCATAATTAAAAAATTGAGGTGATATGATGGATGAAAAAAGTCTTACATTGACTGTTCTTGGAATAGTTGTCGTTATTGCTATTGTAGGCTTGGTTATGCTCTTCACTGCTGCTAAAACAGGAGCAGGTGTTTATGGCGGAGCATTAAAAGGCGACCCATTCCCGTATACAAGATATCTTGAAGGGCAGTCTGTTGTTGAATCACCTGGCTATGAGACAACATTGATCGAGCCAGAGCCAGTTGTATTTGGCGGAGCAGATGAAACATTAGTTAATCTGGAAAACGTTCCAAGAGAAGTTCAGAAAGGTGTGAGCTACAAAAGAGACCCAAAATTAAAGACAAGAACAGGACTTGTTACCTGCGCAACATTAAGATTCCCGAATAATGCTTACGCACCGGTTAATGTAAATCAGCAGCAATGGGAATCATACCTGCAGATGGGAAGGACCTGCTTCACAAAGACTATTGACGGTGTTCCTGTGCGGGATATCTTAGGAGACCACGCTTGCTGTGCAAGAGTTTCTTAATTTTTTTCTTTAATTTTTAGAAAAGTTTATATACGATTAGTTATATTTATCTCTTAAACGATTAAAATTAAAAAAAGTGAGGTGAATCGTGATGGAACAAGCTAAGAGCATCGCTCTGATAATTACAGCTATTGTGGCAATAATTGCAGTAGTTGGGTTAATTCTGATGTTTACTGGAGGAAAAACAGGAGCAGGAATATATACTAATTTTGAAGGAAATCCTTTCCCATACACAAGATGGATTGAGAGGAGTCCGACAATGGAAAACCCTGCGGCATATGGCTTGATTGCAGGACAGCCAGCACCAGCACCATTGATGGGCGGAGCTAGCGAGAAATTCATTACAGATACAGAAGAAGCAGTCAGCAACGCAATCAGCTATGGAAGAGACCCTTACAGCCACATCCCATCAGCAATGACAACATGTCAACTGCTTCATTTCCCAGGCAGCGTGAGAGCTCCTTATGGCTATGGCTACCAGCTCTTCATAAACAAGCAGGGAATGGGATACAATTGCTTCACAGAAGACATGTACGGCAATAAGGTAAGAGACCTTCTGCCTATGTTCTACGGCTGCTGTGACAGATAAATAAATTTTTATTTTTATTCTCTTCTTTTTAGCAAAAGGTTTAAATACTAGTTTTATAAATTCTGGAGTAAAGAGGTGACCGAAAGTTCCATTCACGACTTATGACTGGATTTATGGGATTGTGCAGTTTTCTGTAGCATTCTTGTCTGTTATTGCAGGAATAATCGCTATAAGCATGTTCCAGGCTGCCAGAGAGCAGAAGAACCTCAGAAGCTGGAAATATATGATTATTGCTCTGGTTTTGTTTGCTGTTGAAGAGGTTATTGGGGCCCTTAAGACCTTTGGCATCTATTCCACTCCGTATCTCACCCACGTCATTCCTTTTTTCATACTGCTGCTTGTCATTGCAGCAGTAATCACGCAGATCAACATAACAAAGGGGTGGCTTGAATGAGCGAGTTTTTTTCAGCTCTTGGGCTCATAGCGCCTTACTATAATCTTGTGCTTGTAGTTGTGCTGTTTTATATGTTCCTCAAGCTTTTTGCCACGCCTGTGAAGAACAAGAAAGCATTTCAAAAGCCTTGGACACTTATTTTTGTGGCATTGCTTATCTTTATTGTAGAAGAAGTATTGACTGTCTTGCGCACCGCAGGCCTGCTTAATATTCCTGCGCACATCAATGGTTTTTTTGAGTTAGGAATGATAATCCTGTTCATCTATACATTATTCCTGCAGAAGGATATGATCAAGAGAAAAAAATATTAAACTTTTAATTCTCTGAGTTTTCTTGAAATCTCTTCTAGATGGTCCTTATCTGGCTCTGGTCTCGCAGCTTCTCTTGGAATAAGCCAGGTCAGGATGACGTCCAGCACAAACACCAGCATTATTGCTGCCACTGCAAATATAGCTGGGTAAAGCAGCTGTTTTATGAGTATTCTTGTAATCACTATAGATGCTATTGCCAATGCAAGCAGGGCATACAATAGATAAGACCAAGCAGAATGAGTCCTTTTATCCATTATGTGCTCTCTGATCAAGTAAACAAGCAATACCACAATCAATATCGCGATTATTCCATAGGTTATTGCAGGCATAATTGTCTCCATTATAATAGCCTCACTCTTTTTTTCTTTGTTTTGCATTTCCAGTATGCAAAGAATTCATCTACTTCTTTTTCTTTATTTATTTGAACAAGCAGCACTGTTCTTCCTAATTGTTCTAGCTGCAGCCTCTCTATTATTCCTTTTTTGCCGTTCCTGCCCTTTAAAGCATAAAAAAACCGCACTTTGTCTTTCTTAGGAAGGTGTGTCAAGGAATAGGTATAAATGATTGCTTCTTTATGATTTTTAGCCGCCAATTTTACCTCTTATTTGTTAAATAAATTAACATACATTTATAAGTTTTTCCTTTTTAAAAGGTTTTTCATGGGTGAAGCACAATGAAGATACTTGTAGCAGATGATGAAGCAACAATTTGTAAGGTATGCAAATTTATATTAGAAAAATCAGGCCACAAAGTAGTTACTGCAAGCAATGGGGTAGAAGCACTCACGCTTGCAAAAGATTTTAAGCCAGAATTCATTATTTCTGACATGCTCATGCCTGTGATGAATGGATATGAGTTTGTTGAAAGATATCAGAGAGAAAATCCTTCTGTAAAAGTCTTGTTGATGACAGGAACGGTCTATGCTATAGAAGAAAACGGATATGATCCAGGCAAGTATCCTATCTTAGAAAAACCAATTCGCGCATCGAAACTGGTAGAAAAAGTCAACGAGGTTTACACACAAACCGCATAAATTTCTTGCAGTTCTGACAGTAATAAACAACTTTTCCTTTATGTGTCCTTACCCTGCAGTTTTTTCCAGGGACTAAATACTTGTAACAATGCTTGCAGAATTTTCTTTTTAATTCTCTGGGGATTCTTACTTTATATTTCATTGACAGCTTTCTTGCCAATGTCACGTATCTGTTTGATAAAGAAGGGTTCTTATTAAATGCTTCAGCAGCTCTTTCAAATAAATAGAGTATTCTTTCTTTTGCAGTCTTCTTCATTTCTTTTTGTTTTGAATGTATCTTCTTCATTATATTGTTAGTTGCACCCAAATCTATATAAATATTCTCCCTCTAGCTAGATGTATGTTAGGTTTTTTAAAAAAGTTATTTAGCAAAGAGCCGGAAGTCCAAACAGAAGAGATTGAATTAGCTAATTTAAGTTCCTGGTTTGAGGAAAAAACAAAGCCAAAAATAGAAGAGCTTAATTCCTTGCTAAAAGAGACTAATCAAAAGATTTCTCAGGAAATAGAGCAGGCAAGAAGCAATATCAATGCACTGAATGAAGCTAAACTGATGAATCCAGATATTCCAGAAAGAGCAAAGCATTTCATGCATGGCAACAGGGACGCGTATTCAAAGAAAATCAATCTATTCTTAGACAAGATTTATGCTCCAGATACAGTGCATAATTTTCCTGTGTTTCATTCTGCTGTGCAGAATGAATTAAAAGAGCTTATGCAGGGAACTGCCAAGTCTTTCCAGATTCTGCAGGAGTTTTTTGCAAACGAGTCAAGGCAGGCCATGGCTGGCGTAGGCAATATAAGCAAAGAAATAAATTCATTCAAGCAGGCATTTGATAATGCAGGATTGCATATCCTTGATGATACTAAAAAAGCGATTGTTGATTTCCAGACAAAACTGAAGCTGAAAACCGCTCTTGAAAAAGACCTTGAAAATGCTCAAAAAGAGCTTGACGATCACACTGCTGAAATAGCTAAGTTAAAGGAAGATATCGCATTGCTGCAGAAAGATAAGGAACTTAACGCCTTGAAAGATTCATTGAAAAAAATCCAGGCAAAGATAGAAGAGACCCGCGAAAGGATAACAACACCTTTTTCTGTCATCAATCATGCCTTAAGAAAATTTGAGAGGATAACTTACAGGCACAGGCTTCTTGTACAAGGATATATTGAGTCTCCTTTGGATGCATTGATGAAAGATCTTCACTTGAGCATCCTTAAGGCGCTGCATGACTTGGAAATGGCCGTAATGAACAACAAAATTGACTTGAAGGATAAGAAAAAAGACCGCACACTTGAAACATTGAAGCTGCTGACAAAAGATTATCTCGGCAGTTTCTTGACAGAATACGGCCAAGCCAAGCAGGAGCAGGACAAGATCAGAAAACAGCTGGAAAATCTTGATGTTGTTGTGCTGCTGAAAGAAAAGAAAGCAGACATTGAAAAAAGAGAGAACATGCGGATTGATGTTGAAAGAAAGATTGCATTATTTTCAAAAGAGCTTGAAAAAACAAGCATCAAAGAGCTTGAAGATGCCTTGATTGAGAATTTAAGGAAGATAACAGGTACGCAAGTCAAGCTTGTTGTCTAGCCAAACCGTTTCTTGCTTTCTATCAATGCTTTTATTCCTGGCAGTTCTCTGCCTTCTACATATTCCACTGCTGCTGTCCCCCCTGTGCTTACGTGAGTGAATCCTTTTGCAAGCTTGAACTTGTCTATTGCTTCTGCAGTATCTCCTCCTCCTGCTATTGTCACCTTGCCTGCCTGCGAAAGTATTCTTGCAACTGCTTTTGTTCCTTTTGCAAACTTGTTTATCTCAAACAAGCCGGGAGGCCCTGACCAGAATATTGTCTTGCTGTGTCCTGCGACATCTTTTATTTTTTTAAGGGTCTTGGGGCCTATGTCCACTATGATCCATTTTGCAGGCACATCATTTACGTCAACTGTTTTAGTTTTCGCACCAGGAGCCAGTTTGTTTGCCACAAAAACATCCTCTGGGCTTATGACTTTCCTGCTGTTGACAAATTTCTTCTTGAGTTTGACTTTCTCAATCTTGGATTTTCCGATTTTGCAGCCACGCGCCTTTAATAAGATATTTCCCAGTATTCCGCCTATGAAAAGATTGCTTGCTTTGGTAAACATCTTCTCTGCTGCTTTTAGCTTGTCTTCTTTTGCTCCGCAGATGATTGCAAAAAACGGCTTTTTTGGCTTGCGTGCTTTTTCCAGCTGTTTTATTTCTTTCAGGACAAGCATTCCTGCACAGCTTGGCAGAAAATAAGGCACTCCTGATACAGATGCATGCTCTCTGTGCATTGTCGCAAAAGCGTCATTAACATACACGTCTGCAAATTCAGCAAGCCCCTGTGCAAACAGCTTGTTGTTTTTTTCTTCCTCTGGATAGAATCTTAAGTTTTCAAGCAGGCACACCTCTCCTGTCTGCATCTCATTTATCTGGTCTTCAACAGTTGCTCCAAGACAGTCATCTAATTTTATTACATGTTTCTTCAGCAGTTTGCTTAGTCTTTTTGCAATCTTGTCCATACGCAGCTTATCGTCTACTTTCTCTGGCCTTCCCAGATGCGACATCAGGATTACTATGGCTTTTTTCTTTGTCAAGTAATTTATTGTAGGAATAACTGCCTTTATTCTCCGGTCATCAAGGATTTTTCCTTTCTTGTCCATCGGCACATTAAAGTCCACTCTTACTAGAACTCTTTTGCCTGCAACATCCACGTCTTTTAGTGTGTTGAATCTCATATCAGTTTCTTTAATATATCAACCATTCTTGCAGAATATCCCCACTCATTGTCATACCAGCCGCAGATATTTACAGTGTTTCCTCCAACAACCTGTGTTGTAAGAGAATCAAAGATGCATGAATGTGGATTTTTTATTATGTCTGTGCTTACAAGTGGCTCTTCTGAATACTCCAGCAATCCTTTAAGTTTCTGAGCAGCTTTCTTGAATGCTGTATTGACCTCTTCTGATGTTGCTGTCTTTTTCAGGACAGCTGTAAACTGGCATATTGAGCCGCACACAACAGGAACCCTTAAAGCCATCCCGTTTAATCTGCCTTTCAGCTCTGGAATAGTCTCTACCACTGCCTTTGTCGCTCCGGTAGTTGTCGGCACTATGTTGACTGCTGCGGCTCTTCCTCTTCTTACGTCTTTTTTTGCGGGCCCGTCAACAAGTTTCTGTGTTGAAGTATATGCATGCACTGTTGTCATGAAGCCGTTCACTATGCCGAATGCATCATTCAAAATTTTTACCATCGGCGCTATGCAGTTTGTTGTGCAAGACGCATTTGAGATTATGTTGTGCTTTTTCTTGTCATATTTGTCAAAGTTTACTCCTAACACAACAGTTATATCTGGGTTTTTTGCAGGCGCGCTTATCAGAACTTTTTTTGCTCCTGCTTTTATGTGCTTCATCGCCCCGGATTTTTCTGTAAAGAAACCTGTGCATTCTGCAACAACATCCACTTTCAGTTTTTTCCATGGCAGTTTTGCAGGGTCCTGTTCTGCAAAAACTTTTATTTTTTTGTTGTCAATTATTATGTGATCCTTGTCATAAGAAATCTTTCCAGGATATCTGCCGTATACAGAGTCATATTTCAAAAGATAAGCAAGTGTTTTTGTGTCAGTGAGATCATTTACTGCAACAATATTTACCTTGTTTTTCAGCGCAATTTCAAAAACCTGCCTTCCTATCCTTCCAAAGCCATTGATTGCAACGTTGACCATAAAGCTTCACCTCTTTTAGTTCAGCTTAGTGGATGAGTTATATAAACTTTATGATAAAATTTATATATCCTATCATTTTAATTTATCATATGCTTGAACATGATATCTCAGATTTAGATGAAGAAACCCAGAAGTTCCTAAAGAAAAACCCCCGCGCAATGCTTGCATACCAGATTATGGGCCCTCCTGCTCCAGAGCCGTTGTTCAAGTCAGAGGAAGAATATGAGGCTTTTGCAAGAGACTTGTATGAAAAATTAGAGCAAAAAGACAAAGAGCTGTGCAGGGCTGCTGCGAGTTCCCGGGCAAGAGCGAAATATAAGATACTAGATTAACAAAGCTTAAGGATTGCTTCATGCGCCTTTACAATATCTTTTTCCTGCACATAAATAAGGAATTCTGGAGGGCAAACCACCATTTCCTGCAGGTTTATGTTTGCCAAAGCAATCTCGCTTGAGATCCTTGCCAAGACCCCTTTTGTCTCCAGGGATTTTGTGCTAAGCTTTACAGTTATCTCGCTCAGACGATTTTGTATTTTTTTGATATCATCTTTGTCAAATATTTTCTTGAGTTCAATTAAGCGGGGCTGTTCAACCATCACTTTCACTTCCCCGCTTCCAGTTGTCATCCTCACCGTGTATTTTGGTGCTGTGCAGAATTTCTTGAAAAAATCAATAGGGCGCAGTTTCAATGTAATGCATGCTACGTTGTTCTTTGTTGAAACAATTGCTCCCTTGAAGCAGCTCTGCAAAGCAGTCTCTTCTTTTAGGTATTTTTCCTGGCTTTGGAACCGCCTTATTGCTGATATGACTGAATCAAGTGATGCTCTCAGCATGTATTTTGATATGATAAATTTTGCCAAGGCTCTTGTGTTTAATAATTTCCTGTGCAGATCTTTCTGTATTGCCAAGTCGCTTCTTAGAATGTGCCAAACTTCCTGGTTTATATTTTTTTTATTCGCCATGCATATTTCTAAGACGTTATCATTAATAAAACTTTCGCAAATTTGTCATTTTCTTTATAAATTTGTCATAATTCTATGTTTTAAGGCAAATATGTCGTCGAATATATATAGCTTCCAGTCTTTTCGTCTAAAGATAGTGATTAATACGTGAGTGAGAAAAATGGCAGATAGAGACTTGCATAATTTAAGAATAAAGAGAATACTTGGTGAGGATATATCTCCTGACGACCCTGGCTTGCTCAAAGAAAAAGCAAGAGAAGAAAAAAGGAGAACACCGTCAAACATAGGCCTGCCTCCTGAAAAGCCGTCTGCTGACAAGGGGTATAGGCGCATCCTTTTGGTGGGCTACAACGGCTCTCTCATGAGTGTTCTTGAGAAAGTTTATTCTGGCACAGATGTTAAAAAGCTTGAATTTGTGGTTGCAGATTCAACAGACGAAGCAAAATATCATTTGACTGATCCTGCGACTAAATTTGATTATATTTTTACTGCAGGATTGATAGGAAATCCTGAAAAAAAGAACAAATACAGGTGTTTAACCCCGAACAGGGGCTGGGAAGATGTTGAGATTTCTGAGATATTGATAGATGGCTATGATATCAGTTTTGTCGCATCTTACAAAGGAATAACTTCCTTTATTTATGGCGGCGGAGTTGATGAAGGCCGGGCAAGGCTTTCTGGAGCAATTCATGCAAAATCCCCTGTCAGCCTGGAGTGTGAAATAAGACATTTTGAAGAATACCACGCAGACAGCTTCAAGGTTTTTGAAGAAGAAAGAGAAGCGTTTCTTGAGAAAATCCGTGCAGAGCGAAAAAATAAGGAGCAGGTTCCTCAAAGAAAAGAGAAAATCAAGGACAAGATTGCATGTTCTTATGTTTAACAAGCTTTATATATCCTCTTCTTTTTATTGACGGCATGAAAAAAGCAGTAATCATTGGAACAGGAGCAGTGGGTTCTACTGCAGCATACGCCTTGATGAAAGACGGCGCTGCAGATGAAATTGTTTTGATAGACGTCTGCAAGGATTTGGCAGAAGGCCATGCAATGGATCTTTGTCATGGCATGGAATTTGTACCTAATGCAAAAATTCATGCTGCAGATTATTCTGCCTGCAAAGATGCAGATATTATTGTCATCTGTGCAGGCCTGCCAAGGAAGCCTGAAGAGACCCGGCTTGACTTGATTAACAAGAATGCCGTGATACTGAAAGACATCATTTCAAAGATAATTGAATTCAATAAGGATTGTATTTTGCTGCTTGTGGCAAATCCAGTTGATGTCCTGACGCATCTTGCGATTAAGTACAGCGGATTTCCTCCAAACAAGGTCTTTGGGACAGGAACAATGCTTGACACTGCAAGATTCAAGTTCTTGCTGGGAGAGCATTTCAATGCAGAGACTTCTACGGTTGATGCCTTGGTCTTAGGAGAGCATGGTGCAACTGCATTTCCCTGGCTGAGTGCTGCTAAGATAGATGGCAAGAATCTGGAAATAACCCCTGAAGTGTTGGATATCTTTGAGAATACAAAGAAATCTGCAGCAGAAGTTATTTCAAAGAAAGGCGCAACATATTATGCAATTGGCTTGTGCATTGCAAAAGTTGTCAATGCTGTCTTGAAAGATGAAGAGATTACAGTTCCAGTATCAACTTTGCTGCCAGATCATAATGTCTGCCTGAGCATGCCCTGCAGAATCAATAAGGATGGAATAAAAGAGCAAATAAAGATAGACCTGAATGAAGAAGAAAAAAAGGCTTTAGAAAAGTCTGCTAATGCTTTGAAAGAAGTTGTTGATAACGTTACTTCTTGATTATCTTCGCTACGAAGAATCCCTCAGTATCATTATCTTGCGGCCATAATCGCAGGCATTTCTTTATGCTTTTATCATATTTTTCCTTGCCAAACTCCAGAACAGCCGGGCCATGCTCTATTTTCAGTTTGATATCAGCGACTTTTGCATCCTTTCTGTTCCTCAAGAGATAATCAACTACTCCTTCATTCTCCTCCGGCTCTAATGAGCAGGTGGAGTATACCATTGTTCCGCCTTTTTTCAATAAGTCAAATGCATTTAAAATCAGTTTCTTTTGCATGCCTGCAATATGCCTCACTGTCCCTGGATTCCACCACCTGATTGTCTTTATGCTTTTTCTTATGGTTCCTGTTCCAGAGCAGGGAGCATCTAATAACACTTTGTCAAATGCAAATCCTTTCATTTTCTCTCCTTTCATCTGCGTGATTACTGCATTGCTCACCCCGCATCTTTGCAGGTTGATTCCTAATGCAGCAAGCCTCTGTCCTATGACATCATTTGAAACTAAGACGCCTTTATTTTTCATGTATTGCGCCATTTGCGAGCTTTTGCTTCCAGGAGCTGCGCAGATATCAAGAACTATCTCTCCTGGTTTAGGATCAAGAACAACTGGCGGAATCATTGATGCAGCTTCCTGAACATAATAATAGCCAAGGGCATATTCAACGGTGTTTCCAACGTCTAATCTTCCTTTTTTGTGCTCTACCCAGAATCCTTCCTTGCACCAAGGTATCTGCTCAAGCTTCCAGTTATTGCTCATCCGCTTCTTGATCTCGCTTATGGGCTTTTTCAAGGTATTTATGCGGATAGATTTGCGGAGAAATGATAAAGTGTACTTCTTGAACTCATCCCAATCAGTCAAGGCAGAATACCGCTCTATAAATTTAGGCTTGAATTCAATGTCTTCTGTTCTTGGGATTGGTTTTAGCTTGTGCATTTTATTTTTTGTAGAACTCTGAAACAAACCTTTCAAATTTGGCTGTTAGCTCATCTTTTTTTTCTGGCGCTGGCTGAACTTGCTCAAATCTTCGCAACAATTCCTCGCGAGGCACGTTTTTAATAGAAATTTCCATTTGTCCTAAATCCTGATAATCGCTATCTCTACCTGCAAGCACTTTAGTTAATACTAAATCAACAGTATCTAAAAAGTAAAGTTCAATATTTTTAAAACTGCGCGAAAATCTTTTTGCATTGTTTGCATAACTTGAATACTTATAATCAGGCAAAAGCCCATCAGGAAACAAATCAAATCGGACACGTTTTTTCCATTCTATCTCGGCAACAGGCCCGCTTAAAGTTCTAAAATCCTCTCTGCTAACTATGAAATCAACGTCTTTAGAAACATATCTAATTCCGGAAATGACTAAAAAAGTGCCTCCTAGCCCGTATAATTTAACTTTTCTTTGAATACCCTCTAGATTATCATCTAGTTCGTGCAATATCCCTAACATATCCGTTTTATTAAGCTCTTTGCCTTTTTGGTGTGGTAGCATATTCCTCTGTAATATACAAATCTATCCAGTCTGTTAATTCTGTCGGCGTAAATGCTGCATATACTTTCCATTTATTATTCAATTCTGTTTGAGACGAAGAATGCGCAATAATTCGTTTAGCAAAATCTGGAAGAGTGGAATCTAAATACTGCCAGTTTGTTGGCGCACGATACAGCTCTTGAGCCAGCTGAGATGCTTTTGAAGCAGGTATTGCGCTAATCTGCGCGGCTTTGGCAGTAACATCGCAGATATAGCCCAATCTTTGAGCAATTCCTTCTTCTTTTGCCCGCGCTGCAAGATGCTGCACATTATATGATTCGGTAAGTAAATCTAATGCAATATATTTGAGATTTCTGCTATGTGATCCTTCGCAGTCAGAAGAAGCATTTTTTATTAAGTTTATTGCATTTTCTTCAAATCCCATGCTACAATACAGCCTAATAAGCTATATAAAACTTTCGGAAAAGCTATTGACAGAATTTATTATCTTATACCGCCGGGAATCGGCTTTAGCTTGTGCATTTTATAGACGCTTACTAACATAAACTCCGTCTCGTTTATATCCTAATTTTTTGTAGTACTCTCTAACTCCAATTCCAGAAATAACAAGCATCTTATTACATTTGAATTCTTCTTTTGCTATTTTCTCTGCTTCAGACATTAACTTCCTGCCCAGACCCTTGTGCTGAACAGCTACCCCTTTCTCGCCTACTGGAACTGCCGCTCCATAGACATGCAGTTCTCTTATGCCTGCAGAGTCTTTTGTTATCTCTGGCCGGAATGGCTTAAATGGAATCCTCAGCCGGCAGAAACCCAGCAAGATATCTCCTGCTTCTGCAGACAAAAACACCTCTTTACCGCCGCTTGCTTCATAATCCAACCTATGAATTTTTACTTTAGAAAAATCAATTTTTCTTCCTCTTGGCTCCCTGCATCTTATGCATTTGCATTTTATTTTCTTTTCCTTCAGCATTTGAGAGACGTACTGCCTTAGATTGGTCCTGTCAACTCCTGCAGATATCATTGTTGTAGGAATATCTCTCTGAACTCTCATCACTCTGCAGTATTTTGGAATAAATTTCTTGACATCAACAAGTATTTTAGCAGCAGTTGAAGTTGTCAATGGCTTGTACTTTTTTTGTTTCCATAAATCATAAAGCTCTGTTCCCTCAATGACCATGCAGGGATATATTTTGAGAGCATCTGGCATGAAATCAGGATTTGAAAACAAATCCTTGAACATCTTGACATCTTTTGCAGTGCTGGAGCCAGGAAGGCCTGGCATCATGTGGTAGCCGACTTTCAAGAAAGAATCCTTGAGCAATTGTGTTGCTTTTGCAGCGTCTTTTACAGTGTGCCCTCTCTTTATTTTCTTCATGACCTGCTCAAAAACAGTCTGCACGCCCAGCTCAACTCTTGTTCCCCCTAATTTCAGCATCTCATCAATCTCTTTCTCAAAGCAATAGTCTGGCCTTGTCTCAAGGCACATTGCAACGCATCTTATTTTTGCAGTCTCATTCTTTTCCTGCTCTTTAGAAAGAGTTGATTTTCCTTTCAATTTTCGCATTCTTTCCTGAATCCTTTTAACTCTAGCTTCATCTCTCATGTCTCCAGGCATCTCAAAGAATTTTTTGTACTTGACAAAATCCAGCTTTCCTTTAGAAAAAAATTCTTTTCCAAAATCATTCATTGCTTTTAATGCATAAGTAATAAATTCTTGCTGGTATTTCAAGTCAAAGCTTGGGAAAGTTCCGCCCATAATAATCAATTCAATCTTGTCAGGCATGTGCCCGAGGGCAATGTACTGCTCAAGGCGGTTAAACACCTGAAGATAAGCATCATACTTGTTCCTTATTGCCCGCATTGTTGCAGGCTCTCTTCCAGTATAGCTTTGGGGAACATCTCCAAAAAAGCTTTCAGGACCGCCGGGACAATAAAGGCATCTTCCATGCTTGCATGCAAAAGGATAGCTCATTATAGCAACCACAGCAACTCCTGACTGTGTTCGCATTGGTTTTGCAACAAGATTCATCTGCTGAACATCTTCTGGAGAAGCATGCAAAAGTATCTCTATGTCTGTTGGAGGCTGTCTTACCTTGTATTTCTTGCATAGCTTGTTCTTTATTTGAGAAAGCTTCTCCTTAGACAGCTTTTTCTGCTTCAATTCTTCTATCAGTTCTGCGAGTAATTCTTTGTTCATAAGAATGAAAGATAAGCAGAGGCTTTAAAAAAGTACCTCAAATTTCTTCCAGCGTGGTATAGACCAGGTCTTTTATCTTGAGCTTTGTTCCTGGCTCTACGTAGAAATCCAGCCTAAACCTATTGCCCACAAAATTCTTTGCAGTCAGAAGGCATGTTTCAATACATACATGGTTGAATGTTCCAGTTACAGTGCGATAGCCGGCAGGCACTGTTTCAAACCCATGCAGTGAACTTCCTTCAAGCAGGTCTAATATAGGCCCTTCTTCTTTAGGAGGCACTGCATTTCCTGTAACACTTAATCCGCTTAATGTGCTTCCTGCCACGCTCGTACCTGTGATCCTGTTGTGGGTGCTGTCTTTTCTTTTCAGGTTCCTGAAAACAAGGTGTTTTATTCCGTCTTCATTGCCCATATAGACTGAGGCAGTTCCATTTCCCAGAACTTCGCCGCTCACTGTCAAGGATGTCAAATGAACTGGTTCTCCACTTATTGACCGCAGATAAAAGCTTTGGCTGTGGTCCAGAACAAGATTCAAGTCCTGGCTGTGTATGTTCGTGCTGGCATAACCTATTATTTCAGGTCTTGAAAAGACCATCGCCAAAAGAACAAGCACAGTCATGAGCAAAACAAATTCTGCCTTTACAAACCTTAGTCGTGCCTTATCCACCTTGTGGAGTATTTTTTTCATCTCGATAAAATGCTTATTATCTCAAAAAATAAGCTGTCTTTCTCAGCGCACACGCCGTTGCAGTCAACTATTTCCTGCCATTTGTCTGAGACTGCTTTGTTGTGGAGGGCTTCGATATCTGTATTCGCTGCTGTCAATGCTTTTGAAAAATCTACAATATTCTCGGTTCCCCAGTATCTTTGCGTTATAAGTATATTTGTCAACAGATTGCTGTACTTTATATCGTGGCTTTTTTCATTTATTACAATCATGATAAAATTAAAGTAGTCGTCTGGAACGCATTTTTCTTTAAGGCAGTCCAGCATTGAAAGCCACGCGTCGGTAATGGCGGTATTGTCAATATCTGTCACTATCTCATCTATTTTTGCGATATCCTTTGCTTTTTCCACAGAATCTATCCTGTGCTGGTGTAAGTCCGCTATGGTGGGAATCAGCTCAGGTGTCGGACTTTCGCCTGACGTGAAGCTTAATAGTATGGCAATAGCAGTAACTAGAATACCCAATCCAAGGGTTCCTATCACCACAGTTTTTAAGCTCATTTATACTGGAATTTTACTTCATAGTATAAATATTTTGCTATATATAGAACTATTCAATAAATGCAAGTATCTCAGCGTTTTCTGTGTGATTTATGCCTGTAGAACTCTGATATGCAAGCGTGACATCTGTTTTCAGCCGCTCTCCTTTAGCGCCGTGCTTGCATTTAGAAAGCACAAAAGTTTCTTGTTCGCTGTTTTTGACTGCTTTTCCTTCTTCAAATGAGCATTTTCCTTCAACATCATGTATTCTCTGAATAAATATGTCTTGTCCGAGCTTGTTTTCTATTGTTAATGTAAGCGCATCTCCTGTTGCTCTGAATTCAGCGCACTCCAGCCCGGGAATTATTTCACAATGCGGCCTGCCAAATGTCTCTGGGCTCAAGAATCCAAAATAAAGCAATGCCCCTACTGCAACTATCACCACAAGAATTACCCAGCCGTAAGTAAGCATGAATTCGATTGCTGCTTGTCCTTTTTCCATTATACCCCTTTACTTTTTGGCCGGTGCTTTGCCGCCTGCTGCAGGCTTTGCTCCTGCTGCTGCAGGTTTTGCTCCAGCTTCTTTTGTTTCTGCTGGCAGCAGCTCTTCTATGATTACAGAAGGCACGCCAGCGTCCAATAGTTTTGTTTTTATTGCTCCTCTGGTCTGTCCTTCCATCTTTGAAATTATGTCTTTTGCTTTTGTTTCGTATTCTTTTCTCTTCTTCTCAAGCTCTTCCTGCAGTTTCTTCTTCTCTGCTTCCAGTTTTTTCAGTTCTTCTGCAGAAAGCTCTGTCTTTCCTGCCTTGATCTTTTCTACAAATTCGCCTTTGTTGATAGCTTCGATGATTTCTCTTGCCTGCTTGCCTTCAACCATCACTCCCATGCTGTCGCATGAGCCGATTATTTCTTTTGCTTTTGAAATCATGTCCTTGCCTAGAAGGGCATCTGTCTTCATCTTTGCGATCTTGATTATCTGTTCAATCTTGAGGTCAGCAACCTTGTCTGTCAACGGATTAGAAGCGCCTTTCTCTATGCCTGCCTCTTTCTTGACAAGAGCAGAAACCGGCGGCGTGCCGACAGAAATCGTGAAGGACTTATCGTCCTTGACAGTAACTTTGACAGGAACTTTCATTCCTTTGAAGTCTGCTGTCTTCTTGTTTATTTCTGCAACTACCTGTCCTATGTTCACTCCTGCTGGTCCTAATGCAGGTCCTAAAGGCGGTGCTGCTGTTGCTTTTCCACCCTCCACCAATGCTTCAATCACTTGATCTGCCATTTTGTTTTATTGTTTGATGATAATTTATAAGGTTTGCGCTTCTTTCTCCTCTTCCTCTTCTGTCTCTCTTCTTATGACTTTGACTGAATCCATTTTTACTGTTATAGGAATCGGAACTGCCGCGCCCAATAACTCGACAACAACTTCTTCTTTTGCCTTGTCTATTCTTGTTATCTTCGCCTCTTCTCTCTTGAATGGTCCTGAGATTATCTCTACAATGTCATTTTTCTTTATGTTGACGTCTCTTTTGACCTGCTCAAGCATGTGCTCTATTTCCTTGTAGTCTATCTCTTTTGGAAGTATGCCTCTTGCATACGGCACGTTGAATGCAGCCTGTTCTGCATTTATCCTGTCAGCTGCTTCCACAAAGATATAGCCCCTCATGCCGTGCGGCCTTATTGCTGCATAAACAGCAAGCCCTTTCTTCTGGACATTAGAGCTGAGGAAGTCCAATACCTGGTCTTCCCGGTTCGCAGTTGTTCTCAACGCGAAAATATGTGTTTTTGGTTTTTTTTCTTCAGTCATTTTAGGTTACCCTACCTCTTTATTTCTTGAAAGAAGATTTTATAGAGTAAAATTATTTAATAGTTTAAAAAGGTTTCGATGATATCAGCAATGCTGCCTGCGAAGTTCGCAGATGCAAATGCAGGGTCTTATAAATCTGGGTAACAGGAGATTTCCACAGCAGAACGTAGCGCAGCATTGTGATGATTAAAAAAGCAGTTCCTTGATAAAGTGTATTATGAATCCTATCAAGCCGATTGCTATGATTCCCAGTCCGGAAATCTTGACAATTGTCTTTAATTCTACCTTGTCTGGCTTTTTTGTGATCTTCAGGACTCTCTTGCATTCCCTTAAAAAAGCCCACAATCTTTCTTTCCACGACGGTTTTGCAGAAATCTTTTCCTCGTCTCTTTTCTTTGCTATGAACATCTGCGTAGGCTGCTGCTCTACTTTCTTAGGTATCTCACCGCCTGTAGGAGACTCTTCTATTTCTTTGATGTCTTTCTGCATCTCTGGTTCTTCTTTATGCTCTTCCATAGTACTCAGAAAAAATAAGGAGTAGTATAAAAAGTTAACGAATAGTTCAGCTAAGTGCAGAAAGTATGCCAGAACCTGCTATCACAAGCGCTAATCCAAATATCTTCAATAAAGTTATAGATTCTCCTAAGAAAAACCCCAGCACTGCTGCAATTGCTACACTGCCTCCGATAATGACCGGGCCTCCTACAGAAATCGACAATCCAGAACCGTATGCTTTCAATGCAAAAAAATCAATTGCTAAAGCACAAACACCTGCAAGTGCTGCAAATAAAATACCTTTAGGATTGCTGTATATTGTTATTGTTTTTATTTGCGGTATTAAAAAAACTAGCCCCAGAATAACTGCAGTAAGAGAAACAATTATTGCACCAAACAAATAATTAATGTGTTCTGCTGCATATTGGTGAAATACAGTCCATACACCAAAAGACAACGCAGCGATTATTGCAAAAAGTATTCCCACATTCATAGCGATAATAAAAGTTAGAAGGTATATAAAGTTTCGTAAATTCTAATCCACAAACTCAATACCTAATTCTTCTTCAATCTCTCTTTTCTGTTCTGTTGACATCTTTTTTGCAGGGCCGAATATCTGTGGTGACTTGACGCCTGTAACAATCAGCATTGTCCGCAGGTTGCCGCCTAAATCTTCGTATATCTGCGCGCCCCAGATTATTCTTGCGTCTTCAGAAAGCCTTTGTGATACTGTCTCGACAACTTTTCTTGCTTCATTCAGTTTCATGTCTTTTCCGCCGCAAACATTTATCAAGGCACCTGATGCTCCTGTGATGTCAACATCCAATAGAGGATTGCTTATTGCTTTCTCTACTGCCTCAACAGCACGATTTTCAGAATCGCTTTCCCCGACTCCAATAAGCGCGACTCCGCCGTTTGCCATGACTGCTCTTATGTCTGCAAAATCAAGATTTACTAATCCTGCTCTTGTCACCAGCTCTGCTATGCCTTTAACAGCGTTTGTAAGAATTTCATCTGCTACCTTGAATGCCGTGTGCAGCGGCAAATCAGGGGCAAGCTCTAAAAGCTTGTCATTTGGTATCACGATTAATGTATCAACAACATGCTCCAGTCTTTCCAGCCCGATTACTGCATTATCATAACGCCTGTTGCCCTCCATTGTAAAGGGCATTGTTACAATTCCAACAGTTAAAGCACCGCCTTTTTTTGCAACTTCAGCTATTATTGGAGCACTGCCGGTTCCTGTGCCGCCGCCCAAGCCGCACGTCACAAACACCATGTCAGCTGTTCCAATCGCTTTTTTTATTTCATGTTCGTTTTCTCTTGCAGCCTCTTCACCTATCTTAGGGTCAGAGCCTGCTCCCAGTCCTTTTGTGACTTCCCTGCCGATGAGGATTTTCTTGTCTGCTGTTGTGTACAGCAGATCCTGGGCATCTGTGTTTACAGCCACTGTTGCTGCGCCTTGTATACCTACTTCTGTTATCCTGTTTATTGTGTTGTTTCCGCCTCCGCCTGAGCCGAATACTTTTATGCTTGCCTTTTGCTGTGCAAGAAGCTCTTCCAGCTCTGCATCCTGCGATGATTTTGATACAGAAGGCTGTATTGACTGCGGTTGTGCAGGTTGTGCCGTTGGAATGCTTTCCTCAGAATTGACTGGTTTTATGAAATCCATTTTCTCCCAAACCCTCTTTCCAGACTAAGAAAGAACTAGTATATATACTTTACTGTGCTGGAGTGGTAGTTTCTTTTTCCTCTTTTTGCTCCTCTTTTTTCTTTGTTTCAGGTTTCTTTGCTGCTGCTTCTTTTCTGACGTCTACAAATGAGACATCATCCACTTTTGTTAGCTCTTTTATCTTTTTCTTGAGTTCTTCTGCAATCTGCGGAGGAACATTTGCAGGCATTGCCACATTTGCTTTGTTTCCCTCCATTGTAACAGTCACATCTTTTATTCCTATAAGCAGTTGTATCAATGATTCTATCTGTTCTTTCTTGTCTGTCACGATTCTCTTGACTTCAAGCTCATAGATTATGTCTTTTCCTGACAATGGATGGTTGAAGTCAACAAGAACTCGTCCGCTTGATACTGTCTTGACTGTTCCCATTGCATTATCAATATTGACCTGCAGCCCTGGAAACGGCTTGATCTCGTTCTGCGTGAATTTCATCAAAGGAACCATCTGGATAAGTTTTGCGTCTTTTTTTCCAAATGCCTGCTCAGCTGTCAGCTCTATCTTGTGCTTTCCGGGCTCTTTTCCAATCAATGCATCGTCTAATCCTTTCACTATCTGTCCTTCTCCAAGGCAGATTATCACAGGTCCGTAGCCTGCATTTGGATTGTATATCTCGATTTCTTTTGCCAGGTTTTCATCTGTAGTATCAAATACAGAATTATCTTCTTTTAGCCTGCCGGTATATTCAATCTCAATGAAATCGTCTTTTTTTATTGCCATGGCTCTTCTTTTTCTTAATCAGAATTTAAAGCTTTCGAATTGACCCATTCAACAGCTTGTTTTATGCTCTCTTCAGATGTCTGCCCGGTTGTATCTATGATTAAATCATATTGTGATTCGTCTGTTACATCAATCTTAAAATATTTTTTGAACCTGTTTACCTCGCTCTCTTCTCTTTTCAACAAGTTTTCCTTTGTCTGATCTATTGTCATTTCTTTCTCCTCACCAAGCTGACGCCTTTTTTGCACTCTTTTTGCAGCATCATCAATATCCACCTTCAAATAAATCTTCAATGATTTTGGCAGCAAGCGAAAAGCTGTTCTTCCATCTATCACAAAATTATCTTTTGCTTCTTCAACCAGCTTTTTCGCTTTTTCCTCGACAGCTTTGTCAATAGAGGGGTCATCTTCTGCCATCTTGTTCAATTCCAGAAGAGAGACTCCTTTTTCTTCAGCCAATTCCCTGAAAAAATCGCCTTCAGAATAAAGCTTTAAGTTGAATTTTTCAGCAAGTGCTTTTGCAATTGTCGACTTTCCAGAGCCAGGTTCTCCTGATATTGTGATTATCATGTTTTCCCAGAATTCCTGCAGATATATATTCTTTTTGGTAGAGATAACCGCTTATTGCGAAAACAAGAATAGCAAGCAATTTCGTACGCGCGATATTGTGAAGGCGAGAGAAGAGTTGAACACATATTTGCGTAAGCAAATATCATATAGATTGCTTCTGGAGCCTGAACAAAGAGCGCTTTAGTCAAACATCAAAAACGTGCAACGTTTTTGAGGTTGCCAAAAACTAAGGTTTTTGCCAACTTTTTTAAAAATTTGGTCACAAGCTTTATAAACCTCTGTAAACTTTCAATGCACATTCGTGGAGGAAGACAAAAATGAATAGAAGAACACTTGCTGAAGAGCAGCTATTGCAGTCACTTGCAGAATCATTTTATTACACAGGCGGCGAGGATATTGCAGACTTTGTTGCTTCTGCATGCGCAGGAAATGCAGAACTTGCCGAAGTATATGCTAAATCACCAAACATTCGTGGAGGAGAAGACACAGCGCCTTTGCTGGGAAATGGAGCCAAGTATGAAACCCGCGAATATGAGGCAATGTGCAATAAAATAGCTACGCCTCAGAATTAAAACAGGATCGGCGGATTTACAAAAATTTATATACTTATTCTTTTTTCTGTTCAAATTCGGGGTGAGGACTAAATGGTTAGTGGAAGAAATAAAGCATACACAGATATGCCGGCAAAAGATTATTCAACAAAAGATACGAGTGAATTTACTGCGAGAGTACAGATAGAAGAATCGCGCCCGGCAAAAATAAAAGAAGGATTCCTTGCTGAATGCGGGGTTGCTATTCCTTTAGAAGAGCTTGCTGACGTTATTTTTGATATTGAGCATGACGTGCAGACTCCTGTATTTGTAGAGAGTTTCAATAAAAATTCTCTTAAAGACAAGCAGTATGCTATTGTTGATATCGGCGGGCAGGATCTTGTGAGCCATGTACGTTTTGTGTTGAAATGGACAGGAAGCGATAAGAACAAGACATTCATTGCTTATAATCCGCATGAACAAACTATTGAGAAACTAGTATACAGCGGCCAAAGAAATAAACTGCCTACAGGAAGCGGAAAGAAATAAGCGCAATTTCATAACCAACAAAAAATCAAAGAATTTTTTGAGGTTCTAAAATTGCGTTGCAATTTCATAACCTTTATAAAGTACCGCTTACTCATTTTCTTTGTAATCAGGGGTGGATAATATGTCTAAAGAAGTTCAACCAATATTCATTTTGCCAGAAGGCACTCAACGGACTAGCGGAAAGAATGCTCAAAAAAACAATATAATGGCAGCCAAGCTGGTCGCTGAGACTGTAAGGACTACTCTTGGGCCGAAAGGCATGGACAAGATGCTTGTTGATTCTATGGGAGATATCACTGTTACAAATGACGGCGTGACAATCCTTGAAGAGATGCAGATTGAGCATCCTGCTGCAAAGATGATTGTAGAGGTCGCAAAGACACAGGAAGCTGAGATTGGAGACGGCACCACGACTGCAGTTGTCATTGCAGGAGAGCTGCTGAAGCAGGCAGAAACCCTGCTGGAGCAGGAGGTCCATCCTACTGTCATTGTCAGGGGCTACAGGCAGGCTGCTGAAAAAGCAAATGAGATATTGAATGATATTGCTGTAAAAGTCACTGAAAAAGATGATGCAATCCTGAAAAAGGTTGCGATGACAGCAATCTATGGAAAAGGCGCAGAAGCTGCAAAAGAAAAACTCAGTGATATTGCGATAAAAGCAGTCAAGAAAGTTGTTGAGAAAAAGGATTCTGGCATTTCTTTTGATACTGAACACATAAAGCTTGAGAAAAAAGTAGGCGGAAGCGTTGAGGACACAGAGCTTGTTGACGGTGTTGTTATTGAGAAAGAAATCGTGCATCCAGGCATGCCAAAGATGGTCAGTAATGCAAGGATTGCATTAATTAATACAGCAGTCGAGATAAAAGACACTGAGATGGATGCAAAGATTTCAATCACAGACCCTATGCAGATGCAGGCTTTTCTTGAGCAGGAAGAGAAGATGATTAATGCAATGGTTGAAAAGATTTCTGCATCAGGGGCGAGCATTGTCTTTTGCCAGAAGGGCATTGATGATATTGCACAGCATTTCCTTGCAAAGAAAGGCATCCTTGCAGCAAGAAGGGTGAAGAAAAGCGACATGGAAGCTATTGCACGGGCCACTGGTTCGAGGATTGTTACAAATCTGGATGATTTAAGTGCAAATGACCTGGGAAAAGCAGGCCTTGTTGAGGAAAAAAAGATCGGCGATGAAGAGCTGATATTTGTGACTGGTTGCAAGAATCCCAAGTCTGTGACTGTTCTTGTGAGGGGCGGAACAGAACATGTTGTTGACGAGGTTAAGAGAGCTATGACAGATGCTGTCGGTGATGTTGCCTCTGCATTAAAGATCGGCAAGGTTGTAGGAGGCGCAGGCGCTCCTGAGATCGAGGTTGCCAAGCAGTTGCGAAAGTTCGCAAACTCATTGTCAGGAAGAGAGCAGCTGGCTGTTCTTGGCTTTGCAAATGCACTGGAAATTATTCCAAGAACTCTTGCAGAGAACGCAGGACTTGATCCTATTGATGTCTTGACTGACCTGAAAGCAGCTCATGACAAGAAAAAGCTTTGGGCAGGAATCAATGTCTTTACAGGCAGGACTGTTGACTCCTGGAATGCCGGCGTGATTGAGCCGCTTCAGATAAAGACCCAGGCTCTAAGCTCTGCTTCAGAAGTTGCTCAGATGATATTAAGGATTGATGATGTCATTGCAGGCGGAAAGGCTGTTGCTCCGGGCGGAATGCCACCAGGCATGCCTCCAATGGGTTAGATTTCTTATTTTTTTTCTGTGTGCACAACTTGGCTTTGATCAAATCTAGGGCATGTTATGACAATCAAGTCTAGTGTCTTGTCTTTGCTCTCATTTATTACACAATGATCTTCATGCTCTGGAATGCGAACAAGGGTGCTTTTTGTTATTGATTTTTCATGTTCGCCGATAACAATTCTTCCGCTGCCTTCGTCAACTAAATAGAATTCCAGGAAAGGATGCCTGTGCATATCTGTTGTTCTTTCAGGGTTGATTTTAATATATGCTATACTTACGCCTCCGATATCATTAACCAGCTCTCTTAAAGGGCCGCAGGTAGAATCAACTGTTTTTCCTCCTGAACGAAAATTAACTGTTGGAATCTCATTTTTTGCAAAAGAAATATTTTCCACGTCAAGCGGGAAATTGGTTGCAATAAGCATCTGCAGCGGATTTGCGCTGCTGTCATTAATAATCCTATGTGGGACATATTCTGCAGGAATACAGTCTATTCGCCGGGATATCTTTTTCCGGTCTTCCTTGAAGATAAAGCGCCCATACCCATTTTGATAATGGTATATTATTTTTTTGCCAACATCTTTCTCGCTCGGCATTATTCTTGCAACGCAGTCTGGCGAAATTTCCAAAAGATAAGATGAAATATCATCAGATTGATGAAGAATATCCACTGCTCCGTATTCGCCGGTTTTCATATTACCCACCGATCAAAAGAATCTTGTGCTCATATAAAAATCTTTATGTTTTTTTAACAAAAATTGAAAATTCTTTGAAGTTCCAAATTTGTTTAAAAATAATCTTTTTAAACGAAATATTTATAAACCAAGTATATTTTAAAGTCTATAATAAAAAAGATGGTGATATGATGGCCAAGAAAGCTAAACATGTTTCTAAATCAGAACCTGAAGAGTATGAGCTAATGCCTCACAGGGAAATTGAAGAGCTTAAGGAAGAGCTCAGGAAGCTAAAAGAGTTTGAGATTACGCCTACTAAAAAAATGCATGTTTCTCTTGTTGAATTGAACAAGAAGCTGGACAAGCTGCTTCAGATATTTGACGAGGCAAGGCATGAGATAAGGACAGAGGAGATTGGCTTGGGCTTCAAGGAGAAGATGAAGCCTTTGACTGAAAAGATGGACAAGCTGCTGGAGCAGCAGGCAGATATTGCAGAGGGAATGGTTGCTCTTGCAGATATTGTGAAAGGAGAGAGAAAAGCTCTTCCAAAGCCAAGGCCTGCTCCGCCTATGCGGCCTCCTGGAATGCCGCCTGCAAGGTCAGGCATGCCTCCAGGACCGCCACCAAGGCCTGCCCCTGGAATGCCTCCGCCAAGAGCTCCTCCAGCACCCCCTAGAAAGAAGAGATTCGGAATAATATGATTTCTCCTGACATAGACCTCGGGAAAACAAAAACATTATTGCTTTACCTAGGCATTGCCAAGCATAAGCTGGACCAGCGGGAGTTTGCAAAGCAGAAGCTGTCAGCACAGATATCTCAGTTAAAGAAGATCAGCACTTCTTCTATCAAGAAGCATGTTGAAGAGCTGGAAAAAGACATTGCTGATGCACTTGAAAAAGAAAAAAAGATTCATTCTGTGCAGCAGGCAGAAGCAGAGCATCACAGGAAATTAATTGGCAAGATTGACCAGCTTGAGAAAAAGCTTGGAAAATATCTTGAGACAAAAGAATCAAGAAAGAGGCACATAAAAGAGCTTGAGGAAAAGATAAAGAAAAAGACTTCTTCCAGGCAGGAGCAATTGAAAGACTTGAAAGCATCAATTAAGCGGCTTGAGAAGCTTCATTCAGAAGCAAAAAAAGACAAGACTGTTTCTAAAGTGCGCCTAAAGACAATAGAGTCAAAAATAAAAAAGTTAAAAAAAGAAGTGAAGGCAAAATTATAGGTCTTTTGCCATTACTGTTCTTCTGTTGTTTCCTTTTGCTCTTTCAACAGCATCCTTGATTAACTGCTCAACTTTCTTGTCAAGCGCTTCTGCGAAATCGCTAGCTACATTAGCGTCTCCTGTAACTTCCTTTATCTTTGCTTTTACTATTAACATTTTTGTTCCACCTCACTATTTGTATATTGCTTTTTAAGTATCTGATATTTAAAGTTAACGCAAATTTAAGGGCTAATACCGCCTTGTGAAGTTATCAGCTTCACCTGTGAGTAAACCAGAACTTCAGCTTCTTTGCCTTTATTTCATCTAATCTGCAGAACCCGAATCTCTCCAGCTGGACAATATCTCCTGTTTTTAGCTTGCTCATGCCTGCCTCGCCAAGGCCTTTGACTGTTGTATTGTCAGGCATCAGCACTTCAACATCAACCAGGTCCTTTGATACCGGAAGCCAGTGTATTATCGCAGTTCCTTTTTCCTTATACTCATTATAATCTGTGCTTTCAAATAAGAATTCTTTTCCTTTTTTCTTGAAATTAAGGCAGTCCATCAGTCTGTACAGCTTGTTTGCCTTCAAATCCTTGTGGTCTGCTTTTGTTATGTAGAATTTATCAGCGCATTTGAATTTCCTGAGGCCTTTTTTTGGATTGTCTGGATGCAATTTTAGCTGGACTTCTTGTGCAGGCGCATTTTTTATCAGGATTTCCATTGGCTCTTCCACAAAAAAATACCGGTTTGCTATCGGGTCTATAACGTCCTTGTTAAATGCATCTATTGTCTTGAAAAATTCATCCTTGCTCACTGTCTTGTCTGTTAAAGACACACCCATGTCAACTGCAAAATGAATGAATGCCTCTGGCTGGAACCCTCTTCTTTTCAAAGCGCGGATAAAAGGAAGCCGTATGTCATCCCATCCTTCAAATTCGCCGTATTCTATTTTTTGTTTTGTTTTTGAGCAGCTTACTTCCATGCCTTCAAAATTGATTCTTCCCCAATTGATGTATTCTGGGCGTTTCCATTTGAAATAATCAAATATGTATTTCTGTCTTTTTGCATTGTCTGCATGCTCTTTTCCATTTATAACATGCGTCAATCCTAATAAATGGTCGTCTATTGCCACGCTGAAGTTCATCAAGGGCCACACCCTGTATTTTGTTTCCTGCTTTGGGTGCGTGTGGTCATTTATTCTCATTGCAGGCCAGTCTCTCATTGCAGGGTTCTTGTGCGCAACGTCTGTCTTTATCCTGCATACTGCCTCTCCTGGCTTGTACTCCCCAAACATCTTGTCCCATCTTCTGCCGTTTTCCTCTATAGACAAATCTCTGCAAGGACATGCTTGTTTCTTCATTATTTTTTCCCTGAATTCATCTGGATCGCAGGTGCAGACATATGCATTGCCTGCTGCTATAAGTTTTTCCATATGGTCATAATAAAAGCCCAGCCTATCTGACTGGCAGATGACTTTGCTTACATTGTTTTTTGTGAGCCATTTTGCATCTTCTGGAATCATTTCATATGCAGGCTCATAGATATTTTCAGGATTAGTGTCTTCTATTCTTATGATGAATTTGCCTTTATACATTCTTGCATATTCTGAATTTATAGATATTCCATAAGCATGCCCTATGTGCAGGGGTCCTGACGGAGAAGGCGCCATTCTCAAAACTACTTTCTTTTCTTTTGCATCCTTTAACGGCTTTAAGCCTGTTCTTTTTTCTTTGGGCTTTTCTTCCAGCAGTTCTGGAGCTGTTTTTTCAAGCTCTTTTCTTTGTTTTTCAATTCCTAATTTATTCGCTTCAGAAATGATTTTGCTTATTTCCTTGCTTAAGGTCTTTAATTCTTTTTTCAGTTCAGGATGTTGGCTTAATAGTTTGCCGATGACTGCGCCCTGGTTTGCTTTTCCATTGTATTTCAATGCGTTCTGAAGGGCCCAGTTCCGGATATCTGCCTTTATTTTCTCATCCATGTGCCATAATTTGACTGTATAGTATTTAAACTTTATCACAGAATAGCATAAAACATAAATATGAGTTCTTGATTACTGACTATATTCACTTAATAGGGGGATATTTATGAAGAAGCATAAGAAAAATAATGGATATTACAGGATAAGCAAGAAAACATTAGGTTTCTGCATACTTGCGCTTGCAGTCATCGTTGTCTTGATTGCGCTTTATTATTCTGGGACTTTTGGAGAAATAACTAAAACAGAAAAAAAGGACGCGGTTCCTGAAAAAGAAGAAATACCGCCGCCAGAATTTGAACTGATGATTATCACTGCTGACTGCGAGGAGTGCATCAATGCAACAACTGCTGCAGAGATATTGAAGAGCGCGCCGACAATAAAAATAACTTCTGAAAAGTTTATTGAATACGAGTCTGAAGAAGGCAAGACAATGGTGGCAAAATATGACTTGAAGAAACTGCCGGCATTTCTGCTAAAGGGAGAGAACCTGGATATAGATTTGCCGCCGTTTGAGAAAAATGATGACGTATTGGTCTTTGGCCAGACACCTTCACCGTATTATGATGTGGCTACAGGCCAGATCAAAGGCATTGTCAGTGTCATCAAGATTGTTGATCCTGCTTGTGAAAAATGCTTTGACCTTGAGAAGCTGATGAATAATCTCAAGATGTTCGGGGTATATGTAAGCACAGAAAAGACAACACAATTTGACAGTCCAGAAGGAAAAGCTCTTATTGAAGAGTATGATATCAAGAAGATCCCGACAGTCATCTTTTCTGAAGGTGCGCAAGAATATGCGCAGATCAATGATGTTTGGGAAAGTGTTGGAAGTGTTGAAGAAGACGGCATGATGATCCTCAGAGTGGTCAATCCGCCGTACAAGGACCTTGATACAGGCACTATAAAAGGAATAATTGACGCAACTTATCTTGTCGATGAAAGCTGCGAAAAATGCTTTGATGTGAGCCTGTTCAAGCAGATGTTTGAGCAGCAGCTGGGAGCAGCATTTGACGAGGAAAAGACAGTCGATGTCTCAAGCGAGGAAGGAAAGAAGCTTGTTGAAGATTTTGACATACAGTTTGTTCCGACAGTATTGCTGTCAGAGGATCTTGGCGACTATCCGACAATATCAGATACCTGGGAAAATGTAGGTGTAATAAAAGATGGAACATATGTCGTAACGAAGATTGACACAATTCCAGGCATTGTCTACAAGGATCTTGAGAGCGGAGACATAATCGGCTTGAAAGAAGAGTCTGAAGAAGCTGAAACAGAGGAATAATTCCTCTTTTTTCTTTATCTTTTTACCTTTAAATTCCATAAGTTTTAAAAGAGGGGTGCTTTTTTCAGTCCATATGATATGCATACTGGCATTAATTGTTTTTAGTGTGTTGGCAATATTCTCTGCCAGCCACAGGCCTCTTGCAGCAGAGGCTTTTGACTGTGTTTTTAGGAAGGTCACGCTTAGAAAATGCAGGACAAACCTAGACCAGCGCCTGAAAAGCCAGATAACTGGCAAGCTGATAAATAAGAGCCCTTTTCTTGCAAGGTTTGTATACAAGCGATTTGAGATACTGTCCTGGGTTTTTGTTGTTCTCTTGATTTCAAGCCTTGCATATTCTGCATATGGCTTGTATAACTATGCTAAATACGGCCATTGTGATGGCGCTGATGCAACAGGTTTTTGCGTTTATAATGCTGTTGAAGGAACCACAGACTGCAATGATAACACAGAAACTGCCCTTGCTTCAATAGCAGAAATATCTGATGAGAAAAAAAATGAGCCTGAACGTTGATAATATTAGAAAAGATTTTCCTGTTCTGCAAAAAAAGATTAATGGCAGGCCTGTAATCTATTTGGATAATGCTTGCCAGAGTCTGCGTCCTGTGCAGGTTATTGAGAAGATAGATGAGTATTATCGTGATTTTCCTGCTTGCGGCGACAGAAGCATGCACAAGCTTGGAAAAAAAGTTGATGCAGCAGTGGATTATTCAAGAAAAGCATTGCAGAAATTCCTGAATGCAAGAAAGCCTGAAGAGATTGTTTTCACAAAGAATGCGACAGAGGCGATAAATATTGTCGCAAATTCCTTGAATCTGGTCAAGGGAGATGTTGTGATTACTACAGACAAAGAGCACAATTCTAATCTTATCCCGTGGCAGATGCTTGCCAGGAAAGGAATAAAGCACGAGATTGTTGAGTTCAACAATTTAGATGCGTTGAAAGACAAATTGACAGAGAATGTCAAGCTTGTGTCCATGGTGCACACCTCTAATATGGATGGAACCAGCATAAATGCAAAAGAGATGATCAAGGCTGCGCATGACAATAACAGCTTGTTTTTGCTTGACGCCTGCCAGTCTGCTCCCCATAAGCCGGTTGATGTCAAGAAGCTTGATGTTGATTTTCTTGCATGCTCTGGCCATAAGATGCTTGGGCCAAGCGGTATCGGGCTGCTCTATGGCAAGCAGGACTGCCTGGAAAAGCTGCAGCCATTTGTTGTTGGAGGAAGCACTGTTTCAGAATCAACTTATGATTCCTGTGAATTAGAAAAGCCGCCACACTTGTTTGAGGCAGGTCTGCAGAACTATGCCGGAATAATGGGTTTTGGAGCTGCTGCAGAGTATTTGAAAAAAATTGGCCTGGAGAACATTTCTGCTCATGAGACAAAGCTGAATGAGAAAATAACCAATGCGCTTGCAGATTCTGTCGAGCTGTTGGGTCCGAGGGATCCAAAGGCAAGAGGCAGTATCTTCAGCTTCAATGTGCCTGGAATGGAGACGCATAATGTCGCTATAATGCTTGATGAGGCTGCAAATATAATGGTCAGAAGCGGCGCCCACTGCTGTCATTCCTGGTTTAATGCGCACAAGATGATGGGCAGTGTCCGTGCTTCATTATACTTGTATAATACTGAAGAAGAATGCGAAACATTTATTCAAGAATTGCAGAAAATCATCAAATTATTGTCCTAATTCTTCTATTTCCTTCACTATGTTGCTTGCATCTGGTGCAGGCTCTTCCTCTATAGCTGCTCTGCCGCAGTACGGGCATAAGGTTGGAGTGAAGTTTCTCGTGAACTTCCAATTGCATGCTGCGCATCTGAATTTCTTCTTTGTCATCTTTATTCCCCCACAATATCATTAGTTAAAGAAGTATTTAAATGTTATGCTTAACGCGGAGAAACTTTTTTTGATTAGCCGTATATTCTTCTACATATTTATCAAATCTATCATCTTTCAGAGTTCTTGTTACATTAGCATATGTCTTGGGCGCATCACTTTTGTTCGCTGCAAACTGATTAATCAAAACTACTTTGCCTAGTTCCAGAGGTATTTCACATGATTTAAAAGAGGTATCTAAAAAAATCTTTAATATATCTCCTGTATGAATTGGATTAGCAAAGACCATATTCTCTAAAGTGTCTTCTCTTGAATCTTCCTTGTCGTCTGTTTGTGACAAAATACGCAGATTATATATAAACCCCATAACGTTATCGTAACTTTGAAGTAGTATATAAAGTTTTCGATACAGCATTCATTCATTTCCGCAGGATAGAAAGTTATTTAATAACAGACATTTTTATACAGTTAAAAATGAGGTTTGCAGTAATATTCGCGATAGTGCTTTTAGCGGCAATAATTATGGCAGGCTTTTATGCAGATAATATCAAGAGCTATGCTGTCAAGTCGATGCATGCAGACTGTGAAAACGGCCTGTGCTATGGCTGTGTTCTTAATGGAGTGCCTTGCACTTGTTACAGCAAAGAATGCGTGTGCGGCAACAGGATTGTGCCTTTAGAGACCTGTCTTAATGCAGGATAATCAATCTAGAATTACCCGTGCATCAACCACTTTTCCTGTTTTTTCGTTGATTATAAAAGGGTTTATGTCAAGTTCTTGTATTTTAGGATATTTTGCAGGGATTTTGGAAACTGCAACAATTGCATTCTTTAATATTTTCAAATTAACTGGTTTTGCACCCCGGAATCCAAACAAGAGTTTCTTTGCCTTCAGTTCTTCTATCATTGATTCTGCATCTTTTTCTGTTATCGGGCAGACCCTGAAGCTGACGTCTTTCATAAGCTCTACTAACACTCCGCCTGCCCCAAATACTACAACGTGGCCGAATGTCGGGTCATTTTTCAGCCCGATTATTGTCTCTACCCCTTCAATAAATTCCTGCACTAATATTCCCTGCAGCGTGAATCTTTTCTTTTTGGCAATTGCAGTCAATTCATTGAATTTTATTTCAAGATCTTCTGCATTGTCTGCTTTTCTTATGCCTTTCACCTCTGTCTTGTGCAGGGCCTGCGGCGAAATAATCTTCAGCATCACAGGGTATGTTTTTGCAAATCTTTTTGCATCTTCAACTTTCTTTGCAAGGATACTTTTTGCTATCGGAAGATATGCTGCAAGCATTTTTTCAGCTTCTGGTTCTGTCAGGATTTTCATTTTTTCACCTTTCTTAATGCAAGCAGGCCGAGTATGAAGAAGATTATCAATGACCCGATTGCAATTGAGTAATTGAACTGCACAACAAGGAAGCCGAAGATTATTGGGCCCAGCACGCCTGAGAACTTGTCGCTTAGCTCCATGAATCCAAAGAATTGTCCTGTCTTTTTTCTTGGTGCGATTGACAGCAATAATGGCCGCATTGCAGTCCATACTGTCCCTAATGCAACTCCGCCAAGCATTCCGCCGATAAAGAATGTTATGAAAGAAGAGACATTAATTAACACAAATAATGTTATCAGCCACATTATTCCTGCAATAATCAAGGTCTTTTTTGGGCCTATCCAGTCAGTTATCTTGCCAAATACTGCCGCACCTATTGCCGCTGCGATTGAGAATACTATGTAGACGCCCATGAATCCTTTCATCGACAATCCTATCTCACTCACGCCGTACAGATAAAGGAATACTATCACTGCATTTATTGCATTGATGTACATGAATGTTGAAATCAGGAACCACACAAGATTCTTGTGCCGCTTTATTTGAAGCACGGTCTGCTTTACATCTGCAAAAGCCTGCAGGACATCCCTGCCAAAACGTGTGTTCTTGACTGGCCTGTCTTTTAGCACAAAGAATGTTATCAGCGAGAATCCAAGGAAGAACAATGCTGTTGCAGGAAACATGGCTTTAACTCCGCTTAGTGTTTCCCACCCAAAATAATCAAGCAGCAGCCAGGTCATCAGCAGGCTCAGGAATGTTCCAATGTATCCCACGCTCACTCCTATCCCGCTCACTTTTCCCACATCTGCCTTGTCTGATATCCTTGGCAGAAGCGCGTTGTATATTGCCAATGACGCGTGGTAAAAGAAGTTTGCAATAAAACCGAATATCAATGCCCACATCAGGTTTGCGTGGATTACAAGATAAGTGAAAACACAGCACAGTATTGTGAAGAATATTATGAAAGGCATTCTTCTTTTCATCCTGTCTGACAATGCTCCTATGAACGGCACTGTCACTGCAACAAACAGCATTGACAATCCGAACACCAGCCCTATCTGGAACTCATTCCCGCCCATGAATTGTTTTATGTAGAGCGGAAAAAAGAAAGTCACAAATAATGCTGAGAACGCAGTATTTGCTAAATCATACACGCTCCATGCAAATACCTCTTTTTTGCGCATGAGAATACTATTTGAGTTTAGGGTTTATAAATATTTCTTATAGTCCATTAACTTTATATACATCTGCCTTCTGATATTCTGTTATGAGTGGAGATAATAATTTGGGGGATATTTCAACAGCAGTAGACAGGGTTCTTCCTGCTTATGAAACTTTGCTGGGCATTACTTTTGGTGATCATGCACCCCTTACTCTACAGCCAGAAAAGCCATATACTGCGCGCACTGATATTCCTGTATTCTTAGATGGAAGTAAAGCAGGCGCGTTGTATGCAATAATGTTTACTTTGCATGATGCAACCGGCAATAAAAATACTGATTTGATAGTCCCGCAAGAAATTGCTGCTGAGCATGTGCTTCCAAGAGACAAGACTGGAACGCATATTGAAGCATTGCTTCCCATTTTAAGTGTGCAAAATAACAAGCGAATTCCATATTTGGCATCACTGGACGAGCTTACTGTTGATGATGTTGCAAATCCACAGAAAATAATAAAAGCATGGGATTTAGGTTTGAGCCAAGACGCTTATCATGCTGCTGTTCTTGATCGCATCACACCTACCTCTCCTTGGGATCATGTTACAGAGAAAAAAATTATGCACGAGCCGACAATTTATTTGACAGTCGGTTACAAGCAAGATGGCCAGCGCTTTGGTGACCCGCATTCAATATACTGCAGTACTCCAGATGTCGCGCAAGTGGTTGGATTCCTTGCAGCTGCTGAAGGCAGTCCATTAAGACAGATTCTTGAAAAACACGGCAAAATTCCAGAATAATTTTTCGAATTTCTCGCAATAATTTTGTTTCTGCAAGATTTCCCAACAATATTTTTTAATTTCTGCGAAATATTTTCATTTTTTCAGAATAATTTCTGGTTTTTTCTCAGCAAGCAATTTTAAAACTAAAAAATAAAAAAGAATATGCAAGTCAAGATTTGGGAAGTAAGCATCATTGAACTTGAGAGCAAAAAAGGCAAAAGATTTAAGGTCACAAGAAGGATTCCTGGAATGTCTATTTCAGAAACAAAAGTCTTCAGCTCAAAAAGAGCAGCTATGAAGCAATTTCAGGAGTGGCTAGAATAGCCTCCATCTTCTTTTTCAATAGCTCGATTAATTCTGGCTGATTATAGCAGTAAATATCAGGAATATCCAGGGAAAGTATTCTTTTTTGCATGTATTGCTTTGGAAACCTTTTCCCCAGCTCTATTCTTTGCTCTTCTTCCATCACTAAAACCAGGTCTGCCCAGTCTAGCTGGTCTGCAGTCACAAGATTATTGTAAAGCCCTGCGGATTTTACACTAAGAACGCCTTTAAACAAGTCTTCAGCAGTCTTGCTTCTGTACATGTTTTGGTTGCAGATGAATAGGATGTTCATAGAATATTTTAAGCAACACAACTATATAAATATTTCTTAACAAAACATTTTTATACCCACCTTCTTAAGATTACACCAAAGAGGTGAAAATGGCGCATTTTTTTGTAAAGACGATACTGTATCCTGTGATGCGGCTTCTTTTTGTCAAGGAAATAAAAGGATTGAATAATCTGCCGAAGAAGACTCCTTATATAATCGCTGCAAATCATGCTAGCTATATTGACGGCCCGTTATTGCTTCTTACTTTTTTGTGGCACAAGAACAAGACAGTTCACTTTTTCATATATAAGAAAATGTTTACAACAGTTTTTAGGAGATTTGTTTTCTGGACTTGGTTTGACCAGATAAAAGAGAATCATTCTGTCAAAAAAGCGTTAGAGTTCCTGGAAAATAATGAAATCGTAGGAATTTTTCCAGAAGGCACGAGGACAAAGACTGGAAAGATTCAGAAGGCAGCAGGCACTGGCTTGGGTGTTCTTGCAGTGAAGACAAGACTGCCTGTAATACCGATTGCAATAAAAGGAACTTTTGAATTGTGGCCAAGGACTGAGAAATGGCCGAAGTTCCAGAGAATTGTCACGATAAAGATAGGCAAGCCCATGAAGTTTAACTTGCAAATGAATAAAAAGAATTATAAAAGCATAACAAGCAAGGTTATGCATCAGATAGGTAAGCTGAAAAATGCGTGAAGCCTTTTCAATAGAGGAATTGAGGTACTTGACTTTAGAGAAGATAGAGAGATTGCAGAATGTAAAATTCAGGGCAGGTGCAAAGAATCTGCTTCCAGAGACAAAATTCTATGCAGGTCTTTTCAAGAAATATCGTGTTGACCCGCATAACCTGAAAACAGTTGACGACTGGCAAAAGCAGGGGCTTCCATTGGTGAACAAGTTCTATTATATGAAGCATCTTGAGGATTTTATTGTCCGGCCAAAAAATCCTTTTAGCACGCATCTTGAATATCTGCGGGAGCTCAGTTTTTCAGATGCAATGGATTTTACGACAAACGTGGTGAGCAGACAGGCGCTGGCAAAAAAATTGAAATATTTTTATCATCCTAAGATGCCTTTGTTTTCAGGAGGCACGCAGAGCGGGAAGCCCACGCCTACATTTGTAACAAGCACGCAGCTGCATAATCTCAGAAACACCATGGCAAAGGCGATACAGATCATGAGCCCAGAATACCTGAAAGACACTGTTGGCATAAATCTTTTTCCTTACGGCCCGCATCTTGCATGGTATAGTGTACAGATTGCTTTTGATATAGGCGCTGATTTAAACCTTGCAACTGCTGCAGGAAATGCAATGCGAACAAAAGATTTAATCAAGATGGCAGACAGTTTCAAGCCAAATATTTTTGCAGGCATGGCAGAATATATTGCTAACAAGTTCCTGCCGGCGGCAGCAAGAAACAAGGTAAAGCTTCCAAAAAAAGCATTATTTGTGAATGGCGCTGAAAAAATGTCTGACAAAAACAAGGAAAAGATAATCAGGCTGGCTAAAAAAACAGGGATTAAAGAGCCGCTGGTGCTTGACTTCTATGGTGCAAGTGAATTAAAAGAAGATGTCATGCCAGAGTGCATGCCTAACTCTGGTTTTCATCACATTGCTCAATTGTCTAATATTATAAGAACAGTTAAAATCAATAAGATGCCTAAAGGTGATAAATTGATTACAGACTGGGAATTCACAAAGCCAGAAGAAGGCGGCGCAGCAATCATCTGGAATATCAACGGCGCAGGAACATTGCTGAACGGCTACTTAATTGGTGACAAATATGAAAAAATAATTAAAGGCAGGTGCCCTAACTGCCGTATCAAGACTGAAAGAATATTTGGAATAAGCAGGCTGAAGCTAAAATGAGTTTGGATATGTTTTTCAAGGCAGACAAGATTGCTGTAATCGGCGCTTCAAGAGAAGAAGGAAAAGTAGGGAATGTTATTTTCAAGAATTTCCTTGAAGGGTATGACAAGGAAGTTTTTCCTGTGAATCCTAATGCAGATGAGGTTCTTGGCTATAAGTGCTATAAAAGCGTAAGAGACATTCCTGGAAAAGTAGAGCTTGCAATCATCTGCATCCCTGCAAAGTTTGTTCCAAAGGCAGTGATTGACTGCGGCAAGAAAAAAATCAAGCATGTTATCATTATTTCTGCTGGCTTTAAGGAAGTCGGCAATGAAAAGCTAAACAAGGAATTATTTAATGCCTTGACTAAATATGACATCAAGTGCATCGGTCCTAATTGTCTGGGCGTTTATTCTTCAGAAGGGCATATTGATACTTTGTTTCTGCCAAGAGACCGGCTTAAGAGGCCAAAGCCAGGCGTCATTTCTTTTGTCTCGCAGTCAGGAGCATCTGGAAGCGCTATTTTTGACTTGGCTGCTGAAGAGGATTTTGGTTTTTCTAAATTCATCAGCTATGGAAATGCAATGAATGTTGACGAGTCTGACTTGATCGAGTATCTTGGAAAAGATCCTGATACAAGAGTCATCTGCTTGTATGTTGAGGGTGTAAAAGACGGAAAAAAATTCTTAGATGTCTGCAAGAAAGTATCTGCAAAAAAGCCGATAATCGCAATCAAAGGAGGAATTACAGAAGCTGGCAAGAAAGCTGCCTTGAGCCACACAGGTGCTTTGGCAGGCAGTGCTGAAGTGTATTTTGGGGCTTTCAAGCAAACAGGAATCATAACAGCGCACACTTTAGAAGAGGTTTTTGATTATATGAAGATTTTTGAGAAGATTGATTTGAAACCAAAAGGGCGCAGGATCCAGGTAATCACAAATGGAGGCGGTTTTGGAATATTATGCAGCGATGCTATTGCAGAGCTGAATCTTGAGATGGCTGAGATGAGTTCTGCGATTAAAAGGTCCTTGAAGAAAAAGCTTCCGCCTATAGCTATTGTTGAGAATCCTATTGATTTATTGGGAGATGCAACCGCAGCAAGATACCGGCTGGCATTAGAGGCTTGTGTAAAAGACAAGAATGTTGATGTAATCATCGCAATAACATTGTCACAGACTCCTTTGATTGAAGAAGAGACAATAATTAATGTATTGAAAGATTTCAAAGGCAAAAAGCCGATTGCAACTGTGACAACTGGCAGCGAGTTCAGCGAGAAACTGAAAAAGAATATTGAAGAAGCTGAGCTGCCTTGTTTCTTGTTTCCATTTAATGCAGTAAGAGCTATCAAGGCGTATTTAGAATATTATAAGAAATAAAAATTATGCTTCTTCAATTAAAGAAGCGCCAATAGTATTTCCTGTTTCTGAATTTGTTTTTTCATACGCTCTAAACTGCCAGGAAGCTGCACCTAAATCCTGCAAAATATCTGTAATATCACTGATTTGCTCTCTTGTCAATCCCGGCTCAAAAGTATATACAAACTCTGTAAGAAAATTTTCATGATGTTTTGCATAACCGCCTTTTTTAAATCCTTCTGGCAGTTTTGCTTCAAGATTTGGAAGTTGTTCTTCCCGGATTTCCGTATGTAAGGCAGAGTACATAAATATCTCCATTTTAGCCTCCTATTTCTTCTTTTTCTTCTTGGTTTTCTTTGCTGACTTTGGCTTCACATTATACACTACTGAATGCGGCTCATCAAAATCATATGTCTCTACTGGATAATTTTCCTCTGTGAAGTCATCTTCTTCCTTGATTGACACCACAGATATCAGCAGGCCCATTGTATTAAAGAACAGCATCAGTGCAAATGTAAGGAATGCCTTCACATGCATATACAAGAATAATGTATTTGCAAGGTACAAGGAGAATGCTATCGTAGCCAGTGGCCAGCCCCATTTCAGCTCTAGACCAAGGCCTAATATTATCCCTAATGCAAATATCAATCCTATCACTATAAAGACCAGTTCTAGTGTGAAATTTGCTTTCAGTTTTGTCTCTAAGAAGATTGCTCCTAGAAAATTCAAAAATAGCAGCATTATTATGATTATTGTTCTGGCTATCCCCATTTTAACATACCCCCATTTATCTGAAAAGACATAAGCAGAATATATAAATATTTCTATTCTGGAGTAGTGACGTTCTAGCTGAACAAGCCAGTCATCCATGCCCAGAGTCTTGCAAAGAAGCCTTTTGGCTTTTCTTCTTTAGGCTTTTCTGCAATAGTCACAGTGATTTCTTTTTCCTCTTCTTCAGGCTCTTCCTCAATCACTTCTTCTTCTGGCTCTTCTTCAACTTCTTCAACTTCCTCTTCTTCTGGCTCTTCTGTTATGTTTTCTTCAGGCTCTTCTTCATCCTCGCCTCTCTTTATTTTTATCGCACACTGGCAGTTCTCATCACAGAGCCCTATGTTGCCGTCATCATCAAAACAGATTTTATTCATAGGATCGCAATCTTCTCCTTCATCAACCACCTGGTTTCCGCATTTAGGTATTACTATTGAAGGTCCGGTATAATTAGAATCTGCTCCTGCGCTTCCGCCGACACATTCTCCAAACTCGCAAGTCTCAAACCCTTCTCTTACGCAGTCAATGATTTCATACTTCATCTCATCTTCTTTGCAGTAATACTCTTTTAGGTATTGGCTGGAGTCCTGCCGCACATCTGCCTGCGGACTTATTACACAGATGTCATATTTTTCAGTTATTGCGTATTTGGCAGAGCCTTTATCAGAATAATCTCTTCCATTATCTGTCTCAGTGCAGATTGCTGCGCTGACAGCTGCAGCGCACAGCAAAAACATCGCCATTAAAATAAGGATTCTTTTCATTTTCAAAACTCCTCGCTTTCAAGTGTTTTAAGATAGCCTTTTTTCTTCAAGGCTTGGATTTGAATAGGCCGGTATTTGAAGACAACATCTCCTTTGTCATCTGCGCTTAATTCCCACGGCTCAATCAACAGAACATCTCCTTCTCTTATCCATAAATGCCTTTTTAACCTGCCAGGTATCCTGCAGATTCTTGTCTTGCCGTCCATGCACCGCACTTTCATCCTTGAGCCGCCCACTCTCTGCTCGCATATGCCCACTACCTGGTTTCCCCGCGGGGTAGGCGTACGCCTCATCATTTCCAGCTTTTGCTGCTCTTCCTCTTCTGGAGAAAGCGGTTTCTTGCCTTGCGGCTTTCTGCCCATTGGCTTTTTACCCATACAACATAGTTTATGTAGAACATTTATAAGGCTTTTGCTTAATTTACTGCAAAACATTTATAAACCAGAATTGCACTGCACTAGATATGGTCCAAAAAAGAGGTTTTGATGCACTTAGATTTATCAAGATACTTGCTTCTATAGTTGGATTATTAATCAGCATGGTAATCTTGGTTTTCCTTTTCTTTGCTTTCATGGGGATTGCATCATTTCTTTTTGCAGAGCCAGATCTGGCGTTTAATGGAAATGTTGCGTTGATTCCAGTCAAGGGCACTATCTCCACTACTGGAAGCAAGGATTTGCTCTCAAAATCAGGCATCAAGTCTGAAACAATTGTCAAGTGGATCCAGGAAGCTGAAGAAGATGACAGCATCAAGGCAATAATGCTGGATATTGACAGTCCTGGAGGGACCCCTGTTGGAACTGTTGAGATTGCAGATGCAATAAAAAAAACTAAAAAGCCGGTTATTGCAGCTATTCATGAGATGGGTAATTCCGGAGCATACTGGATTGCCTCTGCTGCAGACATTATTTTTGCAAACAGGCTCTCAACTGTCGGCTCTATTGGTGTAAGGTCTTCTTATCTTGAGTTTGCCGGCCTGATGAAAGACTACAATGTAACATATCAAAGGCTTGTTTCAGGAAAATACAAGGATATCACGTCTCCTTACAAGAAGATGACTCCAGAAGAGCAGGAGTTGGTGCAGACAAAACTGGATAAGCTGCATGAGATTTTCATCAATGATGTTGCAAAAAACAGGCAGCTTGATGCTGCTCATGTCAGAAAGCTCGCAACAGGATATGTTTATTTTGGTTATGAAGCAAAAGAATTGGGGCTTGTTGATGAGATTGGCTCCACAGAAGATGCAAAGAAATATCTTGGCAAGGAACTGAATATAACTGTTGAGTTCAAGAAATTCAAGGAGAAAAAAGGCTTTTTTGAGTCTCTTACAGGCGTAATGCATGATGCTTCTTACAAGATAGGCCAGGGAATGGGCTTTGTTTTGCTTGGAAGCACTGAAGATTATAATCTAGAATTCAGCTTAGTATGAATACTTTATCGTTTTCTCTTGCAGCAAAGTTAAGCTTTACTCCAACCAGGCATTTTTCTGCCTGCTCTACTTTTTTATTGTTTATTTCCATTGATTCAATTATCTGCTCTTGAACACCTGTTGTTTCGCCCTGCACCATTATCTTATCTCCTGTTTTTATTTTTCCTGCTTCCAGCTTTATTGCTGCAACACCTTGTTCTTTGAAGAAATTTGTTATGTAGCCTACATATGTTTTCTTTTTTGTTGCCTTGCTTCCGCTTGTGTCTGTGAAATCATCTGCAGTCGGCAGTCCTAAGTAAAATCCGCTGGAGAATCCGCGGTTATAGACTGTTTTAAGCTTCTCCATAAGCTTGTCAACTAATTCTTTGTTAAATCTGCCTTCTTTGTGCGCAGTTATTGCCTCTATATAAGCAGAGACAACTGCTTTTACATATTCCGGGCTTCTTACCCTGCCTTCAATCTTGAAGCAGTCTATGCCTGCCTCAATTAATCTGTCAATAAACGGCAAAGCACACAAGTCTTTAGGAGACATTACATAATTATTGCCCAATATCAATTCATTGTTTTCTTCATCAACAATCTTGTATTCTCTTCTGCAAGGCTGCAAACAGTCTCCCCTGTTTGCAGATCTTTTGAATAAATGCTGGCTCATGAAGCATCTTCCACTGACAGAGACGCACATTGCTCCATGGATGAATGTTTCAACTTCAATATCAACATTCTTCTTGATTTCTTTTATCTGCTCTAAAGTGCATTCTCTTGCTAAGATTATTCTCTCTGCTCCTAAATCTTTATAGAATCTTGCAGCTTCTGCATTTGCTATGCTTGCCTGCGTTGATATGTGAAAAGGCATTCCTTGTCTCTTGCATTCCTGAATAACTGCCAGGTCCCAGCAAATGATTATATCCACTCCTGCTTCTTTTGCTCCTTTGATGATTTTTTTGACATCTTCTATTTCATTGTTGTAGATGATGGTATTTACTGTCAAGAAGACTTTTACATTATTGTCATGGCATTGCTTTACAATCTCTGGCAGCTCTTCTAGAGTAAAATTCTTACCAGTAGCCCTCATGTTTAATTTCTTCAGCCCAAAATAAACAGCATCTGCTCCTGCATCTATTGCTGCCTTCAGCATTACCCTGTCTGATACTGGTGCTAGTAGTTCTATCATATCAACCAGAATTAATTTGTGGTTTTTAAAGGTATTTGAAAAAAACGCAAAAATTAAATAACACAACATATTTAACTTGTTTATGTTTAGCAGAAAAACACTAAGACGCATTTGGGCGAATGATCTTGCATTAGGCTATACACGACCCAGCAGCGGTTGTACTGACCATTCTCTTCTTCCGCACCCATATGATGACAACAAACCTGAAATAACACCTCCTAGTTCTCAAGAGGAAGGCGAATTAGAGAAAAAAACAAACACCGGCTCTAATTTTGTTATGTGCATGGATGCCAGACCAGGCGCAAAAAAAAGAGCTTGGTATGAATCTGCTGATAAGCAAAAAAAATAAATACTCCCTCTGCTTTACAGTAATCATGTCACATATAGAGCCTATGGATATTGGCGCGCATTATGCTGGAATTGCTGGGGTAGCTTTGCATTTTGTTGAGGAGCGTATTAAAGGAAACAAGCCAGAGATGCCTAAAGGGCTTGCGATGGGTGCAGTGCAATTCTTTGAAAAAGTCAGGCAAGGCATGCAAGAAGAAGTAAGACTAGAAGGCCTGGTTCATTACATGCTGGCAAGCGATTCATTAGAAAGAAATAGAGACTTAAGTAATGAAGAAATGCAAACTGCGCTTACACAGATTGCAGATTCTTTAGACGCATTATTTAATTATTCTGGGCCAATTGACCTCGAACTTGCAAGAGATTTCTTTGATGGCTTAGATAAACTATCTGACATAAACAAATATGCACAAATGCACGGCAATAAGCAGAGTGATTATACTTATGTGGATTGATTTATTTCTCAATTCCATCCCAAGAGCCATGCAAGTGCTTTGGAACTACAGAAGTATCAGCATAAATCTTGAATCCTGCGTTGATTGCATCTAAACAGAACATCATGTCATCAAATCCGCCTTCATACCTGAATGTTATTTTCTCAAGAACATCTTTATGCATTAAAACACATCCTAATCCGCATGCTTTTACCTCAATTAACTGCGGTTTTTCCAGGTCTTGTTTTGGGAGATACCATAATCCTGTTGGGTCTGCTGGGTGCTCTACATATGCCATTGGCATGAGCTCTATCTTGTTGCCGACTGGAAGGTTGTTCATCACAATTCCTGTCACAATCTTTTTTTGGTGACACAGCAAGGTCTGGATGACGTCTGGCTCTGGCATGACATCCTGCTCCAGGCTCAAGAAATAATCATAGCCATTCTCTAAGGCATATTCTTTAATCTTGTTTCTGCTTGACACAATCCTGTCTCTTGCTTTGTCCTGCCATTCATCTCTTATTACCTTGAATCCAAGCGCCTCAATCATCCCAGCATATTGGCTTTCTTTGGAATTATCTATAATCAGGACATCAAAATTGTCATAAGTCAAATTTTTCAGGGCTTCTGCATACTCTTTCAAGCAGTATTTTTTTCCTTCCCATGTCGGGCACCCCACCAGAACTTTTGGATTCATATGTTGATCTTGACCTCATCCCCTACATTAACATTGTGCTGCACGCTGAAACCTTGATTCACTTCAAGGACGTATTTTGCCTTTGCTGAGTATCTTTCGCAGGGCTCTTGCTCGCAAGGATCTGCTTTTTTAATATCATTTATCTTGTTATCTTGGCCGATGAAAATCATGTCAACTGGAATCCATGCATCTTTCATCCAGAAAGTTTTCAAACGTTCTTTGCCAAAAATAAACAGCATTCCTTTGTCTGCATCCAGATGCTCCCTGAATCTTAATCCTTGGGTCTGTTCCTCTTGTGTCTGTGCAAGTTCAACAGAAATTGTGGCATCACCAAGTTCAATAGTCGGGACTTTTTGTATGCAGGCAGCCAGTGTTATGGTCAATACCAATAAAATAAGTATTTTTTTCATGGTAATTTATTTTAAATCACTTATATTTATTATATTCGGTTTTTCATCTGCAATTCTTGGACATGCTGTATTTACCCAGACTTCAATAAAAGGAAAGTTTTCTAGATCAGAAGGATTTAATGTATCAAATGCAAAGATGTAATATTCCTTGTCTTTTTTGTCAGCAAGTGCTGTTGCTTTTTCAATCTGGCTTTGGCCGTGCTTTGTGGACACAAGTATTCCTACTTTATTTGCAGACAAGAACCTGACTAATGCAGCTTTTTTTCTTTTCTTGTATCTCTCAACATCTTCTTCTTTCACCACAGACAGTTTTTGTGTAAGCGGGTTCCACTTGAACACTTTCTTGCCTGTTTCCAAAGCTACTGCAATTGGATGGAACTCTCCTGAGCCGATAAACAAGAATGCATCAACCTTTTCTGCAATCTGCTTGGCAGAATCAACATTGCATCCAAGAACCTGGCCGCCTTTAACTGCTTCTTTTAATTGAGAAATAACTTCATCTAATTTATGCAGGTGCTGGATAGTTGTAACAACACCTAATTTAGCAGGCAAAGCATTAATTGCTGATTCTGACAGCTTAACATCTGCTGTTGATCTTGCATGTATGTGCAGTATTTTCATATAATACCCACAAATAAGATGTATTTATAAAGATTTTCCAGAAAACCGCAATCTTTATTAAGCACCACTAAATTTTTGATATTCTCGTGAGTGAAATATGACAGAGTTCGACAAGACAGAGACGATAGTACAGGGAATCACACCTTCTGTACCTTTGACAGACTCCATAGATAGTGAAAGCTCTACTAAAATAAAAGTGCCAACATCTTCGCTCGAAGAAATTGCTTGTGAAAAATCTGTAATAAGAAGACCTTCAACAGAAAAAGAAATAAAGACCTATGTGCTGCAGACGCTTCCTAAAATAAAAAAAAGATTTCGCGGAGAATATCACAGTATGATGGCAGTGTACTATAATTTAGACCAGCACACATATGTTTTTACTGGCATGGATAATGACGGCGCGCACCAGGCAATCAAAGTCTGGACTCCTGCGCCCTGGTTCACCAAGCTTGAAAGCACAATAAAACAGCAAAAATTCTATGATGAGATAGACTTGATATCTGGAATGTATCAGCTGATGCGCGGCAAAAATGTTGTAAGAGTCACAGGTATCGGAACAAAAAAGCGCGAAGGAGACAGTCCTATTATTTATTTTACAACAAATTATGTAGAAAGACTTCTAAGCAACATTCATCCAGCAGCTGTTCAGCCTAAAAAATTAATCAGCATTCATAGGCAGGTGGCAGGATTTCTCTCCTTTTTGCATAGAAATTATGGAATAATTCATAAGGATGTAAAGCCAGGCAATATCTTGATAAATAATGATGATGAGGCGTTCTTGATTGATTTCGGGTCAATGGAAGGGATGCATATAGAAAACAGGGTAGCAGAGATTGGAACAATACCATATCTTTCTCCTGCTCAGGCAGAAGGAATGCTGAACATAGATGCAGGTAAAACAGCTCTTGCCCTTGACTATAGCACAGACATGTATTCTTTAGGCACGACACTCGCAGACATCATATTCAAGAATCATCCAGAAAATAAGCTGGCTGCACAGGCAGACTTCTACAAGGAAAGAAATGATCCAGATGGTTTCTGCAGGCGTCTTGCATGGGGGCCGGAAATAACTTTTCCTTCAACAGGAAACAATGCGCTTGATGAATTCATTTACAAGTCCAGGACTCAGACTGATAATAAGTATGAATCTATGGAAGAAGCTGAAAATGCATTATCATCTATAGAAGCTAATCTTTAAGCTTGTAATAGACCCTTCTATTGTTCTTCCCCTTGTTATCTGCGCCGACAATCTCTATCTCACCCACTTCTTTAGTAGAATTAACATGAGTTCCGCCGTCTGCCTGGATGTCAAAGCCTTCTATCTCCACTATCCTTAATTCTTTTACAGCAGGAGGCAGCACATTTGCGAGTTTTGTTATTGAAGGTATTTTCATTGCCTCTTCTCTTGGCTTGAAATATATTTTTATCGGCAGGTCTTTTTGCACGATTTCATTTGCTTTAGCAACATACTCGCTCATCTTCTCGCGGTCAAAATTTTCCAGGTTAAAATCAATCCTTGATTTGTCAACATTCAATTGATTTCCGGTGATAAGAGCTCCTGCTTCCTTGTGAAAGATTTCGCATAAGATGTGCGCTGCAGTGTGCATTCTCATGAGCAGGTATCTTTTGCCCCAGTCAAGAACTCCGCGAACCTTGTCTCCTTCTTTTAGGCCTTCCTTGTCAACTTCGTGGCTTACATCAGGACCCATTTTCTTGGCAAATACAACTTTGTATTCTTCTTTGTCTTTTATCAGCTTGCCAGTGTCTGTCGGCTGTCCTCCACCAGCAGGATAAAAGATAGTATTGTCAAGAACAACATATTTTCCATCCACTTTTGTCACAGTTGCATCAAATTCTTTTGCATAGCAATCTTTCATATAGATTAGTTCAGTCATTTAAACACCCCCTAGTACACTTTTGGAATTATTTTCTTTGTTCTTTCCATGTAAGCAAGATATTCTCTTCCAAATTCTTTGATCAATAATTCTTCTTCTGCATTTATCCTATAAAGCATTGCAGGAAGATATAACAATACCAATGCTATTACTCCATAGATAGATGACAATGCGATTGCAAGGCCGAAAAGTATCAAGGTCATGCTCAAGTACATTGGATGCCTTACAATCTTATACACGCCTGTGGTCACCAGCTTATGCCCTTTTTGGATGACCACCTCAAAGCTGAAGAATCTGTCAAGTGCTTTTCTTGCGTAGATTCTTATCAATCCTCCGATGAATATCATTGCAACACCTATATAATTATACCATGTTGTTGCAGGCCTCAGCTTGATAAAAGAACCTATGATGATTCCAAGGCATATAATATTTATTATAAACATTATCCAGAAAGATTCTTTTTTCTTCACCTTGACTTTATGTACTTTTACTGCGCCTGTCTTGAAGATGTCTTTTGATAATAATATAAACGTGAATATCCACAACAATACAAAAACTCCGAGGATGAAATAAACAACATCAATCATGTTTTTTTACACCTATTTTCTTGCAATACTTGTTCACAGGGCATTTAGAGCATTTTGGGATTCTCTTGCAGATTGTCTGCCCGTGCAGTACAAGCACCTCGTTGACGATTTTCCAGTATCTTTTTGGTATCAGCTGTTCCAGTGCTTTTTGTGTCTTTTCCGGCGTCTTTGTCTTTACCCAGCCCAGGCGGTTGCTCACCTTGAACACATGGGTGTCAACTGGTATTGCCGGCTTGTCAAATGCATACACCAGCATGCATGCAGCAACTTTCTGCCCTACTCCCGGCAGTTTCAGCAGCTCTTTTTCATCTCTTGGCACTTTGCCTTTATATTTCTTTTGCACTGTCTTTGCTGCCCCGATGATGTTCTTTGCCTTGTTCTTGTAAAACCCTATTCTTTTGATTATTTTCTCCACATCTTTTTGCTTTGCATCTGCAAGGCTCTTCATTGTAGGATACTTCTTGAACAATTCCTTGGAAATCGGCAGAGTGACAACATCCTGCGCTCTTGCACTTAGTATTGTGCCTATCAGCATCTTGTAAGTATTTTTTGATCTGCTCATTCTTCCGAGCATAGAAAGTCCTTTGTGGTGCTTCTGAAGTATCTTGAGTACTTTTACAACCTCTTCTTTGCTTGCCATACATAGAAATCTGATTGTTTATTATTTAAAGGTTTTCTTATTCTTTAGGCAAAGGAAATTTCTCTACAGGGCCTTTTTTCAAAAGCTCTCTGTATTCATCAACATCTTCTGGCTTTTCAAAAAGAATTATGTGCACATCTCCGTCTCCATGTCTTACACAACTTTCTGGGTCATGATCCCTGCACAATTGCGGCCTCTTGTCATATATCTTGCAGTGGTCATTCTCATCCAGCATCTTGCATCTGGTCTCAAACTCCACAACCCAGTCTTCATCATTGTCTTTGTAGACTGTTATGTTCTCATGGCACAGCATCCACTTTATCTCGTCCCAGTCTTCTTCTGTTTCTGGTTCTTCCAGCTCAACTGCTACAAACTTGCAGCACAATGCAGGGCATCCTTTGCACGGGTTGCTGTCAGGTACTTTTGCCATGCTGGGGTAGAATTTATTGCCCCTTTAAAAGCTTTGCTATTGGCAAACATTTAAAAGCAAGCACCATTAAAGAAGGAATATGGCATTTTCAGAATTATGCACGTTCGGCAGGTATTACTGCTTTGGGTGCTGCATCATTGACAATGCAAAACCCTCAAGAAAAGAGCTTGAAGAAGCGTTCAAGAAAAACACATTGACATTCAAGCAGTTCAAAAACCTCAAGGCTTTTGCAGAAAGAAAGAACACCGGCGATATAAGGGCCTGCGGTGTCTGCAATAATCTAATCTGGAAAAACAACAAGATAATCTGCCCTCTTCATCCAAAGCTCGCAGGAGAGGACCTGAGAAAAAGAACCTTCTGCTTCAAGTCATATCTATGCTACACTGCAGAAAAGTTCAATGAATGGCCCGAGGAAAAACAGAAAGCATTCCTGAAGTTCATCAAATCAAAGAATCCTGACTGGTACACTTTTTCTATGAATATTGAAGATGGAACTTGGCTGAAGGAGTTTCAGAGAAAACAAAAGTAAGAGAAATTAGCCTGCCTTTTCTATAACCTCTGTCAAGGTTAGTAATGGCTTCCCTCCATGTATTTTATGATCTAATTTTGCCATTATATTTTTTGATTTTGGAATTGGATCCTTAATTCCAAGCATTTTTGCAATAATAGAACCATTATTACCTAATGCGCTCCCTCTATTTGAAGGTCTTCTATAAAGCATATCTATATAAACTACTGTTCTTCTATTTAGCGTTCTGAATTTATCACGTTGTTCAATTGCATACATATCTGGCCAGTATCTATCTAAATCTTGAAGAAAAATTATAAATTCTTCCTCAGGAGGCACATTTCCTTCTGCTAAAGATTGCATAAAACTATCCCATCTAGTATTAATTTCATTAAACCTATCAAGAGATCGCTTATAATTATAGGACATACTTAAGTATAATAGAAAGACCTTTTTAAAGCTTAACTACAATTAAATCCACTAATCTCTTCCATTATTGAGATCAATATTAATGTCAAAAAAAGAAATATTTTTAAAGATGTGTGTGTTTATATTTTATTATGACCTATTTAATAGATAGATTTTTAATCAATGGAGAAGAAAGTTGGGCGATTCTGAAAACTATTCTGGGCCGCATTTTAGAAGAGATAAACGATCCTGAATTAGCAGCAGAATGTACATATTTTAGAAGTTTGCCGCATTCTAGAGAAAGAATTGCTGCTGAGGAAGAATTTATGAGTAAAATAAAAAAAATAAGAAGTCACTTAACAGAGTTTTATGTTCATTTCAAACCAGAGTATCAATCCGCTTCATTAGAACCTTTTTATAAAATTTTCGATATGCTTATTGATATTAATGAATATAATTTTGACACTATAAAAACTAAAATAAATGATAGAATTGCACGAATTTTTAAAGACTATGAAGGATAATAGATCTGACTTGTTTATTTAAAAAAAATTCTCAAAACTTTTTTTAAGAACCACTATTATTCTATCATTGCTATTAATCAAAGCATTTATTACAGCTTACTTCTCCATCACCCAAACATCTTCCAAAACCTATAAATACAACCGCTTTCTCCAAAGCCATATGGCTGAAGAAATTAAAAAAACAGATATCATAGGAGAAGTTGTTGAGAAGCATCCTTCTTTGGCTCCTGTTTTTTTTAAGCATGGCATGCACTGTGTTGGATGTCCTGCTGCAAGAGGTGAATCAATTGAGGTGGGTGCAAAAGCGCACGGCCTTGATGATGAAAAGATTGTTGCCCTTGTCAAGGAGTTGAATGAAGAGCTTGAAAAGGAATAGATTTCTTATATAGGCCAGAACAATAATGCTTAAATAGAAATATGCTTTTCTTTGCTTTATGGGGGAGGCAACTACAGCAGAAATAGGTAAACAGACAAGAGTGCAAAATCTTGAACGCCGTATTCTTGAAAGAACTCCTGAATGGAAATTTCTTTTGTCAAAGAAAAAAAGAGAAGAACTGATTCCCTGGTCGCCTGATAGAGATACAATCAAGCTTACTGCTCCTGAAGCAAAAGGATTTATCTTATACAAGGGTCTTTGTCAACTGTTGTCAACGAACAATGATCCTCATGTTATTGTTGCTGATGAAACACTTATTTCAGATGATATTGTTTTTGATGAAAAACTTCTTGCTTGTCTTCCAAAAGTAAGCAAAACTGCTGCAAGATATGCTGTTGATATGGCGTTTAAAGGACATGCATCACAGCTGGCTTTCTTTATATCTAATGCATATGATATTCTTGAAGAAACAATAGAGCTGGTTAAAAATACTGAGGAAACTGAAGACCAAAGAGACCGCAACAAGTTTCCTTATGGCGGGAACCTTGAAACCCTTAAATTAAAGCTCGCAGATCTTATGTTACTGCCTCTAGAGAGACATGAAGAGGCTGCTGTCTTATTCGAGGAATACAAAAAGCTGGATGAGGCATTTGATGCATATACGCAAGCCAGTCTGCAAAGAACTGTTGAGTTTTGTGAAAGGAACAATGGTTTTTTCAGTTCCTGCTTGAGAAAGATTGAGCTCGATGAAGATATGGGAGATGAAGAAAAGGAAAGCCTGCAGGAAAGATTAAAAAAAGCGCATATGAAAGCAGTATTAGATGGAACAGACCTGCAGTTAAACAGGCACTGCAATAAATTACGCCGCGTGCTTGATGTACAAAAATGGATAAATGCTTATGACTGTGCCAAAGAGTATAATCTTAGTACTGCAGAGCTGGATGACATAAGAAACAAAGGGTTAGATGCAGCATTAAAATCATTAGATGCACAGATTTCCAGCCACTATCGCGCAGAAGATGCAACTAACCAGTTCATATCAGATGCATCATTTTTCATCAGGAAATTGCCTGAAGAAGAAAGGCCTGCAGCCGAAATAAAATTGGTAGATGCCCTTAGCAAGCGTTCTCACTATCATGCAATGAAATATGCTGTTCAGAAAGGTTTCAAAGACCGGGCCATACAAGAAGCTAAAGCAGGCATGCCAAAAACAAAAGAGTTTTTTGAATCAACAATACTGCCTGACGCAGGTGCAGAAGTGATTCAAAAGTATTTTGAGGAGTTCAGATTACAGAATCGTAAGGAAGAGGAGGATATTGCGCTGGCAAAGAAATTAGGTTTTGAGTCTGGGCTTATTGATATTTGTATAAAGCAAGAGAGATATGAACATGCTGCGTGGTTTTCTGACAAGTTAGACAGAAAAATGCCTGTAGACCAGTTGATTGAATTAGGCCTGTACCGTTTGGCCGTAGACCGCACAAAGGATCCTTGTGAAAAAGCCAAACTGCATCTATTACTTGCAGAAGAATGTGCACATGAACTAAAAGAGTACCACTGCACTCGCAGCATCTGGCTTGAAGAAAGATGGAATACTGCAGAGAGTTTACTGTATAATCTTCAGGCCGCGCTTGAATATGCTAAAAAAAGTGAAAAGATAACGGATATTACTCAGATTGCATCATCTGCAATAGATCTTCTTAAGAAAAATGGCTTATATGCAGAGGCTGTCTTGTTTAACAGCAAATACCAGTGCGCAGAAGAAATAGAGATTCCTGAAAGTGCATTCCAGGCATATGAGTCCAGGCTTGATTTTGCTTGTTGTGCTTTCCTTGCAGAGGCAAAAGGCCTGGAAAAAGAAGCAAAGTGTTACAAAACTCTTGCTCTTGCAAACAATCAGCAAGTGCCTCGAAAAATAGAAGACACCGCCGGAATAGTTTTTGAAAAGCGTAATTAAAATCTATATTTTCTGCTCTAATAATATTTAAATATGAGCGCACTTTATTGTATTTGTTCTAAAAGTCAACCACCACATGTTGTGGTATTTGCTACTTTTGGCTAATGAAAAAAGGTGATAGGATGAGATGCCCGTACTGTCTGACAAAAGATACTCGCGTGCTAGACAGCAGGCCAAGCGACGGTTCTATACGGCGCAGAAGGTCTTGTTCATCCTGCACAAAACGATTCACGACATATGAAAGGATAGAAAACACTTTCAGCGTCATAAAAAAAGACGGAAAGATTGAGTTGTTTGACAGGCAGAAGATGCTGAATGGCATTCTAAAGGCGTGCGAGAAAAGGCCTGTCACAATAGAGCAGGTTGACAATGTACTGGACCAGGTAGAGGCAGAGCTGAGGCAGAAGCACACGACAAAGATTCCAACAAAAGTTATAGGCAATTTAGTGATAGACCAGCTCAAAAAACTGGATGGCGTGGCATACATGAGATTCATGTCAGTGTACAGGAGCTTCAAGAGCCCGGCACAATTTGCAAAAGAGGTTGAAAAACTAAGGAAATAAGGGGTAAATAAAATGGTGATAACACAAATAAAAAAACGAAACGGCGAACTTCTCCCTTTTGACAGGGTAAAGATATCCACAGCTATATACAAGGCAGCAGTTGCAGTTGGCGGAAAAGACCGCGCAAGAGCAGATGACTTGGCAAGGCAGGTAGAGCATGTCCTGAACAAGAAATTCGGGGACCGGATACCAACAGTTGAAGAGATACAAGATATAGTAGAGACTGTATTGATTGACCAGGGCCATGGCAAGACTGCAAAAGCATATATTCTATACAGGCAGAGGCACAAAGAAGTGAGAGAAGCAAAAGAGATTCTGCTTGGAAAATCAACCTCATTAAAAATATCACTTAACTCTTTGGCAGTCCTTAAAGGAAGATACCTCTTGAAAGACCCTGCAGGAAACATCATAGAAACCCCTGAAGAACTATTTCATAGGGTTGCAGAAAACATCTCATTGGCAGAACGCAAGTACGGCGGAGACCTTAAAAAAGCAGAAGAAGAGTTCTATAACGCGATGACTTCTATGAAGTTCATGCCATGCTCCCCAACCTTGATGAATGCAGGAGCCCCGCTTCAACAATTATCTGCCTGCTTTGTTCTTCCAGTCGGAGACAGCATCAAGGAGATTTTTGAGGCAGTAAAGTCAACTGCGATAATCCACCAGACTGGCGGCGGAACTGGCTTCAGCTTCTCAAGATTAAGGCCCAGGAATGACATTGTCATTTCAACAAAAGGCATTGCCTCTGGCCCGCTGTCTTTCATAAGAGTATTTGACACTGCCACAGACGTTATAAATCAAGGCGGCAAGAGAAGAGGGGCGAATATGGGCATTCTAAGGATAGATCATCCAGACATTATGGATTTCATTGTTGCAAAAGAAAAGACAAATGTGTTGAACAATTTCAATATCTCGGTTGCTTTGACAGATGATTTCATGGAAAAAGTCAAGAAAGGCGAAGATTATGAATTGATAAGCCCGCGAACAAAAAGGGTGGTCCAAAAACTCAATGCAAAGAAAGTATTTGACTTGATTGTCTTGATGGCCTGGAAAAACGGCGAGCCAGGCATTGTTTTCATTGACAAGATCAACAAGGACAACCCAACGCCGGAGATTGGAGAGATAGAAAGCACAAATCCCTGCGGAGAACAGCCTTTATTGCCTTACGAAAGCTGCAATCTTGGCTCAATAAACCTTGCAAAATATGTCAAGAAAGACCAGCAGATAGATTGGGATGGATTAAAAGCTTGCTGCAAGCTGGCAGTCCATTTCATGGATAATGTCATTGATATGAATAATCTGCCTCTGCCACAGATTGAAGAAGTGACTCGCGCCAATAGAAAGATAGGAATAGGTGTCATGGGCTGGGCAGACATGCTTTACCAGTTAAGAATCCCTTATAATTCTGATGAAGCAGTGCAGCTGGCAGAAAAAGTGATGAAGTTTGTAGATGAAGAGATAAAGATAGCATCAGAAGAGCTTGCAGCAAAGAGAGGGCCTTTTCCAAATATTCGCAAGAGCATCTACAAGAATTCAACTCCAATCAGGAATGCTGCAAGGACAACTATTGCTCCTACCGGCACAATCAGCATGATTGCAGACTGCTCATCTGGCATTGAGCCTATGTTCTCAATAGCATATGTCAAGAAAGTGATGGAAGGCAAAGAACTGGTTTACATCAATCAGCATTTCAAGGATGCAGTGAGAGACGCTGGAATCTTTTCTGAAGAGCTGATACAGAAAGTCACCAATAAAGCATCTATACAAGATGTTGAAGAGATTCCTGAGGATTTGAGAAAAGTGTTTGTTACTGCATTTGACATAACACCTGAATGGCATGTCAAGATGCAGGCTGCTTTCCAGAAATACACGAATAATGCAGTCAGCAAGACAGTCAATTTCCCAAATAAAGCAACAACAGCAGAAGTTGAACAAGTATACATGCTTGCTTATGATACTGGCTGCAAAGGCGTTACTGTCTACAGAGATGGCAGCAGGGAAGGACAGATTCTTAATGTCAATACAGAAAAGAAAGGCGACGAAGAAGAAGAGGAAAAAGAAGAAGCAAAAGGAAGCAAGGGCAAGTTTGATGAAAAGAATTGTCCTGAATGCAAGAGTGCAATGGTTTTCAGCGAGGGCTGCTCAACCTGCCCTTCTTGCGGATATTCAAAATGTAGCTTATAAAAGATGGCTCCAAACAGGTTAGGCCTGGTGCAGGTTTACACAGGCAATGGAAAAGGAAAAACATCTGCTTCATTAGGTCTTAGCCTCCGGGCTATTGGCCAAGGTTTTTCCACATATGTAATTCAGTTCATGAAATCAGGGGATTCTGGAGAATTATTCAGTGTCAAAAAATACATCCCTAATTTCAAGATTGCTCAGTTTGGCAAGGATGCCTTACTAGACAAGCAGATGAAGATGTTTGAGTTTGACGGCAAAGGCAAACTGGAAGGAACTGATGGCAGATTCCTTTTTCTGCCAGACACTGCTGAAAAAGAGCCTGCAAGAAGAGCTTTAGAGCATGCATCTAATGTAATAAATTCAGGCAAGTATGACTTGATTGTGCTTGATGAAATAAACTGCGCACTTGATAAAGGCCTTATTGAAGTTGATGCAGTGCTTAAGCTGCTCAATGAAAAGCCAGAGAATGTTGAGATAATACTCACTGGCAGGAATGCTCCTGCAGAGATAGTTGAAAAAGCAGATTACGTAAGCGAGATAAAAGAGATAAAGCATCCCTGGAGCCAGGGCATTGGCGCCAGAAGAGGCATTGAATACTAAAAATATAAATATCACCTATACTTTTCTTTATTTGGGGGTTAGAATGTCAGAAGATTCTAAAGAAGTGAAAATAACTTATGAGACCTTGTACGAGATACTTCGCAGGGAAAAAAGCAAGGATGAACTGCAGAAGCTGGATGAATCTTTTTTTCGCGATGTTCTTGAATATCTTAAAGAAAAGGCGAATATGATAAAAGATGCTGCTGGCAAGCTTGACATGTTTTCTGTTGAAGAGCAGGAAAGTACGCAGAAACAGCTGAACAATGTCCGGAGAATCCTTAAGGAATTGTATGAAAGAAGGGAAAAAAAGATCATGGAGATGGCATTGAACAAATCAAAGACAAATTCTAATATTATTGATACAACAAATCTGCTTGCAAAAGAGCATGAGCTATATAATCGTATTGTACAGCAGTTAGATATGTTCAGGAAAGAGATTTTATTCTCATTGCTTGAGATGAAGACCCCTGTAATTTCAGAGTTCAAGGAGCCAGAGCCTCCTGCTCCTGAACCAGAACCAACGCCTCCTGAGCCTGCACCAGAGCCAGGACCTTCTAAAGTCAAAGTCAAATTCTTGCAAAAAGTTGAGCAGTTTGTGGGCAAAGAACTGGAGCTTTACGGCCCTTTTGAGCCAGAAACAACTGCAGAAATTCCTGTGGAGATTGCAGCTATTTTGGTGAATAAAGGCAGTGCTGTGAATGCAGAATAAAAAGGGCACGTGCATAGCGCCTGCGAAGTTCTCTGGTATACTGCGGTTTAGCATAAATCTGGGTATAGTCAATAACAGAAGCCAAACGAAGCGTGCTATGCACATACTAAAAGGAAAAGCTTTTTAAAGAAATACCTGCTCTGCAGAATAATACGAGGATTATATCATGAAACTACCTAAAACTAAAAGAATGCACTGTCCTAAATGCAAGAAGCACACAGAGCACAAGGTCAGCGAAGCAAAGAAAAGAACTCCTAATGCAACGCACCCCCAGAGTTACGGAAGCAAGCTAAGAGCAAGGAAAAGGGGCGCCTTGGGGCAGGGTTCTAAAGGACGCTATTCTAAGCCAGCTTTGAGCAAATGGAAAATGACTGGAAAAAAGCAGTCTAAAAAGCTGGATTTACGATATACTTGCAATGAATGCAAAAAAGCGCACACAGCAGGCAAGGCCTGGCGCGCAAAAAAGGTGGAGTTTAAATGAGCGAGATAAAAGAAACTGTTGCTAAATTCATAAAGATCAGATGTCCTAAATGTAAGAATGAACAGATTATTTTTGGCAAGGCTTCAACTACAATAAACTGCCTTGTGTGCAGCAAGCCATTGGCAGAGCCAACTGGCGGCAAAACAAGAGTCAAGGCAAGAGTGCTTGAAGTCCTAGAATAAATATTAACCAAGCTAGGGGGGATGTGGTAAGGTGCTTTTAAAGAAAGAGGGGTTTCCAGAAGAAGACGAGCTAGTTCTTTGCACTGTCACAGCTGTCCAGTTTCATTCTGTTTTTGCAACACTTGACGAGTACGGCAAAACAGGCCTGATTCACATTTCTGAGATTGCTCCAGGGCGAATAAGGAACATAAGGGATTATGTTGTTGAGGGCAAGAAGGTTGTCTGCAAGGTGCTGCGGATTGACAAGCAGAAAGGCCACATTGATTTATCATTGAGAAGGGTCAATGAAGCGCAGAAAAGAAAAAAGCTTAATCAGATAAAGCAGGAACAGCTTTCTGAAAGGATTATTGAGTTTGTTGCAAAAGCAAACAAGCTTAAGTTTGAAGGCTTGTATGACCAGCTTGCTGAAAAAATATTGGATAAATATCCAAGCATGTTTGCTGCATTTGAGGAAGTTGTAAGCGGTAATCTGGACCTCTCAAAAATTATTGATGCAAAGCTTGCAAAACAGCTCACTGAGCAGATTACGCAAAGGATAAAGCCCCCTGAAGTTGAGGTAGGCGGAGAATTGACTTTGTCCTGCCGCGAGCCAAATGGCGTGGAGCTTATCAAGGAAGCCTTGAAAAAAGCAGAAGAGGCTGGACCTGCAATAAAATACAAAGGAACCGGCACTTACAGTATCTGGGTCAAGGCAGAGGATTACAAGAGCGCAGAAAAAATATTGAAAAAAGCGCTTGATGCGATTGAAAAATTTTCAAAAAAGAACAAGATACAACAGGAATTCAAGAGGATTGAGAAAGATTAAACATATACTTAAGTGCAATAAGTGCGAGGCGTATACAATGAAAGAGTCCTGCAAGTGCGGGGGCAAGGCAACAACAATTGTTCCTGCAAAATACAGCCCGCAAGACAAGTATGCAGAATACCGCCGAAAGGCAAAAGGTCTGATATAATGGCTATATGGAATATTGAGTTCACTGGAAAAAAACCAAAGCTTACTAATCCTGTGTTTCTTGAGGGTCTGCCAGGCATAGGCAATGTCGGCAAGCTTGCTGTTGATTTCATAATAGAAGAAATAAAAGCAAAGAAGATTGCAGAATTCACTTCACACAGTTTTCCGCATTCTGTGTTCATCAATGAAGATAATCTTGTTGAGCTTCCGACTATTGAAGTATATTACAAGAAGTTCAAGAACAAGAAAAAAGATTTGCTTTTATTGGCAGGGGATGTACAGCCGATTGATGAGCAGTCTTGCTATGAGTTTTCCAGCAAGGTCCTGGACATTGCAAAAGATTTCAGCTGCAAGGAAATAGTCACTCTTGGCGGAATTGCAATGAAGACAGAGCCGAAAAAGCCTGTGGTCTTTTGCACAGGAAATGATAAGGACCTGATTAAGTCTTATAAGAGAAATATGAAGGACATCAATAATAATCTTTACGGCACAATAGGCCCGATTATCGGAGTTTCTGGCGTCTTGCTTGGTCTTGCAGGCAGAAGAAATCTGAAAGCAGTATCTTTGCTTGCAGAAACATACGGCCATCCGATGTATCTTGGAATAAAAGGAACAAAAGAGATTTTGAAGATTCTTAACAAGAGATTCAGCTTAAAGCTTAACTTAAAGACAATTGACAAGGAGATTGCGGGCATGGACAGCGAGCTGGGCCAGAAAGCACTCACTGCAGCAGAAATTCAAAGAACAAAAGCTATTTCTAAACTAAAGAGCAAGCTTGGCAAGGACTGCAGGTATATTGGATAGTTTTATTCACCACAACATTTAAAAACAACAATATCAACTTAATTCTAAAAAGGTGATATGTTGAAGATACTCAAGATTAAGTCTCGTGAGATACTTGATTCTAGGGGAAATCCTACTGTTGAGACAGAGATACACACAAAAAAAGGCATTTCTAAAGCAAGTGTTCCTTCTGGTGCTTCCACAGGTATTCATGAGGCAGTAGAATTAAGGGATGGCGGCAAGAGATATCTTGGAATGGGTGTCTCAAAAGCAGTCAAGAATGTTAATACAACCATTGCAAAAAAAATGGTTGGAAAAAGTTTCAATCAAGAATCTGCTGACAAGCTTATGATAAAGCTTGACGGAACTGCAAATAAATCAAAGCTCGGCGCAAATGCAATATTGTCAGTCAGCATGGCTTTGTGCAAGGCATCTGCTTTGGAAAAAAGAATTCCATTGTACAAGCACATTGCAGAGCTGTTCAACAACAAGAAATTGATTCTTCCAATACCTGCATTTAACATAATAAATGGAGGCCAGCATGCTGGAAACCAACTGGAAATCCAGGAATACATGCTGCTGCCAACAAAGGCAAAGAGTTTCAAGGAAGCGATGCAAATTGGTTCTGAAGTCTATCATGAATTAAAGAAATTGCTTGCAAAAGAATACGGCAAGATTGCAACAAATGTAGGTGATGAAGGAGGCTTTGCGCCGCCAATGACCTGTTATGAAGAGCCTTTGGATTATATCATGGATGCTGTTGAAGAATTAGGATATTTCAAGAAAATAAAATTAGGCATTGATGCAGCTGCAACATCTTTCTACAGGAACGGCAAGTATTACCTGGAAGGAAGCGAACTGTCTTCAAATGAATTGATAGATGTTTACATCGAGATGGCAAATGCTTACCCTATTGTATCAATAGAAGATCCTTTTGTTGAAGATGATTTTGAATATTTTGCAAAACTGAACAAGAAAATAAAAGGAGTGCAGGTTGTCGGCGATGATTTATTGTGCACAAACCCGCAGAGGATACAGAAGGCGATAATAATGGACAGCTGCAATGCGTTATTATTGAAAATCAACCAGATCGGCACAATAACAGAAGCACTTGACGCAGCAGACATAGTGATGAAGCAGAAATGGAATGTGATGGTCTCTCACAGGAGCGGGGAGACTGATGACAGCTTTATTGCAGACCTTGCAGTCGGCCTGGGAAACGGGCAGATAAAATCAGGAGCTCCCTGCAGGGGAGAGAGGCTTGCAAAATACAATCAATTATTAAGAATAGAAGAAGAGCTTGGAAAGAAAGCAAAATATGGAGGCAGGATTACATGGCAAAGAAAATAGTTTTTGGAGGCACTAATTCAAGGGACCTTGCTAAGAAAATAGCCAAGAAAATAAAAGCACCTTATGCAGCATTGATAGTTGATCATTTTCCAGACGGCGAGACTTACTTAAGGCTTCCGATAGACGTAAAAAACAAAGAAGTTGTTTTGGTTGAATCAATGCATCCAAATCCAGATTCTATCATGATTGAAACAATATTTGCAGCGAGGACTGCAAAAGAATTAGGTGCAAAAAAAGTCATAATAGTCGCTCCATATCTAGCGTATCTAAGACAAGATAAAAGATTTTATCCAAGGGAGTGCAAGTCAAATACAATAATGTCTGCATTGATGACCTGCGGAGATGAGATAATTGCAGTTGACCCGCATATTCAAAGGATTAAAAGACTGCAGGATATTTTCAAGATTAAAGCAAAACAATTGACTTCTAACAAGGAAATCGCAAAATACATCAAGAAGAACATCAAGAATCCTATTATCTTAGGGCCGGATTGGGAAAGCTTCCAGTGGGCTGAAAAGATTGCTAAGATGATCAAGGTTGAAGTTACTGTTTTGAGAAAAAAAAGATACACTGCAAGGCACGTGAAAATTAAATTAAAGATTAAAAATGGCATAAAAGGCAGGAATGTAGTAATTATAGATGACATTATCAGTTCAGGGCATACAATGATTGAAGTGATTAAGCAGGCAAAGAAAATGAAGGCAAAATCAATCACTTGCATCGGCGTGCATGGAGTTTTTGCTGAAAACGCCTATAAAAAGATGAAAAAAGCAGGCGCGACAAAAATAATAACAACAAATACAATCCAGAGACCTACAAGCAAGATAGATATTTCTGGAATCATTGCAGAAGCCTTGAAATGATGCTTTTTTTCGTATATATTAGATAATAGTTAAATATATAAAGCATCAGCGCTATTTCATGCAATATGTTAAAACAGACACGCAATATGCTGAAATCAGCACCAACTCCAAATGATTTGGACATCGTGCTTCGGGTGGGAAAAAAATATGGCATAGATGAAGCTGTGTCAATATACACTTCAAAGATTTATGTGAATCACTGGGTTGGCTTGAAATATAAATATGCTAATAATGATGCCTGCAGCCATGTTCTTGGTCCTGACCAGACATACAAGCTTCTGAAAGAATACCGCCGGGCTGTCTTGATAATCGGCAGCAAGAAAGAGGATTTCAACAAGGCAATCATTGAGATGGAGACGCAGTTAATCAAAGAGGGGCTCTATAAGGCACTGGCTCTTATCAACAGTCCTTGTGCTTTGTGTAATAAAGAAAAGATTGCAAGGCCTTCTCTTGAATCAGTAGGTATTGACATTCTTGCAACTGTGCGCAAGTTCAAGAAAAACGTGAAACAACCTGCAATTGGAGAATATCCTCCTTATGCTATAATTCTTACAAGTTAATATGCATCTGCAGGGCAGCAGATCCAGTCAGGATATCTTTCAGGATAATTTGTTGGCGTGCATTTCTCTTGCCTTCTAATTTTCTTTGTTTGTATTCTATATCCATCTGGGCAAGGCTCTTTTCCTGCCCAATCCCGGTATCCTTTTCTTTCAAATGTTCCTACAATGACTCCTTCAGGATTCCCGCCGACATATGGCCTTTTTTCGCTTATCATCTTCACTGCTCTTCCTGGTTTGATATTAAATGTTCCAAGGCCTGTTGTGGTGGTATTGAACATAAGAATAAGACTTACTATTGAAATAACAGAAATAACACCTAATACAACTAATGAAAAAGACTTCATTCACTTCACCGGGTTAATAAAAAAGTTAAAAAAAATTAATATTCGCCTTGTGCGCCAATTAATTGGCATGCGGTGTCTCCAACCCAGTAGTCTATCTGTTCAGGTTTTGATGCTTCCCTGTTCGGATAGCAAGGTGAAGTGAACGGACTTGTTGATCTTGTTACTGTTGGCTTTACTTGCATTATAGCAGAACCTGTGTCCCAGTAGCCTGCATAGTAAACCGGCTGTTCATATGTTTCTGGAACGCCTGTTACCCAGCCACCGTAAAGTTCCTGGAACCTATCGGTCTTTCCGCCTTGGTATAGCTTTGGCTGGCCATACAAGCTGGAAGTGATAGAATACGCTCCGCTCATTGCTCCTTTAAACAGCATCACTAAAGCCACTACTGCAATAACTGCAACAATACCCAGTATAACCAATGAAAGGTTTCGCTTTTCATCCATTTTTTTATTCACCTCAAATTTTTTAATTTGATTTTCTTTTTAAACTATATTAAGTATTTAAATCTTTCTTAATACGTTGACGTTTGCCTGTCAAAGCAGCACATGCCGCCTTCCCAGCTTGGAGTGCCTTCTGGAAGCAGGTCTAATGGTATATATATTGTTGACCTTCCTGCTGCATTTCGATAGTTTCCATAGCATTCTTTTATTGTTCCTTTTAATCTGTCTGCTTCAATCTTTGGATATTCAAGGCCAAGATCTCCTCTTCCTGATACAAGGCATGACAAGTGAGTTACATACTGGCTTTCTCTTCCTTTCTTGTTGTCCCACACATTTGTGCCTGTCTGTCCAAGATTTCCTGGCACTTTTCCGTCTACCAAGTATTCGCCGCCTTCTGGTTTAAGCACTCCCAGTGCTTCGCCGTATGGCTTTTGCGCGCCCCACAATGCCCTTCCTGCATTTGAAACTCTCCAATTCTCCATTTGTGTTGGAGTATTTTCAATGTATACCATTCCTGTGTTTACATTTGAAAGCATCAATACAAAGCTCACAAGCGCTACTGCCAATACCACGCTTAAAATGATTGTTTTTTCTTCCATGATTTCACCTCAGCTTAAATAACACAGCACACTTGGTCTGTGTTTGTTGCATATATGTCAAAATAAGGATAACATTTGTTAAGGTCATTGAACTCTTCTGCACTAAGATATGCTGGGACATCTTTTGCGGAATATTGTTCTCCTGTTACTGTCAAGATATGGCATGGCTTGCTTGGCCTGACTGCCTTTATTGCATGTCCCCATGCAGGTATCTGATATGCTTTTTCCTGCCCTGGCTCAATAACTGTTCTAGTATATGCATGTATCATAGACGGCTTGACTGCAAGTCCTGTTGTTCCAGAATTATACATCATAACCAATCCAACAACAGATAACACAGCTACAACTGCCAGAATTGTTAAAGGTAATCCTTTTTGTAAGTCCATAAATTTCACCTCAGTTTTTTATCTATATGAGAGGATTATAACAGTTTCTGTATATAAATCTTTTGTTATTTTATACTAGAAACATGATTGTTGCTACTGCAAGGAAAACAAGCAGGTTTGCTGCAACATCTTTCTTGTTTTTTAGCAAAGAGCCTGCTGGAAAGTTATATAAGAAAGTGAAAGCGCTTATTATCAAAAAATAATCTGTTTTTGATGCTAAGAAGAAAGCAACTGCAAGTATTGTAGACATAAGCAGATGATTTATTTTCTTGAAAAAGCTAAGGTATGCAAATATTATTACCGCTCCTGCCCAGATATAATGAACATTTGTTCTGTTAATATACATTAGCAATAATATAACAGCGCAGAACAATGCCTTTTGCATGATTAAAAGATATTTTTTCCCTGGCTTTATTTCTTCTTTTGCAATCCTTGCTAAGATTCTTCCTAGAATTAATCCAGTTGATGCTATTACTGCTATTATTATATAGTTCAGGACTTCCATTCAGAATGACCCCATTGAATCAATAAATCAACTTTCAAGTCTTCAACTTGTTTTGGAATATCACATGCACCAAAGCACGAGCCAAGCCATATTATTATTTCTGCTCCTGTCTTTTCTTTAAGTTCATTGTGAATCTTTTCAGCCTGCGGCTTAAGGCCGTCTGGTAATTGGATGCATACTCTCTTTGCTTTTGTTTTCTTTATTTCTTCTGTTGCCTTATCAAGCTCTAGTTCGTATTCCATAATAAAAGCGATATTTAATACCTTTAAAAAACTATTGATAGTATTAGAAAACTATTTAAAGCCACTAAAATCCCTACCTCTCAAGCCCCTGTAGCTTAGTCTGGTAGAGCGCGTGGCTGTTATAGCCTTACTACAGAGACCACGAAGTCGCAGGTTCAAATCCTGCCGGGGGCGTTTATTTTATTTTTAGAATTTTATTCTTCTAGAAGCTTGCCAATTTCTTCAGAAGCTCCTGCTTCCAAGAGTTTATATACATTCAATGCTCCATTCGCATACTTAAGTATGCTGGATTCTCCGTGCCCTTTGCCAATCATGTGCTTGAATCCGCCAAAGAATGCAACTCCCTGCTCGTCAGGATCATACCATTTTTTTAGTTCTTTTAATGTCTGCATGAATTTTGCTTTTTCTTCATCACTGCATTTTGGAAGATATAATGCGCAAAGGTCTGTTAAAACATTATTGCAGGTCTCTTCTGCAACTTTTAATATGATATTGCCCATCACTCCTGAAACAGCTGCACCGCTAACTTCGCCAGCGTATAGGTGCTCTGGCTCGACAAACTCTATGCCTAATGCTTCTCGCGCAACGCGCATAACACTATCGCCTTTTGTTGGCTCAACTCCATTGGATAATATTCCTATTCTTGGATTGTCTTCATTGAACAATACTTTTGCATAGACTTTTGTAATGCTTACTATTTGTTTATATGTCCTTAAATCATGTGTCCGCGTTGCTCCAACATCGCAAAGAAAATACTTTTTCTTTGTTACCATGCTTGCAGGCATCTGCGCAATCAAATATGGTTTCCTTATGCCTGGAAATTTTTCAACCTTGTTACTTACAAGTGCCGGCCTTACAAGTGTCGGAAGCACATGTTGCGTGTTGCCGCAAGTGTAGAATCCTTCTGCAATCCCATCTTTTAAGTGTGCGCACGCATGTTCCACGATTGCTTCTGTTAATCTTTTGGAATGAGTTTCTGCAGGTTCTGAATCAACTGTAACATCAACAAGCTTTAATCTGTCGCGGTCAAAATCCTCTGTTACTTTTTCTTCAAGAACTCTTTGTGCTTTTTCCTCATTTCCAATGCCTATGAAGACTCCGTCTGTGCTTTGGACTGCTTTTACAGCGCCAAGTACTGCTCTTTCAAGCATTGGCACTCCGCCAACTTTGTCTCCACCTTCTAAATCAAGCAATAATTTATGCATGTTATATCTCCAAGGTTTTTCTCGGTTTTTAAAGCTTATGAATAAAATGATGGGCCTGCCGTGATTTGAACACGGGACCGCTCGATCTATGAACTCTTGTTCAGTCACTGGAGACAAGGTCTTCAATGATGAGCCCTCCGAAGAAAGCTCGCGAACTCGAATTTATCAGTCGAGTGCTCCACCAGGCTAAGCTACAGGCCCATAATTTAATGCCTGATGTTACTCTCTGAAAACCACGTTTGTTTTATAAAACTTACGCTATCTCTTCACTGGCCAAACACCCACAACCTATTTAAAGGCTTTTAAGCTTATTCTCGATGATGAACTTAAAAGTAGAAGAAAAATCAGGGGCTCCTGTAATAGATTTAGCTCTAGACACTATTAATAAGAAAAAGCAAGCCTTGGTCTTTGTCAATACAAAGCGTTCTGCAGAGAAATGCGCAGAGGAGATAAGCAAGAAAATAAAAAATGTTGATCTTGCAGATATTTCTGAAAAAGCGCGCAAGGCATTGAGCAGGCCGACAAAGCAGTGCGAAAGACTGGCAAGATGCATCAAGGCAGGGATTGCTTTTCATCACGCAGGCCTGCACTCAAAACAAAGGGAATTGATTGAATCAAATTTCAGAAAAGGAAAAATAAAAATCATCTGCTGCACTCCTACACTTGCTGCTGGTGTTGACCTTCCTGCATTCCGCTCTATTATAAGGGATGTCACAAGATTTACAAGCAGAGGCATGCAGCATATTCCTGTATTGGAATATTTGCAGATGGCTGGCAGGGCAGGAAGGCCTTCTTTTGATGCTCATGGAGAGGCAATTGTTCTTACAAAAACAGATTCTGAAAAAAATTTAGTCTATGAGAAATTTGTCCTTGGAGAACCAGAGGATATTTTTTCCAAGCTTGCTGTCGAGCCTGTTTTAAGAACTTATCTGCTGTCCTTGATTTCCACAAAAGTCATCCAGTCAAGAGAAGAGATTTATGATTTTTTTGGAAAGACTTTCTGGGCTTTTCAGTTCAAGGACATGCCTAAGCTGAAAAAGAATATTGACAAGATGCTGAAGCTTTTAGAAAAATGGAAGTTCATACAATTGCTTGACAAAAAATACCGCGCAACAATATTAGGAAGAAGGATTGCAGAGCTCTACATTGATCCCTTGACAGCGCATCATTTCATGCACTGCCTGCAGAGGGCAAAGGATATCACGCTGAAGCCCATCTCTTTGCTTGTTCTTATCTGCAATACTTTAGAGATGCTTCCTTTATTGAGAGTTAAAACAAAAGAGTATGACTTGATTCAGGAAGAGCTTGCAAAACATGAAGCACACATGCTTGACAAGGAGCCGAGCATGTTTGAACCAGAATATGACATGTACATCAATGCTTTTAAGACTGCCTTGATGTTTTCTGACTGGATTGAGGAAAAAGATGATATTCATCTTCTTGAACAGTATGATATCCGGCCGGGAGAAACGCGCGCAAAACTAGAGAGAGCAAACTGGCTGCTGTATGCCTTGTCAGAGATTGCAAGAATAAATCAGCAGCAGTTCTTGTTAAAAGACATTTCAAGATTAAGATTCAGGCTAAGGCACGGCGCTAAAGAAGAACTGCTTCCATTGCTGCGGCTGAAGAATGTCGGCAGAGTTAGAGCAAGAAAATTATTCAGGAATGGAATCAAGGATCTTGGTGCAGTCAGAAAATCAAAGCTTGAATTGTTAGAGAGTCTGCTTGGCAAGAAAACAGCCCATGATATTAAGGAGCAGGTTGGTGAAAAGATTGAAGCAAAGAAAGACAAAAGACAGCTCAATAACTTTATTCAATGAAAAGTATCAAGAGCATTATCATTCCACAAAAGGCGCTGTTGAAGAAAGTTTTGAGAAGTTTGTAAAGCCCTGCCGGATTGCAGAACTGGCAAAGACAGGAAAGATTTGTATTCTTGATGTTTGTTTTGGTGTCGGCTATAATTCTGCAGCTGCTGTTGAAGTTGCTCTTGAATCTAACCCTGACTGCGAGATTGAAATAGTTGGCCTTGAGAATGACCCGAAAATATTAGATGAAATGAAAAACCTTGATCCTATTTTTAAATATTATGGCATAATAAAGGGAAACAAAAGCGATAAAAGAATTAAAATCAAGATTCTATTAGGCGATGCAAGAGAGACAATAAAACAAGTAACTGAAAAAGTTGATGCAGTGTTCTTTGATCCTTTCTCTCCAAAAGTCTGTCCTGAATTCTGGACAAAAGAATTCTTTTCAGACATAAAGAAAGTCATGAAAGATTCTGCAATCTTAACAACATATTCCTGCGCCAGAATCGTCAGAGACAATATGAAAGCAGTTGGCTTTAAAGTTGAAGACGGCCCTATACTTGGCAGGAGAGGACCTGCTACGATAGCAAAACTTAAATAAGTACATCTTTTTAAGAATACCATGAACAAATACGACCTTCACATCCACACTCATCATTCTGCCTGCTCTAGGATCAGGCCTAAGAAATTATTGCGAATCGCCAAAAAAAGAGGTTTGAATGGCATTGCTATAACCAATCACAATACAATCAAGGGCGGAGCAGAGGTCAAGAGATTAAACAAAGACAAAAATTTTGAAGTAATCATTGGCGCTGAAATCAAGACAGACAAAGGAGAAATATTGGGCCTTTACCTAAAAAAAGAAATCAAGTCAAGAAAAGCAGAAGAAGTAATTGATGAGATCCACAAGCAGGGCGGTATTGCAATTGCAGCGCACCCGTTTACATGGGGTTTATTAAGGACTGCTGCGAAGTTTGATAAAAAAGAATTAAAGAAACTTGATGGTTTTGAAACATTTAATGCAAGGAATACTTTCAGGTGGGAAAATGAACTTGCTGTCCAGTTTGCTCAAAAGCACAAATTAGCACAGACAGCAGGTTCTGATGCGCATTTCTATTATGAAATTGGAAGGGCATTCACAGTATTCAAGGGAAGCCTAAGAAATGCAATAAAGAAAAGGAAAACAGTCATCATGGGCAGGATTGCACCTCTGCCTTTTGGAAGAACATTCAGTATGTTCCGAAGATTTGCAGTAAAATTTATAAAGAAGTAATTCTTTTGATGCTATATCAAATGAGGTGATATGATGGAAAAGCTTGAAGCTTTCATACTTATTGTTGTACTTCTCGTAGCATTTGGAGGAATATATTATTTCTTCACAGCAGGAGCTGGAGAAGCTACACGGATGCTGGTCGGCTGTACAGGAGATTTCACTCTTCAATTAAGACTTGGCGGTGCAAGGGAATCTGCAGACTACCGCTTCAAAGGCATACATGGAACTGTCAGGATACTTGATATAGAAGAAGACAAGGCAAAATTCATGCTTGACGGTCAGGAAACTCCATACCTAGGATTTGGAGAAGTCTTCCTTGGAACTCAGGCAGGCATCAAGATGAGCAAGGTTGGAAGGACTACTGCTTCTTTCTGCATGGCATCAACTGTGCCTGAATGCGTTGCATACACATGGGATGAAGAAGCAGGAACAAGGATATGCCGCGAAATAAGAAGCTCTGCTGATGAGAAGTTCCAGAGAGGCGGAAGATCAAGTATTTTTGAATAATTTTTTTTCTTTTTAATTCAACTTCTCGATAGTTTTTTAAACCCAGAATAAGTTATTTCTCTTATGCCCCTGTAGTATAGTGGATAGTACGTGCGGTTGCGGTCCGTAAAACCGGAGTTCGATTCTCCGCAGGGGCATATATTCTACTTACACGAAATTGGCTTGAAATTCAAATTCGTGCGCGCAATCTTGTATTGCGCAGTTTTGATCAAATTTTTTTTAAAAATTTGGTTTGCTTCTCCGCAGGGGCATACAAAGTTTTTTATTCTAATCAATATTCTGTCTCATTAATGGTGGAGGCAAAGCAGGAACTCAAGGACCTATATTCTAAAATGGTTAAAAGCGGTTTTATAGAGCCTTCTGTGCTTGAACATTTGATAGACACTGGAAAAACAAAAGGATATTTGACCGGGGATCAGTGCGTAGATGCATTGAACTATGAAAAAGGAGATCCTTCTGAATGCCTGAGTCACCTGATTGAATATACTTCAATTGCAGGAATTGAAATTGTTGATGCGGCGCCAAAAACAAGAGCGCCTAAAACTGCTTCCAAAGCAGCAAAGCATCCGCCTAGGAAAAAACAATCAGCAGATTTTATTCTGCAGATATATTTGCGTGAAGTGGGAAGTTATCCGCTTCTCAAAAAGGAAGATGAAATGCGGCTTGCAAAAGACTTTCGCAAATATAAAAAAGTATTATTGGCCAGATTCTGCAGGGTGCCTTGGTATGTTGAAAAGATTGGGGAGCGATTTAAAGAGATTGCAGAGAAAAGAATCTCACCGGTCTACACACTGATTTATCCAAAGAAAGACGAGGAAAACGTCAAAGAAAGGATAAAGACGTATTCAAAGACGTATGAAAAGATCGATGAAACAGTAAAAACATTGCGCAGAAAATTGAAAAGAACGCAGAATAAAAAGAAAAAAGAAGAAATATTCTGCGCAATCCAAAGGAAAAAAAGAAATTTGCTGCACCTGATTAATGAGTTTAATTTCCAGTCAGAATTTATGGCCGAAATATTCAAACAACTGCCGATTATTTCTGGAAAACAGGCTAAAGATGCAAGGATTCTCCAGAAAGCCTGGCAAAAATACAAAAGCATAGTGTCTGAAGTTTGCGAAGGAAATCTTCGGCTTTCTGTGAAGATTGCAAGAAAACATCGAAATAAAGGTGTTTCTTTTTTTGACTTGATTCAAGCAGGCAATATCGGGATAATCGCTGCTTTGGAAAGATATGATCCTGCCAGGGGTGTCAGGTTTGGAACATTTGCGTACTGGTGGATTGAGCAAAAAATCAAGAGAGAGATTCAAGAGCATTCCAGTACAGTAAGGGTTCCTGCACATGCACGAGACTTTTTGCGCAAATACCGGCATACAGCAAAGCAGCTTTACAGCAGGCTAAGCAGGACGCCGAGCATAGATGAAATCATGAAAGAAGCAGGGATGTCTAAAAACGATCTTAAAACAATAAGATTGGCAGCCAGGCAGGCCATATCAATTGATGTGCCTGTTTCAATAGCAGAAGACAGCACAACCAGGGGAGCGATGATTGAAGCTCCTGAGAAAGACAGCCCTGATAAATACACAAACATTTTAGACGCAAGGAAAAAGATAATGCAAGTATTGGTTAAACATCTCAGTGAGCGGGAAAGAACCATAATCATACAAAGGTATGGCTTGAATGGCAGGCCAGCAAAGACATTGGATGCAATCGCTGATTTTTATGAGGTTAGCAGAGAACGAATTCGGCAGCTTGAAAAAAGAGCCATAAAAAAGCTGAAAGTTCCTATAGTACAAAAAAAACTTGAAGACTTGCTTGATTAACTTATTTTTTCTTAAAATCAAACTTCTTCCGTATCGTTAATATGACTAATCCGTGCTTTTCTATGTCTTCTTTGCTGTAGAATTTCTCAACATCTTTAGTGTTGAATTTATACAATACTTCGCACTCTATCTCTCTGCCAGTAAGATCGTCACTTCCTTGTTTTTGCTCCTTTAAAACCAAAATATCTCCGTGTTCGCAATCAAAATCAGCTAACCTGACCTCAAATCTTTTTCTGCCTTCTACTATTGCATCAAAATACTCTTTTTGTACTTTTTTCTCAACTTTTTTTGTCATTATCCTCTACCTCTCTGCATATCATAAAGCATCTCAACTTCTTCTAATGTATTGATGTCACCCACTCCTCTATCTTCTCTTAATTTGACAAACCTTGGAAACCGCAGTGCAAATCCTGATTTATAAGTTGGGCTTGCTTGTATCTCTTCATAATCAACTTCAATGACTATCTCTGGTTTTACATGAACTATCTTTCCTTCTTCTTTTATGATCAACGGTTTTAGCATCTCTGTCAATTGCCCGAAGCTCACTCCTTCTTCTGCTTTTTCTTTTATTCCTGTCCCCACTCTTCCAATCTCTAGTAATTCATCTGTATCAGGATCTCGTATAGCAACAATAAAGCTGGCCAGCCATTCTGATCTCTTGCCTTCCCCATACTCCGCTCCAACAATGACTACTTCTAAAGTATCCATTGTCGGCTTTAATTTAACGCCGTAACCCACGCGAGACCCTGGCTTGTAAATTCCAGAAAGATTCTTTATCATGACTCCTTCATTTCCTGCGTCAAGTGATTTTTGATAGAATTCTTCTGCTTCTTTTTCATCTGAAGTGATGAGCTGCACAGCTGGTTTTATGCTCATTTCAACAGGCGTTACAATCTCTTCAACAATCTTGCGCCTTTCAGAAAAAGGTGCCTTTATCATGTTTTCTCCATTAAAGTAAATCACATCAAAGACATCAAGCTCTACTGGAAATTTTTCAGCCATGGAGGCAATGTCATATTTTCTTTTGATTCTCTGCGAAATGTTCTGGAAGGCAGTGTATTTCTTTGACTTAACATCATAGCCAACTGCTTCTGAATCAATGATAAAAGAGTCTCCAGAAACATTCTCCTGAACAAATTTAACTACATCAGGAAATTGTTTTGTCACTTCATCCAGTCTGCGCGTAAATAACCAAATCTTCTCTTTGTGTTTATGTATCTGTAATCTAAATCCATCATACTTGTATTCAAATGCAGCGGGCTTACCGACTGTCTCAAAGGCTTCCGGCAAATTTTTGACTTTTTGATAGAGCATCACTTTCACCGGCTTCCCTGGCTCCAGGTTTATTTCTTTCAGTCCAGACAGGCCTTTTTTTGCTTTCTTGACAACAAGTGCAAAATCATTTGCAATGTCGCAGGCTTCTTGCACTGCATCAGCATATGAATTATACTTTTCTCTGTCTTCCAGGACCAGCTTGTTGTTCTCTTGGTCATAAGTAAAATCTATCTCTTTGCCGAAGAAAGCCCACACAATCGCATCTCTTATAGTTCCTGCTCCCAGTCCAACTCTCAAATCCTCAAGAACTGTTCTAATTATATACTTGGCCTCTTTTGGCTTTGCGCTTGTCAATAATTCAGCGATTAGTTTTACTTTCTTGTCAACTGTCCCTGCTCCTTCTATTGTTGCCTGTTTCTGCAGGTTTTCAAAGACCTTATCAGTTGTCAGCTCTTTAGCAAATAGTGTTGCTTGTTTTTTTCTTGAAATAAGATTTTCTGCTGTCTGTCCAAGATCTCCTGTTTTTTTCCAGTCTTTTTCTATCTCTGCAATATCAATCCCTGATGCAATGTTGATTGCTTTCAATAAAAGCCGTGCTGCCATGCCTATCTTTCTTTCATCCCATGCAGGAAACACTTTTCCCTGAACCAGCAGCATTACTGTATCAGTATCTTTATCTGAGACTATTTTCAGGAACTCTGAAAGATAGAAAGTCTTTTCCAGCCGTTTGGATGTCTGCTCTAGCTGCTCATACACCCCCACTAAATCCCAGTATTTCATCGAAAAGAATATATATCAGGTCTGTTTAAAAAAGTTTCGAGGATGGAAACATTAGATTGTATCACTTTAAGAAGAAGCGTCAGGAAATACAAGGATGTTCCTGTTGAGTTTGAAAAAATAGGCAATATTCTAAATGCTGCAAGACTGGCGCCAAGCGCAGGCAATGTGCAGGACTGGAGATTCATTCTTGTCACAAAAGAAGATGCAAGAAAAAAGATTGCAGAAGCCTGCCTTCACCAGCTCTGGATGCAGGATGCTCCAGTGCATATCGTAGCTGTTGGGCACCCAAAAAAAGTAGGAACTTTTTATGGTGAAAGAGGAGAGAAAGTTTATTGCAAGCATAATTGCGGCGCTGCAGTAGAGAATATTCTTTTGGCAGCAACTGCGCAGGGTCTTGGCTCTTGCTGGGTTGGTGCTTTTGAAGAAGCCATGCTCAGGAAAGCGCTGAACATCCCTGCAGATGCTGCTCCGCAGGCAGTTATCACAATCGGTTATGCTAAAGAAAAACCAAGGATGCCAAGAAAGTTCAAGCTTGAAAACATCACTTTTATCGAGCAATATGGCAACAGGATCAAGGATATCTCAGCTTATTTTGGTTATTATTCAGAGCATGTTCAGAGGGCATTAAAGAAAGGCAAAGAGATGTTCAAGAAAGTTTTAGAGAAGAAAAAATAGCAGTATAGTTTTTAAAATATATGTTGGACTATAAAAATATTTATATACTTCATTAATAAACAAAAGAAATATTAATTTTAAACATGAGTTTTGGCGAACCCAGTTTAAAGTTAGCGTAAATATTTTGGCGAAATACTAATTTGGCGTTTAGTATTAGTTGAACGAATATGATTTCTCACAGATAAATTTGTTGGCGCAAACTTATCAAAACCCCTCGTTCTGGAGAAAATTAAACTCAACCCACATATAAATATTTCGCAAGTCGAATGGATATGTGGCAAAATATAGATTAAAAAACACAAAACCAAAAGGGGGGATATAAATGGACGTAATATTAGAAAAAGCAAAACAAGCAGACATGAACCTAGACGGCCTGAAAGTAGGGCAGGCAAACATAAAAGTGATTGGTGCCGGGGGCGGCGGTAATAATATGGTTACCTGGCTCTATAAGAGAGGCATCAAAGGCGCAGAAATAATTGCTTGCAACACAGACAAGCAGCATTTGAATGTTTCTGAAGCAGATAAAAAATTCATAATCGGCAAAGAATGCACCCGCGGACTGGGCTGCGGTGGCTTTCCTCAAAAAGGAGCAGAAGCTGCCCAAGAGAGCATTGCTGAACTAAAGACAGTGCTTAAGGGTGCAGATATGACTTTTGTTTGCGCGGGATTAGGAGGTGGAACTGGCACTGGTGCTGCACCAGTAATTGCCCAGCTTGCAAAAGACATGGGCTCTATTGTAATAGGTACAGTCACCATGCCGTTCAACATAGAACGCGCAAGGATTGAAAAAGCAGAATTCGGTCTTGAGCAATTAAGAAAATATTCTGACACTGTTATTGTTATTGACAATAACAGGCTGGTCACTATCGCAGGCAACCTGCCGATACAGCAGGCATTTGCAGTAGCAAATGAATTGATTGCAACGATGATCAAGGGAATTGTCGAGACAATCGCAATGCCAAGCTTGGTAAATCTGGATTATGCAGACGTCAAGACAATAATGACAAATGGCGGCGTTGCTGCCATAGGTGTAGGAAGCTCTGACACAAACAACAGAGTAGAAGAAGCAGTCAAGGGCGCTTTGGAAAACCCTCTGCTTGATATAGAGTATGCTGGCGCAACAGGCGCATTGATACATATCAGCGGCGGACCTGACATGACTCTCGAGGAAATCAATAAAGTAGGAGAGCTTGTCACAGAAAGCCTTGACGATGATGCCAATGTAATCTGGGGAGCAAGAGTAGGCGAAGAGATGAAAGGAAAGCTGATGGTGATGACAATAATCACAGGCGTAAATTCACCTTGGATTATTGGAAAAGCCACTGAAACCAGCAAGGCTGCTGCAAAAGCAGAGCTTGAAGACGCATTAGGCATTGAAATCATAAACTGATGTTCACCCCCTTTGGTCTTTGGTGAACAGGTCGCTTGACCTGAGTGTGTTTTTCTTTGCCTTCATTATACCACCCCCAATCAAGTTTAGTGAAGGCAAAAAACGCAATTTGCCCCCGCGAGCCACACGCGCGGGGGACATTTTTTTACAATTTATTCAATTATTCAGATTAACAATTAAAAGAATACTTCTTAAAGGGTTTTAAAAGGAGGGGGTTTTTATAGAAAGTTATTTTATTTTTTTTATTCCTGATTCAATTAGTATTGGTTTTCCTTCTGGTGTGTAAACTATTTGTTCAAATGTAAAGAAACATTTTGTTTTTGGGCACATTTTCTGCATGGTAGCTATGCCAAGCCACGCCTTTCCAGTTTGTTCACCTAATGTGAGGTCATATGTTCTTTTATCAGTATGGATTATGAAACTTTGGTTAGGTTTTTTGTTTGCTAAAATTGTTGTTAATTCTTGTGAAGATGTTATGGTTTCTCCATAATCTACTTTAATAATTACTTCCCCAGGAGTTATCCCTGCCATTTCTGCCGGCGAGTTTGGCTGAACTTGTATTATTTGAACTCCACACGGCTCTTGCGGGCAGGATTGCACAAATAAAGCGCTTAATAATGCAACAAAAAGAACAAAGTATATCATTCGGGCTATTCCATTAAGAAATATTAGATAAAGTATTGCAATTAATACATCTCTTTTGTTTCTTTTAAAGCGTTTTTGGAATAAGTGTTTATAGATATTAACAGTTGAACATACAAGCAAATGTGTTGAATAAAAAGCAACAAATACTCCTATTAGTGCAGTTACTATATAAAACAGACCATACAAGAAATTAATATTTAATATGCTTAATATATCTGAAAAATCTGTTTTTAGCTTAAAAACAGCCCACCATACAGTAGATATAGCAAACAAAATAAGGACTGCTATTAATCTATTTTTAGTAAATTTATGAAATTCTTTAGAGGTATATCTATAAATCAAATAATAGATAAAAATAAGTAATATGTAGAATACAAATGCGCCGATATGCCACATATTAGGGATTACTGCTGTTTTTATCGGAAGTAATGATCCTGCGATATCCATGAAGCTAATTTTATGTTTAAGATATTTAAAGCTTTGGAAATTTAAAATATTCCCAATTCCTAAGAGAGATAAAACTATCTCAGAACCCAACCTTTTTAAACCCGGATTCTATTTAACATAATATGACACTATACTTCATAGGACTTGGATTAAATGACGAGAAAGACATCACAGTAAAAGGTCTTAATCTTGTCAAGAAAGCAGATGTTGTCTATCTAGATAACTACACTGCTGTCCTTAACTGTCCTGTCAGCTATCTTGAGAAGCAATATGAAAAGAAAATCATTCTTGCAGACAGGGATATGGTTGAGAAGAATCCTGAGAAAACAATATTAAAAGATGCAAAAGACAAGAATGTTGCTTTTCTTGTTGTCGGCGATCCTTTTGGAGCAACAACACATATGGATTTGTTGATGCGTGCAAAAAAAGCAGGAATCAAGACTCAGATTGTCCATAATGCCTCAATAATCTCTGCTGTCGGAGTCACAGGATTGCAGGTTTACAAGTTTGGCAAGACAACAAGCATCCCGTTTCCTGAAAAAGGCTTTGAGCCAGAAACTCCTTATGATGCAATTAAAGAGAATCAAAAGATCTGCCTGCATACATTATTGCTTCTGGACTTAAGGCCTAAAGAAAACAAGTTCATGACAATCAATGATGCAATAAACACTCTCTTGAAGATTGAGCTCAAAAGAAACGAGAAAGTCTTTACAAGAGACACTTTCTGCATCGGTTGTGCAAAGATTGGCTCTCTTGACCAAAAAATTAAAGCAGGAAAAGCTTCTGAGTTAATGAAAGCTGATTTTGGCCCTGGCCTGCACTGCCTGATTGTTCCAGGAAAGCTGCATTTTGCTGAGGAAGACGTTGTTAATCGGTTCTATTAAACTTTAAGCGATATAATCTTTTTCGAAAAAGCATCGCCTCTTTCTTATCTTTAAACGAATAGGATAATTTATTATTTTTTAAAAATCGCAGGAGTTTATTGCAAAGAAATTTTTTAGTAAAACCTTTATTTACCGCGCCTTTATCTGAAATTTTAACGTTGGTAATGGGGCCCATAGCAGCAATTTTTTGAACATCTTTAATTTTAGAAATTTCAATGCCTTGAAATATGCTCCAATTACGTTTATCCTGTTTTATTCTTGCGGATAAACCTAAGGATAAACATAATCTTCTCATATCTGAAACTACAGACGGGTTTGTTTCAGCAATGCGAAATTCTGCTTCAAATTGTACTTGGTAGTATTGATACGTTTTATTTTTCTTTTTGTCTTTTTTTGACTTTAACTTAAATGTATAACAAAGACTGCCGCCAAAATCAAATAAAATCCTTAAAGCAAGTTGTTTTATAATAACTGATTCATCTAATAAAAAAGACAAGGTAGGTTGCGGATTCTTGAGGTATTCGGATTTAGTCTGCAGTCCGGGGGTGGTTTTATAAGTGGGAGATAATGTCAATAACTCTTCTAGAGCATTTGCTGAATGCAATGTAGAAACAATAATTTTTTTATTGTCGCGCAAATAAACATAAAGCTTAGGTGTTTTATTAAATAAAGCCACACACAAATATTTAAACAGTAAATGCTGTTGTTTATTTCCAACTGTTAACAAGCGGATATATCTCTTTTTTGTATCCATGTATCCTTCAGCCAGAACAATAACTGCAAGTAATTTTAATTTCTGTACACGGCTCAACTTACTAAACTGTTTTAACATCATATTAAACAGCATACTGCTCACACATATTTAAATTTTACGGCGGTTCGAAAATTTTCCGAAAAGCTTAAAAGATACGGCCAGATTAGCCAATATTACGAGAATCAAGCAACAGCCCTGTAGTGTAGTGGCCAATCATCGCGCACTTTGGATGCGTGGACGGCGGAAAAGACACAGATTTGCTCTGTTCTTTGCCGATTTCGAATCCGCCCAGGGCTATTGATTCTCTAATATAAAACTGATTAATAGTCTGAATCCGCCCGGGCTATTTATTTTTCCAATTGACCGGTTATTCTTTTCAATTCTTTAATGCACTCAATCATATCATCATTGCAGACAGTGTATGAACACTCTGCCTGTTTTATCTGGTGTTCATATTTAGAATCATAATAATCCTGCAGTAAAATCTTAGAGACTTCTTCATAATTTTTTTCATCCATTAATTTAAGCAGATCTTCAACAACTTTCTTGGTGAGGTACTGTTTTAGATAGACTATTATCTCTCTTATCTTGTCTTCTTCTCCATGTGTAAAATAATCTTTGACAATCTGTTTTGCTCTGTTTTCAATTGAACAATTCACCCTGACTGCAAGTCCTTGTTTCATTGCCTTAAACACAGAGTTAGGAATAAACACCCGGCCCACTTTATGGCTTTCTCCCTCAATAAACACAAATTTCTCTCCTTCCAACTCTTTCAATTTAGCAAACAAGAGGCTCTCAAACAGCTTTTGTTCTCTTGGATTCAGGCCGATTGCACCGAAATTTGAGCTTCTGTGCTGTGCAAGCCCCTCTAAATCAATAGAAGGCACTAATTTCTTGATCAATTCTGTCTTTCCGCTTCCTGCCGAGCCGTAAAGAACAATGAATGTAAAAGGCGGTTCATAACTCTCTAATTGTGCCCGGATGTAGCTCCGGTAAGCACGGTATCCTCCTTCAAGCAGCAGGGCATCAAATCCCAAATCTGCAACAAGTTTTGTTATGGTTTGCGAGCGCATCCCTCCACGCCAGCAATAAATGATTATTTTTTTATTCTTAGCAATATTTTTGAATTGCTCAGTCATGCGGGGCAATTTTTTATTATAATATTCATATCCTAATTTAATCGCTTTGTCAGGATTATCTTTATACATAATCCCCACTATTTTTCTTTCTTCAGTATCCAGAATAGGAATATTGATAGAGCCGGGAATCCTGTCTTTCTCAAACTCAACAGGGCTTCGGGTATCAATGACCACCTTATCTTTCAGCTTCAATGCTTCCTCTACTGATATCTTCTGCATAAACTATACTTAAAAGAATGAGAATAAAAAGCTTATTGCTTTTTGTTATAAATTCCTTCAACCTTCTCCAACTGCTCATAGATATTCTCAATCAAGTCATACTTTTTTGCTTCTTCAAGTGTAACCCATGCATGCTCTGACAACTCATCTTCAGCCAGCTGAACAGATCCTCCGGCATGATCTGCATAAAGACTTACGATAATTGTTGAATGCCCGTTTGGCCTGATAAAGCAAAGGCTGGAAACATAGCCAATATTCTTGATATCAAGATTTGTCTCTTCTTTTATCTCTTTTCTGAGAACCTTCTCAAATATGTTTAGCCAATGGCTGCTTGTATCTTTTGGAGTGTTGATGAAATCAGAATGCTCTATCTTTCCTCCGGGAACACACCATTTACCTGGAAATGCTTTCTCATTCTCGCTTCTTTTGCATATCAGGAATTTGCCGTCCTTCCGTATTATTCCTGTTACAGAGACATAATGTATTTTTTCTTTTGTCATTGCGCGCACCCCATTTTTTGCAGAAACATAGCGAATATTTAAATAATTCCTCGAATTAATTTGAGTAAGATGAGATATTCCGGGGGTTTGGTTAAGAAAGAAAGAGAAGAAATCTTTAAGCTGTTTACAGAGCATGCTAGATTGAAGTTCAATGAGATTGAAAAAGCACTTAAGATACGCTCTAACATGGTCTCTTATCATCTTGAGAAGATGCAGGAAGAAGGGCTTCTTGAGAAAAAAGATGATTATTATTGTCTCACAAAAAAAGCAGAAAGATACCTTCCGATTATCAAGCAGGTTGTTGGAAAAGAATTAGGTCCTGTGCCAGTCATCTTGGCTGCTGTGATAAACAAGGACAAGATTCTTTTGATCAAGAGAAATAAAAGGCCTTATCAAAATTACTGGTCTACAATCGGCGGAAAGATGCAGATGGAAGAGAGCTTTGAAGATGCAAGCAAAAGAATTGTAAAAGAAAAAACCGGCCTTGATGTAAATTACGAAGGTATTTCAAGCGTTCTGCATGAAAGAGTTGAAGGCGAAGAAATCATAAAGCACAGTTTCATACATTTTTTCACTAAGATGACATCAAAACAAACAGATGTCAAGATGTCTGAACATGGCGAACTTAAATGGTTCAAGATAAAAGATATTGAAAAAGAGAATCTAATCCCTTCTGACCTTTGGCTGATTAAGAACAAGCTAAATTCAAGGATAGATGTAATTGATTCTGAGATGAAAGAAAATAAAGGGGAATTGAGTGATTTTAAGGTCTTAAAACAATAACTTTATAAAGCAAAAACCACTTAATTTGCTTAAGCTGGGGGTGTAATATTGAAATTAAGAATCATCTTATGTTTACTGCTTATTTTAGCTATTTTTAGCGCTTGCGCAAAGAATGAAATCACTGCTTCTGCCATATCAGATCTGCCTGTTGAAAAGCAGATTGAGATAGAAGCAAAAGTGGTTTCTGTGGATGCCTGCAAGGATGTAACTTGCGGCACAAACAAGCATTGCGAGGACGGCAGGTGCATATGCAATCCTGGCCACAAGACCTGCAATGGTGAGTGCATACAGAGTTCTGCATGCTGCACAGAAAATGACTGCAAAGATGATGAAAGCTGCAGGGAACATGTTTGTATACCTGACAATTGCAAGGTTAATGAAGAATTCAATGTGGAGAAAAACAAGTGCGTCTGCGACAAAAACTCACTATACTGCGCAGCGCAGAATAAGTGCATTCCTAAAGACAATTGCTGCATGCATCATGAATGCAGCAGCTCTGATTACAGGTGCACTGAAACAAACATGCTTGCAACACTTTGCATATCTGGCGAGAAAAAACAGTGCAAGTCTGTCTACACAGACCGGGGAGAGACTTTCTTTATCGGAAAAACACGATATGATGTTGACATCAATCATTTCCTGCAGAACGGCGGAGTTAATGTGAATATCAATGAGGTTAATTTCGTGCTAAAGGCAGATTTGCTTGAGAAGCTTGAAGAAAACACATTCATCTATATCGAAAGCATTGAGCCGCTGGGTGGTTACTGCAAGAAAGAGTGGGATTAAACAAAACCTTTTTAAAGTAAAGGCAGATATTTCAGCTTAGTTGAGAGATAAGCCGGTCGCAAGGCTTGCTTATGCTGGAGACAAAATAACTTTGTTCTCCAAGTAAATATTTGAGGTAGAAATTATGGCAAGAATGCACTCAAGAAAAAAAGGAAAGTCAGGCAGCAAGAGGCCTGTCAAGAAAGCAAAACCTACTTGGATAAGGTATAAGCCTGCAGAGATTGAGTTATTGATAGCAAAGCTGGCTAAAGAAGGCAAGACCAGCTCTGAGATCGGAATAGTCATGAGAGACGTCTACGGCGTTCCTGACGTCAAGTTAATCGTGGGAAAGCCCATTACAAAGATTCTTGCAGAGAAAAAGATGACAAAAGAGCTTCCAGAGGATCTGGTTGCCTTGATGAAGCGCTCTATTTTCATCAGGAAGCATCTGGAGAACAACAAGCAGGACATGACTGCCAAGAGAGGCCTGCAGCTGACTGAAAGCAAAATCAACAGGCTGATAAAGTATTACAAGAAAGCAGGAAAGATCCCTGTTGACTGGAAATACGACCCTACAAAGCTGAAGATGTATACAGAATAATTTTAATTTTTATTTTAAATTTTTTATAGAATAATTCTTACATCATCTATTCTGTTTGCGATTTCTATGCCCTTCTTAGTCAATGTAAGCAGCTTCAGTCTTCCTTGCTTGTCAAAATTGATAAGGCCTTCTTTTTCCATCTGCTGCAATATCTTTACGACATGAGAATAAGTGCAGTCAATATTTTTTGCAAGGGATGATGCATAAACTTCTGCTTTTGCATTCTTTAATTCAACCAGCATCATTGCAGGTTTTTCCCTGAAAAATACCTTGAAAATTTCTTTGTTTTTTTTCACACATCCACCCCATACGCGATTATATGTGCTATAATGGATATATTATAGGATATATTTAAACCTTTCGGTTAAGGATTTGTTAACCAAAAGTTAGACCTCTTTATTGTATGTCAATAATTGCGGTTTATATTTAAACCTTTCGAAAATCAGGTTTTTAAGTCGGAAAATTTACAGAAATCAAAGCAAAAAACATTTAAAGCGGATGCATTTAAAAATTCAAATGAATCTTAAAGATATCTTTTTTCCTCATGAAGAAATCCGGCCGATACAGGATGAGCTGATAAAACAAGTCTTGTCAGCGATTAATAACAAACAGAAATTGATTGTGCACGCCCCCACAGGCCTAGGCAAGACTGCAGCAACAATCGCTCCTGTGCTGGCTGCCACGCAATCCAAAGATGTCACTATTTTTTTCCTTACATCAAGGCATACGCAGCACAAGATTGTGATAGATACTTTGAGAGAAATCAAGAAAAAATATTCCTTGAATTTTATTGCGTCATCTATAATCGGAAAAAAATGGATGTGTCTCATGCCAAACACTGCATCCATGCGGTCTTCTGATTTTTTTGAGTTCTGTAAGGTATTGCGTAAAGACAGCAAGTGCGAGTTTTACGCGAATTCCAAGAAAAAGGTTCTGTTTAATAAAGTCCTTGAAGACATCCAGGCAATCTCACCTATTGCAACTGAAAAAATTGTTGAAATCTGCAAAGAAAAAAAGATATGTCCGTACGAGGTCGCGATAAAGCTTGCATCAAAATCAAAGATAATCATCTGTGATTACAATATCTTGTTTAATCCAAGCATAAGAGATAATTTTTTCTCAAAAACAAACAAGGAGCTTGCAAGCGCAATACTTATAATTGATGAAGGTCACAATCTTCCTGCAAGAATGAGTGATCTGCTGACTCAAAGATTGTCCAGCAGGATGATACAAAGAGGAACAAAAGAAGCAAAAAAATACGGGTTTGAAGAGCTTGTCATGCCTTTGTTTGAATTGAATGCAATTTTAACAAGATTGACTCAAGGCATGGGCAGTGAAGAAGAAAAGCTCGTCTCAAAAGAAACTTTTATCTCGCAGGTAAATAACATAAAGAATTACGCTGAATTGAGTGAAGAGCTTCAGTCAGCAGGAGAAGCTGTACTTGAAGAGCAGAAAAGAAGCGCATTGACTGCTGTCGCAAACTTCTTAGACAATTGGCCAAACGGGGATGTCGGTTTTTGCAGGAGCATATCAAACCAAGAGAAGAACATACTCCTGAATCACCGCTGCCTTGATCCTTCGCTGATCACAAAAGATGTTATTGATGCTGCATTCTCAACAATAATGATGTCAGGAACATTATCTCCTGCAAATATGTATGCAGATCTGCTGGGCTTTCCTGAAGATACTATAAAAAAAGAGTTTCCTTCGCCTTTTCCAGAAAAGAATAGGCTAACACTGATTGTTCCAAAGACCACCACTAAGTTTACGCAGAGAAGCGATGCGCAGTTCAGTGCAATCGGCAAAGTGTGCAGCGACATCATAAAAAATATCCCTGGAAATTCCGCGATTTACTTTCCAAGCTATCATCTCCGCGACGAAATTGCCAAGTTTTTTGAGCCAGAATGCGAAAAGACAATATTTTATGAGCAGCCTAAACTGACTAAAGAAGAAAAACAGGACTTGCTTAACAAATTCAGCAGCCACAAGAATGCAGTTCTTTTAGGTGTTGCTTCTGGCTCTTTTGGAGAAGGCATTGATTTGCCTGGCGTACTGAAGTGTGTCATAGTGGTCGGTCTTCCATTAGACAGGCCAGACCTTGAGACAAAAGAATTAATCAAGTATTATGACAAGAAGTTCGGCAAAGGCTGGGACTATGGATATGTGATGCCTGCCTTGACAAGGACCATGCAGAATGCAGGAAGATGCATAAGAAGCAGCTCTGACAGGGGCGTCATCGTCTTTCTTGACCAAAGATATACCTGGCCAAATTATTTCAAGTGCTTTCCTTCTGACTGGAAATTAAGAATTACTTTGGATTATATTTCTGAAATCAGGAGATTCTTTGAAAATCAAAAAGTTTAAATAGAAAACAAGGAAAACCAGCACTATGGCAAAAAAAGAAAAAGGAACTATATTTGACGAACCTAAAGAAGACCCTAAAGAAGTGGGAGTAAAAGACGGTTTCTTGCCTCCTGAAGAGCATGAAGAGACCTCTGACAAGTTTGATGAGGAAATGGACACTGGCGAAAGGGACGAGGATGTTTACACAGAAGAAGGCAGGGAAGAATTGCTGGAAGATGATGAAGTTTCTGATACAGAGCAGGCCTGGACAGAAGGTGCAGAAGGCAGAGGCCACAAGGGCGTCTGCGCTCACTGCGGCAAGCCTTTGAGCCAGGAAGAAGATGAAGTGACTGAAAGAAAGATCGACGGCGAGCTGGTCTGGTTCTGCTGCGACAAGTGCGCAAAGAAAGGTCCTAAGAAAAAGTAATATGTTAAAGAAAATCCAGGAAGATTCTTGTTTTTTCTATGCGCCAGTTGGAAAAATATCTAAAGCACTTCCAGTATTCTATAATCCTGACATGGCCTTGAACAGGGATATTTCTATTCTTTTGCTCAGCAGCGTGTCAAATAAAAACTTAAGAATACTTGACTTGCTGGCTGGCTCTGGCATAAGAAGCCTGAGATTTATTGCAGGCCTGAAAAAAGGAAAAATAAAGGAATTGACTGTGAATGACAGCAGCAAAAAAGCAGTTGAAACAATAAAAAAGAATCTTTCAATCAAAAGAAATCCCAATCCAAACAAGATCAAGCCAGATATACTTAACAAGGATGCAAATGAATTATTAATTTTTAGCGAGGGTTTTGATTATATTGATATCGATCCTTTTGGTTCTCCTAATCCTTTTCTAGATAATGCAGTCAAAAGATTGTCTAGAGATGGCATTCTTGCAGTTACTGCCACTGATACCAGTGCATTGTCTGGAAGCTTCATCAATGCCTGCCAGAGAAAATATTGGGCAACTCCTTTAAAGAATTATATGATGCACGAAACAGGGATAAGGATTCTGATAAGGAAAGTGCAATTAGTGGCTGCCCAGTATGATAAATCACTGGTTCCGATTTTCTCGCATTCAACAAGGCATTATCTGCGTGTTTATTTCAGGTGCAGCAGGGGAAAAATAAAAGCAGACAAAATATTAAGCAGTCATAAGTATCTGCTTTTTTGCAAGAACTGCCTGACTGTCAAGACTTCAAAGCAAAACAAGGATATTTGCTGCAAAAAAAAGATGATTTGGGCAGGTCCTGTCTGGACAGGACAATTATGGGACAAAAGACTGGCAAGCAGGATGCTGAAAAAAGCAGACAAAAGCAACAAGGACTTGTTTAAATTGCTGGATATAATCAGCAAAGAAAGCAGGATAAGCCAGGTTGGCTTTTACAGCATACCTGTTATCTGCAAAAAATTAAGAAAAAGCCTTCCAAAACAAGAATTGATTCTTGAAAAGATTAAAAAAGCAGGCTATAACGCTGCACAGACGCATTTCTTGCTTGATGGCATAAGAAGCAATATTGAAATAAATAAATTAAAAAAAATAATCAAGTCTATTTGACGTTCTTTTCAAGCTCTAGAATCTCTACCTCAATATTCATCAGTTCTTGCGGCAGGTAATTTGTTCTTCTTATGATGAATTCATCTGCTCTTATTTCAAGAACTTCAAATTCAAAAGTGGCTCCTTGTTTTTCGCCTGCTGTTAATTTCTGCTTCAGCAGCTTGCCTTGCTCAGGCATGTGCTCAAAATACAGGCGGCTCATTGTCACGTTTTTCATCTCTGCGGTTCCATACGGCGTGTCAAAAACAAGGCCTGTTTTTGGGTTCTGGACAAACTCTATGACTTTCTCAGATGCTCTTAGTGCTTTTGATTTCCATTCCTGTCCTGGAATGAAGAAGTCTTCTCCTGGTCTAACCATTGCCTGGGTTACAATATACTTCTCAGTTATATTGATTATCTTAAGCGGCCATGGATATAAATCGATGTTTGAGATTATGTTGTCCACTTTTGCAATTTCTTTGAAATTCTGTTCATATTCTTCTTTTGTGAATGGCTTGATTCTTGGATACAATATCCTTCTTGGCTTGTCTTCTGCAATAGGTATGCTTAATGTAAGCACTTGCTCTATTGGTTTTATTATGATTGTTTTTTTCTCGCCAAGCTTCAGGCCCTCTATTGCCTGGTCAAAAGTAGGTATCTTATTGCTCTGGCCGAGAATGAATTTGAACGGCCCTTTGACATAGGTTTTAAGGCCTGCTTCTTTTGCAAGCTCCTCATCATTAGTATCAACAACCTTTCCATTATCCAGTCTTAAGATATAATTTATTGTTACAAGGTCTCCTTTCTCTGCAATGTTTGTTTTGTCAAGTTCTGTCATGTTTGCCGCAGGTTCTTCTTTTTTTCCTGGAGGCAGCAAGACCAAGGCAGCAATGATCAATATAGCAGCCAGAACTGCCCATTTGATATATTTCTTTTTAGATTTAGGTTTTTTCTTAGCCATTTTTCACCCCACCTAGCCGAGTGCTCTTGAAACCATCGTTACCTGTGCAGATTTTATTCCTTCAAGTTTTTCAATTGCTTCTGCAACAGGGTCTGGACTTCCTTTTGATTCATCAACAGAAAAACGCAGGACAAGTGCCTTTAATCCAAAACCAACAGGCTCTACTTCTGGCTCTCCGCTGATCTTTCCTTCAAAATCAGTGATTATCTTTTCTGCTTCTGCCCGAACTTTGTCAAGATTTATTTCAGGGCTTTCAGGCATTATTTTTAGTGTGACTATTACAACTGCCATTTTAATTAGGGCCCTCAAAACCGCATTCAGGGCATTTGTATTTTGCAGCAATCTCTCTGCAGTGCCTGCATCGGATTATCTGGGTTTTCTTGCATTTAGGGCATAAAAATTTTACAGCTCCTGCTGTTGAAGTTACTCTTGTTTTGCAAGATGTGCATTTTTGTTCTTCCATGGTTATCTCCAGCTTTGCATATTTTGAGTCAGCTTAAAAATCTTGCGGTTTTTTAAGGGCAAAAACAAAAAATGCACTATTCTATAGGAATAACAAAAGTATATAAATAGAACACATAAGTAGAATATTAATGTATTCGAGAAACAAAGAGAATAATAGAAAAAGCCAGCTTATTCTAAATCCTGCGTTTTTTGCAATATTTGGCTCAAAAAAAACAAAAGAGTCGCTTAAGGAAAAAGAAAAAAAGCTGGAATTGATCAAGCAAGGGCTCAAGGCAAGGGCAAAAGACCTGATCAAGAGGGAAAAGCAGGTTGCTGCTGCAGAAAAAAAGGCTGCAAAACTGCTTGATGAGCAGGCAATCCTCAAATCCCAGATAAACACCCAAAAAGATCTTCTTAAGTCACTTAAAAAAGATTATGACACAAAATTTGCAGAGATGCAGAAGGTGCATAAGACAGTCCAGACAAAGCACGGCAGGCTCAAGGCAGCTGAAAAAACAACGCAGTCTGCAATCAAAGAGCTTGAAAAAAAGGAGAAAGAAATAGTAAAAAGAGAGAAGTCCCTGCAGGAAAAAGAAAGCGAAGTAGCATCCAAAGAAAAAAAGATATCAAATCTGATTAAAAGAGCAGGCAAGCTTGAAGAAAAAAACAAGCTGGTTCAGGCAGAAATAGAGGCAAAAGAGCTCAGGCTCAAGGACCTGCAAAAAGAGCACCGTGAAAAATCTTCAGACATTGCCGCAGTACATAAGGATCTGCAGAAAAAGCAGGAAGAGCACAAAGATATTGATGCAAGCAAGCAAGATATTCTTAAGAAACTTGATGCAAAGCAAAAAGAGGTTGCTGAGCACGAGCGCTCCTTGAAAGAAAAAGAAAAAGAGACTGCAAAAAAAGAAAAACAGCTCGACAAAGCGCTTCGCAAGGCAAAAAACCTTGAAGACAAGAATAAAGAGCTGGAATTAGATATTTCTGCGAAGCAGCTCCGCTTGTCAGCGCTTAAAAAAGAAATAAAAGAGCATGTCTCTAAGAGAGATGAAGAACTAAGAGGATTAAAAGCAGAGGCAGAAAAAGCATTCAAGATAAAGAAAAGAGACCTCGAGGCCCTGAAAAAAGAAGAAGCAATAGTCAGGACCAAGAAAAAAGAATTGCATCATTTCATAGAGACCCAGAAAAATGCTATTGAAAAAGACATCCAGAAGTTTGATGCAAGAAAAAAGCAGATAGAGCATGCCAGGAAACTGCTTGATGCAAGAGAAAAGACAATTCATGAAAAAGACCTGAAAGTCAGGAAAAGAGCGACAGAAGCAGAGCATCTTGAAAGCCTGAAAAAACAGATAAGCAAATCAATTGAGGACAAGAAAAGGCTTGCCAGTGAATTAAAAGAGCGCATAAAAGAGCAAAGCAAAAAACTGGAGCAATTGAAGAAAACATCTATTGCCGTGCACAAGGAAGAAGTGAAGCTTGCAAAACAGAAACAAGATCTTGACAAGAAAAAGAGGAAGTTTGATGCTGCTGATAAAGAATTAAGAAGGCGCGAAAAGAAGTGGGCAGAGCATGATGCTGCATTAAAGCTTGCAGTCAACAGGCTGATTGATGAGAAAAAGAATCTTGAGACTGAGATAGACGCTAAAAAATCAGAGCTTGAAGAGATGCGCAAGGAATGGGACATTAAGGAAGCTGCGCTGAGAAGAGCCGCCCAGGAGATAAAAGCGCAAAAAGGGTCTGTCAAGGCGCTTGTTGAAAAAGATGTTTCTATATTATCTGAAAAAGAAAAAGAGCTTGTTAAAACTGTGAAGATGCTTGAAAAAGACAAGACAAGGCTCATGAAAGAAGAAAAGTCAGTCATTGCAAAAGTCAATAAGCTGGATAAGGCTACAAAGAAATTTGAAAGAGAGAAAAAAGATATTGCAGACAAGGAGCGCGTTGCTGCAAAGCTTCTGCGCTATGTTGAGACAGAAAAGAAAAAGCTTGAAAATCAGAAGCAGAAGATTGCAAGAGTCAAGGAGCTTAAGGAAAACCTGCCTGCTCTTGAAAGGCATTATTTCAAATTAGTGAAGCAGGCAAAGAAAGAAGAGGCCAAGTTAATGGGAGGCGCGCGCTTGGCAAGGCCTATCAAGAAAAGGCTTGCTATGAAGGAAAGAGAGCTGAGGGCGCGTGAAAGAGGCATTGAAAAAGGTGTTGAGTTTCTTGAAGAAAGAGAACGAGAATTAGAAGACCTGCGGGCAATGAAAGAAGAGGCATTTGAAGACTACCTTGAGGCAGAAGTTAAAACAGCTAAAAGGATTGCGCCGGCTAGAAGAGAAAAATATCCAGAGATAAGAAAAAAGCTTGAGCAGGCAAGAAAAGGTATTCTTTCTGGTGATATTGATTCTGCAATAAGAAGGGTTGCTGAGGCCGAGGTATTGATGAATAAGTTCAAGCTTAAGGCAGAAGAAAGAAAACCATTTAGTTACGATTTAAGATATATCAAGGCAAGCATCAAATTAGCTGAGCTTGGTTGAGATTATATTGTTCTTTTCATCTACTTTGAATAATTTGCCGAGAAATTGTTCTACAACATAGATATTTGTTATTGTGTGCTGCGTAAGCTCAGATGCTTTGATAGTGCTTGGGCAAAAAAGAGCCATCCAAGGCATAAGATTGTCTGCAAGGTGCGAGTCAATAGGTGCTTTTGATTCTATTTGTTTTATCAGTGCTTTTGCTGCCTCTTCTCCCACTTTCTCGCTTGGCTTTCCTCTTTCTCCCAGTGAATCTGCGCCAAGTATTATTGGATTTATTAAATCCAGGTCTTCTTTTTGTTTTGAGAACAAGGCCCACAGCGTGATTCCTGAGCCAGGAGAGAAAGTGTCGCAGTATTCTGTCCGTATTGTCACAGGCACTTCATACTTGTTTAGCAGGAATCTTGCTGCTTTTGCCTGTCTCTCTGCCACTTGTGCATTTTCCAGGGATTTAGAGGCATGTGAAACGCCTCTTATCTGGATTAGATTATATTGTTCTGTTGTGTTTATGCCTTCTTGTTTTCTTATCTCTTCCAGGAATGTTTTGAAATCAGGATAATCTGCAAGCTTGAACTTCGGCTTTATTGTGATTTCTACTTCTCCGCCTCCTTTTGGGAAATAGCCTCTTCTGGTAAGCTTTACATCAATCTTTTCGCAGAATTTTCGTATGTGCGGGATAAACACTTCTTGAAAGTATTCTATTGGCATTGACCATTTGACGTTTGTCCCGCCTTTTAGCTTTAGCTTCACCTTCTTGTCTGCAAAAAAGCAAGGAAGCAGCAATGCCTGCATAAGCAGGCTTATGGAGCCTGCGGTTCCTATATCTATCTCAATTGTTTTGCCTTGGATCTTTCCAGGTTCGTACTTTAAATCACTGGAACCAATCTCTGCACCTTCTGCTTTTGCATTGCACAGTTTTTCAAGTGCTTTTATGCAAAAAAGGTGCTGCGGCTTTATTCCTGCATCTTTTCTTCCTACACGTATCTTGTCAACCTCAAAAGGAATCTGCGTTATTGTAGAAAAAGCAAGAGCAGTTCTTACTATCTGTCCGCCGCCTTCTTTATAGCTTCCATCTATATGTATCATAAATTAGAAAAAAAAGAAGTCCAATATATAAAAATTTGTTTTAAATCTCTAGATTGTCCAGCTCTGCAAGTTCCTTGTCTAGGTTATCCAGGTCATTCAGGTCAAGGTCTGCAGTTATGTCATCAATCTCAACAACTTCGCTGTCAACTGATGCGATATCTTGTTCTGCAGAAGTATCTTCAGCTACTGGCTCTTGTGGCGCAGCTTCAGGCTTTGTTTCTTTTGCTGGAATCTTTTCTGGTGCTTTTTCTTTTGGTGCACAAGCAACTACCAATAACATGGTCGCAAGCAGTATACCCAAAATCATCATGTTTCTTCTCATATGTTTCACCTGCCCATTGTTTTTGCAAATTACTATTTAAAGCTTTCTTTAAAGAAAATAAAAAAAGAAGAAATTTATTCTTCTGTTACGTTTACATCCTCGTAAACTGCTTCTGGAGTTGGCTCTACTTCTTCTCCTGCTTCTGCTTCTTCTGAATCGGTCGCAGCTTCTTCTGTCTCTTCACCAGTTTCCTCAGCTTCCTCTACTGCAGGCTCTTCAGCTTCATCTTCTGATGATGCTAGAGCTTCTGATCCGCCTTTTATTGCCTTGATAGCCCGCACAATCTCCTTAAGAGTTTTGTGTGTTTCTCTCAGTGCCTGATGTGCTTCTTTAGTTGCTTCAACTGCTTCCTGGATTTTGTTTTCCTGGTACAGTTGTCTTGCCTTGTCTCTTGCTTCTTTCGCTTTTTCTAGCTCTGCATCAAAGTCATCTAATAGCGGCGTGATTTGGGATGTGTCTTTTCCAGCATTATCCAGCCTCTCAACGATCTTATGAAGCTTTCTTTTAAGATTGCCAAGGCGAACGCTTATTGCATGGATTTTTCCGTTTGCAACGCGGCCAACACCTTTCTTGATTGTGTGCCTAAGCTCTTTCCAGGACTCCTTGATTATTTTAGCAGCTTCAACATAGTCTTCTTTTGTGCTGTTTTCATCAAGACCCTCTATTGTTTCAAGAGCGCCTGCAATCTCTTCTGCTTTTTCATCAAGGTCTGATAAGAGTTCAGATTTCTGTTCTTCATCCAGGTTTGAATTCTCAACTCTTTCCTTTGTCTTGGAAATCATAGCAAGAACATGCTCTGCAATATTTATCAGATATCTTTTTGTCTGTGTTCTTGTATCTTTTCTCAGTTCCTTACAATCTTCTGTCTCGCTGTCTTTGCATGCAGCAAGTCTTTCTTTTCTTTCTTGTATTTTTTGCCTTGCCTCTTGATGATTTGCCTTTACTTCAACTCTCTTTTCTTTGGCTTTAGCAAGACGCTCGCGCATTATTTCTTTGTTCTTCTTGTATTTCTCCCTTGCGACAGTGTATCGCTCTCTCAGATTCTTTGCTTTTTCTTTTACAGCATCTACTTTCATCTGCCTAGCTTCCTTGCTTTTGGCTTTATATAGTGTTGGTGTTGGAGTTGTTTCATTATCTCCTGTGTTGTCGAGTTCTACAGCAAATGCCGCAGGCACAAGACTTACTAAAAAAATGGCCATCATGAACAAACACATTATTTTTTTCATTTTTGCCTCCCAAACACATCAGCCATCTAAAAAATAAAAAATTAGTGCGCAGGCAGCTCGCCTCTCGCACCAATAAAGATAGCCATTTTTTGTGTTTGTAAGGATTATATGGTGTATTTTCTTTATAAAGACTCTTTTTCAGGCCTTAAATTAAAGCTTTATTTGAGCGTTTAAAACTTTATGAAGGTCTAAACGGCCTTTTCTTACTTTACGCAAGGTTTTTAAAGTGCCAGCATCTATTCTTCGAAATATGAAGCTTAGAAGCATTATACTGCCTGTTTTGCTCATACTTGCAGCAAACATGGTTTTTGCAGCAAACATACAAGGCAGTATATATGATATTGAGCTGAATGAGCTCAGTGATGTGATTGTTGAGATAGACACGACACCAAAACAGTCTTTTGTTGCAAAAGATGGCAGGTATTCTTTTGATGTTCCTTTAGGAGATTACATAATTCTTGCAAAAAATGGGCAGGGCATTGCTGAAGAAAAGATAACCATAACAGATGACGGCACATATAATATTGATTTGATACTCTTTCCTGATTTCAGTGAAGAAGAAGAGATTCTTAATGACTCTGATTTAGAGATAGGTACAGATTATACAGATGTAACTGAAAAGAATTATTCGCGTTATTACCTGCTTGCTTTTGTGCTTGTATTGATTATCATAATCGCAGTGATACTTCATTACAAGAAAAAACTAGAGACTGGACTGAAAAAAGAATTGAAGGAGATTAAAAAGACAACAAAAGAGGATCTTGAAGCAGACCTCAAGGAATTGATTTCTTTTATCAAGAAAGAAGGCGGAAGAACTACGCAGAAAGATATCCGCAGGAATTTCCCACAGTCAGAGGCAAAGATTTCCTTAATGATTGCAGAGCTTGAGCACAAAGGAAAGATAAAGAAGATAAAAAAAGGAAGAGGGAATATAATCATCCTTATTTAAGCATAGCACCTGGCGTGCAATGTAGGAAATAAGCGAAATAGAGCGGCTCGATTAAACATGCGAGAAAATCTTAATGCAAAGCGTGCTATGCTTCTTTAACGTATCGTTCTAATATTTCTGGTTTCCAGCGCTCTTTTTTGCCTGTTGTGAGGTTTTTAACACTGACTTGCTTGCTGATGTCTGTTATTTTCAATTGTTCGCCGTCAACTTCTATGATATCTCCTCTCTTGAAATTAAGGCATCTGAAAAGAACTGTTCCGCGGTATAGTAGCTTGCTTGTTACTTTGTGCTGTGTATGCAGTTTTTTGCTGGTCTTTAGTATGCCCACAAATCTTTTCTTCAGCTTGTTTCCCAGGTCCAGTATAAATTTGTTTGAGGACATCCAGAAATCTATTCCATTCCTCACTTTCTTCTCTTTTGCAACCCAGACATGCTTGTCCTGCCGTATCTTCTTCCTCACATAATTGATTACTTCGGGCGTTGGATTTCTGAGCTGAAGCTTGCCCTCAAAATACTTGGGCCCTTTTTCTTCTATTCTTGCGACCATGCATTGATATTCATATTTAGTATATATAAAGTTTATCTAAAAAGAAACCTTTTTAAAGCACTCACATTCATAAAGCAATATGGAAATAAAGAAGTTCCTGAAGGCAGTCTGGCACTTTATTTGGGTAGAAGACAGCTGGCTTAGCTGGATTGTGAATGTGATTCTTGCTTTTATCATAATCAAGTTCTTGGTTTATCCTGGCCTTGGTTTTGCGCTGGGAACAAGCCATCCGATTGTTGCAGTTGTGTCAAACAGCATGGAGCATTCTGTTGGCTTTGATGACTGGTGGGACCAGCCCAGCTGCTGTGCTGATGGCGGCTGCAAAGAAAAGATAAGCCAGGGGCAGCTTTTGACAGAAAAAGGTATAAGCAAAACAGAGTTCAGTGATTTTTCTTTCACAAGCGGTTTCAATAAAGGGGACATCATGATATTGTACAGCCCTAAAAACCTGAAAATAGGGGATGTGCTGACTTTCAGTGTTCAGGGCCGCTCTGATCCAATCATTCACAGGGTAATTGCTGTCAAAGAGCAAGGCGGAAAAAAATACTTTCAGACAAAAGGAGACAATAACTGCGGTTCAGCTGATTTTGAAAAAGCAGTTACAGAAGATAGGTTTATAGGCAAGGCGGTCTGGAGAGTTCCTTTGCTTGGCTGGATAAAGATTGGATTTGTGTGGCTGTTGAAGCTTGTAGGTATAATGTAAAATGTTGTTTTGCAAGAAATGCGGCGGCATAATGATGCCGAAAAAAGATAATGGCAAGACCTTTTTGGTTTGTCCTAAATGTGGATATAAGACTGGTGCAAAAGGGGCAGTGATTTCTGAGAAGTGCAAGTCAAAAGATGACTGTATTGAGGTTGTTGAAAAGATAGAGACAAGGCCTTTGGTTGATGAGGAATGCCCTAAATGCAAGCACAAGAAAGCAAGAAGCTGGGAAAAGCAGATGAGAGCAGCAGATGAGCCGCCTACAAGATTCTATGAATGCGAAAAATGCAAGCATATCTGGCGAGAGCAGTCATGAATATTGAAAAATATATCAAAAACAATTCTTTGAAGATTCTTGTCAAGCCAAACAGCAAGAAAAATGAGATCCTTGGCTATGATGAAAACAGGAAAGCTGTAAAAGTGGCAATTGCAGCTCAGGCAGAGAAAGGCAAAGCAAATTTAGAGGTAATCAAATTTTTTTCTAAATTATTAGGAAAGCAAGTCAGGATAAAAAGCGGTCTGGCAAGCAAGGAAAAGCTTTTGAAACTGCCGTAATTCTTCCGGAAATTTCTGGCAAACACATATAAAGAATAAAATCAGTTATTCTGATATGTCTGAAGTTAATTTCATCGTGATTAAAGGAGAAAATCTTTATTTTGCAAAAGCGCATTACAGGAAAATCATTGAAGCAGTCAAGAATCCTGAAAAATTCAAGAAATTGCTGAAAAGCAGGCATTATCTTGATGCAGGCTATCTTATTCTTGATTTCAATAACCAGACCATAATCAACTGCCAGACTGCTTCTGCCTTGCCAAAGCACAAGTTTGGGATTGTTTCAATTTAGGTCAATGCCGCGCTACGTTTTGCTTTTAGAACCACTTGTTTATCAGATTCATCAGATATCGCTTAGCCATTGAGGACTCCGCAGGCGGCATTGTTTAGAAAAACTTAAATAAAAGCTGTATTCTCATATTTTTGGGTGGTAATTTGGATAAGATGGAGAAAGATGTTTTGGTTATTAGCAGAAAAATACTTTTTGATGCAGAAAAAGACAAGTTTCAGGGCTTTAAGGCTCATTCTGATATTGATTTCCACTCAAGGATTATCAAAGGATGCAAATACATGAAGAGAGGCATTGCTGAAGAAGACGAGACTCATAAGCAGCCTATTGGCTATGTCTTGATTGCCAATCCTAAGACAAAGAAAATATATGCCTACAAGCGCGCAAGCGCAGGCAAGGATTACACTGAAAAACGCCTGCAGAACAAATGGTCTGTCGGCATTGGCGGACACATAGACAGGACAGAAGAATCTGCTCAAGACCCTATCCACACAAGCATGCTGAGAGAGCTTTCTGAAGAAGTTAAAATAGGCCAATACTCACTAAAAGTCCTGGGATATCTCAATGATGACAGTGATTCTGTCGGCAGGGTGCATTTTGGCATTGTTTATCTTGCCTTGACAGAATCAGATGTTTCCCCCGGCGATGCAGAATCTGTCTTTGGCGAGATGAAGACAATGGAAGAGATAAAACAGATAAGAAATTCTCCTGATGCTACTCTTGAAGGCTGGTCTGAGATTGCTATTGATTTTCTGGAGAAGAATTTGTCGGAGATAGTTTGATATCATATACAGAATCGTTCACGAAGACATTCTTTTGCATCAGTATTTTCCATGCAATCAAAATATTCCTTTTGATATATTTCCTGAGTAGGTGCATAATCTAAATTTTGAATTATTTGCAGGTATTCCTTATACAAACCGGTTGCATTTTCTTCTTGGTTTAATTCAAGGAACAATAATGTTCTTGCTTGCAGATACTGAACTGGCCATGTATACGCAATGTATCCGGGTCTGTTAACTGCCAACTCACAAAGAATCAAAGCTTCTTCAAACTCATCCGATGTACTGGCAGAACATGCTTTTTCTTGACATTGAGCTTGGTAGTTAATTGTTTTATGTTGAGTTTGTTCCAGTGCTTTTTCTGCTTCCTTGATAGTAGATTTAGGAACAGATTCTTCTGTAGTAGAATAAACTTTAGAGAACGGACTTGAAGTGCACCCTGCCACCAATAAAATAATGAATAGCAGTAAAACTGTTTTTGATGCCATGAAATTCATTAATCCTGAATAGTTTATAAAACTTCACTAAAAATTATCTAATCTGCTCTGCTTCTTGTTAAAATCTTCCAAATACTTTGGCGGCTTTACAGACACAAAAGTATATCCCCAGTCTGAAAGCATCTTGAATGCATTTGGAGTCATCTTTGGTGCTGCAATCATTCCCCTGACTTTTGTTATTCCTTTGCTTACCATCAGTCTCTCAACATACCGCCTTAATTGAGTAACAGCACCCAAATCTGCGCAGTATCTTTTGCATTCAACAACAGTAAGCATTCCTTCTTTATCTATTCCAAGAACATCTATGAAGCCGTATTTTGTCTGCTCTTCTTGCGAGACTGGCTTGAATCCTTTTTCAATCATTTCAGGGTTTTCATAGAGCATGTTCGCCATATCTGCTTCTGTTCCAGATATGACTATTGATTTTCCATCCTCAAGCTTCTGCGAGTTAAAGAAGTGTATCCTGTTCATTGTTATGTCCATGTTTTCTTTCAATGCAAGATTTCTTGATTTCAGCATGAGTTTGCCTTCTTCTATTGCCATGCTATGGGTTGTGTTCGGCTTCATGTAGTTTACAGGATTATTACCGGTTGGCTGGTGAACCAACAAAGCATTGTCTGCTTTTATTATCACTAATCTGTCGCCGTCTTTCAATAAACTCTCTGCTCTTCCAGAATATCTTATGCTGCAGTTGCAGCTGATTACAATCGTCTCGTTCCTTCTCAAGGCGTCATTCAATAATGTGACATAATCTTTTTGTTCTAGCATTTTATTCACTTGGAAGATCTCTTTCAGATGTTATTTTATTGACATATTCTGTCACTATCTTTTTTGTAGGCGGCGATAATAGCAGTCTTCTTATTTTAAGTCCTGCTTTTTTTGCTTCTTCTATCCAGTGCTGGTCTCTTTGCTTGTTTATTGTTTCATAATCAAGCTCATACACCAGTTCTTTTATTCCTGCTGCAACAAGCAATTTAAGGCAAGTATAGCAGGGAAACAAGGTAACATACAAGGTTGAGCCGTGTATTCGTATTCCTTTGCGTGCTGCTCTTGCAATTGCATTGGCTTCTGCATGCACATTCCTGGCATAATCGTTCTTCTCATGATCTGCCACATTCATGTGTCTTCTGAAGCACCTGCCCTCATCTGAGCAGTTTGGCATGCCTGGCATTGAGCCATTGTATCCTGTTGCCAGAACCTGCTTATCCATGACTATCACTGCTCCAGTTGGCCTTGACAAGCATGTTGACCTGGTGGCAGCCACTTTAGCAAGTATCATGAAGTACTCATCCCAGCTTGGTCTGTGCTTTGCACATGGAGTGTCCATTTTATCCCCCTACTACTATGGAGTGCCTTTATTTATATTTATTTTCGTTCTGCAAAAGATATTACTGATAAAATAAAAGAATATAAAGGCCTGAATTCCTGAAAATCGTGATGAGAGGAATACTGATTAGTTTTGAGGCAGGAGAAGGTGCTGGCAAAGGCACTCAAGTCAGCTTATTAAAAGAATATTTAGAAAAAAAAGGTTTTAAAGTGCTTTTGACAAGAGAGCCAGGAGGACTGCCTCTTCCTGAAGCATTAAGAAAAGAGGTTCAGCATCCAGACAAAGAGCACACTCCTGAAGGAGAGCTTTTATTGTTCTCTACTGCAAGATATCTGCATGCAAAAGACAAGATTAAGCCTGCTTTAGAAAAAGGAATGATTGTGATTACAGACCGTTTGCATGATTCTACAACTGTTTATCAGGGTTATGCTGGTGGAATAGATATTAATTTCATTAAACAAGTTCATAAGGTAGCATTAGGAGATATAATGCCTGATTTGACCATATTCATTGATATTGATCCAGAACTGGGACTGAAGAAAATGACTACAAATGAATTTGGAAAGCCTGACCGGATGGAAAGCAAAGGCCTTGAATTTCATAAGAAAGTTCGTGAAGGGTATTTAACACTCGCTAAACTAGAGCCAGATAGAATAAAGGTAATCAAATACAGGGATGGTGATATTGAAGGCATGCAGAATGAGATAAGAGATTATGTTGATAAATTATTGGAAATCAAAGAATAGTTTCGTCCATTTCTTCTTCAGCTTCATTCAGAAGCATAAAGTCTCCAAGCGGCCTGTTTTTCTTTGCTTCTTTATATCGTACTACCATTTTACTTCACCTCTTTTTAGAACACCCCTTTTGACACCTCTGTTTCTCCGCGCATTATTTTGTAAAACATAGCTTATATTTAAATAAATTGCAAATTAAAAATATAGTCCAAAGAATTGATGTCACTACTCAGCCAAAGTCAGCAAGTTTTTCCATAGAATGCTTGATTATTTTACCGTCGGCAGAATCTATTTTTATATTGACTGTTTTAAAGCTTTGAGTGACATATGTTATGTTAAATACTGTTGCTCCTTCAAGGTGCTGAATTATCAAGAAGTGCTTTAACAGTATCTCTTTAGGATAATTCTCCTTTATGCAGGCTTTTGCCTTTTCCAAGGCCTCGCTTACTGTTAATTTCACTTCTTCTGGTTTTAAAGGCATTATTTCCTGGCTTGCTTTCAGTATGTCCTGCGCAGGCATTATCTCTATCTTGTTTCCTTGCTTGATGATTGTGTCTACTTTGTTGCTTTTCTTGTCATAGTATCCTATCTGCCACACATTATCTTCACTTGGCATCACAAACACATGAGCAAGATAGAAATCTGGATGATCTTTTTTCCATTCCTTGAATTCAGGTGTTGCTTCAATCTCATCAATCAGTTTTTTGAATTCCATATAATCAAAAAATAACCCAATCTTTTTAAACTTATCTTTAATCATCATATGCATAGCACCTGGCGTGCCTTTAAACAAATAAGAGAGATACATAGACTCGATTATGCACGCGATAAAAACTTTAAGCAAAGCGTGCTATGCATGCAAATGTTTTCAGAACTTCGCAAAAAGGAGCTTGAAAAGCAGGGTTACAGGCTTGTTGGCAGGCATAGTGCTATAAAGATATGCAGCTGGTGCAAGAAATCAATAAGAGGGGAGGATGTCTGCTATAAGAATACATTCTATGGCATCAATTCATGGCGCTGCATCCAGATGTCTCCGTGGTTTGCCTGCACTCACAGATGCATTTTCTGCTGGCGGGATGTCCGGGAAAATCTTGTTCCTGAAGAGATTGACAGCCCGAAAGATATTGTTGATGGCTGCATTAAGGCTCAAAAAGAGATTTTGCAGGGCTTTGGAGGAAATGAAAAGCGCGACCAAAAGCATTTTGAAGAAGCTTTAGAGCCTCTGCATTTCGCAATCTCATTAACAGGAGAGCCCACACTATATCCAAAACTTCCAGAGCTTGTTGATGAGATAAAATCTAGAGGCATGACTTCTTTTATTGTGACAAATGGGACTGTTCCTGAGATGCTGAAGAAATTAATCAATCATCAGCCCACGCAGTTGTATATGACTCTTCCTGCTCCGGATAAAGAGACTTATCTTAAGACCTGCAATCCCTTAAACCAAGATTCTTGGAACAAGATTCAGGAATCTTTAAGCCTGATTAAGGAATTCAAGAGAAGCTGTTTAAGATTGACTTTAGTTAAAGGATATAATATGGTCAATCCAGAAGGTTATGCAGATTTGATTAAAAAAGCAAATCCTGCATTTATTGAGCTAAAGGCATATATGTGGGTTGGCCACTCAAGGGAAAGACTAGAGATTGAAAACATGCCTCTGCATCCAGAGATTGTTGAGTTTGCAAAGAAAGTGGCAAAAGCTGCTGATATGAAAATCATTGATGAAAAGCCTGAAAGCAGAGTTGTATTATTGATGAAAGAAGACAGAAAAGACAGGATTATGGAGTTCTGAATAATTTCTTGATGCCGCTTACAGTGTGCCCTATGCCTTGTATTGGGTGTATTGTAGCAAGCTCATGCAGTATATGGCCTATTTTCTGTTTTTTCTTTATTCTTGGCTCCTTGATTGAGAACATGAATAAGGCAGAAGCTGCTCTCAGCAATGCAGAGATTATGAATATCAAAGGTATTCCCGAAAGTATGAAAACTGCCTTGTCTGCCACAAAGCCTCCTGCAATTGGCGCGATTATCAGAGGAATTGATGTGAGCATCACATATTTTGCAACTTTTACTGTCCTATGCTGATGCGAGAAGTCAAGCAACAGGTTGAATGTGCTTATTTCCACACCTGCCCAGAATATGCCTGAGACAATCTGCGCGACAAAAATCAGCCAGATTGTCTGCGGCGTCACAAAAAAGAAAAGGATTGGCACAAGCGCAACTCCAAACATGCTCACTATTGCAACTGGCCTGTCTCCTATCTTGTCAGAAACTTTTCCAAAATGCGGGTGTGCCAGTATCTTGCAAAGGCCTGCGACTGCAAAAGAGATCATCATCAGCGTGTAGCTTATGTGGATATTTTTCAGCATGTATACTATGAAGAAAGGAGATGCAAACATGAAAGCAAAGTTAAAGAATATTATGATGTATATGAATCTCCTGAACTGTCCTTTTATCTTGAAAAATTCTGTTATCTTGTGCTTTTTGTGGTCTGTATAAGGCAGCTCTTTCATCCTGCAGTAATAATAAGAAGACCAAAGGCCGAATAATATACCCACTAAAAACATGGTTGAAAAGCCGACATAGCTTGTCTTGGGAAAAAGGTCGAGGTACATTGCGCCGAATACACTTACAGTCAAGCTTGCAATTCCCATGAACATATTTCTTTTTCCAAAGTACTTTCCCCTGTGCTCAATTGGAACAATCTCTCCTGCAAAAGAGGTCCATGCAGGATTAGTGAGCCATTCTGTAAATTGCACAAGGAAAAAATAAATCAATAATGTCAGCAATGGGTGATTCATGAAAAAAACAGGAATCAGGATTATCGGAAGCCAGAGCAGGCGCGACGTAACAGTCAATACTACATTTATGTGCAGTCTTGAGTAAAGCTCAACAAGTTTTGCTCCAGGCACCTGCGCAAGAATCGCTGCAAGGTAAGGAAGCGCCCCTGCAATCCCGATAATTGTGTTTGATGCGCCCAAAGCAAGTGCAAAAGCTATCAAGAATGCGCTTGTAAGGCCGTAGTACAATGCCCACAGCACGCTTTGATATATCAATAATCTCTGGTTTTTTGTTATTCTCATATTTTTATTATCTTGCCTAATGGCCCTGGATTAATCAGCAAAGCATTGTTCAGCTTGTCTTTTTTTCCTGCATTTTCATGAAGGTGCCCGCATATTTCAAGAACAATATTAGGATTTGACTTTATGAATTTTGTTATTGTCTTGTTTCCGCAGTATTCTTTTCCTATTCTGTCAAGCTTTGTCTTGTAAGGAGGGGCATGCGTCACAAGAACTACTTTTTTTCCTTTTATTTTTGGCTTTATTTTCTTTATGAACTTTTCCATTTCCTTGTCCTGCCGCAAAAAGCTTTCTCCTGTAAAGCCTACAAAAACATAATCCCCTATTTTTATTGCTTTTTTGTTCAAAAAAATAAGGCTGTCATGAAAAGAGCATATTTTTCTCATCACAGAGTCTGTCTCGTGGTTTCCTGGTATAATTAGTACTTTCTTGCCAATCTTGCTTATTCTTTTCATCAGCTCTTCCAGGTGATTTTCAAACAAAGAGACATCACCTGCGCAAACGATTACATCTGGCTTTGTTTTTTTTGCTTTTTCTTTCAGTCTTTTGATGTATTTCAGGCTTTGATAGAAATCAACATATTCTGGTGATCTTGGTCTTGAGTGAAGGTCTACAAAAGCAAGAATTTTCATGGAATTACACTCCAAAGCTCAACTGTATTATTGTCTGGTATGTCGTAAAGTTATTCAATACGTATGTCTCAACTATCATTGCAACAGCCAGCACAAGTACTGCGCATATCAAAATAAGCGTGTTTAATCCAAGTATCTTGGCAAACTGCGAGGAGAATAGTTTCTCCTTGACCACTGCATTTGACAGTATTGTTCCTGATATGACTGCAATCACATAGCTTGACATCTCAAGGAATGCATGCGGAAACACGCTCAACATTACAAGAATGAATAATATTGCTGTGCTGGCGCTCAGATTTATGGCTGTGGTTTTTGCAAGTGTGCCGAAAATTGTTCCCCATACAGATGCGTTCCATATTATCAGGTAGATTGAGCCGTTTCCTGCTATTAAAGCTACTATGAAGCACAATGCAAGCACGCCCAGATTATGCGTGAACAAGTCCCAAAAAAGGCTCATTGAGAATGTTGTTGCTCCTCCTGACATCATTGCAGCAAGCTGCTGCTTGAACAGCTGGTTTGCTGCCAGTCTTGGAAGAATCATTGAAAAGAATGCAAATACAAAGAATGCTCCAAAAAACATGTACATGTATACTTTGTATAGTTTCAGGTTTGATTTGAATATGTCTATTATATTATACAGCCTTGTAACTTCTCTATATGCTTTTGCTTCAAATACAGTAAACTGATACAAGGATGGTATGAGCAAAGTAGATGCAATTGCTACAATCACCAGCGCAGGATCATTTGGAAAGACCATCATTGCAAAGAACACGCCGAAAACAGTCAATGCAAAGCTGAGCACAAAAGCATATCTTGGATTTTCCTTCAAGAACTCAACTGGATATAGCTGCTCTAATACCATTTTCACCTCTTTTGTTTAAATGGTATTATTTGATTATTTAAATGTTTCTGCCTGTCCTCTAAATATAAAATAAAAAAATAATTATCTTTTCTTCTTTACTTTCTTTTTTATTTTTCTCTTGACTTTTCTTGCTTTTTTCTTGACTTTCTTTTTTCCTGCTTTTGCTGCTTTTTTCATCTCTGCCATCAATATCTTGTTCATTGCTGCAGCATATTTCTTTGTCTCTGCAAGCATTTTCTTTGCAACCCTCTTTACTTCTTTGTGGTCCTTGCCTTTCACAAGTTTTTTCATTTCTTTTGTTGTCTCGTTTTTAGCGTATTTCGCTACTTTTACAGGCACTTTTGCCATTTTTCTTAAAGTGTCTCTTTTGCTCATATTTTCACCTCATCTTCTTTTGATTAATCCGTAAGGAAGCAGTCTTTCCCGTATCATCGATCCTGTCAGTATGCATAACAATAATATTGCAAAAGACAGCGCAAATATTGAAAATATTGAATATCCAAATACTTTTGGCTTCAGATCAACAAGCATTGAGCCGGATAAAAGCAGTGCTGCAGTGAGTATTGCGTAAGCAAGTTTATTGCTGCCAAACCCTATGGACCTTCCCAAATGCCCGATGTCTGTATCGCTTATATCAAGCTGTAATGGTTTTCTTGTAAATCTTTCAATAAGCTCGCTTGTTTGCTCTGGCAGGTCAGCAAGCACGTCTCCTGCTGCTCTTGACTTTTGCAGTAATCGTTTTATGATTGCTTTTGGCTTGTTCTCTTTTTTCAGTATTGCAGCAATCTTTGGTTTTGCATATTCAACAAAATTAAAATCAGGATCTAATTGAGTGCAAGTTCCCTCCGCAGTCACCAGCGCCTTTGCAAGCAGTATCAGGTCAGCAGGCATCCTTATATGATTTTTGACACAGACATTGAACAGCCTGTGCAGTACCTGCGTCGCTCTTATGCTGCTTGCAGGATTCCAGTTTCGCACAACATCATCAGTATCCAGCTCAAATTCCTCAAGATTTGTCTCGTCAGTCGGCAGGCCGATCTTCAGCAAGGTTCTCACAACACCTCTTGAATCCTTGTTTACAAGAGCTACAATCATGTCGATTGAATACCGCTTCAGTTCCTTGTCCAGTCTTCCGACAATGCCGAAATCAAGCAAAGCTATCTTTCTGCCTGGCAGAATTAATATGTTTCCTGGATGGAGGTCAGCATGAAACAATCCCTTGTCCAGCACCTGCCTGAAAACAGCGTCTGCTATGTTTTTTATTATCTCCTGCTTGACTTTAAGGGACAGTTTGTCCTGGATTTCAGACAGTTTTGTTCCAGGTATGTAATCCATCACCAGGACCTTATCTGTTGTAAAGTCCGTGTAGACTTTTGGCACGAAGATCTTGGTGCTTTTCTTGAAAGTATCATGAAATTGCTCGATATTATCTGCTTCTATCAAAAAATTCAGTTCGTTCTTTGTATATCTTTCAAATTCTTTTACAATCTGCAGTGGAGAGACTGTTGTTTGCTTGAAATATTTGTCAAGCTTGTGCGCAAAATACTCCATTATCTGTATGTCTGCTTCAAACTGCTCTTTGACATGCGGCCGCTGGATTTTTACCACGACCTGCTTGCCGTTCTTTAATTTCGCTTTGTGAACCTGCGCTATTGATGCACTTCCTATTGGTTTCTTATCAAAGCTCTTGAAAATGGAATTTATTGGCTTTTTCAGTTCTGTTTCAATCACTTTTCTTGCTTGTTCATATCTGAATGCAGGCATCTGGTCCAGTAATTTGCTGAACTCAACGCAGTATTCCTGCGGGACAAGGTCTGGCCTCAGGCTCAATAACTGCCCTAACTTGACATATGCTCCCCCCAATTCTTCCATTGATTTTCTCAGCCGCACAGGGATTGAATCCCCCTTCTTGTATCGTTTTATTCTCTTGTGAAATGGAAGATAAAATCCTAGTCCAAACTCTTGCACAAAATACCCTAATCCTTGTTTTGCAAGAACATTGATTACTTTAGAAGCTCTTTTGAATGAATTAACATTGCTCATTTTATCCTCTTTTTTATAATGTACCAATTATCACTTCCCATATATATAGTTTACTGCTTTTACAAACCTTTTTAAAGGTGTGCTAATTTTTTTAAAAGTTATGTATGAATTGATTATAACAGAAAAACCAAATGCAAGCAAAAGAATAGCAGAAGCGCTTGCAGAAGGCAAGGCAATTAAAGAGAATATAAAGGGCGTTCCGTATTATAAAGTAACTCATAAAGGCAAGGATTTAGTCATCGGCTGCGCAGTCGGCCATTTGTTTGGCTTGGCTGAAAAAGACAAGAAGCCCGGCTTCCAGTATCCTGTCTTTGATATTGAGTGGGTTCCTGCTTATGAGATCTCAAAAGCAGCTGATTTCTCAAAAAAATATTATAATGCCTTGAAAAAACTTGCAAAGAACGCAGATTCTTTCACAGTTGCATGCGACTATGATGTTGAAGGAGAGGTTATTGGCCTTAATGTTGTGCGGTTTATCTGCAACAGGAACGAGGCACGACGTATGAAGTTCAGCACCTTGACCAAGCCGGATGTTGTGAAAGCTTATGAAAAAGCACAGCCACATCTTGACTGGGGGCAGGCAGAGGCTGGCGAGACAAGGCACTTTCTGGACTATTATTACGGCATAAATTTATCAAGGGCCTTGACTTCTGCAATAAAATCAGCAGGCATGTTCAAGATACTGAGTGCAGGCCGCGTGCAAGCCCCTGCATTAAAGATAGTTGTTGATCGTGAAAAAGAAATCAAGGCATTCAAGCCAGTTCCTTTCTGGCAGATTGAGCTTAATGGCAAAACTAAAGGCAAGAAAGTTGATGCCTGGCATAAAGAAGATAAGTTCTGGGAAAAAGAAAAAGCAGATGCAGTTATGCAGAAAGTTAAGAATGAGAAAGAAGGCACTGTTGCATCTGTTGAAAAAAAGCAGTTCAAGCAAAATCCTCCGAATCCTTTTGACCTTACTACATTGCAGACAGAATCCTATAGGTGCTTTGGGATAAGGCCTAAAGAAACACTTTCTATTGCGCAGGAATTATACACAAATGGAATAATTTCTTATCCAAGAACAAGTTCCCAGCAATTGCCTGCAGCGATTGGGTATGCAAAAATATTGAAAGCGCTTGCAAAGCAGAAAGATTATGCTGATTTGTGCAAGAAACTGCTGGCACTTAAGTCACTGACTCCTAATAATGGCAAGAAGACAGATCCTGCCCACCCTGCAATTTATCCTACAGGAATCTCTCAAAAGCTTGAAGGAAAGCATGCAAAAATCTATGATCTTATTGTAAAGAGGTTTATGGCCACTTTTGGAGAAGCTGCTGTCAGAGAGACAATAACAGCAGAGATAAATGTAAAGGAAGAGCCGTTTATTGCTAAAGGCACCAGGACAGTAGAGAAGAACTGGCATGAGTTTTATGCTCCTTATGTCAAGCTTGAAGAAATAGAACTGCCTGCAATGAACAAAAGCGACAAGATTGAAGTGATCAAGATAACAATGCATGATAAAGAGACGCAGCCGCCAAAAAGATACACCCAATCTTCCATAATCAAAGAACTTGAGAAAAGAGGACTCGGCACAAAGGCAACAAGAGCAGATATCATTGAAAGATTATACACGCGGCATTACATTAAAGGAGAAAGGATTGAAGCGACTGATTTAGGCATTCATATAATCGCGATTCTTGAGAAATATGTTCCAAAGATTGTTGATGAGGCCTTGACAAGCCATTTTGAAAAAGACATGGATGAGATTCGCGAAAGAAAGCTAAAGAAAGATAAGGTGCTTACTGAGGCAAGAAAAGTTGTGACAGACATCTGTGCTGAATTCAAGAAAAAAGAAAAAGATATAGGCGAGGGGTTAAAGAAGACCTTTACAGAAACAAGAGCGGCATTACAGACAGTGGGCAAGTGTCCTAAATGCGGCGGAACACTTGTGATAAAGAAAGGAAAGTTCGGCTTGTTTGTTGCATGTGACAAGTATCCTGAGTGCGATGTTACATTTAAGCTGCCTTCTAACTGCTTGATCAAGGTCACAGAAAATGTCTGCGAGCATTGCAAGCATCCATTAGTCAAGACTATCCGCAGAGGAAAGAAACCGCAGGAAGTCTGCATTAATCCAGAATGTCCTGCAAAGAAAGTTGAAGTAAAGATTGAGAAAGGAAGAAAGTGCCCTAAGTGCGGAAAAGGAGAATTAGTCTTGAGAAAATCAGTCTACGGGGCGTTCATGGCCTGCAATAGATATCCTAAATGCAGGTATACTGAGAGTCTTGAGGGAAACGGAACTAAAAAAACAGTGAAAAAAAAGGCAAAAAAGAAAAAGAAGAAGAAAAAATCCAAAAAATAAATGAAAAATAAAATTCTGGTCTCAACAGGCAATTTCTGGGATGGCAAGAATCCCTTGGACAATCTTAAAGCAATAAAAACAATAAGAAAACTTGATGTTGACGGTGTAGAGATTACTTTTTCAGACCCCAAGCTTCTAGAAGGATTTTTCAGCAATGAAGTGAAAAATCTGCTGCAGAAGTTCAAAATTATTGGTATGCATATGCCAGCAATAAAATACCAGAAAAATGACAAGACAAGGGAGATAATCAAGAAATGCTATTGTTTATACAGATTAATTAAGGCAGATTATGCAAATCTGCACATCAACTGGCTAAAAGATCCGGATCTTTTCAGGGGGACAAAATGGAATATTGTCATTGAGAACGGCAGTTCAAAAAATGCCTTGTTTGTCAAAGACATGCAGAACCTTCTAAAGAAAAACAGGCGGTTTAAGATGATTCTGGATGTTAATCATGCTTATGAGAGCGATGAGATAGGAGAATATGTCAAAAAATTGAAAAACAAGATTTATGCAGTGCATCTTGGCGGCGGAGAAATAAAAGGACTTAATAGCCACCGGCCTTTTTTCAAGGCTCCGCAAGAATATAGGGATGCCTGCGAGCCTATTAAAAAGCTGGACTGCCCTATTGTTTTGGAGTATACTTTTCCTAACAAACTAAGCCAGATTGACAGCGAGATACAGCGCATCAAGAACTGGCTTAAAGCATAAACAAAGCGTGCTATGTAAAAGCATAAACTATATATACTGTCCTCTATGTAAATATTCTGATGGGTAAGAAATTGGGGGTATTATTGCTGGTTTTATTCTTGCTAGTTCCTGCTGCAACAGCAATATCTGAAAAGCAGGGAAGCACAAAGCTTCTTGCTGTGCTTAAGAAAGATGGAAAACAATTCGGCACTGTTGCCACCCTTGACTTGGATATGCAGACAGGAAAAAACAGGGTTTTTCTTGAGACATTTCCTTTGACACAGGTCTCTACGCAAGTGAGCATGCGCTTTGCCCAGCAGATGGCCTGCTCTGCATTGGATGCTGACTGTTCTGATTATGATTTTTTCTATACGATAAAATCCCTCCCAGGCGTTGTTGGAGGTCCAAGTGCAGGTGCTGCAGCAGCTGTGCTCACTGCATCTTTGCTTTTGAACAAGCCTATAAGAAAAGATGCTTCAATAACAGGCACAATCAATTCCGGCGGGATAATCGGCGCTGTTGGCGGGCTCAAGGGAAAGATAAAAGCTGCTTCTGAAAATGGAATCAATCTTGTCTTGATTCCGCATGGCACGCGGATGCTTGATGAAGGCAACAAGAACCTGCTGAAAAATGCCACTAATAATGTGACAATTGATGGAAATGCAACTAAACTGGATTTAGTTGAATATGGCAGGAATCTTTCTGTCAATGTTTCTGAAGTCGCGACTCTTGCAGAAGCAATAGAGCTTCTTACTGGCCACAAGATAAAGGAGCCAAAAGATGATTTTGTCCTTGATCCTGGATATCTCAAGACAATGAAAGAAGTATCTCAGGAATTGTGCAAGAGAAACGATGAAATAATAAAGCAGCGCAAAGATATGAATACAAATTTCTCTGAAGAGGAGATTACATCTTTGAATTATACAAATATGAGCAAAAAGGCATTTGATTCAGGAGAATATTACAGTTCTGCATCTTATTGCTTCAGGTCCAGCGTGGTCCTTAAGCAGAATATGTTCAGGTACGAAAATCTCACTGATAAAGATATAGTAGAAAAGATAGATTTCTTGAAAAATGAGACCAGTGCTTTTGAAAAAAATATAAACAAGACAAAAATAAAGACAATAACAGGGCTTCAGACAATGATGGCAGTGACAGAAAGAATAAACGAGGCCGGCAATGCTGTCTCAAAAGCCCTGGAAAATAAAGAAAAAACAACAGACTGGCTTGCTTATGCAGAAGAAAGACTGTATTCTGCAAAAGCATGGAGCAAGTTCTTCAATGGAGGCAATGCAAAGTTTGAATTAGATGAAGAACGCCTGCGGCTCAGCTGCCAGAGCAAGATAAATGAGGTTGAGGAGAGATATAATTACCTGAAGATAATACTGCCGACGCTTTTGAAAGACATAAGAAAAGACATTGATGATGCATACGATGCCTTGAATAACAAGCAGTATGTCAGCTGCCTTTATCAGGCAATCAAATACAAGTCTGAGATTGATGTTTTGCTTGGGCTTATTGGTGTTGAAGAAGAAAGGGTTGATGACCTGCTTGACCTTAAATTAAAGATTGCCAAGCAGGCCCTTGTAAAGACCCAGCAAAAAGGAATATTTCCAATAATCAGCTATTCATATTATGAGTATGCGAACTCATTGAAAGAAATGGACCAGACTTCTGCGCTCTTGTTCAGCCAGTATGCTCTTGAATTTGCTAATCTGGACATTTATTTTCCTCCAAAAAAGAAATTTTTCAGCATCCTGAAAAAAATAGACAAGAAAATCCTGCTTATGTTTGTTCTAGGATTATTTGCAGGGATTATTTTGATGTGGAATCCAAGAAAGAAATATAAAACCCTGCAAACGCCTCAAAAGAAGCGTTTGCGAGGGAAAAAGAGGTGATTGGAATAAAAACCCTCGCAGACCTCCGAAGAGATCTGCGCGGGAAAAAGAGGTGATAGTATGAATAGGATTAGAACCACCCCATTGTTTTGTTACTACTCCAGTATAGTGTTAGTAGTATTTAAAGCTTTCGGTTTGATAGTACTGCGGAGTAGTTATAAGTTATATTTATAAAGGCCCCAAATATCCCAGATAATATGAAATGCATAAAATGTAATAAGATAGCGTCTATAGACCTTAAGCATCTCGGAGGCAGCTTGTGCTCTAATTGTTTTGCAGAAGTCATTGAAAAAAGAGTCAGAAAAAGCCTCAGGCAGCATGACTGGCTCAAACCAAAGGACAAGGTACTTGTTATAGACGATAACAGCCTTAAATCAAAGGTCAGCATCTATCTTCTGAAGTCTATTTTCAAGGGCAAGCCGTTTAATCTAAGTTTCAAGAAAGGCTCTGTCAAGTCTGCGGAAAAGCTTTCCAAAGGCTATGACAAAGTGATAATACCATGGAACCTGGATGATGAGGCGGAACAGCATCTTGATGCGCTTTTCAATAACAAAAAAATCAAGAAAACAAGGTTCATAAAGCTTCTTTTGAATGTTTCTGACGAGGAAATTGATTATTTTGCAAGGATAAAGAAAATCAGGGGCAGAAAAAAAGCAAAAACAGAGCTTGGCAAGAAGCTTGATGCATTAGAAAAAAGATATCCTTGCTCTAAATTCGGCCTGCAGAAATCATTGATTTTACAGTAATATTTAAATAGTACATATTTCTAAAAAGCACTTATGAAAAAGAGGTGGATAATACCGATAGTCCTGCTAATCATTATACTTATCGGAGTTGTCGGATATTTTGTTTATTATTTCTATGCATTTACGCAGCTCAAGATAGCTGATGTCAGTGTTACGAATCTTACTGATTTCAGTCTCAAGGGGTTCTCTTTTTCAGGGCACATCAGCGTGTATAACCCTAACCTTATCTCAGTCAGCATCAAGCAGGTGGAATATGACATTGTATTTGAGCCTACAGGCCAGCTGTTGTCTGCAGGGATATTAGAAGGGAAAAAACTTCCTTCAAAACAAATAACAGAGATTCCTTTCCAGAAAACAATAAACTGGGCGCCTGCATTATCAATGGTAATTCAGCTTGTCACAAGCAATGAGCCTGCAAATATAGTATTGTCTGGCAAAGTAATCGTGACTGAGACAATCAAGCTGCCTTTTGAGTACAAGCTGGATTTGCGGCCGTATTTCCAGAAGGTTGTTGAAGAGCAGAAACAAGCTACAGTGGAAAAAGCAGTCGAAACATTAGAAGAAAAATACGGCAAGACAGTCAGTGCAATTGCAGAGCATATTGCTAAATACCTGCCGATATAGAATCATTTGATAAACTTGTATTTCTTAAGGATTTCTTTCAGGTCTGCAAAGTCAGAGCTTTCCTTGAATTCTTTCAGCCGCTCTGGAGGCAGCTGCTTTATCAAGAACAAGGCAATCTTTGCAGTATCCCTTAAATCTTTTAGCATGAGTTCTTTTGCCACCATTTCTTTTATTCTTCCCTCTTCCTCTTCTTCTATCAGCTTTTCTTTTTCAGCCAATTCTTTCTTGTGCGGCTGAGGAAACTTTATTCTTTCGATCAAGGTCCGCCAGATTGATTTTTTCTTGCCTGCAACTTCTTCTTCAAGAGTCTCTACTTTCTCTTCAACTGGTGCTGGCTTTTTTTCTTCTTCAGTATAAGTCTCTACTTCTGGGGGCACTTTAACAGGAGGTGGTGTCGGCTTTGGCATGAAGCCTTTTATGACGCCAATTACATCTATCTTCTTTTTTTTCCTGCTTGAAAGGTATTCAGATAATTCCTTGTCAAACTCGTCTTTCCTCCCCATATTTCCAATAAAACAGGCCTTATTTATATACTTTACTCTTGAAAAGGTTTATATATCTTCAAATAAAAGCCCTTACTATGAGAAATCCGGTGGTTTCAGGCGCTTTTTATGAATCTGATGCAGATAAGCTGAAAGACCAGATAAAGGGCTGCTTCTTGTCTGATTTTGGCCCTAGAAAACTGCCGGAAAAAATCCCAGAACAGGAACTTAAGGGCATTATTGTGCCGCACGCCGGATATTTATATTCCGGTCCTTGCGCAGCTTACTGCTATAAGGCTGTTGCAGAATCAAAAAGGCCTGATTTGTTCATCATTCTTGGCGTGTCTCATTCTGGCTTTAGCAGCTGCCTCAGCATGAAAGACTGGCAGACACCGTTAGGCACAGTCAAGGTCGACAAGGAGTTTGGAAAAGCATTGATTGAAAATGGCATTCCGCAGGATGAGACAGCGCATGCAAATGAACATTCTATTGAAGTCCAGCTGCCTTTTCTTCAGTTTGTTCTAAAGGATTTCAAATTCATACCAATAATTGTCTCTGATGATTTTGCTCAGATTGCAGAAATCATATTAAAAACTATAGAGCAGACAAAAAAGAATGTTATCATCATTGCAAGCTCTGATTTCACGCATTATGGTGCAGAGTATGGCTATGTTCCTTTTGCAGAAAACATAAAAGAGAATCTCTACAAGATGGATGCAGGCGCAATAGAGGAAATAAAAAAAATGAGTTCCAAAGGATTTCTTGATTATGTAAATAAAACAGGTGCAACCATCTGCGGAAAACATGCTATTGCTGCCCTGCTTAACTGTCTGAAATCATCTAAAGCAGAATTATTGAAATATTACACTTCTGCAGATATAAGCAATAAAGATTATTCAATGGCAGTCGGTTATGCTGCGATTAAATTCAGAAAGTAATTTTGACATTAATTAGCAGTTGAATAAAATCCTTCTTTGCTTGATATCTCGTCTGCAGACCTGTGCTCTACATGCTTTTTCTTGACTGTGTTTATTGATAACAGGTCATAAAGCACAATTTCATTAGGCTGGTCATTGATAAAAGATTGAATCTTCACAGGAAGCCCGATTGTTTCATCATAAAACATTATCACTTGTTTATTGCTGTCCATGTATTCAAGCCTTTTAACTTTCCTTGGCCCCAGGTAATAATATCCAGTCTCTGTCTTTACTTCTGGATCAAGCGTATATACTTCAAACAGCCATTCGTCTGGTTTCTTGGTGTAGAATTGTCCATAGCTTACTGGGAATGGGATGTCTATGATGTCTAATTCTGCACATCTTCTTTTGCCAAGCCGCGGATCATTGCCTTCACAATAACCTGTTGCAGTTTTATTTAATATATCCAGATATATTGTATCTACCACGAACAAAGGATAATCCTTGCCTTGTATCCGCTGGTTCACAAACTGTCTTGATTCAGAAAGTTTTATCTTGATATGATTGCCGTAAATAAAATACCAGTCACTATTATGATTATATTTGTAGCTCTCTACCTCTTCAGTGTATGTTTTCATCAGGCTCTTCAATAGGTCAGAAGCATCAATTGATCCTGTTGTCTTCTCAAATTCTTCTATATCCTCTTCAGTCACTTCTGCTGTTACTGTTCCTGTTATCTCCTGCTTTATTTCTTCTTTTTCTTCTTTTGGCTTTTCTTTTTTCTTTGAAGTATCTACTTCAATGGGCTCTTTTTCCTCAACAAATATCTCTGCTTCTTTTTCTTCTGTCTCATTTTGCTCAGAATCACAGACATTATCATCATCTAAGTCAATGCAGCAGCCACCGTCTTTTGGAATAAACGGCTTCTCGCAGTCCTGTACAGCAGGCCCGCAGCTGACTAACAGAAGTAATGCGCAAATCAATGCAAATAGTATAAGCTTCCTCATGAAAACAATTCATGCCAGCAGGTATTTAAATTTTTCCAAAAAGTATATATACTCCTGGGTATAGTCATAAATAGGTGATTAAAAAGTGAAAAATCTTGAGATTGCCAAAATTTTTTTTGAGATGGCAGACATCCTGGATATGCAGGGTGTGGAATGGAAGCCGCGGGCATACAGGAGAGCTGCGCAGGCTATTGAGACCAGTTCTAAGGATGTTGAAACAATATATAATCAAGGAGGCTTAAAAGCTCTGCAGGAAATTCCAGGCGTAGGCGTTGCTATTGCAAAAAAGATTGAGGAATTCATCAAGACAGGAAAAGTAAAGGAATACAATCGCATGAAAAAAGGCATTCCTCCTGGTGTGGAAAAAATGATGCACATTCCTGGTATGGGTGCAAAAAAAGCGCTTGTTTTGTATAAGAAGCTCAAGATAAAGTCTATCAAGGACCTTGAGAAAGCTGCAAAAGCAGGGAAAATCAGGAAACTTCCAAGATTCGGGGCAAAAAGCGAGGAAGATATACTGCGCGGAATAGGGATATTCAAGACTGGCTTGAAAAGAATGCTTCTTGGAAAAGCCTGGCCAATTGCGCAGGAAGTGATCTCTAATCTTAAGAAAGTCCGAGAAATAAAGAAAATAAGTCTTGCTGGAAGTGCAAGGCGCAGGAAAGAGACTGTAGGGGACCTTGATATTCTGGCTGTTTCATCAAATCCAAAAAAAGCAATGGATTTTTTTACAAAGATGCCTGCTGTTGCAAATATCATCGCAAAAGGCCCTACAAAGTCATCCATACGGCTGAATGAAGGCATCAATTGTGATTTCCGCGTTGTGGAAGAAAAGAGCTTTGGATCTGCAATGCAGTATTTTACTGGCTCTAAAGATCATAATATACGCTGCAGGCAGATTGCAATCAAGAAAAAACTCAAGCTTAATGAGTATGGCTTGTTCAGTGTAAAGACAAAAAAATACATCTGTGGAAAAACAGAGACAGAAGTTTACAAAAAGCTGGGAATGCAGTATATTCCTCCAGAACTAAGGGAAAATCGCGGGGAAATCGAAGCTGCCTTGAAAAACAAGCTTCCAAAACTCATTGGTTATAAAGATATCAAGGGAGACTTGCAGATGCATACAAAATACAGTGATGGAGTCAATACAATTGAACAGATGGCAAGAAAAGCTATGCAGATGGGCTATGAATATATTGCAATAACAGACCATAGCAAAAGTGAAAAGATTGCCCATGGAATGACTGAAAAGCAGCTGACAAAATATCTTGCAGAGATTGACAAGATAAACAAGAAGATTAAAGGAATCAAAATATTGAAAGGATCAGAGGTGGATATTCTGCCAGACGGCTCTCTGGATTATTCAGATGCTTACCTGAAAAAATTAGACGTGGTTATTGCTGCTGTTCATTCAAGATTCAAGAGCTCGCAGGCTGAGATGACAAAGAGGATACTAAAAGCATTGGAGAACAGGTATGTCAATATCCTCGCGCATCCTACTGGCAGGGTGATAAATGCCAGAAGGCCTTATGCAATCAATCTGGACAAAGTTTTCGATGCCTGCAAGGCAAATAATGTCTGGCCTGAAATCAATGCCTTTCCATCAAGGCTTGACTTGAATGATGCGAATACAAAAGAGGCAATAGAAAGAGGTGTAAAACTCACGATTAATACAGACAGTCACAGCACAGACCATCTGCGGTATATGGAATTTGGTATTGCTACTGCCAGAAGAGGGTGGGCAAGAAAAAGAGACATAATAAATTCTTTGCCCTGGAAAAAGTTCGAAAAGCTTTTATAATACAATAAGAAATGTGATATCATGGCATTCAAAGAAGTTATAAAGAAAAAAGTGCCCGGATATGTCCAGGCAACTCCTGAATTCAATGTATTTCTTGCATTGGTGAAGAAAGAAAACATCAAAGGTCCTGCATCATTAAGGACATATCTTGACGCAAATATCAAGAAAATCAAAACAGACATCAAAGAGATGAACAAGGCAAATAAAGAAGGAACCATGACAAGGCGCCTCAGGCCTATGACAAAAAAGCTTGATTTCTTGATGCTGGTCAAAAATAAAATCCTGAAGTATTTTTGAAAATGCCAATCTTTGTTGTTCATAAGCATCATGCAACCCATCTTCATTGGGATTTGCGCCTGTCAATGCGAGGTGTTCTTAAGTCCTGGGCAGTTCCAAAGCAGCCTCCGTTAAAAAAAGGCATCAAGCGCCTGGCTGTTCAAGTGACAGACCATCCGCTCTCTTATGCAAAGTTTGAAGGAACCATCCCTAAAGGACAGTACGGCGCAGGAAAAGTGAAGATTTGGGACAAGGGGACTTATTCTCTCGTCGAGAAAACAAAGAACAAGATAATTGTGAACTTCAAGGGAAAAAAGCTCAAAGGAGAGTATTGCCTGATTCTGTTTAGGCCGCCCAAGAACTGGCTGTTTTTCAAGAAATAAGAGATGACTTTTGATGATAAGGAATATAACAAAGAAAACTGAAATCGCAAAAGATTTCAAGAAATGCAGAAGCATCTTGTCTAAAGCATTTGGTCTTATGCTTAAAAATAACATAACTCCTTTGGTTTTTATGTTCAAGAAAGAAAAATCAATCCCAATTCACACTCTTTTGGTCAGAAAGCCTATTGATTTGATATATTTAAACAGGCAGATGAAAGTTGTAGACCTTAAAGAAAGCCTCTTGCCGTATCGTTTCTACACGCCAAAGAGGCGGGCCATGTTTGTTCTTGAGCTTCCAGCAGGCTTTATAAGCAGATCAAGAACATCTATAGGGGATTTAGTAAACTTTAAATAACAACCAAGAATTCTGAGTATAGTATCGGGGACGTAGTATAACCTGGCTATTATTTCCGGCTCCAGTCATGGAGCGATGAGCCGCAAGGCAATGATTACTATGGAAGATACCGGACGATCGGGGTTCAAATCCCTGCGTCCCCACTTATATTCAACAAGTGCAAAATGACTAAACTCAAGATTCTGCTTTTCAATATGGGTTATGGATTGGGGCTAGATGGCTCCACAAAAGATTATGCCCTTAAATGGTACAGATACTTACATTGCCCAAATAATATTAAAGAAAAGGTCCTCAAAGGAGTAAAAAGCCTTATCAAAAGTAAAAAGCCAGATATTTGCTGTCTTATTGAAATCGAAGGACCTCATGCAGATTATTTTAGCAAAGATTGCAGATATTTTGATATAACTAACAAATATGGTCCAAAAAGCACATTGTCAAAGCTTCCTAATTTTCGCAAAAAAAGTAATGCTATTTTCTCTAGAAAAAAATATAAAATCAAGAGAAGATTCCTGAAAAATGGCACTAAAAAATTGCTTTATGAGATTTCTCTCCCAAAAGACGTTACTTTGTTCATGACACATTTTTCATTGTCAAGAAACACCCGCAAAAAACAGTTCACAGAAATAAAAAAACTTATTAAAAGCCAAAAAAAGGTTATTGTCTGCGGCGATTTCAATATTTTTAATGGTTTCAAGGAATTAGAACCTCTTTTGTCAAATACAGGTTTAAATATCGTCGGTAAAAACAACAAGACTTTCCCTGCATGCAACCCTAAAAAAGCACTAGACCTGTTCCTTTGCTCAAAAAAGATAAAAATTAAAAGCTGTAAAGTGATTAATAAGAAACTTTCAGACCACCTTCCAGTAATGTTGGAAATAGAAATATGAAAAAAATAATCAATATTCCAAACACTCTTTCAATCTTGCGTTTAGTTTTTGGAATTTTAATCATCTTGCAGTTTGATTCTTGGCTTAAATATGTCTATCTTACTATCGCTATACTTCTTGATGCTTTAGATGGATATGCTGCAAGAAAACTTAATCAAGTGACAAAAATAGGCGGAATCATTGACCCTGTGGTCGATAAAATATTTGTTTTGATGCTTTTCGTATTTATATATCTTAAGCTAAGCTTGCCTGTTTACTATATCCTATTTTTCTTCATAAGAGATATATTTACTATTCTTGCTTGGCTGTTTGTCTTAAAGAATGGCAAGGCTAGAAAATTAGAGGCAAAAGCAAGACTTTCTGGAAAGATAGTTACAGGTCTTCAATTTCTCACTCTGATCTTCTTGGTAATGAAAAATCTTTTATTAATTAAAATCGGAATGTATGCTATATTCATAGCAGCATTGATTAGTATTATTGATTATATTCAATATTACCGGAGGAAAACAAATGCTTAACTTAATCATAAGTGTTTTTTGGTTTTTGCTGCCTGCAGGAATCGCCAATATGAGCCCGGTTTTATTTAAATGGCTTCCTTTTTTGGCAGTTCCTGTGGATTTTAACAAAAAATTCAGAAAAAAACCTATTTTTGGCAAGAACAAGACTTGGAGAGGGCTTGTCTGCGGCACCATAATAGCGATTCTAATAGTTTATCTGCAAAAATTGCTTTACCCATACATGCAGAGCTATTCTTTGGTTGACTATTCAACAACAAACGTGTTTTTGCTTGGTTTTTTGCTTGGTTTTGGCGCTTTACTGGGCGATCTTGTAGAAAGTTTTGTAAAAAGACAGAGAAATACTGCTCCTGGCAAGTCCTGGCCACCTTGGGATCAGATTGATTGGATTATTGGTGCATTGTTATTTTCCAGCTTCTTGGTGGCATTATCAGTATCAGAAATAATCATTGCATTTGTTTTGTTTGGACTGCTGCATCCATTGATTAATCTGCTAGGTTATGCATTAAGAATCAAGAAAAATAAGTTTTAATGTTTATTCTTCATTCAGCCATTTCATAACAGGCTTTCTTAGAATAAGAATTGCTATCAATACAATCAATAATATCACGCCGACAAGAACATATTTCAAATATCCGACATATTCCTTAGGAAACAATGTTTTCTTGACTACCAGTCTTACTGGATTGCTTTGTATCTCCCCGCCTTTGCCGTCTGAGGCTGTGAATGTTATTGTTCTCTGGCCAGACCATAAATAATCTGGCATGAAGTATGCAGTGCCGTCTTTTACCCACACATTTATGTTAGTGACATCATTAAATGTGAATTCAAGAGTGTCTCCATCAGGATCATTGAAGTATTTCTTTAAGTCAAGGCTGTGCTGTGTATCTTGGTCCCACATCTGCGCAGGTATTCCTTTGACATGTATTGGAGAATCTGCAACTAATATTGCTGTGATTCCTCCGCCGATTACAGCGAGTATTATCAGGGCAAGCACTGCTATCCAGTATGGCTTGTATCTTTCTTTTGCACTTGTTTTTCCGACGATTGCAAACTGTCCAAAGCAGTCTGTGGTTGTCTTGTAATAGACATATTTGCTGTCAGCGCCTTCTCTTATTGTTTTCAGCTTGGTGTAGCTGCCACTTTTCAATAATGCCAATGCAATGTCATTTTCTTTTACTTCTCTTTTCTTGAGCCATCTCTTGCTGACCTTGAACCTGTATCTGCTTTCTTTCACGTCAATATCCTGCACAGAGGATTTTATCCTGAAATATTTGTATACAAAGTCTTTTGGATGCACGTATTTGGCATGCCTTGTTCTCCCTTGTTTTGCCGTGACTTTGACTCTTTTTGCAGGCGAATCCAGCTTAAAGCTCAGTTGATGCAGGCCTTTTCTCCAGTTGATATTCATCAAGAGCATTTCATTTGCCAGTACCAATCCTCTCCAGCGGGCAGTTACTTTTTTCAGCCTTGTCAGCCTGTTCAGTACGAAAAGTACAGCCAAGATAACCAGGCCAATTAATACATAGTATTTATTTGCCCACAACAAGATTCTTAATTTGATAACTACAAGTATTACTATTAATATAATAAAGAACATAACAAGATTGAACACCCATCTTGTTGATATTTTTCTTTTGCCTTCTATGATGTCTTGTTTTGAGATCAGTTCATATTCTGATTTTATCTGCTTGTCATATTTCTGCACAGCTTTTTCACGCGCTTTATTGAGCTCTTTTTCTTTTTTCTGCTTTGCTTTCTCTTTTTCTGCCTTTATTTTCTCTTTCTGTTTTCGCAATTCTTCTTTTTTCTTTGCACGCTCTCTTTTTCTTTTTGCTCTTGCAAGCTTTGCTTCCTCGCTTGTCAATCTATTGACAACAAAATATATCCCGATTACCAAAAGAATAAACAAGATTATTCCGCCGATTGTGTAAACAAGGTATTCGGAGAATAATTTGCCTAATACTGTCGGGCTTTTTAATTTTATTACAATCTCTTTTGAGAATTTTGCCTTATCCTGGTCTGTCAAGGTTATTTTTACTGGATAATCTCCCTTGTCCAGCCCTTGCAAAGGCTTGATGAATAGTATGAAATCCTGACTGTCTTTTGCTTCTATGTCCAGCAGTGTCGTGCTTGCTGTTATCCAGCTTGGGCCGTCTATATCTACTGTATACTGCTTTGCTTCATCATATGTATTGAATACTTTCAGCTCTGCTGCGCTTTCTTCCAAAAGGTTTGTCTTTATTGAGTTTACTCCTTCTGCAATTACAGGCACTCCTGTGTCTTTTATCTCTAATTGAAGGTCCATCTCTGCTATTGTTCCTGTTTTTTCAGCAGCTGCTGTAAATACTATATTGTAATTTCCAATTTTCTCGCAGTTCTTTGGGTTTATCTCAACTGTTATGTCTTTTGAAGAGTTTGCTTGGAGAGTTATTTTGTCTTGGCTAAAGGTTGCTTCATTCTTGAAGTTGTTAACCGTGAAAGAATATGTTTCTGTGAATGATTCTGGATTAACTATTGTCAGATTATATAGCGCGCTCTGGCATGGCGCGATTGATTGTGAGAAGACATTTGCGATAATATCGACATTAAGTGGCTTTTTGACTGTTATGTCCTGCAAAATCACTTTCTCAAGCCCGTAGGATGTCAAAATATAGATATCAAGCGTGTAATCATCATATGCATCGCATGGTGCTGTCAAGAAGCTCTGCACATCCATGGACTGGCCTGGAGCAAGTTTAAAGCTTGCTGGCGCAAATTGTATCCATTCTGCTGCTGTGCCGTCAACCTCAAGGTAATATGTACTCTCAATATCTCCTGTATTTGTTATTGTTATAGGAAACTTATGCGTGGTGCACTGGTATGTCTTTATTATTACAGAGCCAAATGCCTCAAAATCTTCCTGCTGAGCATTTGCTGTAGTTAAAATCAGAATGAAAATCAATAATATGAGCAGCAGTTTTTTCATTTTATATAGTCCCCTGTGAGATAAGTTTTAGGTAAATGGAGAAAAAGAAAAAAAATTTAATAGTACTCTTCTGCCTGCAGGTCATCGTCAAAATCATCTGAGTCATTGCCTCTTAGCTTGCTTATGCCGACTATTAGGCCGATGATGACCAACAATACTACAAGTACGATAAAAATCACTTCTAGAACCTTCTTAAGGGTGTTGCTAGGAGCTTTTGTTATGTTTGCTGTCAATGCTACCTGCTCTAGCTGCTCTCCGCTTGAGCTTACTGTTGCAGTCAGCACTTGTGCACCCTGTGGTGCTTTCTCGCCAGCTTCAACAAATACGTATAAGCTCTGTGTTTTTCCGCCCTCTAGCACGATTGTGCTTGAAGGTGATATGCGGACATTTGCCCACTCTTGAGCATCTACTGTCAATGTGTAGCTCTTGCTTTCCCTTCCTGAGTTTGTGATTGTTATTGGGTATATTGCGCTTTCTCCTTGTTCAAAGCTTTCCATCTGTGAACCGATTGTTATTGTTGTTTTCGGCTTGTCATTTGCTGTGCACAATGGATTCTCTGTAACTTGGATTGTCTTGGTTATTTTCTCTGAATAATGTTTCTCTGAGAAGTAAACCATCACTTCAACATCGTATAATCCAGGCTCTGCGCACTGAGGAATTCTCAAGAAGATCTCTTCTGTCTCTTCCTCGTCATCATCTTCTTCAATCTCATTGATGTATTCTGTTGCGCTTACTCCTAGATTTGGGATTGTTATCTTGACTTTTACGTCATCTTCCTGCATTTCTCCCTTGTTTTCTATCCTTACGCTTGCCAGCAAAGCAGATCCTGCTTTTACTGAGCTTTCTGGGTAGAATACAACGTCGTCAATCCTTAGGCTGTGCCTTGGAACGTCAATTTTCAGGTTGTAGCTTTGGATAAGCTCTTCATGGTCCCTGTTTGTCAGGAGAACTCTTAGTTTGTAATCATCTTTCTCAAATTCATCTGAGATAGGTATGCTGAATTCAAGTTTGTATTGAGTGTTAGCTTGAAGGTTTTTTGGTCCTACTATGTCTGATGCTCTTTCCCATTTATTGTACTCAAAGCCAGACAAGAACACTTCTGCTTCTACATCATCAATATCTTCTTCTGCTGTTACTAATACCTCAACATCAATGGTCTGTCCTCTTTCAATGTCAAGTCGTGTTACCCTGTCAGGTGCCAGGCTGACATCATCAACCTCGATTTCGTCTATAGCAACTGGCAAGGATGCTGCATGTACAACTCCTGCAATTGCTATGACCATCAACATTGCGAGTAATATTATCTTCAATGCTTTCATTTTTCAACCCCCTAACCAACTTTTTTTCAATAATTGTTGGTGATATATAAAGTTTTCGGTTCGTAACTATTCTAGAGTAGGTACGATATCAATGTCACGGTAAACGACCCTTCTCGTCTGGCCGTTGCTTGTAATTGTGAATCTCAGGAAATAATTTCCCTCTGGAGTGCCATATGGAATATCAAAAAGCAAGGTCTTGGTTACATCATCTCCTCTGCTAAGGTCAAATGGCCCTGCGCTGGCTCTCATGCCTAATTCCTGGCTTACAACAGCGATTTTTACGTCTTCCAGACTTTCTGTGCCGTCATTTTCAATGCCTATTGTAAGGAATAATGGCTCTCCGCTGACAGTCTGCATAGGGAATCTTGTTGATAACACCTTTATTCCGATTGTTTCAATTGGTGCTTCATCTTCATCATCGTCTTGTGCTGCATCAAGTCTTACAGTAGTGTATGCTGTCTCGCTTGTTGCTTTTTCACCGTGTATTGGATCATGATAAGATATAGATACTACTCCTGTTATTGTCTGGCCGTCTTTTGCATCGTCATCAACTGTTGTTCTTATAACAATTGTGTCTCCTGTTCTTGCAGGCACTTCTTCAATGCGCCATCTGTAGTTTCCTGTTGTTGCATCTGGCTCTGAAGAATCAATCTGTGCATCTGAGTCTGCATCAAATGTTATGATTACATCGCTTGCAGTTCCTGTGCCTTCATTATAATAATTAATAGTGTATACCAGCTCATCTCCTGGCTCTACTGGGTCAGGACTGTCGCTGATTGATATGTCTATTGTGGCCTGAAATACCTCATCTAATGGAGGAATCTCGTCAGTAGGAGGGATTTCTGGGTCTGGTGTTGAATCAAAAGGACTGTCGTTTTTGTCGTCATCTTTTTCATCTTCTTCCTCTTCGTCATCTTCATCTATTGTTTCTTTATCCTCTCCTATGCCGCCGCCATCTCCTTCATTTGGCATACTGTCAGCATCGCCCAGATTAGGCATCTGGTCAACATCGCCCAAATTAGGCATCATATTTGCATCTCCTAGATTAGGCATTACGTTAACATCACCAATATTTGGCATCAAATCAACATCACCGACATTAGGCATTTCATCTGCGATTATGAATGGTAAGAATAGTAATGCTGCAATTATTAGAATTGATAAGAACGGCAGGTTTTTGGTTATGAATGTTTTCATTATTTTTGGCACCTTTGTTTTTTAAGAGAGAAAAAAATAAAAAATTATTTTACTACTTCCAGGATTGGTTTGCCGGCTTTGTCAAACTTCGGCTTTCCTTCCTTATCTCTGACAATCTTGAATTTCTTGCCATTGATTTTAATGATGTCCTTGCCCTTTTTCTGCTCTTCTTTCTTCTTTTCAGGAACTTTTAAAGCATCAATAGCCTTCTTCTGAGCTTCTGGAAGCTTGTAGTCTTCTTTGCCTTCTTTTGTCAGGCCGAAAGCAGTCCTGATGTACTCGTGGTTTTCTTTCTTTCCATCATTGTATCTGCTGTGTACTGCAAGAGACCATCTGTCAAAGCCTTTCTGGTGCCTTATTAATGCATTCCATACATCTTTTGGCACTTCAACATACCATGAATCCCATGCTTTATTATCTACATCATCTTTAGCAAGATTCATTATGTTCTTGGCTTCTTTCTGTATCCTGCTCAAGAAGTTTGCTCTTATTCTTGTCTTCTCATAAGCAGTCTTTGCTGTTGTAGTTCCTTCTCTGCCGTAGTTTTTTCCAACTGCAGTATCAAAGACTTTTTCATCCAAGCCAGTCTCTACTTTGTCAATATTTCTTTCCTGATCTGTTGGGGTTAATCCACTTGCATATCCCCATACCTTGAATTTTCCTTTTCCTGTGAAAAAAGAATCAATTACAGTTTTGTACAGGTCCCGCATTTTAATTAGATCTTCACCTGTCTCTCCTGCTCTGATTTTCTTGTCAATCCTTAGATAAGCAGTGCCGATTGCACTAAGCTCTTCAATATTAAGCTTGCCGTCTTTTGATACTTTCTTGATTTGTTTAGCAGAATTTCTTGCAAGGTTTGTTGCATCTTTAATCTCTTTTTGCTGGCAGCCTCCTAAAAATGTGTATCCTAAAACTGCTGCACCAGCTACCTGCAAACCTGTTTTCAAACCGTCATATGCTTTCATTTTCTTGTCCCCCCGATTTATTTGTTAATCTTAAGTGTCAACATCTTTGTTTCACTCAAAAGTGACAGTAATATTTAAAGGTTTTGGTGAACTTAATCATCTGAGCCGATTATGTCGCTGAGATATGTCTGGATTGAAAATCCTGTATTCCACTGCGGCCTGCCCCATTTATCATGGTCTCCCTGCCAGGTGCATTCTAACCATCCTGTCAGGTAAAATCCTCTTCCAAGGTCAAGCTTCATTTTCAAAAGCGCGCCATATGCGTTGTGCTCATCTGCAGATACGCCAACAGAGTCTGAAATTTTCTTCTTGGCAACGAATTCTAGTGAGCCCGCAAGGTTTCTTTCCATCAGTTTTGTTCTGGCTTCTAGTCCGCCTGATACAACATATGTGTTTAATTTTGCAAGATTCTCAAAATGTGCATAGTTTGCACTGCCATTTAGTAGCGCAAACACATTATCTGTTATTCCTTGAAGAACATAGGCTGTTCCTACCAAATTGCTGTAATCTCCCTCTACTGGAATCTTGTCAACACCCATTGATCCTTTGTATCTGTCTACTCCTTTGATTCCAAGCAGTTCGCATGGGCTTCCCATCAGGCTTGCTGCTGCAAGGGTGTTTGTAGGTTCTGATGCAAAAGATACTTTTGCACCAAGCAAGACATCTCCTGCATACAAGTCAATGGAGCCGTCATAATTCAGCCATTCATATCCTGCCTTTGCTTCTATGTATGCAAGCAGGTTCTTGTTGCCTATGTGCCATCCAAATCCGCCGACAAGTTTAGATAAGTCCCCGTAACAATTTCTGTCTTCCTGATTTTGGATGTCTGCTCTCATCACTTGGTATAAGTTTCTGAAGTCAAGTGTAAGCCTTCCTTCATTCTCTTCTCCAATTTTTGCAAGAAGTTTTGATTGGATATTATAAAGGTCTAAAGCTTGGTGATGGCCTTGCCAGTTTCCTCCGGTGCTTATACAGGACCATAGATTAATATCTGTGCTGTTATTGATTTTATAGAACCAGCCTGTGTCAAAGTCTAGATCTGATTTCTTGGTTTTCTTGCTCTTTTTAGATTCTTCTTCTTTCTCTACTTTTTCAACTGTTTCATCATCGTCCATGAAATTCTCAAGCCTTAAATCATCCCTGTCTTCTGCGCTTGCAGTTCTGGCAAGCAAAGCTATAAGTGCTGCTGTTGGAATTGTTAAAAGATATCTTTTGAAACTCATTTTTAGTGTTCCCCCCCAACTAAGTTCAGTATATGATAATGATTTAGAATTCTAGAAATTAGCTTACTATTTAAAGGTTTCGCTTTGTTGCTATCGCAGAGTAGCAAACAAACGCTTGTTTTCATTAAGCTTAAATAAGAGTTTAGAATTACCTGCTTCATGATTTCAATTATCGGCGCAGGGCCTTCTGGATGCTTTCTTGCATATAAGCTTGCAAAAGCAGGTTTTGAAGTCAGTATTTTTGAAGAGCATGAAAAAGCAGGCCTGCCTGTGCAATGCACTGGCCTCGTAACTCCAAACCTGTTTAACCTAGTCCCATTAAAGAAATCATTTATTGTCAACAAGTTCAATTCAGTCAAGGTCATTGCACCAAACAATATTTCTGCTGAAATAAGAGTGCAGGAATACCTGCTTGACAGGAAAAAATTTGATAATTACTTTCTTGAAAAAGCACTGAATGCTGGCGCTAAAATCCATCTGAATCATAGGTTCTTGACAAAATCAGGGCAGCATGCAGTCTTACAAAACAAGAATAAAATCAAGAAAATAAAGACAAAAATTCTTATAGGCGCAGACGGCCCATTAAGCCAGGTTGCAAAAACCGCAAATCTTTACGGCAAGCGGGAATTCTTTATCGGCATGCAGGCAACTGTGCAGGCAGACTTCAGCAAAAACACATACCAAACATTCTTTGGCAACATTGCGCCTGGCTTTTTTGCATGGATTGTTCCAGAATCCAGCACAAAAGCAAGAATAGGTCTGGCAACAAGAAAAAACACAAGGCATTATTTTGAGAATTTCCTGAAAAACAAAGGAAAAGTGATTGAAAAGCAGGCAGGCACCATCCCAATATATAATGGCAAAGCAGCTCAAAAAAAGAACACATATCTCATCGGCGACGCAGCAACTTTCTGCAAGGCAACTACTGGGGGAGGCCTTGTTCCTGGCCTGCAGTCTGCAAAAATACTGTCAGATTGTATAATCAACAAGAATAATTATGAATCTTCTTTAAAGAAATTAAGAAGACAGTTGTGGCTGCATACTTTGCTTAGATCCACACTAGACAGATTTAACACGCGGGATTACAATGAGTTAGTCAAGCAGATAAGTAATCCAAGAATAAAGCAGCAGTTGTCAAGCAATAACAGGGATTCTCCAATAACACTCCTGCCAAAACTTTTGCTGGCAGAGCCGAAATTACTTTATTTTAGCAAGTGTCTGCTGCAAAAAAAGGTTTAACTTCCATCTGCTGCGTTGTGACCAATGCCGCATGGCGAAGTTTTTGACTTCATATGCAATTACACATAAATCTGAGGCACAGGCAGTTTCATAACCAAGACGTAGCGCGGCATTGATCTTTTGCTATCTTGAACTGAATAGTGCTTTCAAAAAAGAAAACTTTTTAAGTGCCACGCCTTTCTCGCAGAATAGGGGGATTTATCATGTCTGATGATGAAATCGCAATAGACTTAAGCAAGATAACTCGGTTTTTCAAGCGAAAGAAAAAAGAAGAGGATAAGCTAGAAAAAGAAAGAGAAAAAGTAGAGATTAAGATAGAATCTGATAAAGAAGAAGTAAAAGAGCTGAAAAAAGAAGAACAGAAGATTATTGATAAGGAAATCAAAATAGAGAAACAAAAGATGCATGCACTTGAAAAAGAAAAAAAAGCAATATCATCTGATGATGTCGCGATTGACTTTCAGAAGCTCAAGAAATTCTTTATCAAATACCAGATTCCAATATTATTAGTGCTGATTATTCTTCTGCAAGTGATTCCTAATTGGGGATTCCTTCCATGGGGCGGCATCTGGATGAGAATGCAGACCCAGAACCTGCCGCAGTTAGACACGTCTGCAAGACAGTCTGTAGAGATGCAATATAAATTGCAGATCATGCAATCTATAGATCAGCAATATCCGCATCTTCCAGATGCAAGCAAGAAAAAATTAGTTGATGACAAATTTAATGAATTGTTGGAAAAAGAATCGAAAACAATCAATGCGCAGAGCAGGGAAGTCGCAGAAGAATGGAAAAAACAGTTTCAATATTCTTCAGATGGCGCGCAGTATGTATATATGCCTGATATTGATCCTTATCAATATTTAAGACTTGCAAGAAATATGATTGAAAAAGGCCATGGTTATGACGAATTAAAAGATGATATTCCTTGGAATAATCACAAAGTTGCTCCATTAGGGCGCCCATATGCTTTTCAATTTCATAGCCTTGTTCTGGCAGGCATTTATACAGTTATGAACTTCTTTAATTCAAATGTTGATTTGATGCATGCAGCAACATATTTTCCTATAATCTTAATATTCTTGTCTTTGATTCCTGCATTCTTTATCGGTAGGCGTTTTGCAGGCAATGTTGGTGGTTTTTTCACTGCTTCAATGGTTGCTCTTTGTACTGCCTCTTTTGGCAGGACTCCTTGGGGGCATGCAGATACAGATGCGTATAATGTTTTCTTTCCATTGCTTATTTTGTGGATTTTTATTGGAGCATTCTCTGTTAAAGATACAAAGAAAAAATACGGATTGCTTATGTTCTCAGGTCTATTAATTGGAATTTATTCTGCTGCTTGGAGTGGTTGGTGGTATGTATTCTACGCAGTTCTTGGAGGAATGGGCGCGTATATGTTATATCTGCTAGTAGCACATAGAAAAACAATTGCAAAGAATTTTGTGAATATATTTAAAATAAATGCGATTAAGAATACTGTGATTTCTGGAGTAATATTTTTTATTTCTTCAGCGTTTTTTGTTTCTTTAATATCTTCATTTAATAAATTTATAATTGCATTCAGTAGACCAATCAAATATAGCGCAATAAAAGAAGCAGCAAGAGCCACATTGTGGCCTAATGTATATACGACTGTTGCAGAACTTAATCCTGCCTCTCTAAAATCAGTAATTGGTTCTGTCGGAGGGCCTTTTCTCTTTGCAATTGCAGTGCTTGGCGTAATACTTATGTTGCTTAAAAAAGATGAATCTGGTAAATATGATGTAAAGTATTCTGCATTGCTTGTCGTATGGTTTATTGGAACAATGTATGCTTCTACAAAAGGAGTCAGATTTACTTTGCTTCTTGCGCCTGCCTTTTCAGTTGCATTTGGCGTAGCATTGGGGCGGATATATCAGAAAGTAACAAACTGGTTTGATAAAGAGCTTAATATGAGCAAAATAATTACTGGCACTGTTTTGATAGTATTATTTTCAATATTATTAATTGCTCCTGCAAAAGCAGATTTTAAACGGGCAAAAGCGGATATGCCGCTTGTTAATGATGCTTGGTGGAATAGCTTGACGAAAATAAAAGAAGAGTCAAAATCAGACGCAATAATCAATTCTTGGTGGGATTTTGGTCATCATTTTAAATATATTGCAGATAGGGCAGTAACATTTGATGGGGGGAGCCAAAACACGCCAATGGCTCATTGGATTGGACACACATTATTAACAGACAATGAAAAAGAAGCAATTGGAATTTTAAGAATGCTTGATTGCGGCTCTAATACTGCTTTTGAAAGACTTCTGGAAGAAACTGGCGATACTATTGACTCAGTTAATTTACTTTATAAAATAATTGTGCTTGATAAAATCGCGGCTGCAGGAGAATTGGAAGCTGCTGGAATAAAGAATATTGATGAGGTGCTGAAATATACACACTGCGAGCCTCCTGAAAATTATTTTATCACTTCAGGAGATATGTTCAATAAAGCAGGTGTTTGGGGGCATTTTGGAAGCTGGAATTTTGAGAAAGCGTATATTTGGATGAATTTAAGAAAGCTGCCAAAAGATGAAATGATTAAGATAATGCAGGAAAAGTTCAACTACAGTGATGAAAAAGCAGAGCAGGTCTATTATAAAGTGCAATCAATAGACACTGAAAAAGAAGCAAATACTTGGATTTCTCCTTGGCCAGGATACACATCCCGTCTTCAAAACTGCAAGACTCAAAATAATGAAATAATCTGCAATAATGGTCTTATTGTAAACTTAGATGATTTAAGTGCAAAAATAAAGGTTAGCGGAGGAGAAGGTGTTCCAGAATCCTTGGTCTACATAGACGAAAATGGAGAATTTCAAGAAAAAATTTTTGCAAATTCAAAAATCCCTGTCTCCGCAGTGCTTGTGCTGTCTAAAAATGGTTACCAAAGTCTGTTGTGCGATCCTTTGCATGCAAAAGGCATGTTCACCAGATTATTCTTCATGGATGGTCATGGTTTGAAGCATTTTGAATTATTTGATGAGCAGCAGCAGCCAACAGGAGAGATGATTTATGTTTGGAAGATTAATTGGGATGGTGGCGAGCCTAGGACTCATCGTGCTCTTATCAAAAAAACAACAGTTTCTCAAGGAGACAACGTTGAAGTGAATTATATCGGCTGGCTTGAGAACGGAACTGTCTTTGATTCAAGTATTGCTGGATGGAAAAATAAGAATATCACACAATACAGCAGTTTTGATGCATTTGAAACAAAACCTTTGAAATTCAAAAGCTTAAGCAATCAAATGATCATGGGTTTTGATGCCGCAGTTGTCAATATGAACATCAATGAAACAAAGACAGTTAAGATTGCTCCAGAAGATGCTTATGGCATTGATCCGGACGCGCATCCAATGGGAAACAAAACATTGAATTTCAAAATAAGGGTTGAAAAAATAAGTTAAATTTTTCTTTTTAAGTATCTATCATAAAGTATTTAAATAACTGACTGTTATAAGAATAAAGTGGGGGTTATAATGAATAACACGCAGATAGTCATTGCAGCGTATAACGAAGAAAAAGCTATCCCATATGTAATAAATGATTTATATAATCACGGCTATCATAACATAATTGTTGTTGATGACTGTTCTCGCGATAAGACTGCAGAAGTTGCTGAAAAAACCGGTGCAACAGTTCTTAGACACATAATCAATCTTGGGCAGGGCGCTGCTCTCAAGACAGGCATTGATTATGCAGTATCAAAAGGAGCAGAAATAATTGTCACATTTGATGCAGACGGCCAGCACATGGCAAAAGACATACCAAAGCTTGTTCATGCCATAGAACGCGGCTATGATGCTGCTCTTGGAAGCAGATTTCTTGGAAAAGCAGAAAATATTGGAATTATAAGAAAAATATTCCTAAAAGGTGGCGCTGTTATATTCAGACTTTTTTACAATGTAAAAGTCACAGACTCGCATAACGGACTAAGAGCCTTGTCTCGCAGAGCTGCAAAAAAAATTAATATGACTTGCAATAGAATGGAACACGCTTCTGAAATCATTGAAGAGCTTGGGAAGAAAAAAATAAGATATAGAGAAGTGCCTGTTACAATAAGATACACAGATTATTCAATGAAAAAAGGGCAGAGCACATGGAATGGTTTCAGGATTTTATTCAAGATGGTTATTAAATTTTTAGGAGGCTAAATAATGGAAATTATAAGCATAATTTTAATCATATTTGCATTGTTTGCCTGGAGTAGAGCCATACTTAATTATAAAAAGAAAAGGTTATCTATAAATGAATTTGTTTTTTGGACAATTGTATGGTTCTTAGTAATTCTTGTCAGTCTACTGCCTGCAATATTTAGCGAATTTGCTGAATTGATTGGTATACAATCAGGCATAAACCTGCTTATATATGTAAGTATTGTTCTATTATTTTATCTAATGTATCGGTTGTATGTAAAAACAAAGCAAACTCATCAAGAGCTCACAAAAATCGTAAGAAATATTGCTATTCAAAAAAGAAAAAGGTAAATGAACATGAAAAATAAAGAAATAAGTATTGTACTTCCAACATATAATGAAGAAAAAAATGTCTTGCTGCTCTATAAAATATTAAAAAAAGTTCTTGATAGATTAAACAAACCCTATGAAATAATTTATGTTGATGACGGCAGTAAGGACAAGACCTTTGAGAACCTTAAAAAAATGCATAGCATTGATAAAAGAGTCAAGATAATCAAGTTCAGGAGAAATTTTGGCCAGACTGCTGCACTCGATGCAGGTTTTAAGTTTGCATCCGGCAATATAATTATTGCATTGGATGCCGACCTCCAGGATGACCCTAGGTATATCCCAAAATTTGTGAATAAGTTAAATGAAGGGTATGACTGCGTGTGTGCCTGGAGATATAAAAGGAAAGACTCCTTTTCAAAGAAAATTCTTTCCAGAATTGCGAACTTCTTAAGATATATCCTAATCAATGATAAAATTCACGATTCTGGCTGCAGTTTCAAGGCATATAGAAAAGAATGTTTCGAGGACCTGGATTTATATGGAGAAATGCATCGTTTCGTTCCAGCTCTTCTTAAAATGCAGGGCTTTAAAATTACTGAACTAAAAGTAAAACACTATCCGCGAAAATTCGGAAAAACAAAATATAATATTAAAAGAGTCTTGAAAGGCTTTGTTGATTTACTGAATGTGTGGTTCTGGCAGAAGTTTTCAAGCAGGCCGCTTCATTTGTTTGGCGGAACAGGAATTATTATGTGCGGTCTGGGAATGCTTGTGGGCATTTATCTGTTGGTACTCAAATTTTTCTTCGGAAAAGGCATTGGAAACAGGCCATTGTTGTTATTGGCGATTTTGCTGGTGATTTTAGGAATCCAATTCTTGGTTTTTGGTGTTTTAGCCGACCTATTGATGAAGATTTATTATAGAAAAAAGATGAATTATAAGATTAAAGAAATAATAAAATGAAAATACTATCACTACTAAAAAAAGTGCCTATTGACTTAGGACAAGGAAATCTAAGGAGAACTACTAAAGGAAAATTAATTGCGCAGGCACTAATCCCAAGGGCAAGAGCGGGTATGACTGCATTAGATGTCGGCTGCAGAGAAGGTCACCAAACAAGATACTTACGAAAAAAAGGATATAATGTAACATCAATAGATATTGAAAAAATAGTCCCCGAATGTATTGTAATGGATGCAAACAAAAAATTAAAATTTGAAGACAATAGTTTTGATTTAATTTGGGGCAGTGAAATTATTGAGCATCTTGATAATCCTGCTTTTTCTATCAGCGAATTCAAAAGAGTATTAAAACCAGGAGGAAGACTTATACTTACCACACCCAATAGTTATTTTTGTCTTGTTAGAGTAGCATACATTTTATTCAATCTATCCCCACGAAAGATTCAACGCAAAGATCATAAGCATTATTTTAATATTCAGAATATAAAACAATTATTTCCGCATGGCAGAATCTATGGATTTTTCCCTTATTTACTTCTAAAATTCAAGATTAAAAGATTGGTTGGACTCTTGTCGCCAACATTTGTTATCTTGGATAAAAAATAAGTTTACTTTTTACGTATAGCAAATAGTTTCAAGCAAGCAAGCCCGCTTATTCCTAAAATCATAAAAAATAGAATAACAATCAAATGATATACAAACGAGGAAGATATTGCGATTTCTTTTGAGAGACCCAATAGAAAAAAGAAGATGGACCATGCTGCTTCTATTGTTCCAAATCCTGCAATTCCATGTATAGGCAGCATAACTGCAAAAAATGTCAGAGAGACGCCTGCAACAATTGTCCAAAATGTAAGAGTAATTCCCATTCCTGCAAATAACGCGCAGCACATTAAATAAATTGAAATCCATGTCAGAATTGAAAACAAAGCTATGATAAAAATATGCTTTATCGACTTCATTGTATTGAAATGTCTGATAGTTTCCTGCATTTTCGTTAGGATAAATTTAATAATTTTTGATTTTTTAATCTGTTTAAGCGCCAACAGTTTCTTTAAAATCTTAAGATACGTTTTATTAAAAAATACAAGCGATATTATTAGCAGAACAAGAACAAACAGGATTATGCATGTTGCAAAAAGAATTGTATGCATGGGTTGTTTTAAGTCTATGAAAAATACAGAAATAATAAATATTACTGCAATGGCTGCGAAATCAAAAGCCCTTGCAACAAAAAGACTGAACATTGCTTTAGTGCCGCTTATTTTTTGTTTTTTAATCAGATATATGAAAGATAACTCCCCTGTTCTAAATGGAAGCAGCTGGTTAATCATGTTGTGGACGCACACAATATTAAATAAAAGAAACATCCTGAGTTCGTGTGTCAGCAAGAATTTGAATCTCCATGCCCGGAACACATAGCTAAATACGTAACATATGAATGCAAACAGTATCCAATACAAGGATAATCTGGAAAATAACTCGCTCAAGTCATGAACGGTTATTTGAGTCAGCAGGAAATAAACCAAGACAAAAGCAAGGATAACTGCAAAAACTATCTTAACTGCCTTTTTTTGTTTTTTTATCATATTTTTTTGGCGATAAAACAGTGATTGATTGAAGAAAAGTTTGAAAAATATTTCTTATCCAGTTTATTTATTAAATTGAATAATTTATAGATGCTATTATTCTCAAGCCCCGGTTTAATCCTAAAGGTCGCTTTGTTTTTCAGGCCAACAACTTTCAGCAAAGGAATAAGTATGTAATTGGCAATATATGTTGTATAATTTATCGATAATGCCAGCAAAAAATGTGACCTTGGTTCATACTTTGTTATCTTAAATCCCGCATCCACAAGCAGTTTCTTGATTTCTTCTTCAGTGTACAACCTGTGATGCCCCCATGCCCACATTCCGATTGGAATATGCAGATTAAATAATCCAAGAAATCTATTTATCGGATCATAAAAAAAAGGATATTTTTTATTTGGCACAGAAAAAATAAGTTTTCCATTATTTTTAAGAACCCTGCATATTTCTGCTATTGCTTTTTTATCTTTTTTAACATGCTCAAGGACATCGATGCAAACTATAGTATCAAATGCAGATGAATTGAATGGTAATTTCTGCACATCTGCGCAGGTAACAGAGTATTTTTTCAAATTAACTAACATAGAAGGATCTATATCTATGCCTTTAAAAGCGAGATTTCTTTTTTTGTAAAGACTGAAATAATGTCCTTCTCCGCATCCAACATCAAGGAGATGTCCAGCATTTACAGAGAGATTTTCATCTACAAAATCCATTTTATTCTTGTAAATCGGGCTTAGTCTCTTATCCATCATTTTTATTCAACATCAATATAGTACAGAGTATAATCACCAGAAGTATACTCATATTTTTTTTCCTTTACAGTATTTTTTTGTAGCAATGCATCTAATTCTGACATGTCAAAACTGCCGCCTTTTTTCAACAAAAAGTAAACTGGTTTTATGCCTTGTTTTGTTTTTTGAAATGCAAATTGCTTGAGTGAGTAATTATTACTGAAATAATCCCATGCTTCTTTTTCATTAAATATTTCCATCACCCACTGATACACATAAAGCCATTGTACATTGTATTCCTCTTCAGCTTTTTTTATTAGCGAGAGATTATAAGTCAAATGATTGGCCTTTCTATCTGCATGCCACAAAATTCCAGGTATCTGATGTCTTCCGCGGAATATCCTCTCTTCAGACGCCGAATGTCTTTGAATATATTCTCCAGCGATATCATGTCCTGGAAACTGAGTATTAAATTGCCGTTCCCATGCAGTCTTAGAAGGCAAGAATATTATTATGAACAAAATTATTAATAAAACAAACTTGACATATTTTCTATATTTTGATTTTGCAAATCTGCTTAAAGTATTTGAAATAACTAAAAAAGAGTAGCCCATCAAGATAATAAATAATGGTGCTATAGGATATTGGTGATAACTATGTCCTTTTAGATAGCTTTGTGTGATAAAAATCCAGATTGGCGAGCCTAAAATGAATGCAATCGTGAATTTTTTCCCAAAACTTTTGTTTTTAATAAGAAATATTAATATTATTCCCAAAAGTATAAACCAAAATCCTATTATTGTGAAATTATCTGCTATGAATGCTTTAGTTATGCTATAAAAAGATTTGCTGAATATTACAAATTTAAAAGATTTGGCAAACATTGCTGTCCCTAACTGTTCTGCTTTTATTTTTGTGTAGAGAAGCCAGAGCGGAAATAACAGTAGAATAAATCCAGACAAGTAATACTTCCAGTTATTCCATGGCTTGATTTCTTTTAGAAATTTCTTGTAAGGAAATGTGAATAGTATAGGAAAAATTATTATAAAAAAATCATATTTGTTCAATAAAGCAAGCACAAGGAATAATGAGAAATATATGAACTGGTTGGTCTTGAAGTTTTCTCGCCAGGATACATAAAAATAAGCAGCAAGAACCATGCAAGGCAAAGCAAAATTGATTACTTGCACTTGCCTCCCAAAAAAAACCAGCAAGGGATTGATTGCAGTCAATAGTGCGCAAATCAAGGCAAGATCCTTTCTCTTAAATAATTTGTTAACCAGCAAAAACATGAAAAGAATTACAGATGTGCTAGCAAGTATGGCAATTAATCTGGCAATCAATAATGAAGGTCCAAAAATTCTGAAAAAAACAGAAGTAATCAATGGAAGCATGGGCAAAGCATCTGTATGCGCGCCATCTATTTGTACTCCATAACCAGGGTAGTCCCATTCAGGAATAAAAACTCCATGTTTAAAAAAACCATTTCTTGCAAAATTTCTAGCTTCTGTTAGATAATGTGCTTCTTTCCAATTATGATAACCCACAACAGGATAATCAACATGATACATTCTTAGATAAAATCCTAATAACAGTATTAATATCAAAAATAGCCAAACCCAATTTTTCTTTAAAAAAGATATTTTAATGGTTATATCTTCCTGTTTTTCCAAATGCCGCACCCCACTTTCTTACTATTTAAATACGATATTTAAAGCTTTTGGTGCAACTCTCAAAAAGCTTTATAAAGCCTTGCAAACTGGCTTTTACAGGGGTTACTAATGGCAAAAATATGTTTTGTGAATCCAACAATCCTGATGAAAAGGCCTATTGCTGAATTAATCAATAATGTAGATGGGCATGAAATTGGATTGCTCTGTCCTACTGAAATGGGGAAAAAGCTGGACAATTCTTACCATTTCAGCAATTCTGTTAAAAGAGCAAAAATTCACACATATTCTACAATTAAGCTGCCGTTTGTGTCTTATGAATGGCCTATTCCTCTTCCTTTGTTTTATTTCAAGGCATTTAAGATATTCAAAGAGTATGATGTGGTCCACATGTGGGTTTATTTCTATATGAGCAGCTTCTGGATTACTTTTGCAAAGTTATTCTTTCCAAAAACAAAGCTTATCTTGACAATTGATACATTTCCCGGAGAATCTTTTGGTTCTGGAAAAGTTTTTGATTCTTTATTTAAGATATATCACGCAATATTTGGATGGTTTGTCTTTGGTGTTCCCAATACTATCACGCTTTATGGAAAATCCTTGATTCCTTATGCAAAAAAGCTGGGAATCCGGCTGAAAAAGACAACAGTTGCACCCACAGGCATTAATATTAGCAAGTTTGACGGCCCATATAAGGATATTAGAAAAGAATTCAACATCAAAAAAGATGAAATTGTTCTGTTATTTATTGGTTTGTTGCTCCCGCGAAAAGGAATTGACATAATAATCAAGACAATTTCAAGATTAAGAAATAAAAGAGTCAGGATGATTCTGGTTGGTGCTGGGCCTGACAAGAAAAGATATGAAAATATGGCCAAGAGGTATCAGCTGCAGGATAAAATAATATTCACTGGATTCAGAAAAGATGTGAAGAACTTCTACAGGTCATCAGATATCTTCTTTTTTCCATCAAGAGGAGAAGGCCTTGCAGGCGTGATAATGGAGGCAATGACCTGCGGCCTGCCTGTTGTAACATCGAATATCCCTTGTACGCCAGATTTAGTTAGACATCAAGAAAATGGTTTTTTATGTAATTCCGAGTCTGCTAAAGATTATGCTTTCTTATTGAATAATCTAATTGAAAATAATAAAATAAGAACTAGATTTGGCGCACAGTCAAAAAGATCGATAAAATTATTCAATTGGGAAAAAAGCATCAAAAGTTTTGAGAGGTTATACGGCAATGTGCGGCATAAACGGATTTAACTGGTCTAACAAAAAATTAATCAAGCAGATAAATAATACTGTAAAGCATCGGGGACCAGATGACAGCGGCATTTTTACAGATTCTGCAATTTCTTTGGGCCACAGCAGGCTGTCTATAATAGATCTTTCTAAAAAAGGAAAACAGCCCATGAAAAGGCTTAATTACATCATAACATTCAATGGCGAGATCTATAATTATAAAGAAATAAAAAGAGAACTCAAGGAGTACAATTTCAAGTCAAATTCAGATACAGAGGTTATTCTTTATGCTTATGATAAATGGAAGGAAGAATGCCTGAAAAAGTTAAATGGAATGTTTGCATTCTGCATTTATGACACAAAGAAAAAAGAATTATTTCTTGCAAGAGACCGATTCGGCATCAAGCCACTGTATTATTTCAACAAAAATAAAAGATTCGCGTTTTGCTCTGAAATAAAAGGATTGCTTAATCTTCTAGATAAAAAAGAAATTGATACTGACGGCCTTGCGCAGTTCTTTAATTTCAGGTTTACTCTTGGTGAAACAACTCTTGTAAAAGACATCAAGAAATTTCTGCCAGGTCATTATTTGCTTTTTGATTTAAAGAATAAAAAAATCAAGAAACATGCGCGATATTATGAACTGCAAAAACAGCACATAAAAAATAAAAATTTTGCGTATTATAAGAAAAAAACAAGAGAGCTTTTGGATAAATCTGTCAAAAGAAGGATGGTCTCTGACGTTCCTGTCGCTTGCTTGTTGTCCGGAGGGATTGACAGCTCTATCATCACAGCTCTTGCAAAAAAATACAATCCTGACTTGAATACTTTCTCTATCGGATTTGATACTACAAACGAGCTTCCTTCTGCCCGATTAGCATCTAATGCAATTAGGACAAACCATCATGAATTCAAGATTGATAAGAACAATATTCTGAGATATTTGAATGACATGATCTATCACATGGACGAGCCAATCGGTGATCCCGGTTTTCTCCCTATTTTTGTGCTTTCAAAAGAAGTAAAAAAGCATAACAAAGTAGTACTTAGCGGCGATGGTGGTGACGAAGTTTTCTGCGGCTATGACAGGTATAAAATGTATCATTATGGAAAATATCTGAAAAACGCTGTATTTCATGACTTTGGAAATGATATCCTGAAGAGATTCAAGAAAATGAAAGGCAAGGACAGTTTTAATGCTTTTTTTGAGATAATCCGGCTGTTTGATAATACTGAATTAAAAAAGTTAGGCATAAGCCGGTTTAATGGGAAAAAATTTTGGCAAAACAAATATTCTGCGCAGGTATTGAATGCACAGGAATTTGATATCAACACATTGCTGCCTAATGATTTCTTCATGAAAGCAGACAAGATGAGCTCTGCTTTTGGCCTGGAGCAGAGGGTTCCATTCCTAGATCATGAGCTGGTCGAATTTGCATTTTCAATTCCATTTAAATACAAATTAATGCTCTGGAATGAAAAATACATCCTGAAAGAGGCTTTCAGGGGGAAACTGCCAAGGAAAATAATTAACAGAAGAAAGCACGGCTTTGATGTTCCTATTGATTATTGGTTCAAGAATGTGCTTGCAGAAAAGCTTAAGAAATTATTAAAGACAAACAATCATAAGTTATATAAACAAGAACCTGTTCTACACCTATTGACAAAAATTAAAAAAACTGGAAAAAATTATAAGCTAAATTTTATTTTGGCGCAGAAATTATGGAGTATTTTGATGTTTGAAATGTGGTATGAGAGGTTTATTAAATGAAGAAAATAAACATCCTCTTATTGTTAACAGGATCGTCTGTAGGCGGCGCAGAAAGGATAGTTCTAAATCACATAAGACATTATGATAAGAACAGGTTTAATCTCCATGTCGCAGTGTTAAGACAAGGAAATCTTGAAGAAGAATTTAAGAAAACCGCTAAACAAAATAATGTTGTGTATGCTTGTCTTAGGTTAAAATCAAGAATATCTTTTGCAGGTTTGTTGAAATTAAAGCGAATTATTAAGAAAAATAACATAAAACTGGTCCATTCGCATTTAATTGAAGCAGACATGTATGCATTTCTGTTAAAATTTTTGTGCCCCGCGGTCCGATTTGTTTCAACCAGGCATGCAAAGGATGATTTCAGAGAAAAAATTTGGTGGGGTTTCTTTAATTATATGCTTTCAGCGGTAGATGATAAAATTGTTTGTGTTGCGCACAGCACTAAAAGATTCATTCATAACTTTGAATACATACCAAACAGAAAATTAATCACAATATATGCCGGCGTGGATATTGCAAAATTTGTATCCAAAAAAAATCCCTTGTTTAGAAAAAAAATAGGAGCCAACAAAAACGAATTTCTTATAGGGATTGTCGGCAGGCTAAGTAAAGAAAAGGGTCACAGGCATTTATTTCGGGCTTTAAAGATTCTAAAAGATGAAAGAATTACCAAGTTTAAATTAGCAGTAATAGGCGATGGCCCACTGGCAAAACAGCTAAAAGCCATGCGGGATATGAAAGGATTGCAAAAAGAAATAATTTTTTGGGGTTTTAGAAAAGATATTAATAAAATTTACAGCAATTTTGATTTGCTTTGCGTACCTTCGGATTTCGAAGGGTTTGGGCTTGTCATTATTGAAGCAATGGCATGTAATACCCCTTCTTTAGCAAGCGATATAGATGCCATCAAAGAGATAATTACTGACAAAAAAACCGGCTTCCTGTTCAAGAGCGGGAGTTCAGATGATTTAGCAGACAAATTGAGAAACATTTTAAGAAAAAAAATAGAAATAAAATCATTCAGTAAAAATGCGAAAAACTTAATCAGAAAGAAATTCAATTTTACAATAAATTTAAAAAAGTTGGAAACTGTGTATCTACAAATATTATGGAAAAAATAATTTTAATTGGAATTGATGCAGCAGATGCAGATTTTATTAGGAAAAATTTAAGTCAGCTACCCTATTTTCAGAAGATTCTGGAAAACGGCTTTTGCCATGAAAATAAAGTAATGCCGCCAATCACAATACCTAATTGGCCGAGCATTTTCTCAGGCTGTAATTTTGAGAAAATTGGCTTTCTGAATTTCAGAAGATATAAAAATGGCAAGTTGGAGCTGTTTAATTCAAGTTACTGGAAAAACAAATCTATCTTCAATAGATTGTCCAAAGCAGGGAAAAAGTCTCTTGGCATCAACATTCCAGGATTATATCCTGTCTGGGATGATTCTTTTGCTGATTTAGTTGCAGGAATGATTAGTCCGGAACTTAATCAAAATAAAAAAATTTTCAATAAAAAAAGATATATTGTTGAAGGTAGGACAAAGGCTGACTGTAAAAAAGCATTTAATATAAAGACAGCAACATTTTTAGATATTTGTGATAATTATGATTTTGCAAGCATAGTAATAAGATACATTGATTCGTTAAATCACCAGCCGTGTTCTGACTATTATGCGCATTTCATCGAGGTCTATAAAGAAATAGACAGTTTTTTAGAGAGATTATTGCAAAAAAACATAAATGTTTTCCTAGTGTCAGACCACGGAACTACAATTTACCGCAAAGAATTGTATATTAATGAATTATTAAAGAAGCACGGTTTATTAATCGAAAAAAGAAAATCAGTCGGTCAGAAGATTAAACAAAAACTGCGCCGTTCTATCAGAAAGATATGCGCCGATTCCAAGCTAATTGAAATACCTGCTATTTTGGTGTATAAAACAATACAAAAACTGACTATAAAAAAACAAAAAGATATTGAAACAGAAAATAAATTAGGCATAATTCCGGAGTTTATTGATTTGAAAAATTCAAAAGCATTTGCAATAAAATCTCTCGGGAATACATGCTTTATACACGTATTAAAAGAAAAATACAAAAAACAAGTGAAAGAAATATTGGCAAAATGCAAACATATAAAAGAAGCTAGGGAATTTCCTGAGGGGAAAAATCCTGCTTTTTTTATCCGCGCAGACAAGCAATTTATTGTTAATGATATGTTACAAGGAAGATCTGTAATCGAACCAATCCCTGGATTTCTTGAGCACAGCGACAGATTTATGTTTTGCGGCTACGGAAAAGATATTAAAAAAGGTATCCTTCACAAAAACATAAAAATAGAAGACATTACTCCGACGATATTGCATATGCTTGGACTTAAGATTCCAAAAGATTGCGATGGAATTGTTTTGCGCAGCATCTTCAAAGAAAAAAGCGCAGCATACACAAGGAAAGTAAGATATGAAAAAAAGGATACAAAAAACGTTATTGAAAATATAAACATATAAATTGCGCAAGTTTATTTCATACCTTTAAATCATTAATTGAAAAGTTAAGTTTTATTTTCTCCAGCGAATTTTTATTCTTAGAAGGCATACTCTGAAAAATATCTAAGCTTTTTCCATCAAACTGCTGTCCTGCGCTTTTTATGCCATACCAATCAAGTATTGTTGGAGCAAAATCCCATATTGCAACATCTTTTTGCATTTTTTTTACATTTGTTCCATACGCCAAAAATATTCCATAATCTGCATGCTCATTGACAGTGATATTTGTATTGAAAATATGGGGTGAATTGTGGTAAATAACATCTAACTTGTCTGCGTCTATATAAATGTCCGGCGCAATATTTATTGGATTTTTTCCATAGATCTGCTCTTTTGTTAAAACTGCCTTAAATGCTCTTTTGTTATCTGGACCTTTTAAGTCTTTCAATTCCTTCAAGAGTTTCTTCCGCAAGGAAAAATATTCTTCATTATTTAATACTCCTTCTGCATAATATCCCGCCTTATTTAAATAAATGCCTCTCTTGCGGAGGCAATATGCTTGTGATTTAGGAGAGATATTATTTGATGCCTGATATGTTATTCCAAAAAAAGTCTTTGCCATGCCGTATATCGCGGAAAGAATTTTATTGAATATCTTATTATCAAAATAACCTACCATATCTATGATCTTGTTGGAGAATATTTTTTTATTATTTCCTACGGCATAGGCATACGATAAATATCCTTGTTTTTTTAGCCAGGTATTTGCGAAAAATAGCCCTTCATACTGTTTAAAACCATGATCAGATAATACAAACAAAATAGCGCACTCCAATTTATTCATAAACCAGCCGACATACGAGTCAATATCGCGAAAAAATTCAAATGCCTGTTCCTGTAATTTTTTTTCTTTACCCCGCAAATCTTTTTTAATAAGAATATGATATAACTCATGCATCAATGTATCTGTTGAGAAAAAGTGTATAAAGAAAAAATCCCAGGATTCTTTTGTGAACAATGTTTTTCCAACTTCAAATCTGGTTCGCTCAACAGCACGCAGTTCTTCTATAAAAGCAGAATACTTCTTCAGATTTGCAAACTTTGTGTCAGCTTTTATTTTGTACTTTTTGAAGATGGGATATTTTTCTAATAATTCTTGTGGAAAAATTATATTTGAGCCTCTACTTAAAATGCTTGTGACAATTGTCTTCTTTATGCGCGGAGGATATGACAGAGGAAGATTTATCAGGATGCATTTATAATTAGAATCAGTTAGAGATTCGTAAAAAGTTTTTCCATTAATATTTTTTGTACTAACAAATGAACCGTCACCGAATTTTTCTTTTGGAAGTATGAATTCGTAAATACCTGTATTTTCTGGCTTTTTGCCTGTCGCAAATGAAGCCCATGCAGAAGGAGTCACCGGCGGTTTTGTAGACAGCATTTTACCATGACAACCTGTGCTTTTCATATAGCCGATATTTTTGAAAATGCCCAGCTCTATTAGTTTGTTTGTTAATTCCCAGGACATCCCATCCAAACCGATAAAAACTAATTTTTGGCGTGATTTCATTGCTTCTTTCTAAAGGCGCATGCTTTATAAATCTAATGTATTTGCATTCATAAGGTTTAAAAACCCCTCTTATCTAGCAAAACAGAGGTCAAAATGACACGATACTTAATCAGATTAGATGATATTTCAGAGAATATGGATTTTAGTAAGTTTAATGCTCTCAAGAATATCTTTACTAAGTATAAGATTCGGCCTATTCTGGGAGTCATCCCAAAAGATAAACGCGCGAGAATACTTAATCCAAATAAAAACAAAGAAAAATTATGGAAGGAGCTTAATTTCGCAAAAAAAGAAAGATGGACCATTGCTCAGCACGGCTATATCCATACAACAGAAGGCACCGGAGGCACACTGAAAATAAATAATTATGGAGAATTTGGCGGGCTGCCGTACACTTATCAGCTTGAAAAAATTAAGAAAGGCAAAAAAATACTTGAAAAAGAGGGTTTCAAGCCAGATATATTCATCGCACCAGCACACTCATTTGATAAAAATACATTAAAAGCACTCAAAAAAGAAAATTTCCGGATTGTTAGTGATGGAGCAGGGTTTTATCCTTTCAAAAAAGACAATCTTCTTTTTGTTCCGGTTATAATATGGCATGCCAGGGAATTTCCTTTTGGAATCATAACAATCTGCCTGCATCCTGATGAATTTACAGACAAAGGACTTAAAAAACTTGAAAAGTTCATTATCAAAAATAGACGCAAAATAACCAACATAGACGCGGTAATTAATAAATTTAATAAAACAAATATTTTTACAAGAACCTGGTTTAAAACAACCAATAGCTTATTCAATATCGCTTGGTTGATTGCATTAAAAACTTGCCTTAAAAAATATGGAAGAAAATAAGATAATCGTAATTGGATTGGACGGAGCAGGATTTGAATTAATTCAGCCTTGGATAGACGAAGGTGCACTGCCGAATATTAAAAAGATACAAGAAGAGGGGTGCTGGACAGATATGGATGTGTATCTGCCGCCGGTAACATGCCCAAACTGGAAATGCTATTCAACCAGCAAAAATCCAGGAAATCTAGGCGCGTTTTGGTGGGAAAATATTGATTTGAATACAAAAAAATTCTATCATCCAAGAAAAAATTATATCAAGCATAAAGAGATCTGGGATTATTTAAGTGAAAAAGGGAAAAAAGTGATTATAATGAACATGCCAACAACATATCCTGCAAAAAAAGTCAACGGTATCCTGATTGCTGGAGGTCCAGACGCAGATGACGCGCATTTCGTTTATCCTCGGTCTCTTAAAGATCAGCTTAAACAGGAGAATTATCAAATCCATGCAGAAAAGCTGAATCCGCTTATATTCGCTAAAGAAGAAATATTTGAAAGTTGCAGAAGCACCATAGAAAAGAGATTCTCTGTTTTTAAAAAGTTATTAAAAAATCATGAATGGGATTTGGCTCAAATAACAATATTCCATATAAATGCTCTGCAACACTTCTTCTGGGATGATGATGTAACCAAAAGGATGTGGCAGATACTGGACACACATATCGGCAAACTGATGAAACAGCATACCTTGCTTTTAATGTCAGACCACGGATCAAATAAAATAGATGTTGCATTTAACATAAATACTTGGCTAGAAAAAAATAAATATTTGGTCCTGAAAAAGCAAACAAAAAGTATTTTTCAAAAAATTGGATTGACGCAAGAGGCAGGATACCGCGCAGCCAACAAGTTGGGGTTAAGCAAAGATATGCTTCTTAAAATATTGCCAAAAAAGATTTTAAATTTGATTCCATACTCCGGCGGCGAGTTCAAAGGGGAAAGCAAAAATGAGAAAATCGAATGGGAAAAAAGCAAAGCAATTGCATGCAGTCAAGGTCCGGTGTATTTATTGAACACTCTAAAAGAGACCGCAGATTATGAAAAATTAAGAAAAAAATTAAAAGAGGACTTTGAATCCCTCAAAGACCCAGCAACAGGCAAAAGGATAATCAAAAAAGCATATTTCAAGGAAGAAATATACTGCGGCGAATATATTACAGAAGCGCCGGATATGATATTAGACATGGAAAAAGGCGTTCACATCTTAGGACATATCGGAAAAGAAGCGGTATTTGAAAAGCCAAATAAATGGAAAGGAGAAAATAAAAAACAAGGTTTATTTATGATGTACGGAAAAAGTATTCCCTGCAAAGGCAGGATTGAAAATGTTCATATATTAGATTTGGCTCCCACAATATTATCCAAGCTGGGGATAGAAATTCCGGCTTCTTTTGAAGGAAAAATAATTACTGCAGTCCAAAAAGGCATAGAAAAATGAAGCAAATAAAAAAAGACGACAGAATTTCAGTATGTATCGATGTTAAAAATAACATAGTTTTTAAGAATTGCTGCCACGCAGAAAGTTGGAGGGCGCAGAGATTACAAAAAGAATATGATAATTTAAAAAAAATACACCGCTTAAAATTAAACAGCAACATCATTTTTCCGCAGGCACTTGGTTTTTCTAAAATAAAACGCGAACTTAAAATGAGATACGTGCATGGACGCAATTTAAAAGATATCCTTGACCCAGGGATATATGAAGCATTTGGAAAAGAATTGAAAAAATTACATAAAACGGGTATCACACACGGGCATTTAGAATTGCAGGATGTCCTATATTCAAACAAAAAATTTTGCCTTGTTGATCTGGCAAGATTGAATGAAGTGGGACCTTTAAGAGACTATGCAAGATTTAAGTTAAGCATACATTTTCATCAGATGAAAAATATCTTAAACTGGTCTAAGTATAACAAATGCAGCAGGGCCTTCACAAAGGGCTACTGTCCAGATAAAGAAACAAGTCAGAAATACCTGGACAGTGAATTAATAAAAATTGTAAATAGATATTTTAAAAAGAAAGGCGCGCTCAGAACAATCAAAGGACTGATTATTCGTATTGCACTGAAAAACAAGATTAAAAAATATCGAAGATAGGTAGAGCCAAAATGACAAAACATACACAAAGGCTTAAAAGATTGAAAATCGGCAGAAACCGGGGCAATAATCTAATTAAAATATTTATGAGATATTTCCGGGAGCTTTCAGACAAGAAAATAATGGATGTAGGCTGCGGGCACGGTTCTTTAACATTAGACTTCGCCCGACATTTCAAAAAGGTTCATTCAATAGAATCTGGAGATGCGCAGCGAAATGTAGCAATACAGCGCGTGAAAAATTCAAATTTGAATAATATTACTGTTAAAAAGGATAATGCAATAAATATTCAATCAACGAAGGAAAAATTCAATGTGATTCATCTTTCAGGAGTATTTGAATGGCTGAAATATGGAGATTTAAGTAGAAGCGCTGAATATTGCCAAGATAAATTTCTAAAAAATATTAAGAAAAACATGTCGGCTGATTCAGTTTTATATTCGGGGACAGAAAATAAGCTGTTTCCTTATTTTTGGATATCAGATCCCCATTATCGCAATATGCCGCTGACTGCAATTCTTCCTGAAAAAATATCCGATATGCTATTCAGAATAATAAAAGGGAAAAGATATGTCCCTAAAATAAATTCTTATTGGAAGCTCAAGAAAATGTTTGAGAAACATTTTTCTAAAGCTGAATTTTATATTCCCATCCCGCATTACCAGTATGTTTATGAGTTTGCAAGTATAAACAATAGAAAAGAGATTATCAAAAAATGCAAGAAAGTCCTAAAAGAACATAAACTAGATACTAAACAAAAATTTAGTGTGCTTTGGATTAAATTATTTGCAAAAGTAGGATTGATAAAAGTATTAACACCGGGATTTATTACGGTAGCAAGAAAATGAAAAAGAAAATAGGAATATTGACAGGGTTAAATCCTAAAACGACGCCACATGGCAATAGATATAATATTGGAAAGATATTATCGCAAGCATATGATTTAGATTTAATTGGATTCGAAGAAGGATATCACAATAAATTCAAAAAATACTTCAAATTCAAACAATACACCCGCATTAAAGCAAACAATAAGTTTAAATGGTTTCTTAAAGATGCGATTAATTTATACAAGTATTGCAGAAAAGAAAAACCAGATATTTTATTTTCAATACAAAGACCTGATTTTCAAGGACCTTTAGTGACTATTTTTGCAAAAATATTTGGAATAAAATCAATAGTCCGATATTCTGGAGCATATTTTGATATGCACAGGTTTAAAAAAGGAGTTTGGAATAAATTAACAACATATTTGACTTGCGGTTTGTTAATGAAAGTCATCAAATATTCTGACAAAATAATTTGCATGGGAAAAGAACAAAAAAAAGAATTAATCCGGGCGGGTTGTAACCCTAAAAAAATAAATATCTTGCTTCAACCAACAAACCAAAAGATATTCAAGCCGGTAAAAAATAAAGCAAAACTTAGGAAAAAGTTGAATCTGCCGCTTAATAAAAAAATAATAATATACGTTGGAAATATAACTAACTTCAAGGGTGCAGATACTTTAATTAATGTTATAAGCAAATTTTCAAAAGACAAAAACTATTTATTTATCGTATTGGGCAAAAGCATCACACAATATGCTGCAAAATTGCGCAAGTTTGACAATGTTCTTTTAACAGGAAGAGTTCCACACTACAAAGTTGCAGAGTATTATCAATCCGCGGATTTGCATATTCATCCTTCTTACGTTGAAGGATTTCCTAAGGTGGTTCTTGAAGCGGCTGCATGTGGACTTTCAACGATTGCAAGGGATATCGTTGGCATTGACCGTATTGCAAAAAAAACTTTTGTCAAAGATAAAGAACTGATTGAGTACGTACGGCATGGCAAATGGGAGGCATCCAATAAGAGCAAATTACCTAAAGAATACAGTTGGAAAAATCTTGAAAAAAAATACTTAGATATTTTTGCATTTAAATAAAATCAAGTTTCCACCTTTATTTTAATCAATCAAAATATCCTAATGCTTCTAATTGCTTCTTGATCGCTTTTTCTTCTTTTACACTTATTTTTTCTCCCTTGCTAAAATCATCAGCCCTCTCTCGAGATAATTCTAGCATCTTATTTTTAAGCTGTTTTGCAAGTTCAGGATATTTTTGGGCGATATTTGTTTCTTCTTGGGGATCTGCATCTAGATCGTATAATTTTTCATAGTCATTATTCAACTGGCAGCAATACTTGTATTTTTTAGTCCTGACACCGACAAGAACATTCTTTGCAAAGCCACATCCAACAGCTTCGCAGTATACTGCATCATGAATTTCTTTGCCAGCAACTGCGCCTAACAAGGATTTTCCATCAAAATTGCATCTTTCTTGAATTTTCAATAGATCTAAAATAGTGGGCATAATGTCAACATGTGAGCATAACACATTTATCTCCTTTGGATTCATGCCAGGTATATGCATATATAATGGAACATGGATTAATTTGTCAAATACATGATATCCATGACCAATGATTCTTCTTGTCTGTCTAAACCCCAGCTTATGCAGAATCCTTCCCCTCAACGTGATTAGCTTGCTCTTTAATAATAATATTTTTCTTTCAAAATCGGAACCAAACTTGATTTTGTTAACATTCATAAATCCTTCATGTATCCTGAATCCTTCTCCATGATCTGCTGTCAAAATTATGATATCTTCTTTGGCAGCTGCATCAAGAACCTCACCCAACTTATCATCCAAGCTTTTTAACGCTCTTTCATATGGGCTGTCTCCAAACTCCTGATTATTATATTTTTTTAGAATCCAGCGCGGGATATGCAGAGTCCACAAATGCAGGAAAAAGAAAGAAAGATTATCTAAACGCCCTATTGCGTTTATTATTTCCTGCCCTTTTTTTGTAAATATTGTGTCTACCCTGGAGCGGTGCGTGTATCTTTTGAAGCCTTTATTTATGCCCACATTGACATATAGCGGGCCTGTAACCTCCGCATAAGTATTGTAACCATTCTCAGAAAGAACTTCCTGCAGTGTTTTTGATTCAGGATTTATTCTGTGACCATGATGCGTTCTAACTCCGTGATTCATTGAATATTGGCCAGTTAATATACTCGCAAAAGAGGGTGTTGTAGTGGAGCAAGTCGCGAATGCATTTGCAAATACCAAACTTTTATCTCTTAATCTTTTAAAATTAGGAAGGTTATCAATATTTTTCTCTAATATATCCTGTCTTAAACAGTCAATCACGATAAACAATATGTTCCTTTTCATAATCTTCTTCCTAACAGTCCTTCAGATAAAATGTTTTATAAAGCTTTTGATAAATTTCAAATTCAATCCAGATTTTTTTTCTAGTGCGCGTATAATCACCAAATCTTCTTTGCTAAAAGACTTAAGCAGTAAAAGTAAAAACAGGTATATAGCAACAAACACAGCTAATGCTATGATGACTGTAATAAGATAATACGACTGGAAAAATGTGTTCAATGCCCAATAAATTACTAGTAGAGGTATTGCCGCACTTAAAATATATTTAATATAGTATTTTATGTTGTATGAAAATTTGATCAATCGTTTGACTTTGAAGAAAATGATTATTTCTCTCAAACCGATGCTTATTCCTGTAGCAATTGCAGCTCCGGTTATACCGCACCAAGGAATTAGAAGTATGTTCAAAACAAGATTTAAAATAACTATGCCAAAATTCAGATAGAAAATAAATTTTACTTTCTTGAATGCTTTCAATGTGTGCACGCCAGGTCCGGTGATAACATTGATAAAGTATGCTGCTGTTAAAATTAACAGCGCGGTTGAGCCAGCAACGTATGCTTTGCCGAACATTATTTTCAAGATATCTTTTGGAAATAACAGTATTAAGAGAAAAATTGGAAAAGTAACTGCAAATATCCAGCGCATTATAACTTCAAAAATATGACCTATCTCAAAGCGCTCTTTTTTCCCCAATAATTCAGAAATAATTGGGTAAAAGATCGTACCAAAAGCCGCCAAAAACATGCCCATTGCTGCTGCCACAGGAAACGCCACATTATACACTCCCACCTCTGCGGCGGTTTTGAAGAATCCAATAAAAAAAGTATCTGCCCATCCCATAATTTTAAGGAAAACTCCTGTAAAAAGCAAAGGTAAGGAAAACATGATTAATTTTTTATAATTATAAAATGGTTTTATTTTATTTCTTAGTATAGGAAAAATCTTACATTCTAATAAAACAATGCCAAAAATTGCAGAAACCACAACAGAAATCAAATATGCCAGAGAGACTTGAAATACGTTTCCGCCAATCAATACAACTGCAAGAACTAAAATAATATTAACCATATTCCGAAATATTACGCGTATGAACTGGTTATATCCTGGTTTTTTCAAAGCTAGAAAAAACTGTGCAATTATGCGTAATAAAACATGAATAGGAATTATTAAAGCAAATACTATTAAAATTGGAATGAATTCCGCATTTTTAAATATTTGTATTGCAATAAATTTAGAAAAAAACACCAACAAAAATGTAACCAGTATACTGGCAGGAATTGTTATTTTCAAAACAGCAAGGAGCACCCCCTTGATTTTTGCTACATTTTTTCTTCCAAGATAATAAGCAGAATAACGAACCAGGCCCTCATTTAACCCAAGTAAGGAGAGTATCATACCTACATTCAGAACCATTTGACCTAAAGAAATCAAACCATAATCCGCAGGTCCAAGATACCTGGAGATAATAATTTGATATATAAAATTAGCAAAATATGCGAATAAGGAGCCAAAGAATATTATTCCTGCGCCGCTTGCTACTGTTTTCAAAACTTGTCGTTTTTTCTTTTGCATCTCAAATTTATTTTAATTCCTCTCTGAATCTTAATATTATTTTATCAAAAACAATCTTTCTTCAGGAATCTTATCAACAACTTCCTTGAAACAATCATGCAGTGCTGTTATTACAGCAAAATCTGCGGCTGAAAATGCCTCTTCGAACTTGTAATTTTTAATTCCAAATTCTTTTTTAACAATATCATCGCCTATTAACGGATCACAGCCCAGCACCTCAACACCATATGCTTTTAGCTCTTCAATAAGATGTTTTACTCTGCTGTTCCTGTAATCCGCAACATTTGGCTTGAAGGTCATTCCCATAACCAGCACTTTTGCACCAAGAATCTTTCTTCCGCATTTGATCAATTTTTTGATTATTTTTTCAGCATAGAACTTATGCATATTATCATTGATATTTCTGCCGGCAAGTATTATCTGCGGATGATACCCCAATTCCTTGGCCCTGTGCGTCAAATAATACGGGTCAACTCCGATGCAGTGCCCTCCAACCAAGCCAGGATGGTATTTATGAAAATTCCATTTTGTTCCTGCGGCTTCTAAGACAGCAGTAATTTCAATATCCATGGTATCAAAAATAATTGACAGCTCATTCATCAAGGCAATATTCAGGTCTCTTTGTACGTTCTCAATGACTTTGGCAGCCTCTGCTGTCTTGATGCTTGCTGCCTTGAATATACCTGCCTTTACTACCCTACTATAAACCTCTGCTATCTTATTTGTGCTTTCTGAATCCATTCCTGAAACAACCTTTATAATCTTATCAACAGTGTGCTCTTTGTCTCCTGGATTGATTCTTTCAGGGCTGTAGCCAATCTTAAAATCAGTTCCGCAGTTCATTCCAGATGCTTTCTCTAATATCGGCCTGCAGACATCTTCCGTAACCCCTGGATAAACCGTAGACTCATAAACAACTATGCTTCCTTTGCTCATGTGTTTTCCAACAACCTCTGAAGCACTTCTCATATATTTCAAGTCCGGGACTTTTGAATCTGTAATTGGTGTTGGAACTGCAACAATAATAAAATTAGCTTTAGATATGTCTTCCGGATTATCGGTATACTGTATAGCGGCGCTTTTTAGCTCTTCGCCAGAAAGTTCGTTTGTATAATCGATGCTTTGTTTTAATGTATTTATTCTATTCTGGTTTACATCAAACCCAATCACTTCTTCCCCTGCTTTTGCAAAGGCAATAGCAAGAGGCAGTCCAACGTATCCCAACCCAACTACGCATATCATTTTTTATATGATTTATACCACTCGATAAATTGTTTTATGCCTTCTTCTATCTTTGTTTTAGGCTCAAATCCAAGAAGTTTCTTTGCTTTTTCAATATCTGCAAAAGTTTCAGGAACATCCCCTGGCTGCAAAGGCATCATGTTCTTTATTGCTTTTTTGCCAAGTTCTTTTTCTATGATTTCGATAAAATAACCTAATTCGACAGGAACATTGTTTCCTAAATTGATTATTTCATAGGGGAGCGGGTTGTCAAGTGCAGCAATTACGCCTGCAACTATATCCGTAACATAGGTAAAGTCTCTTTTGCATTTTCCATAATTATAAACATCTATTGGTTTTCCTTCTAATGTGTTCTTTACAAATTTGAATAAGGCCATGTCGGGCCGTCCCCATGGGCCGTAAACTGTAAAAAATCTCAGGCCCGTACAATTAAGACCAAAAAGATGGTGGTAAGTGTGCGCCATCAGCTCATTTGATTTTTTGGTAGAGGCATACAAAGATATTGGAATATCAACAAAATCTGATTCTGAAAAAGGTATTTTCTTGTTTTTGCCGTAAACAGACGAGCTTGATGCAAAAACAAAATCTTTTATTCCGTAATGCCTTGCCAGTTCAAGCAGAACCAACGTTCCAAGCACATTTGTTTTCTGGTAAGCAAAAGGATTTTCCAGAGAATATCTGACGCCTGCCTGTGCTGCAAGATGGCAGATTTTGTCTATTTTGTTTTCTTTGAATATCTTTTCCATCTCTTCATAATTAGAAATATCTGCTCTGTAAATTTTTAGACTCTGATTGTCTTTTATCTGTTTGATTCTGTTTTCTTTTAATGAAACATCATAATAATCAGAAAAATTGTCAACTATGACTACCTCTTCTCCTCGCTCCAACAGCGCCTTAGCTACATGAAATCCTATAAATCCTGCTCCGCCAGTGACTAATACTTGCATTAATTTCCCCCTGTTATGATACGGATTAACTTTGCCCCGATATTTAAACCTTGTGTAAATCAACCATATATTCTGCTTTAAAAAGGTTCAGTATGATAGTTCTATACGTGATTTACACTATCATAACCTTTATAAACGCGCCCAAGTTCTGAATTTTCATGGGGAGAACCGTAATAATCGGCCTTGATGGTGTGCCATTTAGGGTAATGGATACATTATCTGCTAAAGAAGTGATGCCTAATTTCAAGAAGCTTAAGGAACAGGGCAGTTTCAAGAAGTTTGAGTCCGCAATTCCAGATATCTCTTCTGTTGCATGGAGTTCAATCATAACAGGCACAAATCCAGGAGAGCATGGCATCTTTGGCTTTACAGACCTTGTTCCTGGAACATACAACCTTACTTTTCCTAATTTCACAAGCCTCAAGGCAAAGCCGTTCTGGCACCAGAAGCCAGACAAGAAGTATGTTATAATCAATGTTCCTTCGACATTTCCTGCACAGCCGCTTAACGGCTTTCTTGTCTCTGGATTTGTTTCACTGGATTTGCAGGATTCTGTCTATCCGCAGGAATTTATTCCAGATTTAGAAGAAATTGGCTATAAGATTGATGTTGATTCTGCAAAAGGGCACACCTCAAAAGAAGAATTCATCAAAGACTTGTTTGATACCTTGAACGCTCGCATAGAAACTTACAGGATGCTCTGGGATGAATTTGACTGGGATGTGTTCATGTTCATAATAACAGGGACTGACAGGGTTGGCCATTTCCTGATGGATGCTTTTGAAGACGAGAATCATCCGCATCATAAGGATTTTCTTGAATATTTCAAAAAAGCAGACGAAGCAATTGGCGAGATAACAAGCAGGATGAATGAAGATGATTCCTTGATTATGCTGTCTGACCATGGCATGGAGACAATTGACTTTAATGTCTATGTAAATGCATATTTGAAGGAAAAAGGTTTTCTTGAACTGAATGAAGGCAGTGAAAGAATAACTTACAATGACATTGCAAAAGGCACAAAAGCATTTGCCATGGATCCTGGAAGGATTTATGTTAATTTAGAAGGAAAATATCCTAATGGCAGTATCAAGCCAGAAGAAAAAGACAAAGTCATTGCAGAATTGATTGAGTTATTTCAAAATATGGAAAAAGACGGCAAGAAAATCATCAAGTCAATCCATAAAAAAGATGAAATATATCAAGGTCCTGTTGCAGAGCAAGGGCCTGACTTGGTTTTGTTGTCAAATAAAGGCTTTAATCTCAAGGGAAGCATTGCAAAGAGCATTGTTTTTGATAAGGATGTTTTTACAGGAAAGCACACGCAGGATGATGCGTTCCTGCTTGTAAAGACAGCAAAAGATATAAAAATTCCTGAAAAACCAAAAGTATCAGATGTTGTCAGCATAATGAATCAAATAGAAGATTAAAATGACTAAAATACTCATAACCGGCGGATGCGGATTCATTGGCTCTAATCTGGTTGAATTTCTTTTGGAAAAAACTGACTGGAAAATCAATGTCTTAGATAATTTGAGCATAGGCAAGAAGGAAGATTTAAAGAACATCAAAGGCGCCGCAGAAAGAGTTGTTTTTTTCAAGGGGGATATAAGAAAAAAAGAAGATATTCTCAAGGCAATAGATAGCTGTGATTATGTTGTAAATCTTGCTGCACAGGTCGGTGTTATCCCCTCAATTGAAGACCCTTTATTGGATGCAGAAATTAACATAACAGGCACATTAAATGTCCTGAATGCCTGCGTTGAGAAAAAAGTCAAGAAAATAGTTCATGCATCTTCTGCAGCTATTCTAGGGGACCAAGACATGCCTTTAGATGAAAACAGCATGCCTAAGCCGCTTTCTCCTTATGCTGCAAGCAAATTAGCAGGAGAGCAGTATTGCAGTGCTTTTGCAGCATCTTACGGCCTGAAATCTGTTGCATTGCGTTTTTTTAATGCCTATGGCCCAAAATCCTATGGCCGGGGAAGTGTGATTCCTTTGTTTATCCAGCAGATGCTTGATGGAAAAGCAGTGACAATTTATGGAGACGGCAGTCAGACAAGGGATTTTGTTTATGCCAAAGACATCTGCAATGCGATATATCTCTCTTTGATTACAGATCTGCCGAACAAATTTGAATTATTCCAGGTTGCAACCAGCAAAGAGACCTCTGTTAATGAACTCTTCACTTTGCTGAAAGAAGAACTGCAAAAACAAGGCATAACTGTACTAGATGCAAAATATGCCCCTGCAAGGTCCGGAGAAATCCTGAGAAGCTATTCTGATATTGCCAAATCGAAGAGTTTGTTGAATTACTCTCCTGAAATTGATTTAAAAGAAGGCATCTCAAAGGCAGTTACCTGGTTTTTGAGCAAGAAAAAATAATATTATTTGCTTAAGTATTTCCTTCCAATTCCTATATAATCAAATCCAAGCGTGTTGATTCTTTCAGGATCATATATGTTTCTGCCATCAAAAATTACTTGAGTTTTCAGATTTTTAAGCTCTGCAAAGTCAGGAGACCGGTAATCTGTCCATTCTGTCAATAACAGCAAGGCATCTGCATCTTTTATTGCGTCATATTTCCTGTCGCAATATTCTATCTTGTTCCCAAATATCTTTTTCGCATTTTCCATGCCTTTTGGATCGTGTGCTTTTATCTTTGCACCCTCTGCAATCAGGGAGTTTATTATGTCAATAGATGCTGCTTCTCGCATGTCATCTGTTCTTGCCTTGAATGTCAGCCCCCATATGGCGATTGTCTTGTTTGCAACCCCGCCCAGTTTTGAGAAATATTCTTTTATCTCATCTGCCATGAAAGCTTTATGTTCATTATTTGAGAAATCAATAGAAGAAACTATTTTTGGAGAGAATCCTTTTTCTTTTACTGCTGCAACAAGCCCTCTGATATCTTTTGGGAAGCAGCTTCCGCCATACCCTGGGCTTGGATACATGAATTCCCAGCCGATTCTTGAATCAGAGCAGACGCCGTCACGCACGTTCATAATGTCAGCATCAAACAAGGAGCATATTTTTGCAAACTCGTTTATTCTTGCAACCTTGTTTGCCAAAATGGTATTTGCAAATAGTTTTGTCAGTTCAGCTTCAATTGGCTTCATAAAAATAAGTTTTTTCTTTTTCAAAGAAAATGGCTCGTATAATGCTTCCAGCGCATTTCTTGCTTTTTCTGAGCTTGCACCTATAACAATTCTATCTGGCGAATCAAAATCTGCCACTGCTTTTCCTTCTTTCAAGAACTCTGGATTTGAGACAACTTCAAAATTGGTTTTTGCCTGCAGTTCTTCTGGTATGTTTTCCTTAATTATATTTGTTACCATATCTGCAGTCCCGGGAGGAACTGTGCTTTTGTTAACGATTATCTTGTAATCATCGCATCCTGCAATTGATTTTCCTATCTGGGCCGCAGCTGCCTTGATGTATTTCAAGTCAAACTCGCCTTCATCTGAAGAAGGAGTTCCTACTGTTATGAATATCACTTCAGCAGATTTTGCAGCTGCATCAAACTCTGTAGTAAATGCCAAGAGTCCTTCTGAAGATGTATCAAGAACTATCTGTTTTAATCCTGGCTCGTAGATAGGCATTTCTCCTTTATTGAGCATTTCAATCTTGGCTGCATCAATATCTACGCAAGTGACTTTATTTCCTACTTTTGCAAACATCGCGCCTGCGACAAGACCGACATAGCCTGTTCCTATAATGCAAACTTTCATTTTTTATCACCTTTTTAAGGCAGTAGATTCTCTTTGTAATACTAAAATGGACATCAGCTATAAATGAGCAAGAGGCTATTTATAAAGATATTGTAAAAGCACACCACAGGTTTTTTAAATGCTTTTACAAAATTGATTTATTAGACAAAATGCATGCATAATTGATTGCCGTCTTTTCATCATCTGGGCGCTTATTAGGAAATACTGGCAATACCAATTCTTTTTTAATATTAAAAAAAGAATTAATTAAAGTCCTTACTTCTTTAACAGATTTAAAAAGAAAGATATGATCTATTCCTGCTGCCCAAATTGCAGTTGTTAAAAATAATTCTCCGTCTTTTGAAAGCAAAGAGTTTAATTTTGAAAGCAAGTCTTTTGGATTTTCTACATGCTCTAGTAATTCACCGCAAATAATTTTATCATATTTTATAGTTTCAGATATATCAAAAACATTTTTTTGAGCTACTTCTATCTCTTGAGAATTATTTATTCTTATTATTTTTTTGGCAAAATCTACAGCGCTTTTGCTTAAATCATATCCTTTTCCTTTCCATGCAGGATTATTACGTATAAATTCTGAGATAAAGATGCCTGTTCCAATAGGAACCTCAAGTATATTTCCTGAAGAGATATTGCCTTTGCAAAAATTTTGAATAAAAAAATCAAATAGTTTATAATGGTTTATCCAAAATGCTTGGGATAAAAAAAGTCCGTTTAAATAACGTTTAGCCATTATCTGGGGATTGTCTAAAACTTCTCTCTTCGTATCTTCAAATTTTTTGAATTTATATGTGCCTGTTTTATTAAGTTCCATTTGTAAAGTCAAAAATTCCGCACTAAAATCGATGAAATCTTTTATCGTATCCGCATATTTATTTAAATCTTTATCATAAAATTCAAAAAGTAACTTACAAATTTTTTCGCCAAAAAAAGGATTATATTCTGCAATCTGAAGTTTCTGCGGAATAGTTCTTGTCACAATATTTTCCTTAAGTTTTTCAAGCGTGTACTTAAACAAATTTTCCGAAGACATTTTAATATACCCCTTTACTTTAAAATAAAAGTAAGTTATTTATATACTTTATGGTACTTAAGCAATCTGATAAACGAAATCTTTATATTATATCAAAATTTTGTTATCAAATATGATTTTAGGAATAGGGGTAGATATCGAAGAAATTAATCGTTTCAGAAAAATAGAAAAGAATAAAAGATTTTTAAAAGCAGTATTTACAGAAAGAGAAATTAAATATTGTCAACAGAAAAAAGAACCGTTTAGAAGCTATGCAGGAAAATTTTGCGCAAAAGAAGCAATAATTAAAGCGCATTATAAACCCCTTCATTTTAAAAATATTGAAATATTTAATATGAAATCCAGCAAACTTAAAGTGTATATTAATAACAAAGCAAATCCTAAAATTAAATGCAGCATATCCCACTGCGCAAATCATGCATTAGCTTTTAGTATTATAGAAAAATAGAATTTATTCACTATTCTTTATTTTTTTATCTTCAAGTAATTCTATAAGCCCGATGGGAGTATATAAAAATGCAGCCAATTTGTTATCGTACAATTTTCCAGGTTTGGGAGGAGAAACTAGTATTGCATTACATTCCTTTTTCAAAAACTCAATTGCAATAATTATATCTGCTACCAAATAACAAGTATGATAATAAAATATTCCTTTTTTTATTATACTTTCAACTACTTCTCCTGAAATTAATTCTATTTTTGACCCATTTTCTAATATTACAAGACAAACGTATGCATTTTGATGTTCATCAAAAAGTATATCCGTATATTCTTTTACATTCATAGATTTTTTAATAAAGGCTAAACAGATTTCAATATTTCTACATGCAATTCCCAAATGATGGAATTTTAATTGGTGCTTATTCATTTTTTCCGCAAAATACAGGCATATGCTCTAGAGAATGCATTAGGATTTTTGCTTTTTTCTTCATAAAATGAATCAATTATAAAACCATTTTTAATTAATAAATCATCAATTTCTTCACGCGTATTAAAAAATTGCAAATGATCTTCTGCGGGACTTTTTATTGGTATGGATATCATAAATTTAGCATCATCCTTCATTAAGTCTTTACATTTTTGTAGAAATTTATCAGGCTTTTCTAAATGTTCCAAAACTTCACAAGAGATTATAATATCAAATTGGTAGTTTGGCTGAAATTTAAAAAAATCTAAATTTAAAAAAGTAGCTTTATCTGCTGAAAGTTTCATTGAGTTTCTTAAATCATCTGCGTATTTCTTGCTGTATACACTTATATCTATTCCAATCCCTTTAAAATCCTTTTGAATACTTAAAAAAGTTAACAAGTATGCTCCGTGACCGTATCCTATATCCAATATTCGCCCCACATCTGTTTTTAAGTTAGTGCATACTTCTTTTCTAAAAAAATTAAAGACCTGTGAATAACCATGCCAGAATATTAAAGCCAAATATAATCCATCTAAATAATATCCTTCCATAACTTCTTTATTATCATAAACCGTCTTACTTGCTTCATCAAAATTTTCCGGACCAAATTTATTTGACCGAATATACTGCATAGGATATTTTACAGAATAATTTATTGTTGCTGAAATAAAATTATCAAAAATTTTATTGAATGATTTAAACTTTTTCATATTTTTCATATGTATTAAATGCCTTTCACAAATTTCTGCATATTCTTTATTAATATTTCCGTTTTCGTATTTAAATAAAATTAAAAAAGTATCATCTAGTAAATTAGTTTTCTCGGCAATGTATTTAATTGCCTGTTGCGTAAATGGAAATTCAATAAGGCAACTGATAATGTACTTAATTTGGCGATTCATTTTTTTCTGTTAATTCAAGATATCCTATTTAATCTATTCCTTTTTTAATTCCTTGTTTTTTAAGCGCGTTTTTGATTGCTTTATATGAATTAATATTCATCACTGCATCCATGGAAAATTTGATATTGAAATTTCTTTCCACTTCTGACACGAGCATAAGCCCGTTAAAAGAATCCCATGAAGCGATTGTATCAGGAGACGAATCGTCGTTAATTTCTTTTTTATCAACACCTAAAACTCTTGCAATTAAATCTTTTAATTTTTCCATTCTTTTACCTCCATTAAAATATCCTTATTTTTCTCTTTGCCTACCTCTAATTGATAATATATTTCGCCGTCCTGTTCTTTAATTTTATTAAATCCGCAGTCTGTAAGGAAATTTTCTGCAGGTTTATTCTTTTTTGTTGGTATAAATTTAGCAGAGATTTTCTTAATACCTTCTTTTTTCGCAGCGTCTATAATATTCTTCATAAATGAAAATTCTATGTCTTTTCCAAGTATTCTGCAGCTTAAAAGAAAAGTATCAATTTCCCAATGCTCTTCCGCAGCATATTGCCTGATGATGGTTGCTCCAGTTATGCCATATTCGCCAAATTTATCTACAACATCTATACATTTAACTAAATAATCTTCAGAATCGGAAAAGGATTTAATGTTCTCCGCCTCGTATCTTTGGGTAGTGAGATTAAATTGGTTTGTTTTTTTGGTAAGCTGAGATATTCGAGGAATTGATGCTTTTTGTGCTTCTGAAATTGTTACAACTATTTTTAATTGTTTAAGGAAAGAGGTAAGATCCTTAACTTCTGACTTCAATTCGGCCCTTTTTTTCTGGTCAACGTACATTTTGCCTTTTTTTAAGTCAGAATCAGTTATATCAAATAAATTAAAAACTGCCAAATCTTCTATTGCCTTTGGATAAAGGCAAGGATCTTCTGGCAGATCTACCACCAAAACCTCAGGAACAAACTCTTTTATTAATTCTCTATTAGTCTTATCGTCATCTATAAATATTAAACTGTCAAGACCAATATTCAATTCTTTAGCAATTTCAATCATATTTGCTGCTTTATTTTGCCAATTAATCCTCATGCAGGCGAACATATCTTCTCGTAACAGCATATACGGGTGGTTTCTTATAACTTCAAGTGCATCATCATAGTTATTTTTGCTGTTTATTGCGAGAATTATTCCTCTCTCGAACAGTTCTAGCAATCTTTTTTGGAAATCGAGAAAGGGTTTGCCCTCTTTTTCAGGACCTAACTTGATATTTTCCATACCATCTTCACCGATAATCCCGCCCCACAAAGTGTTGTCTAAATCAAGAACTATGCATTTCTTGGTCATTGACATCAAAGGAAATATATATGCCAGGTATTCCTTAGCAAGATTAATCAAAGAAGGATGTGAAATTTTAATATCGCCCATATAGCACATTTTGCGATCGCAGATTTTATCATGACCAAATTTCACATAGAAAGAGGTGGTATCAAAAACAAACAATTGTGAATCATTTGCAGATAATGCTTCAAGATTCTGATTAAACTGGCGCATGCTTTCTTTCATGCCGAATTCTTGCTTATTTTCAATTATACCTCTAGTAGTGTAAAAAGGGATTAAAATGTTGTTTATTACTATCTTTGCATCTGTCTTTTTCTTCAACATCATAATTAAGTCTTTTATTTCAGTAAATTTTTCTTGAATAAATTCTTTTCTTTGCTGGGCATTCTTTCGATAAGGGAAATAATAAAAATCTCCCAAAAAATTTTCGGTATCAAGAAAGATAAATATAATATTGGGATTAAAAGAATATAATCCGCTAGAATTATTTAAAATTTCTTGCATATACTGATTATATGGTGCAGTATAACAATCAGCATAAATATCCTGTTCGAAACACATAACTTTCATGGTCTCTGCAAGACCTGTTATTGTTGAATTCGAAAGAAATGCTATCCTAATTGATTTCATCGAATTCTTTTTGACTAATTGCTTGCTTTTATTAATATAATCACTTAACTTCATTTTAAAACTCCCGCAATAATCCTATACCCGCTTTATCAAAGAAAAAGGCTATTTAAATACTTTACGTTTTTGAATATTATGTTTACAATATATCTCGCAAAGAATATATTGCATTTCAAGAAACTTTATAAATAATCTTCTAGTTTAAACGCACATGCTATTTCACTCACTGCATTTCCTAATTTTCTTTCCAGTAGTTATTTTGATTTATTTTAGCTTGCCACAAAAATATAGGTGGGTTTTGCTTTTAATAGCAAGCTATTATTTTTATATGAGTTGGAAAGCAGAATATGTTATTTTAATTATGCTTTCAACTATAACAGACTATATCGCAGGTTTACAGATTTATAAAGCAAAAAACCTATCAAGAAAAAAGCTGTTTTTAGGCCTGAGTTTATTGATAAATTTGGGTTTGCTTTTTATATTTAAATATTTTAATTTTTTTAGTCAAGCCACCGCAGATTTTCTGAAATTATTCAGCATACCATTCTCGCCAATGACCTTAAAAGTTCTTCTTCCAGTAGGTATTTCTTTTTATACTTTTCAAACATTAAGCTATACTATTGATATTTATAGAGGAAAAATAAAGCCAGAAAAACATTTGGGTGTATTCGCAGTATATGTTTCTTTTTTCCCGCAGCTTGTTGCAGGACCTATCGAAAGAGCAAAGAATTTATTGCCCCAATTCTTTAAGAAGCATCATTTTGAATACAAAAGAGTTACAATCGGCTTAAAAATAATGTTATGGGGCTTTTTTCTGAAATTAGTTGTAGCAGATAGAGCTGCAATAGTGGTGAATCAAGTGTATAATAATGTTTTTGAATATACTGGTGCATCTTTAATTCTAGCCACTGTATTTTTTGCAGCACAAGTATATGGCGATTTTGCAGGTTATTCTTTTATTGCGATTGGTGCTGCAAAAGTCATGGGTTTTAGATTGATGGAAAATTTTAGACGTCCCTATTTTTCTCAATCGATTGCTGAATTTTGGCGAAGATGGCATATTTCATTATCTACGTGGTTTCAAGATTATGTATTTACGCCGCTATATTTTAAAATATCTAAATTAAAAATAATTAAAAATACTAAGCCAAAAATAAAACACACTTTTTCTTTTTGTGTATCCATTCTTATAGGTCTTGGACTCTTAGGTTTATGGCATGGTGCCGCTTGGAAATTTATTTTCTTTGGTATTTATAATGGCTTATTGATATCTTTATATCATCTTATGCAACAACAATGGAATAAACTCAACAGGTATCTGCAGATTGGATTTACGTTTTGCTTTGTTATCTTCGGACTGATCCTTTTCCGAGCAAATTCTTTATCTGAAAGCCTATATATATTAACCAATCTATTTTCAAATATATCTGGGAGTATTTTTAATATAATTACTGGATACAGTAGAATAAACAGAATATCTTTATTTATCAGTTTTACAACAATTTTATTCATGATAAGTATACACGTCTTACAAGAAAACATCAATATATTACAATTTATATCTAAAAGATCTATTTGGTTAAGATGGAGCATTTATTTTTTTGTTATTTTTTTAATAGTTATATTCGGCGTGTTTAATCAAACACCATTTATATATTTTCAATTTTAAGAGGTTTTGTATATGAAAGCAGACAAAATACACTTTATTAAAAAAATGATTTTATTTTGTATACTTCTCACAATATCCTTCGCTTTGCTTAATTGGATCTACTGCGCAACTATTCTACCTAAAAGCAGTCTAGAAAAAACAAATACGCAATTTAAAAATAGTTTAGAGAATATCGATATTATCTTTATGGGCGCATCTCACACTAAAACTGCAATTAATCCTTTAATAATCAATAAATCATTCAATTTTGGTGCCAATGCAGAAAATTATATTCTAACATATTATAAATTCAGAACAATTTTAAATAGCTATACCTCCAATATCCAAACAGTAGTGCTCCCCTTAGATTTACATGTATTTTCACCGTATTTAACTACTCGATTTGAAAATGATTGGTACTGGAGAAAGTATATTGATTTTAAAGAACTTGCAAACTTCACAAATGAATCTATTTTTAAAAAAGAAATTAAAAGTATTTTTCCACTTCTTGATTCTGGTTCAGATTTAATAGAACTCCTGATGCGCCGTAAAACAAGTAAAATTGTAAAAGGACACATTTTATCTCTGGAACGTTTTTCGAATGCACAAAATAGAACACAGTTAGCTGCCAATACTGCAAAACGCCATTTAGAATATTCTCAAATAATAAAACAAGATGCTTTTCTATATTTCAAAAAAATTATTGAGCTAGCAAACAGACGCGAAGTGACTGTTATTTTAATAAAGTATCCTGTAACTAAGGAATATTTTATAGCATCAAAAAAGTATATCGCCGATACGGAAGAATTTTATAAAAAAATAGTTAATAAAATATATAAATATAATAATGTTTATATATTAGATTATCAAAAACTATTTTTTGATAAAAATGATTTATTTAAAGATGATAATCATCTAAACAAATGGGGCGCCGAAATATTGTCTAAACAAGTTGCTAAGGATCTGGAGAAAATAAAACTCAACATTATGCTTAATAATCAAATTTCAGATTTTATTAATCAAAAATAATTTAAATGATTCCTAAAATCATAAGCTTTATATAAGGATACATAATTCTATGTACGCATTGGGTGTAAGGTATGGAGAATAGGACGACAATTCAAATTTCAGAAGACCTTAGAAAACAGCTAAAAGTACTTGCAGCTAGGAGAGATATCTCATATCAAGAACTATTGAAAGACATGATATCTGTTTTCAAGGAGCTTGACAGGGAAAAGACAATTATTTCCATTCCTGCTTTGCTTGCATGCAAGGTCAATGAGAAAATACAGAAAACTGATTTTTCTTCTGTAAGTGATTATACTGCTTTTGTTCTAAGGCAGATGCTTATGGAAAGTGCTGGAAAACAAAAAATTTCTTCTTCAGATGAGGAAAGAATAAAAGATAAATTAAGGAAATTGGGATATTTGTGAGGTGGAAAAATGAAAGTTGAGATTCCTGATGAAATTGCTGAAAAAATAAAAAAGCGTGTTGAAGCAACAGATGAGTTCAATTCTGTTGAAGAATATGTCAACCACATCCTCAAGCAGGTTGTGGAAAGATTAGAAAAAGAACAGCAAGAAGAAAAAGAAGAAGAGCCTGTTTTTAGCGAGGAAGATGAAGAAAAAGTAAAGGACAGGCTAAGAAGTTTAGGATACTTGGATTAATGAGGTGGAAAAAATGGATCATTTAGATGAACTTGAAAGCAAAAGCATATACATTATCCGCGAAGCATTCAAACAATACAAGAATATTGCGATGCTGTGGTCAATTGGTAAAGACTCAACAGCTTTGTTGTGGCTCTGCAGAAAGGCTTTTTTTGGAAAGGTTCCTTTTCCAGTAGTGCATATTGATACCAGCTACAAATTCAAGAAGATTTACGAATTCCGCGACAAGTATGCCAAAGAGTGGGGATTGAAGCTTGTTGTTGGACGAAATGAAGAAGCGATTGCAGCAGGAATGGGCCCGACCAAAGGAAACAAGTTTGAATGCTGTAACCAGCTAAAAACAATTGCTTTAAAACAGACGATTGCAAAGCAAAAATTTACGGCATTATTGCTTGGCATCAGGAGAGACGAGCATGGAATCAGGGCTAAAGAAAGGGTTTTCTCTCCTAGAAACCAGCAATTCAAATGGGATTATAAGAACCAGCCTCCAGAGCTTTGGGATCAGTATAAATCCAAGCAGGCTGAAGATGAGCACTTAAGGGTTCATCCGATACTGCACTGGACTGAGCAGGATATCTGGGATTATGTAAAAAGAGAGAACATCCCAATTACAGATCTTTATTTTGCCAAAAAAATGGAAAATGGAGAGATGAAAAGATACAGAAGTATTGGTTGCGAGACCTGTTGCAATCCAATCTGTTCAAATGCAGATGATGTTGACAAGATAGTTAAAGAACTAAGAACCACTAAAGTGGCAGAGCGTTCAGGAAGAGCACAGGATAAGGAATCTGCATACATCATGCAGAAGCTTAGATCACTAGGTTATATGTGAGTGTTAACATGGCAGATAAGCATATAAGAAGCATAGTAAAGAGCATAAGTTGGAGAACAATCGCTACTCTCACAACAATGGTTTTGGTTTTTGTTTTTACTGGAAAGCTTGCTTTGGCAGCAGGCGTGGGTTTTTTTGAGGTGATAATAAAACTGACGATTTATTATGCGCATGAAAGAGCATGGGATAATGTCACCTGGGGAAAATACGCCAAAGCAAAGGCAGGCGTAATAAAAAAACTAAAAGATTTAGGTTATATTTAAAATGAAAAATAACAGGGGGAAAACAAGATGAGTAACTGTATATTTTGCAAGATGGTCCGTGGAGAGATACCTGTGACAAAAATCTATGAGTCAAAGCATTTTTTCGCAATCCTTGACCTGCATCCTATAACAGAAGGCCACGCATTGGTCATACCAAAGAGGCACTTCGAGAAACAAGTAGAGATGAATGCTGAGGAAAATTCGGATTTTGGCATTGCACTTACTTCCGTAGCGAATATTCTGAAGAAAGAATTTGGAGACCACATGAATTTATCTAACACAAGCGGCAAGCATGCCAGCCAAAGCATACCGCATTATCATATGCACGTAATACCGCGGCAGGAGGGAGATAGGCTGTGGGATGGAGAAAAATCACGTATTGTTCTTGATACTGGTTCTGGCTTTCCAAGGCTGGAGCCTTCTCCAGAAGAAATAAAACAATTAGCAGACAAACTGAAGGGTGATACGCAATGAACGAAGAACACTTGAAATTTGTAATAGTTGGCCATGTTGACCATGGAAAATCCACTTTGATTGGCAGGTTATTCTATGATACTGATTCTTTGCCAGAAGGAAAGATGGAGGAGCTGAAAAAGACCTGTGATGAGCTTGGCAAGGAGATTGAGTTTGGCTTTATCATGGACCACCTGCAGGAAGAAAGAGAGCAGGGAGTCACAATTGATACTGCGCAGACTTTCTTCAAGACAGACAAGAGGCATTATGTCATAATTGACGCTCCAGGCCATAAGGAATTCACAAAGAACATGATTACCGGCGCTTCTCAGGCAGAGGCTGCGCTCTTGATTGTTGATGCTGACGAGGGTGTTCAGGAGCAGACAAAAAGGCACGCATACATCTTGAGCATGCTGAATCTGCCGCAAGTCATTGTTGTCATGAACAAGATGGATTTAGTTGATTATAAAGAGGAACGGTTTAATGAGGTCAAGAAAGAGCTTATTGCGTTTCTTGATTCAATTAATATCAAGCCATCTTATATCATCCCAATATCTGCAAAACAAGGGGATAATATTGCCAAGAAATCTGATAAAATGCCTTGGTATGACGGCATGACAGTTCTTCAGGCCTTGGATACCTTCAATCCAAAAATGAGTGATGCTGAAAAGCCGCTGCGATACCCTATCCAGGACGTCTATAAGTTTGATGACAAGAGAATATTGGCCGGAAGAGTTGAAGCAGGTGTGCTTAAAAAAGGCGCAAAGCTCTTGTTCTTGCCTTCTAAAAGTGAAAGCACAATAACCACTATTGAAGATATGAATGGCGAGCAACAGGAAGCATCTGCGGGCAAAAGCACAGGAATAACTATTGAACATCCTTTGTTTGTTGAAAGAGGAGAAGTTGCCTGTGATCCTGCAAAAGACAAGCCTACTGTAACTACAAGATTCAAGGGAAAGGTTTTCTGGATGTCTAAACTGCCTTTCAATAAATCAGAAAGAATAACATTAAAATGCGCGACGCAGGAAGTTGAGTGCATTATTGAGAAAATCGAGAAAAAGCTGGATTCCTCAACTCTAGAAGTATTAGAAGAAGATGCTTCTGAGCTGAAGGAATGGGAAGTCGGTGAAATGATCTTCAAGACAGACTCTCCGGTTGTAATTGAGGGTTTTAATGAAACTCCTGAGCTTGGAAGGTTTGTCTTGGTCAAGGGAGAAGATGTATGTGCTGGCGGAATAGTCACGCACAAGGATCTGGAATAATAACAGAAACTACAAAGGTGGGAGAAAAATGGGCATAAACAATATTGTCAAGAAGCTTGCAGCAAAAGAAAGGCCGTATCAGATAGATGTTAAAGCAGAATCTGATTCATCTGGAACAGACATTCTTGTTGTGGAACATTTTGCAAAATTCACTGGCCATTATGCTGATGGAACAATGGATAGTGTATGGCAAAAATACGGCGGCACAAAGACAGATATAACTAAGATGAATAAGGATCTTGACAGTGATATTGCTGAACTTGAAGCATGCGGTTTTATTGTTCAGAAATTAAATGAGTTTCAAAATGAATAAAATAATAAACATAATCAAGCTGATTAGGCCGCAGCAATGGTATAAGAACCTGTTGGTTTTTCTGCCATTGATATTCTCTGGAAATATCGCTAATCTCAATTATCTTATGTTGACTCTTGTTGGTTTTATAGGCCTTTGCATGATTTCTTCTGCAAATTACGTCATGAATGATATAATTGATATCAGAAGAGACAAAAAGCATCCTGAAAAAAAGAAAAGGCCGATTGCATCTGGCAAGATTAGGCTATGGCAGGGTATTGTCTTGTTTATAATTCTGCTTGTTATGGCAATATGCCTTGCTGCTCCGCTGAATATCAACTTTTTTTATGCAGTGATGTTCTTGTTTATCTTTACTTTAGTTTATTCGCTGTTTTTGAAAAGAGAGCCTTTTTTAGATATAATCGTAATTGGCATTAATTTCGTTGTCAGGGCAGTTGCAGGAGCATTTATCATTGATGTTGAGATATCACCCTGGCTAATATCCTGTGTATTTTTCCTTGCTCTTTTCCTTGCTTCTGGAAAAAGGCACGCAGATGCAATGTTTCTTGGCAAGAGTGCAAAAAAGCACAGGAAAACCCTTGATGTGTACACGCCTGAAACTACTAATGCCTTGATGATTATCACAACAGCACTTCTTGTCTTGTCTTACAGCCTTTATTCTTTCTTGAGCAAGCACACGCCTTACTTGATTTTCAGCATGCCTTTTGCATTATACCTGATTTTTCGTTATTTTTACCTGGTTTATTCAGGCTCTCCTGTTGCAAGGCATCCAGAAAGAGTCTTTTTGGATCTTAAGATGGATTTTGCCTTGGTCTTGTGGGCTGCTGTGACTTTTTATATACTTTATTTCTTGTAGAGCTCATTAACGTGTTTATATTGCTCATGGCTGCCTATATCAATCCATTCTTCTTTGTACTGCTGCACATAAACATCCATATTTTCCATCAATAATGTAATCAGGTGATATTGTCCGCTGCCTTTAAACTCAGTAATTACTTTGATTGCCTCAGAATTAAGCATGTAACAGCAGGCGCTTGCAAGCATAGATTTAGGATTCTGGGGCTTTTCCTCAAAATCAATGATTTTTTTGTTGTCATCTATGCAAAAAATGCCCATTTTTCTGGCTTCATTGATGTCATTCAGCTCAATTGCAGGCACTGCAGGAGCATTTTTTTCTTTTGAAAGATTAACCAAGGGATTTAAATCAAACTTAAAAAGATTGTCTCCTCCGATGACTAAAACTGCATCATCTTTTATCTGTTTTAAGGCAAAAGCAATATCACCAAGCATGCCTAAGCGATTCTCATTGCTTGTCGTGCCGTCATTTAGAACAGTTATGTTTTCTTTGCCTTCTGCCCACTGCTTGAAAGTTTCATAGAATTTGTCGTTTGTTACAACTGTTATTCCATCAATTTCTGGCACTTCATTTATTTTATCCACAATCCAATCAATCATGGGTCTGCCGCCCACTGGAAGAAGCGGTTTTGGTTTGTCTATAGTTAAGGGATATAGCCTTGTTGCATATCCTGCTGCTAATATTACTGCTTTCATTGTATCTTAGAGGATAAAATCCTGTTTTATAAATCTTATGCTATTTAAATTCAAGCGAAAGCTTTATAAATCGTCTATTATTCTACAGTATCAGACGGCCATAGGGGTCGGGTTCCACCCAGTCTCATTCGAACCTGGCAGTTAAACCGGCTTCCGTATCGGGCTGTACTGCATTGCGCGGGAAACTCGGTAAGCTGTCTACCTTTTATTTAATTCTATAAGAATCTCTCCAGTCTTTTCATTAATCTGTTTTATGTATTTGACTGACTTTAGTTTTGCCTTGATTTCTTTCCAAGACATTGTTTTTCGCATTTTCTTTATTTCAGAGAAGAGTTTTTTCAGTTCTGAGTATTTTTCGTATATTTTTTCGCCTTTTGCCTGAGAATCTTTTGCGGCTTTTTCTTGTTTTTTCAGGTTTTCTTCCTGCATTTTGATTCTCTTCTCTATTCTTTCAAGCCTGCCTGCAAATTTGTCTTTTACCTGTGTTAATTCTTTTTTCTCCAGCCCTTTTGCTAATACAGAGTCAAATGCCTGGCTGTATGTCTTGAATAATTCCTGGCGTTTTTTTGCATAGAATTCCAGTTTAAAAGGTGTTATATCTATTGCCTTGTTATTCTCAAATACAACCACTGGCTCTATTTTTTGCTGCAGCAGGGAATTCATTGTCTTGTATATTTTTTTGATTTCTTGTTCTGTTATCTTTTTTGCAGTCTTGTTTATGCCTGCTCTTAAGCACACCTCTGCAGCATAAACTCCCCCTATTCCCAGCTCTACTGCCAGTGTCTTGGATATGGTTTCTTTTGAAGAATCTATTAAGTTCTTGAATTTGGCTGCTGTTATCTTGAATGGATTGTGCTCTCTTGAAGGAAATGTGTAATTCTCTCCTTTTTTAATTATTCTGTCTTTCCATTTTTGCAGTGATAAAGGAAGAATTATTTTTCCTTTTTGACAGAGCAGGATGTTTCCTTTGCCAAATAATTCTATTATTAATGAATACTCACCTTTCTTAGTCTCAAGCTGAAACTCCAGTATTCTTTCACTTCCTGCTTGCTCTATTTTCCTTACTCTTGCATTTGTCAGGTATTTTCTCAGCAATGCACAGAATCCGTGGATCTTTTCAGGCATTGCAGGCTTCACTTCAGTCAGCCATATCAGTCCAGGAAGAACTATCCTGAGCATTTTTTTGCCTATGCCTGGAACATGAAAAGAGAATAATAGCTCTTTTTTTGCCGGCTGGTATATCTTGTCTACTTTAGAGCCGATTAACTGCTGAAATTCATCTGTAAGATACTTTAATTCTACGCTGGATAGCTCTTTTTTCATATGCCTAAGCCGATAAGAATTATGCCGATTATTATGGCAGTTATACCGGCCCATTTAAGCGGGTTCATCTTTTCTTTTAAATATTTAACTGCCAAAAGTGTTGATATTATGTATTGCAAAGAAATAATAGGGTACAGCACGGATAGTTCTCCGCCTCTGAAGGAGATTAGCAGGGATATCATGCCAAGTCCGCAGCTGATTATTCCGAGAAGAATATACTTATTTGTTAGTTGCTTGATGTTAAGAGCAAATTTTTTTGATCCTTTCTTCAATAATACTACTCCTATTCCTCCAAGCAGTCCTGCAAATATTGCCAGCAGTATCGCCCATGTATGCGTCATTTTTTACCAGCTCCTATCATTGTTACGCCTGCAAATATCAGGACGACTCCTATCCATCTGAGCGTGCTTATTGGTTCATTGAATATCAATAATGCATATACTGTCACAAGTATGTAGCTTACTGCAACTATTGGAAATACAAATGTGATTTCACCCTCTTTAAATGCAGTTATCAATGCCAGCAATGCAATAATGTATAGAAAGATTCCTATGAATATCGGCCAGTTTGTAAGTATTTCTGGAAGTCTTTGTGCTCCTATTTTCTGGAATATTTGTGCTATTGATATGAATATTGCGCAAAGAATTGCAAGGCATATTGCCTTCAGCTTTGTCATATTATTCTCCTAGCAGTATTTTAATCATAGAAGCAAATGCAGGCCTTGTAATAAATACTCCTATTGTTACTCCTGCAATTGTTGTAAGTGCAAATCCTTTCAATAATCCTGCTCCTGCGAATAGCAGCGGCACCATTGCTACTACTGTCGTGAAATATGCTGCAAGTATTATGAAGAATGCTCTTTTAAGTCTCTGGGCCCATCCTCCGAAGTGTCCTGCCTCTTTTCTTAGTGTTTCGTCTGTTATGACAATCTGGTCATCCACCCCGGTTCCTACTGCGATTATGATTCCTGCTATTGCTGCAAGGTCGATGTTCCATCCTACTAATGCGGCAAATCCGAGAACTAGTATGATTTCGCTCAAAGATACCACTATCATTGATGCTGCTACTTTAATGTGCCTGTATCTTATAAAGATGACTGCCGCAACTGAGAGGATTGCTATCATGCCGACCAATAATGCATTTTTGACAAACTGCACTCCTAGCATTGGAGAGATATTGTCTGTTTTTACTATGTTTATCTTGACTGGCAGGCTTCCTGTTATAAGGATTGTCTGGAGTCTTTTCATTTCTTTTAGCGCGTTGATCATCGCGTCTTGTTCTGTTGTGCCTGCTCCTGAGCCGCTTATTGCAATCTCTGTAACAGCCCTTCCTTTCAGGTCTGCTGCTATGTTTAACTGATCTACTTTTTTGTCGTCGAGGAACAAGACTAATTTTTCAGAAAGGTATTCTCCCTGTTCTGTCTTTTCTATTCTCAAATCTTTTGTTGCGTCTGCTTGTTTCTGGGCAGCATCTGGTGTCAATGATATTGAGAACATGAAAGTGCATGCATAACCGCCTTCTACTTTGCCGCATCCCCTGTTTGGGTCTATGCCAGAGCATTCAGCTGTCCTGCAGACATATGTGATATCTTCTCCTCCTTTGAATACTGATGCATTTCCTACTTTTGCCTCAAACTTGCCTTGTTTTGCAAGCAGGTCCTTGACCTCTTCTTCTGTTGCACCTGCAATCTCGACAAGGATATACTTATTTCCTTCTCCTAAGAGTTTTGGCTTGTCTCTTATCTCTTTAACAACTACATCTGTTAATCCATAGACATTCAGCCTTTCTTGTAGGTTGTCCATTATAGTGCCCAGCATGTTGTCATCTACTGCTTCTGCTGGCTGAAGCAATACTCTTGTGCCGCCTTGCAGGTCAAGTCCTTTTCTTATGTTAGAAGTTGCAGCCTGTGAAACGCTTAATCCAATGTCCTGCACACCGATATACGTTTTCTTTATTTTTGGAGCTGTAACAGTTTTATTTATGGTCTTATTTACAGATACTGTCTTATTGTCTATTGTCTCGTTTACTGTTACAGTTTCTTTTACAACTTTTTGTTCTGTCTCGTTTAACTCTGTCTTCTCATATTCTCCTCTTGTCATCAAGGTGTATGACTCCTTATTCGTTTTTATCCGCACTGTCCGGTTTGCATCAAGCGAATCAACAAATTCATAATAGTCTGCTACTGTATTGATAGGAACATTATTCATTGACAATATTATCTCTTTTGACATTGGAGAGAGGCCTTGTTTAGGGTTTTCCATGCCTGCCAAAGCAGCTGAGCTGTTTTTAGCGATTGCTTTTATTGCAACCCCTTCTTTGAATGGATTTGGTCTTATTGATATCACTGCGAATATCAAGAATATAATTAGCAAAATTATTCTCCAGTTTGTCAATAATTGCTTAATCTTCCCCATGTTTCTTTTGTTTCCTCTCTAGATACCATCTCAATATGCCGGTGTTCTGTATCCACGTATTCAGCATGTCAAAGAACAGGCCGATTACTATGATTATCATTATTTGCTTAATTATGTCAGATGATGTAAAGATATATGCAAGAAGTGCTGCTATGAAGGATGTCAAAGACATTGTCATTCCTGTCTTCATAGAGCCCATTATTCTTTCAAATATTGTTCCTTCTTTTCTTTTTAGAACCCTTGTTGTCAAAAGTATGTCTGTATCAACTGAATAACCTATGAGCATCAGGAATGCTGCAACTCCTGCTGTTGTTAGTTTCATGCCTAAAAGTGAAACTGTAGCTAATGTGCATAAGATATCTGATGTTGCTGCTAAAATCACGAATAAAGAAGGAACCCATGATCTGAATGTTATCAATACAACAAGGCCCATTGCCAAGAATGCAAGCAGCACTGCTATTATTGTCTGCCTGAAAAAGCTTGCTCCTAATGAGGAGCCCATGGATTCAATAGTGTAATTATCTTCTTTCAGCTCGATAAGTTTTGATTCAATTACTGCGTTCTTCAAGGCATCTTCATCAACATCTGAGGCTTCTATTATAACTGAAACTAGCATGCCTGCTTCTGTCAGTCGTCTTATCTCAATGTCTGCTTTAGGCAGCTTGTTTTGGATATCTTTCTTTAATGTATCTGTGTCTATGTCTTTATCTACTGGTATTGTGAGTGTTATTCCGCCTTTCAGGGATACTCCTTTCTGGATAAATTCTCCTGTTGTTGCGTAATTATATCCTAATACGCCTATCGCTAGAAATAAGAGTACTATAGTTAATATCATCAACCCTTTGTATTTCTTGTCATATATTTCAAGTAAAGTTGATTTTATCCCCAATATTACACCCGAATTCAGAGAATAAAGGATTGTTTTTAAAGGTTGCGATTTTAAGCGTCAAACATAAATTAGACTTTCAAATATTCTAGAAAAATGCTTTCCATAGGCCTTGATAGACCTTAAATCCGTCAAACATAGGTATTGGAAGCATGTTGAATACAAACAAGAACAAATTTATTTGTTTTGTAATGTAAATAATGATTCTTGTGTGCTTTTTCAGGTTTTTTTTCTTTAATAGTCCCCAGCATACAAAAAATATTGCAAGGTTTACAAAAGGCCCTGCTGCTGCTATTATTGACATGTTAAGCGGTGCTATGGTGCATTCTTGTGTTGCACATCCTATTTGCACATATGCTGGAACAAAAAATATGAATCCTGTGTGCAGGAGCCTCAGTAGAACTCCTATGCCCAGCCAAGTGTATGCTGCGTGGAATGTTGCCTCTAAGCCAAAGGCAAGCGCTGCAAACTTGTGGCCAAGCTCGTGCAGTATTATTGCAGGAGCAGTGACAAGACACGCGAATTTAAAGCTTCTCCAGTCAAATCCTGTCGGTATTTGATCCTGTTTAAGCTTGAATATGCCCATAAAGATATAACCCACAATAACTGTCATAAAGGCAATATCCAGCAACTCTCTCAAGGATAATATCATGGTTTGAACAAAATTTAAGCTGTTTATAATGTTTTCGATAAAAATTCAGAATGAGAATAAAAAAAATTCAACTGCCCCACTGAAGAGGCAGTGAAAGGTTAAGCCAATTTATTTTTTCTTTTTCTTTTTCTTTTTGGCTTTCTTCTTTTTCTTTTTAGCTTTCTTCTTTTTCTTTGCCATTCGCACTGCACCTCTTTTAAGGTTATTTAATTATACTATTTAACTTTTCATATATAAATGTTTTGTTTTAAATGAAAAGTTTTAGAGAAAAAAAATTTAACGCAGGAAAAAATTTTTTAATTTTCTGTCTGCAAAGAATAAAACCTTGTCAAAATTTTCATAAGAAATGTTTTTGAATTGCTTTATTCTGCCCCCAGATGCGTATGCATGCCCTCCTCCGTCGAATAATCGCGCTATTTTGCTTAAATCAATCTTGCAGCCGTCTCTTCTCCTGAAGCTTATTCTTCCATTTCTGTAAAATATAACTGAAACATCAACAGCTTGATGTGTTTTCAATATCTTATCTCCTGCATCTGCTGAACTTAAAACATTTGATGCTATGCTGAATCCAAATTTTTTATCTAAATATTGTTTTATTTGAAGCTTTCCTATCAACTGCATGAATGCTTTCTGTTTTTTTTGCAGGTATTCATCTCTTATTTTTTCAAATTTTTCCGACCATAAAACTCCTCTGGAAAGGTTGCTTATCAGTTCTTTCAGGTTTGTTCCTGACGTAATCAAGTCTGCAAGTTTTACTGCTCTTTCATCTTTTTTTATCCAGAATTCAATATCTCTTGCAATTGTCTTTAGATGCAATGCAACAGAATCCATTGGCATGAACTTTTTTGCAACCAAGTCAGCAGAGCAAAGCATCTGCTCTTGTTGTTTTGAATTTTTTAATTTGCCGGAGAAATCGACGGTGTGAACATATCTTTTCATCAGTTCCAATACGTCTGCAGTGTAAGGGTGATGGCTGTTCCAATAGACTATCTTGTTGTGTTTTGATATTGCCTTTAGTTTTTGTTCAAAGCGCTCTATCTGGTCTGGAGGAAAATCAAGGATAAAAATCAAATTTCCTTTGAGCTCTGCCATCTCCTTGAATTTCTCTTCAATATTGAGATAATTTAGAAATCCGCCGACCCTGCATTCTGAATTTCTTAGTCTTGCATAGCGAAGGACAATTGCTGCTGCTGAGATTCCGTCTAATTGTTCAGAGCAGTATATTACATACATGCCTTATTTAAGGTGTCCAGAATATATTAATTTTTTGGCATATCTTTATATAGCGGAATTTTCGCTTAAATAGACTCTGAATCCAGATTTTTTAACTATGGTTGCTACATTGCCAAAGACTTCTTTCATTTTCTTTTCTAATTGTTTTCCGCCTTTTTGATGCCTTGCTACTAATTGCAAGGTTCCGTTTTTTGTTAAATATTTTTTTGCTTCTTCTATTAGCCTGAAGCACAGCTTTCTTCCTGCAGCCATCGGCGGATTAACAAGTATTGTGTTGAATTTTTCTTTCTTGTATGGCTCGTACAAGTCTCCGGATTTTATTGTGAGTTTTACTTTATTTAGCACTGCATTCTTTTTTGCCAGTATTATTGCTCTTTTATTTATGTCTGTCAAGTAAACCTTTGTTTCTGGAAATGATTTTTTTATTGCGATTCCTATAGGTCCATATCCTGCACAAAGGTCCAGGACCTTGTCTTTTTCTTTTATTACTGCATTGCTGATTAGTAGTTCTGTTGCTGAATCAACTTTTCTGGGCGAGAAAACACCTGCGCCTGTATAGAATTCGAGATTCTTGTTTCTTAGTCTTGCTTTTACTTTTCTTATCTTTAGCTTGCTTGTCGGTTTTTCAGTATAATAGTGTTCTTCCATGATCACATGATTTTATACCAGAGATATAATAATTTGTCAACTGCGCGAAGCAGATCAAAGTCTTTGCCTTGCAGTATTATGCAGTTTTCTTTTAGTACTATCTGTGTGGGTTCTCCTGCAACAATGTTTATCACTGCCTTGTCTTGTTCTTCGCAGGTTACTATGGACAGGTTTTCACAGGTTTCATTGTGGTATTGCGTGCATGCAGGAATTATCTGCTTGTTGAATGCCTTGACGAGGCTCTGGCTTAATTCTGCTGATGCCAGTGCAAGGTATTTGAAAGAATCCTCTTCTGAATAAGGGTCAAATGTTATGTATATCTGGCTTTGACTGAATCCTTCTCCTAATTCTCCCAATATTGTTACGTTTTCTACTTCATACGGGTTGTATCTCAATGCTATGTTCACTAATCTATTCTCGTGCTGCCATTGGGCATACCAGGTTCCTGCCATTTTAGTGAACTCAAACTGGTTGTATGTTATTGTTTCATACGGCTCTTTTTCTGGATAAAAATATTTCACACCGAAAAACACTGCAAAGAAAAGGATTATGCAGCCTATCACTACTGCTATTGCTATTAGTCTTAATTTCTTTTGCTCTTTTTTTTCTTTTTCTAGTTCTTCCTTGGTTTTTTCAGTCATTTCATTATACCGTATATTATATAGCGGATTTTGTTGTAGAACATGTTCATTTCCGGCTCTGTGCTTGCTTCAAGTATGATGCAGCTGTCCTCTGACTTGATTTGCGATTCTTCTCCTTTTTTCAGGTATAAGACAGGCATTGCTGCTGTTGCATTATTGCAGGTGAACTCTGGCAGGGCAGTTCCTGTTGCATTTGTCAGCCCTCTTGCAATGTAAACCTCTCCTATTGCAGACAGTTCCTGCTCCATATCAAACTGCAGTTCTGCCATGTACGAAGCAAAATCAGAGTCAGGATCATATGTTACAATAAATGCTTTTGCATCTTTTAGCATTGCTTTGATATCATCTGGCATGCTGAGGTTTTCTAATCCTTGCGGGTAATAATCAAAATAAACATCTTTTTCATTTATTCTTGTCTTTAGTCCTCTGGATGTCCTTATCAGGTCAAAGCCGTTGTATTCTTCTTTTTCTCCCTGGCTTGTCCTGTAAGACATCATGAAGCCAAATGCGCTCAATATCATTATTGCCACTATGAATATTGACATCAAGACTTTTTTGTTGAGTAGTTTTTTTCTTGCCATTGTTTTTGTGATTTATTTGTTATTTATATTCTTTTCCATTGCTTTAAGATATTGCCTTAGTTTTTCTTTTAATTGCTCTTTTAAGGTCTTGTTAAGGTCTAGAGTGTCTATTTCTTTATTCCAATTCAGGTTTGGCAGTTTTGTCAAGGTTCCTTTGAAGTTTCTTCCTGCTTCTTTTGCTCCTTTTTCTATTGTCTCTGCCTGTTCTGTACCGAATAATTTTGTTGCAGGGAATTTTGTTATTGCATTTGCACCTGCCTTGAAGAGTAAATTTGCTTCTTTGTATCTTCTTGCAGTTGTTCCTGCTATTATTTCAAGTTTTGGGAAAGCTATTCTTGTTTTTGCAATCCAGTCTGCATAATACTCGCTTTTAGGGCCTTCTTTGTTTTCAAATATTGTTCCTTTTACAGGTTTTAATGCATAAAATGTTATCCTGTCTAATTTATGTTCTTCTATAAAGTTATGCAGGAGTTCTATATCTGTTTCTCCTAATCCTATTATTATCGCGATGCTCGTCTTGAAACCTAATGCTTTTGCCTCTTTCAGCATGTCTGAGTATGGCTGTATCGGTTTGTCAGGGCATAATTCATCGTGGAGCTTTGGTTCTACCGTCTCTATTGAGGCGCATATTCCTTCTGCATATGGCTTTAGCTGCTTTAGCTGCTCTTTTGTGAATGCTCCAAGGTTTAACCAAACTTTTTTTCCTAATATTTTGTTTACATTTTGTATTATTTCTAATATTTCTTCAAAAGGATATATTCCATATCCTCCTGTCAGGAATTCAATATTCCATCCTAAGTTTTTTGCTAATACTGCTTCTACTAATATTGAGGCCATGCTTCTTTTTGCACTCTTTGCATGCTTTACTTTATGGTGTATTGTAGACCTGAAGCAGAACTTGCATGTTCCTCTCTCACAATACCAGCTAAGAAAGATACATCTGCCATAATAAACGTCTTTCCCCCAGTTTTCTGTGAATACTTTGTTTGCCTGCTCTATTGTGTCCATATATGCGCAGAACATCTGATCCAATTTAAACTTAATGGTTTTCTCCTCTGTATAGCAAAATTCAGGTTTTTCTTTGGATATTCTGGAAAAAAGAAGAATTTTGATTATGCGGTTTTAAGTAGTTAGTTTAGGTTTTCTTTAGCAAATATTGTGAGGTTAAAAATGATTAAGATTGGTTTGACTCAAAAAGTATCTATTCCAATAGACGATATTGCATCACTTGTATGCGGAATATATGCAGGATATCAATCAGCACATGGAGAAGATCCAAGCCCGTATCTTTTTTATGGCCCGACAATTGTTAGGACGTCTCTTGTTCCTCCGTTTATGTTGTTTGTGAGAGGTTCCCTAAAAGCAGCACTGCACATTACACGAGATAGACCAAATAGACTTCCTGCACAGGAAAACGCTCAAATGATTAGAGGACTCAAAGAAGGTAAAGAATCTATAACAGTTAGAAAAACCGCAGGCATCACAGTCAAAGAAGCCGGCCTCTCTGCTTTAGAAACAGCAGTGGGTTACGGCATTGGATATGCAATTGGAAAAATCAGTTAGGAGGTAAATGAAAATGACTAAACCAAATTTAATCTGGATTGTGACGCACAATGTTGATATTGGTGACTCTGCAGGAAGAATTGCGCAGAAAAAATTTCCTGCTGCAGAAGTCCGGGCTTTTTACAGGACGTATCATATTGAGCAAATGGTGGAAAAAAGCAGGGCTCCTTGTCTTGAATATGATCCAGACATTCATCCTTTGCAAAAATCTCCTGAAGGAGTTTCTCCTGATTTGATCGTGACAACCGGAACGTGCAAAACCTGCAATGAATATGGAGAATCTTTTTCAGTGTATTATCCTGAGATAATAGAATTTGGCAAAAGGAATGGAATTCACACAATCAAACCGGCTCTTTTTGGAAGGTATAGTTCTTTGCTGCTTAGGGCTCAATTATTTAGAAAAATGTGGAGGTAAATGAAAATGAAAACAATAGATACAGTATTGAATAAAATCAAGGCAAAAAAAGAACCTACAGATATAGTAGAGTTTAGCGATCATACTTTTGAAAGATTTGCAGATTTCTGCATGTCTGCGGGAGTTAATGCTCCAAAAGAGATAATAACAGAATATTTAGCTGCAGAGTATTGGGCTTGCAATGCACAAGTTGGTGATGAAAAGTCTTATCATGACAAAAGATTGCGCGCGATAAGAGACGGGCTAAGTGCAATCACAGAAAGAGATTTTCATATCCTGCAGCTAATATACGGAGGCATTTATAATGGTCTGGATGAACGATTGGATAATTCAGATCCAAAAGCAACACTATTCAAAGGCAAAGCAGGTTTTGCTGTTCAGTTCGCTGGTTTTGATGAAAGAATGTGCGATTTATATATCGAGCAATTTTCTTCTGACCCGGTAGAAGGAGTGCATGTCGAAAAGATTGATAACGACGGGATAGTCATGTATTCAGATTCAGTTGACAACTAAAACACCCTCTGGAACAGGAGGGTATTTATGTCCTTCTAAATAGAATATAATATCATACTGATGTATATCTTTTGAGAATTCTGTCAGAAATTCATTCAGCAGGTCGTGCAGTGTTTGCATGTCTTTTGTAAAGAATGTGAATTCTGCGTTCCAGTCTCCGAATAAGAGAAAGCTTCTTCCTAATTGTTTTCTTTGTGATGTAAATTCTCTTAGTTTTCCTGCGATTCTTTCTGGATTCTTGAATTTAACAAGTATGTTTCCCCAGAGCCCAACGTCTTCTATTGAATGCGTGTTTATATTGCAAGTATATCCCAGAATGATTCCATTTTTTTCTAATGATTTTATTCTGTTTCTTAAGCCTTCTATTGACAATCCTGTTTTTTTGCTTAAGTTCAGTAATGTCTCTCTGCAATTCTTGGTTAATCCTTGAAGTATCAGATAATCCTTGTCATCTAGTTCTATTGGTTTAGGCTTTTTTACGATTAATTTTTTGCCTCCTCTGAATACTATTTCATTGTCCTGTTTTATCGGCTCTACCATATGTAAGGTTTTTATTTCCCGCAGATTAGAGCCAAACTCTTGCTCAATTTCAGACAATATCCTGTAAAAATGTGATTTGTCTTTTGCTAAGACTCTTAATCTTATCTGATATTTGCCGATACATTCTCCAAGCCATGCAGAAAATGGGTGTGTTTTAAGAAAATGGATTATTTTCTCTTTTGTTTTCTTGTCAAAGTCATAGAAGCCTATATAGCAAAGGTACTTGAAATAGCCTATTTTTTCATAATCTATCTTTGGCTCAAAGCTTCGTATAACTCCTTTCTTGATAAGTTGTTCTATCCTGTATGCAATGATTGTCCTGTTGATCTTCAATTCTTTAGCTATCTTAGAATACGGTGTTCTGCTGTTATGCTTTAATATCCCCAGTATTTTCTTGTTAGTTTTGTCTAATTTTTTCATTAGAATTCTAAAATAATGGTGATTATTTATAAAGATTATGGAAAATAGAAGAAATTACCCAAATATTTTATTAAATTTTCAATAAAGCCTCCGAAGGGATTTGAACCCCTGACCTATTGCTTGCCCACGCTATGTTACGAGGCAATCGCTCTACCAGGCTGAGCTACGGAGGCATCATAAGTGTTTCAGAAGCTCTTCTTTTGTTTTTAATTTCTTTTGACACTCAAAGCACACTGTATGCTTCTTACCTTTTTCGTCTTTTACATAAGTTCCTAGTAATTTCTTCAGGAAAGTTTCTCCGATTTTCTTCTTGCAAATCTCGCATTTCATGAATCAAAAAAGAAAGAAAGAGTATTTAAAGCTTTGTTAACTTTTGTATATAATCTAGAAAAAGCAAAAGTTAACCTGCTTAAATTTTGTCAAGATAGTATATAAAAACAAAATTTAAGCTTGCTTAATATTTCTTCAATACTGTGACTATTACTATTCCTGCTATTGCCAATACTGCGATAAGCGTGACTATGTTGCCTGTTATGCCAGACACAACTGAGCCCACTGCTCCTGTTGGCGAGCTGGATTTTGTAAAAGCCCAGACCACTCCTAAAAGCAGTACAGCAGCCAATGCGATTATTACACTTTTTTTCATTTAGTTCACCTCAAGTCTGTTTTTGATTATAGTATATTTAAATCTTTCGTCCTCAATAACATTTATAAATATGCAGGGTTTCAGGAGTGTTTATGACAAGAATAGCAGTTGTCCAGAAACAGAAGTGCAACCCAAACGGATGCGGCGGGTATCTTTGCATGCGTCTCTGCCCTATCAACAGGAAAGGCGAGGAATGCATCAGCAAAGATGAGGATGGCAAGGTCAAGATAGATGAAAAACTGTGCACTGGCTGCGGGATATGCCCTAACAGGTGCCCTTTTGGAGCGTTGAGTGTTGTTAATCTTCCTGAAGAGCTTGCCAAGCAGCCTATTCACCAATATGGCCCTAATGGTTTTCACTTGTATAATCTTCCTATACCTATCTTTGGGAAAGTTGTGGGCATTCTTGGAAAGAACGGCATTGGAAAGACAACTGCAATACAGATTCTTTCAGGATTATTAAAGCCAAATCTTGGCACAGATAAAGAAGTTAGTTATGATGAATTGATTGATTTCTTCAAGGGCTCTGAAGCGCAGATTTTTTTTGAGAAGATAAAGAAAGGGGATATTATCGTGAGCTACAAGCCTCAGCAGGTTGATCTGATTCCTAAAGAGTTTTCAGGCAAAGTGAAAGAATTGCTGAAAAAGTCAGATGAGACTGCGCGCTTTGACGAAGTTGTTGAAGCATTGGACCTGAAAAGCGTATTGGATAATGAGATTGAGAATATCTCAGGAGGAGAGCTGCAGAGAGTGGCTATTGCCGCAACTGTCTTGAAAAAGGCGAATTTTTATGTTTTTGACGAGCCTACATCTTACTTGGATATCAAGCAGAGGATAAATGTCTCTAAGTTCATCAAGAGTCTTGCCACAGAAGATACTGCTGTGTTGGTTGTTGAGCACGACTTGATTATTCTTGATTACATGACTGACTTGATTCACATAATGTTTGGAGAGCCAGGCGTCTATGGTATTGTCTCTCTCCCAAAAACAACTCGTGCAGGGATCAATGTTTATCTGGAAGGTTATTTGAAGGATCAGAATATACGTTTCAGGGATTATTCCTTGAAATTTGAGTTCCGGCCTCCTTTAGCTGAAAAGGCCGGCGCAGAACTGACTTCTTGGAAAGATTTAAAGAAAAAATTAGGAAGTTTTGACTTGAGTGCAAAAAAAGGAACAGTAAACAAAAAATCTGCAGTCGGCATCCTTGGAGAGAATGGAATAGGCAAGACAACTTTTGTTAAGTTATTGGCAGGTGTTATTGAGCCTGACTCTGGCGAGATTATTGAAAAAATAACTGTCAGCTACAAGCCGCAGTATCTTGAGACTGCTTCAGACACATTAGTTGCAACTTTATTGAAAGATGCTGTTGAGAAATATGATACTCAGATAATTCGTCCTTTGAATATCAAGCCTTTATTATTGAAGCCTTTGAACCAGTTAAGCGGCGGAGAGCTACAGAAAGTTTCTGTTGCTCATTGCCTGTCTCAAAAAGCTGATTTATATCTTCTTGATGAGCCTTCTGCTTATCTTGATGTTGAGCAAAGACTGATAGTCTCTAAAGTCATAAGGGATATCGCAGAGCAAAGAGGATGTTCTATCCTTGTAGTTGACCATGATTTAGTGTTTATTGATTATTTATCAGACGAATTAGTTGTCTTTGAAGGCATCCCAGCTAAAAAAGGTGATGCAAAAGGACCTTTCACAATGGAAAACGGCATGAATCTGTTCTTGAAAGACTTGAATATCACTATGAGAAGAGATAAAGAAAGTAATAGACCGCGGATTAACAAGCCTGGCTCTAGGATGGATAGAGAACAGAAAGAAGCAAATAAATTGTATTATGCTTAAGCACGCCCTTTGCTTTCTCCTTTAATTACTCCTGCTGCAATAAGATGTGCAACTCTTATTGGTTCTGGTATAAAAGAATGAGTGCAGGTCAGTTTAAGCATCTCTTTTGCATCTTTCAGGCTGATTCCAATGTGCTGTATGTATATTTTTCCTACTTTTGTTGGTTTTGGCAGGTCTTCTATGATTTTTTTCTGTTTTTTCATCTTCAAATTATCTAATGCCTTGAATATTTTCTTGAAATCAGGAAAGCTTCTTATCACAACAACTATCGGAACTTTTGTTTTTTTATTGAGTTTCTTTATGTCAATCACATTGAATCCGCCTACTGCTATTCCATTAAGGAATATTGCCCTTAATTGCGGCTTGAATTTGCTTTTGTTTATCATCTTTGCAATCTTGTCTGTAGAATCAGTGCCGTCAACTTTTGCTTTTGTTGACATAACTCCGTCAATGAAGTTTCCTCCGCGGAATAATGTGCCTACAATCAAAACTTCTTTGTCCTTGAACTTATTGAAGGGCCCGTCATCAATCCCGATTATCCTGATTTCTTTCCTCATTTTAGCAGTTCTTTCAGATATGGCTTTATTTTCAGCTTTGAAAAGCCTGCTGCTTTTGAATCACTTCCAGGAGATGCGAGTTTTTTCACTAGTTTTCCTGAATTTTTGTTCTGCCACCATTTCTTGCCGTATTTTTTGGATAATGGCTCTCTAAGCATGTTGTGCTGCTGCACGCTTGCAAGCATGTAGCTTGGTACATACATCAATGATTCTGGCAGGATGTGGTGCAGTTTCCAGTATGCTCCTGGTATCTTCATACCCATGCTTTTTCTCAGCTCTCTTGCATATGCCTTGTCGCAGTCCTTGAATTTCATCTTGTCTTTCCAGTATTTTATCCTGAACAAGGAGTTTCCTGTGTAAAATGCTATTGAGAATATGTTTGAGAACTTGTGCCTTCTTATCAGTTCATCTGCATAATCAGGATCTAGTTTCAGTTTTTTTGTCAGGTATTCCTTATCCATCATGAAATGGTCAAAAAATATTGAGAATGTCTCTGCCAAGCCGTTTGATATCAGGTTTTTAACCCAGTACGGCTTTTTTGGATTTATCAGATTGAAATGTATTGCATGCCCGAATTCATGGTATATTGATTTTGCATCTTCTACTGGATTCTCTTTCTTGAAAGACACCCATACATTATCTGGAATATGTATTGCCATGCAGAATGGTGATGCATATTTCTTTGGCCTGTCTTTTGAGTCAACTTGTATCTTGTTTGGGTTTAGCCCCATTTCCCGCATTGTTCTTTTTATGCTTTGTATTGGGTCTATTTTCCTGAATCCGCAAATCATGTCATTGAATAATGCGTTTCTCACAAAATAAAAATCATCATAATATTCTGGATTTTTGCAGAATAATTTATTTGCATAGTGCTTGAATTGTTTTTTGAAAGGCTTTTTCACGCCGTCTCTTAACTGCTCCATTGCTCTTGTTAACTGCTTCAAGGTCATCTTATGGTCCTTAAGGTAGTCTGTCAATGGATTCAGTCCGTGTTGAGCATATATTTTTGCGCAGATGTCAAACTTTTTCTTGATTATGGGAGATATTTTTGGTGTTTTTCTTATGAACTCATCAAAAACATCTTTTCTTGCTTTGTCAGAGGCGTGAACTACGAATTGCCTCCAGGTATTCCAGTTAACTGGCTTTCCAGCATACTTGTATCTTTTTGTTGAGATGTCTTTTGCCCTTTGCTCATGGAATTTCAGCTCTAGATGATATGTTCTTGAGCCTGCTATTGATCCTACGCACGCTTCTTTCAATACTTCTGGCTTTTGAAAATGTTTTAAAAAGAATTCTGAGTGTTTTTCACTTTGTTTTTCCAGTTTTTTTATCTTTGGCTTGCTGTATTTTAGGCCGATATTGAACTTGAAGTATTCTTTTCTCAGACCGATGCTATTCTTTTCGTCTTTGTCACACCACTTTTTCAGATTCATTTTATCTTTCTCACAAATGTCAGGAATGCTGTATGCCCGATTTCAGCTGATTTTGGCCTTAATCTCCTGCCTTCAACAGTCCATTTTCTTTTTATTATCTCTATTGTACTGTCAAATAAAAATGATTCGTTTTTTCTTATGACTTCAACAAAATTGCTTGCCTGGATTATTGTCGGAGTGTAAGCAACAAGCCATCCCCCTATTTTCAATGCCTTTTTTATTGCATCAATTGCCTGCCAGGGCTCTGGAAGGTCTAATGTAATTAAATCAACATTTTTTTCTGCAATTCCTTTGGTTATGTCCTTGTTTTTTATTGTGATATTCTTTAACCCGAGTGTCTTGATGTTTTCTTTTGCAACTTCTATATGTTCTGGCCGTATTTCATAGGTTGTTACTTTTTTGCATATATTTGCTAAAAAGCATGCTAATGCTCCTGCTCCTGTGCCTGCATCAACTACTTTGTCATTTTTTCCCAGTCCTGTTTCTGCGATTATTGCCCCGATATCTTTTGTTATTATTGTCTGCGGAGCTCTTTTTAATTTCCTGAAGTCATCTGCAAATTGAGAAGTGAATAGAATGAATTCTTTGTTCCTGTTAGTCTTTAATATGCTTCCATCTTTCTTTTTCAGGTCTTTTTTTGAGATAATGCCGTATTTTGTGTGAAAATCCTTGTTTAAGTCTGTTACATAATATCTCAGGGTTTTTATTGTAGTCACTTCTCTCTTTAGCTCTGGTATGTACTCTTTTTTCCCTTTACTGATTAGAATTTTAGGCATATTGATATGTTTTTCAAGCAGGTATAAAAAGGTTATGATAACTTTGCTTCCCCGTATGTCTTTTCTTCAGATTGAGAATATATCGCTATTTTTTTGTATTTTGTTAAATCAATATCTTCTGGAAGTTCGTATGTCTGGCCTCCAGTTATAGATGTTAGCTTAGCAATTTCAAGCCCGTCACCAATATTTTGGTCGACTAAATAGATGTATAATCTTGACCCTGGCTCTGTCAAAAAGCTATGTAACTGCAGTACTATACTCCCTTCAGCAGTTCTTATTATCTCTGCACGCCCAGCAGTTGTCTTTTCTACTTTTTCAAATATGCCTGTCGCCAAGGTCTCTGGTCCGCTGCCTTTTAGTCCTGCATCTGAAATAACGATTTCTTTTTCTGGAGGCAATTTAAGCGCTATCTCAGCTGCATTGTAAAGCAGTCTCACTAAACGCAGTTCTGACTGATCATTTAGGACTTCAGTTGCAGTTACCAGGAGTTCTTTTGTAAATTCGCCATTAACAACAAATCTCGCCCTGTTTGAAACGCTCAAGAGTCTGATTTTGTATTGTTTGCCGCCAAGAGTTAATGTTTTGGTCTCTCCTACATTTAGTATTGCTTTGACTTCAGTTGCTTGTGGAGGTGCTTCTTGGGTCTCAGGCTCTTTGATTTGTACTGTTTTTTCTTTTATCTGAGTTTTTTCTTTTGGTTGAGCAGGCTCTTTTGAAATTGTTTCTTTTGTTTTATTAGAAACCTCATCTACTTGCGCACATCCTGCTATTAGAATCACCAATAAAACAAATAATATTGTTTTCTTCATTTTAAAAAGCGGAGGATGGGACTCTTGTCACATCCTACGTCTGTTAAAAGCGGAGGGAGGGACTCGAACCCTCGATTAATCGGGTTGCAGCCGATCGCCTTAGCCGCTTGGCCACCTCCGCGAGTGAGCTTTTGTGAACGAGTGGAGACCAGCAGAATTGATTTTGTTAATTCTGCGCTGCCTCCGCCTAAACCAGTTTATAGAATACAGACGTCTTTTAAAAATGTTTTTGTTTCTATTGAGAAAGCTTTATAAATTGCATACAGTATGTTATGCTCATGGGCCCGTAGCCTAGTCTGGATACTGCTAAATTCGATATCGAATTTTGCCGGATTTGGCCGTAGGGCAAATAAGGCGACAGCCTTCTAAGCTGTAGATCAGGGGTTCGAAACTCTTTGAGCGAATTTCCCCTCGGGCCCGTATTTCTTTTCAGAATCTAGTTGACAAAACTGTCACCAAACCAGCCTCTTGTGAGAATTGCGCTTCTTTTTTTCAGGGCGGTTCTTATGTCTTCTTCAATTTTTTTGAATGCAGGCGTGATATCTTCATTTAATCTTGCTTCTGTGCTGCGTCTTACACCATCATATTGAAAAGCTTCATCTGGCAGGCTAATTTCTTCATGTTCGCGCATATGGTATATGAATATATTGCTATTAGGTGCAATCCATTCAGATTCTTTGTATGTCTTACTTTCCCGGCAGCGTTCTATTTCACATAAAAAGGTCAATATTACTTTTCCTAAACCCTTTTCCCCTTCTGAAGTTTCATACAATATTTGTATTCCATAATTACCTATGCCTCTTACTCTATAAGGCTTATCATTAAAAGGCACAGAACCCCAAGGAAGCCAAAGATCTGGTTTAGTTATTAGTTTTGCTTTCCCATTAGTATCAGGAATTTGGTATTCTTTTGGTATCGGCCAATGCTTTTTTATGCTTCTTGAAGCTGCTCTGAAAAAATCATCTGCAGCTGTCTTTGAGAGCACATAAACAAGCCCTAAATTCCCTTTTGGAATTTTTGGTATGGTTGCTTTTGCCATTTTTCTCATTTTTTAAAAGCCCGCGCCCCTTTATAAAAGAAATGTAATAACTGTTTATACATTTTCATAATAATTATATACCACTTCTGCTTTCCTTAAACAAAATGGCAGAAGACATCTCAGACAAAGTGGCTAAAAGAGAAGAAATTCTTGTAAAGGGAGGGACTCATTTTATTTGCCGCGTTCCATCAGATCCAGAAACTGCAAAAGCGCTAATAGAGCATGCAAAAGCTCAGGCAAAAGGAACCAAAGACAAAGAATTTGTTCTTTACGGAGCAACTCCAAAATATTTGAGAGAAGAATAATTACTGCACAGCAGTTGGTACTGGCTCCCCTGTAATCTTTTCATAATTGCGTTGAACATATCCCAGATGCCCCATATTAAGTTCACCAACTGCTCGTTTTAAGAGTTGTATCATTTCTTTACGTATCTGTTGATACTTATCTGCGCATTCATGTTTTATAGGCAGTAAAGGGTCTACCCAGATTTCAAGTTCAGCGTCAATCAAGTATGACTGCGGGCAACGTGATGGCTGGAAAATATGACTACACCATCCTTTTATCTCATCCTGAACTTCTTCAAAATCTGTGCGCGCAGCAAGGCCTTCTTTATGCAGCTTCGCAAGCCTGTCAATGACTTCTATTTGTTCAGGAGTCGCGGTTTTTCTGAATTCTTCTATTGTTGTCATATATGTTATAATGGAGAATAAATACTTAAAGATTTCTATAGTCAAGAAGCAGATTAATGCAGCAACTCCGCGAGCTGATTAAAATAAAAAAACTTATATAGTCAATCTCTATATTAAAACATATGAATATACTAGAATTAAATAAAAAAGCTTGGGATAATATTGGAAAAAGAACACACTCTCCATACATCAAGCATAAAAAGTATTTAGAAGTATTTAATCTGTTTTGTAAAAAACTTCCTAAAAATGCTTCTGTTCTTGATTTAGGTTGTGGGCCTGGAGTTCCTTTTACTAAAGAACTAGTTAAAAGAGATTTCAGAGTCACTGCAATTGATATTTCAGACACAATGATTAAAGAAGCAAAGAAAAATGTTCCAGAAGCAAAATATGTTAGAGTTTCAATGACTGATATTGATTTTGACAAAGAATTTGACGGTATTTTCTCAGGATACACTATGCTTTGTCTTGATCCTAAGAATTTCAAGATCGCTGCCAAAAAAGCAGTCAAAGCTTTGAAAAAAGGCGGTTTTTTCTTTTTAGCGCTTAATGAGCCCCCGCCAGGACATAAAGAAGAAGAAAACTACACTGAAATAATGGGGCAGAAGATGTATAGCCGGCCATATTCTGAAAAAGAAGTAAGAGAAGTGTTTTCTAAATTAAATATGAAAATAATTAAAGTTGAAAGAGAAATTGTAAAATCTAAAGCATATGGAGAAGAGTATACACTATTAGTTTTAATGCAAAAAGCCTAAGGCAGCCACTTCTTTTTATCTTTCAATTTCTCTGGCAGGTAATTAGAAATAACATAATTCAATCCATGCTGTGCAAGCGCTTGCTGCTCTGCTCTTTTCTTTAATTTCAGGCTTAAATTCAGTGCTTTCTGCCACTCTTTGTGCTCTTGTACAAAAGGATCATTCTTGATACCATCCTTAATCCTTTTAATATCTACTTCTTTCAAAGGATGTGTTGGTAATTTATAATCCAAAATATCCTGCGCAGTTATTCCAATGAATTTTGCCTGCGGAACACAAAAGAACTCATTCAAATGTGCTGCATTCCCAGAGCCAACTTTCAAAGTTCTATAAATATTCAGCCAGCCATATGGGTCTCCGTCTGTAAACACAAATACAGGCAGTTTCTTACTATCTGCCAATCTTCTAATAAAACGCCTACATGCTCTTGTAGGAACTCCGCCCATAGAAATAAGAATACAGTTTGCTTTCTTCCAATAAGCATGCTTCACTAATCTTTGATACATACCTGCTGTCTCAATAGCAAGTATGAATTTTGCATTTGTCTCAAAATTCAAATGCTCTACAGAGCTTGGAATACTATACGCTCCTGTTCCCATCTTTGTGCAGTCGATCTTGATTTCTTTTCCAGTGTCTGGATTCTTGTCAATAACTATCAGCTTGCCTGCAATATCTCCTCCTTTTTCTTCAGGAATAAAGCCAAGCTGCTCTCTGTTAACGCCGAATGTTGCTTCTACATCATCCATCACAGTGTCTGATTCTGGCTGTTCCTTGAATCCTGCATCTCCCCAGTTCTTGGATACGTAATATGCTTCTCTTTTTGTTGCAATGTCATCTGTCTCAATCAAGGTTTTAGACAAGCCCATCATCTTCAAGGTCTGCGCAAATGTCTTGACAGTTGATGCAGTCAAGGTTCTTGTTTTTTCTTTTCCAATTAATTCAAAAAATCCTTTCTTAGGATCAAACTTGACATTAGATAAGCTTCGAACAGGCGAAGATATTTCTGGTTGTTTTTTCTTGAGTATTTTCTTGTAGATATCACTGGCAAAATCTGTGATTTGTGCTACTACAGACTTTTTCTTACTCATTTTTATTATCCTCTTTCTTATAAAAATGAGTTACAAAAATTTTTAATTTTTGTTTATTCATTTTCTTTCCCCATTTTGGCAAACTCTTCATCATATTCTAGGTTTTCCATCTCTACTTTTTGCAGCTTGCCCCTATGCTTTTCTAATAATCCTTTCAATAACTGCTCTATTTTTGCTTCATCGACTTTTTTCAAAGACAGTAATTCTTTTAGCGCTTCTGCAACATGCGGAATGTATTTCTCAATATAACTTCTTTTCTGACTTTCCGCATGTATTCTTTTTTTCTTATTTACATACATACCTAACTTTCTGCCGCATTCCTGCAAAGCTAATTTTATCTCCTTAATGATCTCAGGATAATGAGCAAGTGCTTCTTTTGCTTCAGAAGTGAATGGAGGCCATACAGAAGCCAGGTGAACAACTAATGTTACTGGCCCTTGCGGCAGAGAGCCATTGCTTTGCGATAATCCATAGCTTCTCCAGCTTGTCTGCGTAACTGATTTGAATATTGCTCCTGCGCTCTGCTGATATAATAATGGAACCCTGTTTGCAAATCTCATTAATTTGATTGAGCCTTCTTTTGGCTGCTCACCGCCGTATGCAATTGCACATTCAATGACAAAAGGGTTTCCTCTGTAAACAGAAGGTGATCTGGTTACAGCAGTGTAAAACTCAGCATTTATTTCTTTTTTCAGTCCTTTTTCAAGCAATTCAGACCCAATCGGAACAATGCAGTCTGTTGATGGTGATATTATTTTTGTATTTTTTATTCCTTCCATCAGTTTTTCTGCCTGCGCGTGATTTATGTCTCTTGGTTTTGTGTTAGGAGGAAGAGCTGCTTTCTCGCAAATCTCTTTTGCAGTTCCTGCTCCTACTCTGCAGAATTCTTTTGTCAAGAAGGACTGCAGTGTGCGAGAATCAGTATCTTTAAGCATCTTTATCAGTATGCCTAACTCAACTCCATAAGGATGCGGCTTTATCTCTTTAGGCTCTTCAGGCAATTTATCTGTTGCGCGCGGAAACACAAATTGTTCTGCTTTAGGATTAGTGTAGATTATTGTTGTATGAGGATTAACAATTGCAGTCTCTTTAATATAAGTATCAACACTCTGGTCTCCTTTTTGGTAAGATGCTTCGATATCCAATTCTATCCTTGTTCCTCTTGTTTTCTTCCATTCTATTTTTTGTTCTGAAATTATCTCTGGCTTGTTGTTTTTCGTATCTATCTTTAGCTCAAAAAGCATCGCATCATGCTTTTCGCCTATTCTTGATTTTATCTTTGCAGGCCTTCCTGTTGTCAGTTGAGAATATAATACTGCTGCGCTTATCCCGATTCCTTGCTGCCCTCTTGCCTGTTTCAGTGTGTGGAACTTGCTTCCATAAAGCAGTTTTGCAAAGATATTAGGAATCTGTTTCTTGACTATTCCTGGCCCATTATCCTCAACAATAACCCTAAACCGGTCATTTTCCATGTCTAGTATCTGGACATTGACTTCTGGCAGGATTCTTGCTTCTTCGCAGGCATCTATTGCATTGTCTACTGCTTCTTTTACTACAGTAAGCAGGGCTTTACGTTTATTATCAAAGCCCAGCAAGTGCCTGTTTCTCTCAAAAAATTCAGCAACACTTACTGCTTTTTGCTTTTTTGCAAGCTCTACTGCTACAGGTTCTTTAGTCATGTCTTAGTTCTCCTCTTCGTTTTTCAATCCACCTGTACACTGGGGTGTGCAGGCTTCCGCTCAATAATGATTCTATTGCCCTTCTTGCGATGACCAGGGCGTCAAAAGGCCCTATTATGCCTATTGTCTTGCCGTAGACACAGATGTTTGTTCCTGTCAGTTCCTCGATTTTTGCTCTTGATTTTCCTTCCTGCCCAATCACTCTTCCTTTCAGTCTCTCAACATCTTTCTTTGTCTTGGCATAATCGTGAATGTTTATTATGTCAAAGCCGTAATCAACTTTTAACAGCAGCTGCGCAACATCTGGATTGAAACCGCGTGCAATTGCGCGCACAATCTCCCGTGCTGTGTAAACTTTCAAGGCCTCTTTGCCAGTTATTATAACATCGCCTTCTTTTGAATCAACATTGATCTGGACATTAAGCGTATTTTCTAATTGTTTTTTTTCTTGTCCTTTTTTGCCTATCAAAACTGCAACTCTTTCTTTAGGTATCTTTAATACGTATTCAAATTCTTCGGTTTGGTTTGTTTTTTTAGGCATATTTAAAAGAAAATGCGCCAGTTTTTTAAATCTGATGGTCAACGCATTATTTTCTTCTTGATGTCTTCACTCTCGGCTTTCATACCTCTTTTTTTGAAAAACGTGCATATGTTCCTTATGTCTCTTTCCAAGTACTGCTTTGAATTGGGATCTTCAAGCGGTGTTGTCTGGGACATGTCAATGAACACTGGTTTTTCTTCGTGATTTAATATATTGAACGAGCTTAAATCCGCGTGAACTAGTCCTGCTTTAAATAATTTTCTCATTCCTGAAACAATTGCATCAAAAAATTTCTTAGGGCTCTTTGGAAACGCATCTTTTATCTTTGGTGCAGGTTCTTTTCCTCCAATGTACTCCATTACCAAAATATTATACATGCATGCTATTGGTGTGGGTACTCGCACGCCTGCTTCCCTTGCTTTCATCAAGTTCCTGTATTCCCTTTTGGCCCATGCAAATACTGTCTTTCTTCTTTGTTTTCTTACATTTGGGAATCTGGGGTCAAATTTTATGTAATCATACATTCTCTTGAAATCGCAGGTCTGCAGGCGGTATATTTTTACAATCACTCTTTTCCTGCCTTTTAGTGCAGTGAACACATTTGCTTCTTTGCCTATGAAAATAGGGCTTTCCAGGCCCTCAAAATAACCTTGAGATATCAGCTTAAACAGGTTTCTTTCTGTGAATGTATCAAATACGTTCTTCAGTGTCTTGAACTTTTCGCGGGTTATTTTTGGCATTTGCTTGATTTAGGCTGCTGCAGGTATATATTCTTTTCCCTGGAATCAAGCATTACAGCGCCTATAGTCCTCAAATACCGCGAAAAAAGCCGTTTTAGGCCTCGAGGAGGCTAAACCACAAGCTTTATATAGTTCTTTCACCTAGCAAATCATAGGCTGTTTAATGCCCGTCACGAGAGTACCCACGGGAGCTAACGGTTAAACCAAGCAATGAGCTTGGGGGTTAGTGCTTCGGGCTACAGGCCTAATTATATTTACAAAAATAAAATCAACTGAACAAGTTCAATTTCATTCATTGTTCACCAATTCATGTGAAAATGAGAGTAAATAGCCTTAATAGACAAGATATACGTTAAAAGAGACTATTTAGAAACATAAGAATACAATTTTGAGCTTGTTCTTTAATTGGAGGGGTTGAAAATGGCTAAAATTAGCCCAGTATCATCTAAGTATATAGTTAATGCATCCATAGATATCGAAGGCGTTGTTGACAGGCCAGACGTGATTGGCGCGATATTCGGCCAGACAGAAGGCTTGTTAGGGGCAGATTTAGAGCTCAGGGAGCTTCAGCGTTCTGGAAGGATTGGCAGGATTGAAGTGAATGTAGATACGCGGTCTGGAAAGACACATGGTTCTATAGTGATTCCAAGCTCTTTAGACAAAGCAGAGACTTCTATTGTAGCTGCTGCTCTTGAAGTTATCCAAAGAATTGGGCCTTGTAACGCCAAGATCAAGGTAAAGGAGATTGAGGATGTCAGGATAAGCAAGCGTAACTTTGTTGTTGAGAGAGCCAAGACACTGCTTAAGACCCTTATGGATCAGCAGATGCCAGATTCTCAGGAGCTTGCAGATGAGGTTGCTCATTCTGTCAGGATCATGGAAGTCCAGGAATTTGGAAGAGAGCGCCTGCCAGCAGGTCCTGCTATTGATGAATCTGATGAGATAATCCTTGTTGAAGGCAGGGCAGATGTTCTTAATCTGCTTAAGCACGGCTTTAAGAACGCTATTGCGATGAATGGCACAAGCTGCCCGCAGACAATCATTGACTTGAGCAGGAAAAAAGAAGTTATTGCTTTTGTTGATGGCGACAGAGGCGGAAACCTGATAATCAAGGAATTGATTAATGTTGGAGAGATTGACTTTGTGACCCGGGCTCCTGATGGAAAAGAAGTAGAAGAGCTTACAAAGAAAGAGCTTCACAAGGCTTTGCGTTCCAAGATCACTATTGAGCAAGCAAAGCTTGAGCTTAATGGCATGGATACTTCTGAATCCATTAAAAAGCCTATTTTCGCAAACAGGCGGCCACAGTATTCTTCAAGGCCGCAGCCGCAAAAAAGGCACATTCACAGCATGAGTAAGCCTGCAGCTGTCAGGACACAATCAAGACCGCCGGTTAGAACAGTTGTCAGCTTGAACAGCGAAGAAAAGACAAAGTTCAAGACAATGCTTGAGAACCTTATTGGAACAAAAGGGGCTTATATCTTAGATAATAAGCTGCATGTTCTTGGAAAGGTTCCTTTCACAGAGCTTGCAACCACGCTGAAAAGCCTGAATGCAGGCATCTATGCCGTAGTGTTTGACGGCACTGCAGACAGGAATATCGTTGATATTGCTACGCGCGCAGGTGTAAAGCATATTATTGCGATGAGCAGTGCTATAGGCAATGCAAGAGGCATTAATATTGTCACAGTAAATAATCTTTAATTTCTTTCTTTTTTCTTAACATTTTTATACCAGTTCTATATTTATTAATCAAAAAGAGGTCAGTATATGGTTTATGAGATAGTTCTTGGCAGGGATGAGGCAGAAAAAGAGAAGTGGGGTACTGAAGGTTCTATTCTTTTAGGAAAACAGTATGTGAAGATGGGTCCTGTAACCACTCTTTCACAGCCGGTGTATCTTGATGTCAATAAGGCGCATGTCACCTTTGTCTGTGGAAAAAGAGGTTCTGGAAAGTCTTACTGTCTTGGTGTTATTGCAGAAGGAATTGCAACTATTGAGGAAAAATTCCGTGAAAAGCTTTCTGTGCTAATGCTTGATACAATGGGCATTTACTGGACAATGAAATATCCTAATCATCAGGACGAACTATTATTGAAAGAGTGGGGCATGGAAGGAAAAGCAATTGAGAATGTGAGAATCTTCACTCCAACAGGTTATTTTCAGGAATATAAAGATAAAGGAATCCCCACAGACTTCCCGTTCTCAATAAATCCTGCAGAGCTTGCTCCTGAAGACTGGAATCTTACGTTTGATATCAGTGCAAATGATCCTATTGCAGTGTTTATTGAGAGAACAATCTTGACTTTGAAAAAAGCAGGAAAAGCATATGACATTCCTGATATATTAGATGCTCTTGATAAGGACGAGCGCGAGGATCCAAAAGTCAAGAATGCTGCAGTCAACCGATTCAAGTCTGTTAAAGAATGGGGTATTTTTTCAAAAGAAGCTACTCCTATGAAAGACCTTGCAAAAGCAGGAACTGTGAATGTTCTTGACTTGAGTGCTTATGCCTTGATGCCTGGTGGGTGGAAGATAAAGCATCTTGTCATGGGTATTGTGTGCGGAAAATTATTCATTGAAAGGATGGTCGTAAGAAAAGGAGAGGAGTTCAGCTCTATCCGTTCTGCAGTGCATTATATTGCCACAGAAGAGTCTGAAGAAGAAGCCAAGCTTAAGAAAGAAAAGATGCCTGTTGTCTGGATAATGATTGATGAGGCTCATGAATTTCTTCCTAAAGAAGGAAAGACTGCTGCAAGTGATGCCTTGATGACTTTATTGAGAGAAGGCAGGCAGCCAGGTGTTGCTCTTGTTCTTGCCACGCAGCAGCCTGGAAAGATACATACAGATGCGATGACCCAGTCTGACATCATTCTTGCCCACAGGCTTACTGCAAAAGTTGATACAGATGCTTTAGGAGCTTTGCTGCAAAGCTACTTGAGAACTGGATTAGACAAGGCTCTTGCAGAGCTGCCAAAGGTCGCTGGGGCATGCCTTGCTGTTGATGATGTAAATGAAAGAATGTATCCTATACGTGTCAGGCCGAGATTCAGCTGGCATGGCGGCAGTGCTCCTGAATTAATAAAAGAAAAGAAAAAATTATTTGAGTTCTAGCTTATTCTGTAGGCTGCTCTTCTGTAAATGCAGGCACTACGTCCTCTTCTTTCAGTGTATTGAACTGGAAGTTTGAGAACTGGTATGATTCCTCTTTGTCGTCTGGGTGTATTATCTTGAACTGCAGAGGAATTCCGTAGGAGTTGTCAAGCCACATCTCTACTCTTGAATCGTCTTTTGGATATTGTATCTTCAAGGCGCTTCTCTTGTCAACAACCTCTGGACCAAGAAGCTCTGGTGTTGTGATATCAGCAAGCCATTCATAAGGCGTCTTTCTCCTGTATTCGTCATATTCTACATCATCAAATACTCTTCCTGTATTGTCAAAGTCAGGGAACACGCATCTTCTCGGGCTTTCGCATCTTGCTGTGGCTGTTTTCTTTGTAGTGTCCAGATATACTGTGTCAAAGTAGTCTTTATGCATATAATAATTTTCTTCATATAGTTTTACTTTGATCTTGTCTCCTCTGACATGATATGTGTCAAGGAATCTTCCGCTTGTCTCAGGGCTTGCATAAAGATAGCTCATGCTTGTAAGTTTCTGGTCTGCTCTTTCCAGCAGGGATTTCAGTTCTGCAGGCAGTTCTTTAGGAGCTGTTTTTGTTTCTTCTTTTTTAGGCTCTGGAGCGGGAGCAGTTTCTTCTTTCTTCAACGGCTCTATCTCTATCTCTTCTTTTTTAGGTTCAACAACTTTTTCATCAACAGTTTCTTTTGCAGCTTCTTTTGGAGCTTCTTCTGAAACTTCTTCTGTTTCAGCAGCACCTTCTTGCTTGAAGTCTAATGGCGCGCAAGCTACTAATAGTGCCAGCAAAAGAGACATTGCTATCAGCAAGTATATTTTTTTCATTTTTTATTCCCCCCGGTTTATTTCTTTTTCTTTTTCTCGTATAAAGGCAGTACTGGCTTTGATTGTGTCATTGAAACCAGTGTTGCTATGATCATCAGCAAAAACACAAGGCCAAATGCAAATGCCCAGTTCAAGGATATCTTTGGCAGGTATATCACTGATACTAAAAAGCCGATTATGCCTATTAGCATAAAAGATGATTTTAATGGTGCTGCTCTCCAAACCATGTTCTTACCTCTTGTTTTAAGTGTATAATATATATGAATTTATATTATTTTCTATTGAAACTTGATGAAATTGAGTTTATTTACTTGTTTCTTGGCTTTTTTCAGCTTCTCATTAAAGTCCTTCATGAATTCTGTCATCAATTCGCACGCTTTTTTCTTGTCATCTCCGCAGGTAAGCTCTCCTGTCTTGCATTTCTGGAATACTTGGTTTAATTCGTCATCTTGCTCCATCAGGTGCTGTTTGAACATTTCAAATATCATGCACTGTTCTGGCTGGCCCCCAATTTTCCTTTGTTCTTCCACTGTATCTCTTCCGCCTGTTTTTGCTCTTTTGAGCTTTTTAACAACTTCCTTTATGTCTTCTGGCAGGTCTATGTTGCCGCTTGGCCTTGATTTTGACATTTTTATTGCCCCGTCTAGAGAAGGCGTGAACTTATGGTATATTGAAGATACTGGGATAAAGCCGTATTTTGACTTTACTCTTGACACCACATCTCTGGCCAGTCTTATGTGCGGGTCTTGGTCTATGCCTATTGGGATTATGCCGGGCATTTTTTTCTTGAATTGCGGGTAAAGAACATCTCCTACTTGTGTTACTGCTGCCATTATTCTTCCTGGATCTGCATCTCCGTATATTGCCTTGAATTCATTTAGTGTTATTTTTTTGGCAAACTCGTATGCCATGTTCATTACATCCTTGTTTTCTGATTGAAAATAGAATATTGTTTTTTCTGGGTCTAGTCCTAGGGCAATGTATGCAGGTATATGAAAGTCCATTGCTCTTTTTCTTGCCTGTTCTAATGTGACGCCTCTTGTTGATGCTGCTTCTAGGTCTGCTACAAGTATGTATGTTTCTGCTCCATGCTCTTGAAAGTATTTGAGGTTCTCTACAACCATCTTGTTGCCAAAGTGTATCTTGTCTCCTGTTGGCATTATTCCTGACAATGCATAGAATGGCTTTTTTTTCTTTATGCAGTCTGCGATTATCTTGAGGTCTCTTCCTGCAAATACAACCCCTCTGCGCATCATCCTGTTAGGGTCTGGAAACATAGAACTATCAAAAACCTCTAGTCCAAAGCTCTTGACTATCTTTTCATAGTCTTCTTCAAGTTCAGAGCCCCATGGGTCTATTATCTTTGCCATAGCTCTAGCTTTCTATTTGGCTTTTAATAACTTTTCGATTGCTTCTAGCGCGATTTCTCTTTTGCTTGGAAATGCCGCTATGTGAAGCTTTATGTGGAAGCAGTTTCCGCTGTCTGTTATCTCATATTCTTTGTTTAATAGTTTATCTTTGTCAAATCTTATGAAGAAGTGCAGGTGGTTGTCCAGCCTTGATTCTGCCTGGCTCAACAACATCTCTTTTTGTTCTTTTGTTAGTTTTTCTAATAAATGTTTCAGGAATGCATTTGTGTGCCTTGGCTTTTCCAGCTCTATCTTGAGTATTCTTATCTTTTTATCCTCAAATCCTGCTGCACTCTTTTGCTGCACCTGTATCTTCTCTTTTTCTATGTCAAAAGGAATAAATGATAATAATGCTGACTTTATTTCTTCTGGGTCTTCATCTTCTTTGATGAACACAGAAACAACTGCTTTATTCAGGACTTTCATATCTTTATAGAAAAAGAATATATTTATATATGTTTGCGATATTTTTTGCCTTATGAAGCATGCAGTGAAAATAACATTATTTTTAGTGGCGCTTTTTCTGGCTACTCAGTTTATCGGGCTTATTATCACCAGCAGGTATGTTGATGTTACGCAGACTGTAGAGACAGGAGAGCTTACCTGGAAAGCATTGCCAGGTATTGGCGGAGTAGACATTTCGCGGCCTGATATTGATCCTGCCAAATCATTCTTGTATATCCTTGGAGCCATTGTTATTGGTACGATTATAATATTGATATTAGTGAAATGGAAAAAGATAAGCTTATGGAAACTCTGGTTCTTTGTTGCAGTGGCTCTTTGCTTGCATGTCGCGTTTTCTGCATTTATCTCAGCAAATATCTCTATATTCCTTGCAATTATCCTTGCCTTGGTTAAAGTCTATAGGCCGAACATATTTGTTCATAATTTCACAGAATTGTTCATTTACAGCGGGCTTGCAGTTATTTTTGTCCCTGTGATGAACCTGTTTGCTGCTTTTGCATTGATGATCTTGTTGTCTTTGTATGACATGTATGCTGTCTGGAAGTCAAAGCACATGATTCACATGGCAAAATTTCAGACAAAAAGCGGTGTCTTTGCAGGCTTGCTCATGCCGTACAAGCTGAAACTGCCGAAGAAACCAAAAGTGAAAGGGAAACTGGTTAAAGTCAAGACAGCCATATTGGGTGGAGGGGATCTTGGTTTCCCGTTGATTTTTGCAGGAGTTGTTTTCAAGAGCGTTGGATTGTACAAGGCGATGATTATTCCTGTTTTTGCAGCAATTGCTTTATTGATGCTTTTATTGCTTGGAAAAAAGAACAAGTTTTATCCTGCAATGCCTTTTATAAGTGCTGGCTGTTTTGTGGGCTATCTTGTTATTCTTCTTTCTTCTTTGCTTTAGAGTAAAGATTGAGTGTTTTTTGCTTTAAGTCTGCAGAATAAGACAATGGGTCTATTGCTGTACCGTCTTCTGCTGCTATCACCTGGACTCCTGTCTGTTTTTGTATCTCTCTTGCCTCATATATCGGGTTTATGTTCAGCAGTTTTTTTCCAAAATGCGTGAGTATTGCAAGTTTTGGCTTTGCTTTCTTTATTATTTTAACAATATCATCGCTGCTAAGAGTTTTTGGCTTCTTTGTCTTGAATGGATAAGTATGATTAAGTATAAGGATATCTGCTTTTTTGTATTGGTCGATTAATTCTTTCTTGTATTTTGTGTCAGATGTGTAGATTAAGATGAATTTTGGCGTGAAGAACTTGAAGCCGACTGTTTCTTTATCAGTGTGCTCTGTCTCCAAGGCTCTTACTTCTATGTTTTCTATGCCTATTTTCTTGCCTGGCTTTGCAGCGATTATCTTTTCAACACAGTTTTTGTGGAATTCTGTCAAGAATCCGCTTTTAAGGAAAGATTCGCTTGCAACCAAAACACCGTGCTTGTCTATTCCATTTAATGTCATTGCTGCTATCAATGCATTAACATCATTGCAGTGCCATAAATGCGCATGGCTCACTAGTATTGCTGTATGGTCTCTTACATTTATGCCGTGCCTTGCTGCCTGGATTAATGCTCCTGGCCCTGGGTCTATGTGAAACTGGCAGTCATCTACCTGTATCACTATCCCTCCAGATGCCCTGGTCTGCTTGCTAGTGACTGCTATATCACCGCCTGTGCCCAGAAATAGTATTTTCGGCTCCATGCTGTTTGCTATGCCCTGCCGGTTAATATGCATTTCTATACTGCAAAAGATATTAATACTGCTTGTTTTTACTTCCCTATATGGATATTAATAAAGCAAAAAAGATAATTGAAAAAGAGACAAAAGCAGAGATTCGCCTACTTGAGGATGCAACAAAAGGCTGGGATCATAAGGTGTATATTGCACAGACAAATAAAGGCTGTTTTGTTCTCAGGGTTCCTATTAAGGACCGCAATAAGATAAAGATTCAAGCATGGGTCTGTAATAAATGGCATAAGTTGGGCGTTCCTGTCCCAAAACCTATTATTCTTAGAAGGAATTATTTGGTTGAAGAGTGCATTCCTGGCATAGATATGGAGCACATAAAACTGACAAATATGCAAAGGAAAACCCTTATGCAAAAATTATGCAGCTATTTAAAAAAAATGCATACAATAAAAACAAAAAAATATGGGCCTTTAGCAAAGCCTGGAATTGGAAAATATGACTCCTGGAAAGATTTCACAGACACTCTTGCTGTTGATTGCCTCAGAAAATGCAGGCGCCAAGGAAAATTATCAAGAATAAAAGCAGAACAAATAAAGAAAGAATATGATCAATTTAAAGAATACTTATTAAATTTCAAAGATTCCCGGTTAGTTCATTCTGATTTATGCGCAGATAACATAATGATAAACAAAGGCAAGCTATCTGGAATTATAGATGCTGCAGATGCACTCTCCGGAGATCCTTTGTTTGATATTGCAGTAATGTATTATGATACCGCAGATAAAAATATCATAAGGAACATATCAAAAACGTACGGCAAGATTGATTTCAAAATAGTGCGAGTTTATGCAATAATAGCTTGTCTTTGGGTGCTTGCATACCATAAAAGCAGGAAAGATATTTTAAAAGAGAAAAAAAAGCTGACGCGACTTCTGAGTACAGCATAATACGAAACCTTTTTAAACAGTTTTGAGCTATTTCATGCTGGGCAGGCTATACCGGGAGGTTAGCCGTCTCCTGTCACAGTAAATCGGCTTTATGACTGGGTGAAGTCTAGAAGAGGCATGAATAACGTTTATTGGTCTTGTCCTCAACTATGAAGCTCTGTCCTTCGGGACCATTTGATGAGGAATCTGGTCAGGGTGGGAACACAGCAGCCATAACTTGTTAAACTGGTGCTCAAAGGGTAGCGGAGCCAAGGAAAGGTCAAGAATCAACCAATAGATTGTATTTATGTCCATTCTTTGACATGCCTGCCCGCTTTTATTTATTGTTCCCACCCACTGGACAAGTATGCGTAGCGTTTATAAAGAAAAATTACTTAATCTTCTCTATGCCTAAAGAAGAATATTTGCTTGGTGAGAATATAATTCTAAAAGGAAATACTGCGCGAGTGCCGCGGTCTCGACATGAGTTAAATATTCCTGTGTTAGATGCAGACTTAGCTTATTTAGCAGGGTATCATTTAGGCGATGGATATTTAGAAGATAGTTTCAAAACATTTAAAAGAAGCGGAAAAGGAGGATATGAAATATCATATGCTGATTCTGATATTAAACAGATTGAATTGATAAACAGCATTATTAAAAATAAATTCGGGACAGGATTAACCATTAATAAAAGACCTGCCAATAATGTTTGGATTGGCAGAATCGGGTCGTGTAAAATTTTGCATTGGTTTTTGCACAAAAAAGTAGGATTGCAGATGGGGAAAAAAAGCAAAATTTGTATTCCTAAGTGGATATTAACAAATGAAAATTTTCTTGCAATGTTTTTAAGCGGTTTTTTTGATGCTGAAGGTGATGTCAGCAAAACAACTAATCGAAGATATAAAGATAAAATGTATTACAGAGTAAAAATACAATTAACTCAGAAAGAGAAGAACATTCTATTGGAGATAAAAGACGTGTTAAGAAAACTTTTTGCGATTAATTGCGACATCAACAAAAAATGGAACCAAGACGCGTTTACTTTACGAATTCTCTCGAAGAAAGCAGTTATACGCTTTAGAGAAAGAATCAATTTTAGAAATATGATCAAAAAAGAGAAATTAGATAAATTAATATCTGAAGTATATTTGTAAAAAATCAAGCTTGCATTGTTTCGATCCTTTTGTGCCTGCCCGCTTTTCTTTTTAGAATTAATCAACAACTATTGCCGGCTTGCCAGGCATTGCCTGTTTTGCTTTTGCTTCTTTTGATTTTTCTTCTGGGATTATCTCTAGTTTTACCTTGAATTGCTCGCGTATTTCTTTTTCTGCGTCTTTGATGTTTTTTATTTCTTCTTTCTGGCTGAGGATGATTTTTGGTATTCTTGCAGGGCTCTTGACTAATTTAGGAACAAGCTTGCTTATGTCTGCGCCATGTTTTTTCAATGCTGTTGTCATTATTGCTTTCAGGATGTCTCCGACATTTCTTGTTTTTTCCATATGTTTCTTTAGTTCTTTGAAGAATTTGTATTTCCATTCAGCAGGGAGGATGAATGTTATTTTTTTCAGTTCTGGTTTTCCTGTCAGTTCCTGCACCTGCCTTATGTCTGATAATATCTTGTGTATTGTCTCTTCTTTTTGTTCTGCAGTCTCGTCTATTTTCTTTGCGTCAAATTTCGGCCATGCAGCTAATGAAATAAACTCTTTGTTGCCTATTTTCTCCCACAACTCTTCTGCGATATGCGGACAGAATGGACTCAATAATTTCAAGAATTTTTCAATTGTGTCTTTGCTCACTTCTGTCTCAAGCGAATCAAACAATTCCCTTATCTTTATCACAGCCATGTTGTATTTGAAGCTGGCAATATCTTCTGTAACTCCTTTTACTGCCTTGTTGAGTTTGCTCTCTACTTTTTTGCTTGATTTCCCTATCTTGACTGTTTCAAAATAATTAATGATTTTTTTCATGAATCTCAGGCTTCCTTCAACACCTGTTGCGCTCCATTCAAGGTCTTTGTCTGGTGAAGCAATTGATACGAGGAAGAACCTTGCTGTGTCTATGCCGTATTTTTCTGAAACTGTCTCTGGCAGGACTACATTTCCTCTTGATTTGCTCATTACATGGCCGTCTTCTCCATGAAGCATGCCTTGGTTGAATAGTCTCTTGAATGGCTCGTCAACATCCACCATTTTCATGTCTCTTAGTGCTTTTGTGAAAAATCTTGCATAGATCAAGTGCATGCATGCATGCTCTGCTCCCCCTATGTATTGGTCTACTGGCATCCAATAATCTGCTTTCTTTTTCTCAAAAGGTTTTTTGTTGTTCTTGCTGTCAGTATACCTTAAGAAATACCAGCTTGAGTCAAAGAAAGTATCCATTGTATCTGTTTCTCTTTTTGCAGCAGCTTTGCATTTAGGGCATTTTGTGTTTACAAATTCCTTGCATGCTGCTAATGGGTTTCCAGCACCGAACTTTACTTTATCTGGCAGTTTTACTGGAAGCTCTTTTTCTAGCACAGGAACTATTCCGCATTTCTTGCAATGCACGACAGGTATTGGTGTTCCCCAGTACCTTTGTCTTGATACAAGCCAGTCTTTTAGCTTGTAATTTATTGTTCTTTTGCCCCATTTTTTCTTTTCTGCAAACTTTCCTATTTCCTCTATTGCATCTCTGTTGTTCATGCCGTTAAAGTCTCCTGAATTTACCAGCTTGCCGTCCCCTTCATAAGCTCTGTTCATTTTTTCTACGTCTAAATCATATGCTTGCGGAGAAATGACAACTTTTAATGGAAGCTTGTATTTTTTTGCAAATTCAAAGTCTCGTTGGTCATGAACAGGGACTGCCATTACTGCTCCTGTTCCATAATCATATAATGCATAGTCTGCAACCCATAACGGACATTTGTCTCCTGTAAATGGATTTATGAAGTATTTTCCTAAGAACACGCCGTTTTTTTCTTTTCCTTCTGCTGTTCTTTCTATTATGCTTTGTTTTTCTACTTTTTTGATGAATGCTTTTACTTCTTTTTCATATTTTGTCCCTTTTGTCCACTCAATCACTTTTGGGTGCTCTGCCGCCAAGACCAGATATGTTATTCCATAGCTTGTGTCTGGTCTTGTGGTGAAGGTCTCAATCTCATCAATTTTCTTTTCTTTTTCATCTACAACATCAAATTTTAATGTGGCGCCATAGCTTCTGCCTATCCAGTTCTCCTGCATTATCTTTATTCTTTCTGGCCAGTCCAGTTTTGGTATCTTTTCAAGAAGCTCATCTGCATATGCAGTTGTCTTTATGAACCATTGTTCTAAGAATTTTTTCTCTACTTCTGTATTTTTGTGCCTCCAGCATTTGCCGTCATGAACTTGCTCATTTGCCAGCACAGTTTTGCATTCAGGACACCAATTGACAGGAGCTTCTTTCCTGTAGACAAGGCCTTTTTCCATGAATTTCAAGAAAAAATATTGGTTCCACTTGTAATAGTCTGGCTCGCAGGTTGATATCATCCTGCTCCAGTCATAGCTCAATCCTAGGCTTTTTTGTTGTTTTATGAAATTATTTATTGCTTTTTTTGTGAATTCTTGCGGGCTTGTTTTTGCTTTTATTGCTGCATTCTCTGCAGGCAAGCCAAATGAATCATATCCCATTGGATACAAAACATTAAATCCATTCATTCGTTTGAATCTTGCATAGATATCCCCTATTATGTAATTAAAAGCATGGCCCATATGCAATCCAGACCCTGAAGGATATGGAAACATTTCAAGAACATAGTATTTTTTCTTTTTAGAATCTGCAGACACTTCAAATATCTTTTTCTCTGCCCATTTTTTCTGCCATTTCTTGCTTATTGCATTGAAATCAAATTTTTCCATCAATTGTGGGAATATAGTGATGTTTTAAAAACCTTTCTGTGTAACAAAGTTTTTATAACAGTTATATTTTATCATGATAAAATGCGGGTTTTGGCATTATATCTAAAGGAAGATATTGAAAAGACTATTAACGGCAAGAAAAGAATAATCAAATGTATGCCTGGAACTGACAGGGCTATCTGCAAGGCGCTGAAAGAAAAAGGTCATGAAGTGACAAAGAAAGCATATGATCCTAATAAATCCTTGAAACTAGATAAAAAATATGATGTAATCTTTAACATGTGCGATGGTATTGAGGATGATGTTGATTTTATTGAGTTCAAGGTTCTGAAAGATATTGAGAAAACAGGCATTCCTTTTACTGGAAATTCTTTCAAGACAATCAGATTGTGCAATGACAAGAGGAATATCAAGAAAGCGCTTGTCAAGAACAAGATTCTCACGCCGAACTATCAGATATTTAAATCTGCTAATCAAAAATTGAGAAAAGACATGAAGTTTCCCTTGATTGTCAAGCCTCCTTGTGCAGATGCTGCTGTCGGAATTTATTCAGACTCTGTTGTCAGTAATGAAAAAGCTCTTAAGAAGAAAATAAAAAGAGTTCTTAAGGTTCATGAACAGCCTGCTGCTCTTGTTGAGGAATATATTGAGGGGCGGGATTTGATAATCCCTGTTATGGGCAAGAAAAAACTCACAGTGCTTGACCCTTCTGAGCTGAAATACCTGCGCTCTTTCAAGAGCAAGCCGAAGATTCTTTCTTACGCTGCAAAATGGCATAAAAACAAATCAGTCTATAAGGACAGCATCACGCTTACAAAAAATATTGAAAAAAGATTCTCAAAATCCCTGCTCGAGAAAATAAAATCAACTGCTGCAAAAGTTTATAGGGCAACAGGCTGTTCTGGCTATGCGACTGTGGACGCACGTGTTGATGAAAAAGATAATGTTTTTGTCATTGAGATAAATCCAAACTGCTGGATAGGGCCTGCTTCTGACACTGCAGTAACACTCAAAAAGAACAAGGGCTGGAAATATTCCCAGCTGATTGACAAGCTTGTTAAAATAGCTTTAAAAAAATAAAAATCAAGATTTCTTGAACCTTGCTGCTGTATCAATCAGGTCAACATGCCCCATCATGATTGCTTTGCAGCAGTATCTTGAAAGTCCTAAGTCTTCCATGACGTCTTTTCTGTTTTCCCCTTTTTCAACTCTTGTCTTGAATTCTTCCCATAGCTGTGCGATTGGTTTTCCGCAGCTCCAGCATCTTATTGGTATTATCATTTTTTTCGCCTCACCTGTAGGATTTTTGACGTTTTGCCCTTGCCTTTCCGTGGCAGTTTGGCTTGTGTGTTTCTTTTCTTCTTATATCTGCAATCATCAATGTCCTGTCATACTCTAAAAAGTCTTTCTGCAGGTCTTTGTTTAATGCTACCAATGCTCTTGCTATTGCAAGTCTTACTGCATCTGCCTGACTTGCTATTCCGCCGCCTTTGACAGAAACATCAATGTTTATCTTGTTGACATCATTTCCTGCAATGACTAACGGCTCTTTCATCCGCATTTTGTATATTTCAGGCGTTACTGTACCTAACAGTTTTGAGTTTATTCTTACTATTCCTGCGCCAGGCTTTAGTGTTGCTCTTGCAACTGCTCTTTTTCTTCTTCCTGATACGTGTATGACTTTCATATTTTCTTGCAAACCTCTTCTACTGTTATTTTTTTAAGTGTTTTTAATTTTGACATGTCTGCACCAGGGACTTTCTGCATCTTCTTGCTTTTGAATTGCTCTGGAACACCCAGGTAGCACAATATCCTTTTGTATGCTTCTGCTCCTTTCGCTTTCTTGTATGGCAGCATGCCTCTTATTGTTCTTCTTAAGAACCTGTCTGGCAGTCTTGAGATAAAAGGGCCTTTTTGCGGCTGTCCTATGATGTTTTTCCTTCTGTAATATCTTTCAACTATCTGCTCTTTTCTTCCAGACATGACTGCTTTCTCGCTGTTCAATATCTTTATAGTATCACCTAGTAAAGCTTTCTTGGCAGCATATGCTCCTATCCTGCCGACAATTGCATTTGTTGCGTCTATGTATATCTCTGCCATTTTATCCTAGGATTCTCACGTTCTTGCCTTTTGGGTTTGTTTTCAATAGTTCTTGTATTGTGATGCATTTTCCTTTTGCATCTGTGATTATCTTTTTAGCTGAATCTGAAAAGCTGAATGCTGCCACAGTTATGCCCTGGCTTAAAGCTCCTGAGCCAAGCACTTTTCCAGGCACGACTATTGTTTCGTCTTTTTTTGCGCACCGGTTTATTTTTGAAACATTGACTATCCTTCTTTGCCTGGATGATCTTGACAGGTCCTGCGCAACTCTTTTCCAGATATTAGCCTTCTGGCTAATTGATTCTTTTCTTAACTCTTGTATGAGTTGCTTCATGTTTTCGTTTGTTGGTCCTGTCTTCTTCATTTTGTATATATGCGGGGGACGAGGTTCGAACTCGCGCAGGCACTAAGCCACTAGGCTTTTGCTGATTTACATCCTCAACCTAGCCCGTTTGGCCACTCCGGCACCCCCGCACGAACGTAGTGAGTGCGGGTGACGGCTTTCTGAACTTTGTTCAGATTTGTCGGCACCCCCGCTTGAGCGAAGCGAAAGCGGGCCAGCCAAAAATCCGCAGGATTTTTGAGCGTGTCCGCATGCACTGCAAATAGGATGCCTTACTTGAGCCCTTTATCAAACTCTTCTAATTTTTCATTAAAGAGCGTGGCTGCGTGTGCAAGCATTTCTGATGGAGTCAACTGTCCCCAGGGTTCAATATTGAATATGAAATTTTTGTCATTATACTCTATCTTTACAAGGTCATTGCATACGCCGTCGCATGCGTCAACAAGCCCGTTTTCTATTATCAGGTCTGCGCTGATTTTTCCGTTCTTGTCAAATATCTCTGCTGGATATTTTTCCTTGAACTTCTCAATAAGCTCTGCTTTGTTGTTGACTGTGATTTTCGGCTCTTTGTTGTACCATACAAGGCCTGGGCTGAATTTTACATGGTCTTTTCCCTCGCCAAGGATTGCAGTGGCCTCTAGCTCCAGTTCTTGTCCTTTCAGCAGTTTTACTATCGGAGTCTTTGGATATGCTGGCTTCACTTTCGGGTCCTTTGACTTGATGTCTGAAGCATATACTGTTCCAGGGCCTTTTGCTTTCAGCGTAAGCTTTAGTGTGCATCTTGCGCATCCTTTTCCTTCGCACTTGCATTTTGCAGGCAGCGTATATGATTTAAGGTCTGTTTTCAAAGGAACCAAACCAAGCCTGTGCGCCATCATCTCGTCATAAAGCACTGAGCTGTTTTTCCTGAATTCAACGTCTTCTATTGCCATTGTCGGCACGGTATCAACCATCATTCTTCTCATTGAATTTGCAAATGCTGCATTTGTGTTCTTAAGCAAAAAAGTCGCGCGTCCTGTTTTTTTGTCTTTTTTAAGCATTTGGATTTCAGCCATTCTTTTATACCCTCCTGCCTCGCCTTCCACCTTTTTTTCTGCAACCTCCATGAGGTACTGGGGTTACATCTTCTATGAATCCTATTCTTAAGCCCATTCTTGACAGTGCTCTTATTGCTGCCTGTGCTCCTGGCCCAGGATTGTTTGGCCCATTGTGGCCTCCTGGAGCCCTTACTTTGACATGCAGTCCTGTGAGGCCTTTGTCTAAAGCCTGTTCTGCAACTCTTTTAGCTGCAATCATTGCAGCTGTTGGGCTGTTTTCCATCCTATCTGACTTGACCACCATGCCGCCAGATGCGACTGCAAGCGTCTCAGTTCCAGAGATGTCTGTAATATGAATTATTGTATCATTATAGCTGGCGTAAATGTGCACTACTCCCCATCTTTCTTTTCTGTATTTTTTCATTCTTTCTTAGGCGCCTCTTTCTTGATTGTTTTTTTCTTGACGGTCTTTTTCCTGGTCTTTTTCTTTGTTTTTTTCTCTTCTTTTTCCGGCTCTGCTTTCTTTACCACAACCCTTTCTGGATGTTCTGGATTTGAAAGTGCTGATTTTTCAACAAATGCCAGTGTGTTTTCTTCTGCTGTCTTGACAAGATAGCTTGGCGTCTTGATTGCTTTTCCGCCGATGGTTATGTGGCCGTGTGAAATGTATTGTCTTGCCTGCTTCATGCTTTTTGCAAGGCCTTTTCTGCAAACTATTGTCTGCAGCCGCCTCTCAAGAATGTCTTTTATTGAAAGTCCAAGAACCTGCTCAGTCGTTGCTCCTGCCTGTATAAGGCCAAGTCTTTCAAGCCTTTCCAGCAATTGCTTTTTCTCTTTTTCAGCCTGGTCTCCTGTCAGGGCTACAAGCCTTTTTGCTTGTTTTGCAAAGTTCTTAAGCTTAGAATCAAGCTTCCATATTTCGCTCTTGTTCTTCAGGCCGTATTCTTTCTTCAGGGCTTTCTCTTCATCAATCCTTGCTTTCTGCCAGGGATGCCCTGGTCCGCTATATTTTGCTCTTAATCTGCGTGGGTCGCCCATTTTTATTTACCGCCTTTCTTTCCTACCTTCTTTTTCTGGACTCCTTTTACTTTTCCTTTGTTTGGCCTGAAGTTGCTTCTTGTCCTCTGGCCTCTTACAGGAAGTCCGAACATGTGCCTTACTCCTCTATAGCTCTTGATTTTCTTCATCTGCTTGATATCTGTCTCAATCGTGAATTTAAGGTCCCCTGTTGAGATGTGCTTGTCTTCTCCTGTATCCATGTCTTTTCTTCTGTTAAGCATCCAGTTAGGGAAGTTGTATTTCAGTGGATCTTTGATTATTGCCTCTATTCTCTTTATTTCATCATCAGAAAGAACGCCTGCTTTCTTGTCTGTAGGTATTTTTGCCATTTGGCATATTGCATTTGCAAACATGATTCCTACACCCTTGACATTCTTCAGGCCGTACAGTATCTGTTTTGTTCCTTTCATGTCTGTATTTGCGATACGCACTAAATGCTTGATTTGTTCTTCAGTCATATTTAACCCCTATCAGCACGAGAGAATTAAGCGTTTTTTCAACCCTATAAACGCCAGTTGACTCGGGCTAATGATAGTGTGGAATCAAGGTTTATTTATAAAGGTTTCGTATGCAGAGTTAGTTTTATAAATAATATACGTTTTAAGCCATTTTATGGCGACAGTGGCGTAATGGTAGCGTAGAGGACTGTGGTATTAGCATATAGAAATCCTCTGGCCCGGGTTCGATTCCCGGCTGTCGCCTTAATCACTATTTATTCTTGCGCGTTGCTCTTTTGTATTCAGAATATAGATAAGGCAGGGTAAATGCTATTACATAAGTTGCGCTGACAAGCAAAGGATTATGTGCTGGTGTCGGCAATTGCAATAAAAGTTCTAGCTTGTTGGTGAATCTTGCGATGATGTATATGTTGATCAATGCCAGCGCCACTATCAATAGTATCGGGATTATGTGCTGTTTTACCTCTATTTTCTGTATCTCTTTGAGTATCACGTTTATCAGCAAACCGAATGCAAATCCCAGCAAAAATAGCAGGCCAAACAAGTAAAACCCTGATAATATGAGCATGAACGGCACCAATATTACAGAAAGCACGAAATTGCCGACAATCGCCAAGAGCAAGAACATCCAGTACGCCAATTCGTCAGCAATGCGGACCCTTCTTGGTTTTTGCTTTCTTCCTCTTTCAATTATGTCAAGAACTCTTGCTTTTTCTTCTGGCGCCCAAGGCTTTTTTTCTATCGCCTTTCTTAATTCCATTTTATTCTTTCTTGTTTTCTACAATCTCTTCGACGCAAGCTATGAATTCCTTGGTTTTCTTGAAATAATCTCCGATAATGTCTATTGTTATCTCTGCCTCTCCTTCATCTACTTTTGCAGTCATTGTGACATGTCGTCTGTATTCCCTGTCCCTGTCAAATTTGGCTTTGTCGATCTTTCTTAAAAGCATGAAAAAATTCTGAAAATCGCAGATTTTTTTATCTTCTGCATAAAGCTTCTTGATTGCTTCTGCTTTTACAAGCGGTATCTTCGGCACTTTCTCTATCTTTCCTTTCATGTGCGCGTGTATCAATAAAGCTTTCATAGCAAAATTAAACGCGTTTATCAAGCGCTCTATAACAGATTTAAGGACATCAACTGTCCTCGTGTACTTCAAAGTAACATGAAACAAATGATCTGCCCTTTTAACTTCTTGTTTTGCGTCAATAAGGGCTTCTTGAATCTGTTCTTTTGTCATTTATTCCTCTTTTAGCTCGATTATTGCCGCAGCAATATCACCTTTGTGTTTTTTTATTGTTTCCAGGGCCTTTTCCTTTTCAACACCTGTCTGGTCAACAACTGTCTGGATATCTTCTTCTGATATCTCTGGTTCTGTGCTCAATGCTCTTTCCTCTGGTGTTCCTGTTATCTGGAAAGTCTCTTGTCCCATCATGTTGACCTTTGCAACTTGAGGGTTTGCAAAAACCAGCTCTTTGTCTTCTAATCTGATGATTACTTCTTTGGCATCCAGCTCTACCTGCTGTATTCCCATTCTCTTCATGGCTTTTGCCATTGCCCTAGAATTCATTCCTGGAATAATCTGACTTCACCTCGCGAAAATAATTTTGAAGCATTTTTTAGCTTAATCCTAACAAGGAATTTCCATATATGTGCAGAATTATTGTTATCAAGATAACTAGGACTGATAATATGATGACATGTCCTGGTTTAAACTCTAGCTTGCTCTTGTAATCCTCAAAATATCGTGTCAATCCTGCCGTGCTTGTCGGCATGTGAACCTTTTTATCTGCCATTTGGAGTACTATCCTGTGTTATTATAAAAAAGTTTTGTAAAAATGAAGGTTGTTTGGATTTTGTGTGAGTAAAAGTTGGGTTGGGTAAGCGTAAGCTGCCTTTTGTCAGCCTCCAGAGCATTGATCTTAAACAATGCTAACAGTTTTACCTGTTATGGGCAGGCTGTGTGGCATTTTACTAAGCGCACATTTTGTGCTTGCACCGGCCAGTCCTATCCGTTTCAACGCATCCCTTAAGCAAACTCAGCTGGTTATCTAACCTCTGTCACCAGGGTGTCGCAGCATCATAGCGAATAAGGGCCGTTTCGTTTCTGTGATGTTGCCATCCATTACTGGATCTTCCTTTCGGAAGTGGCCTTTTATGGTGGGCAGACTTTCCTCAATTTTCGCAGATTGCTCATTGAAAACCGGAAGCCACTTGCTTTCCCAACCCGAGATATGATAGTGCTGCTAGGTATTTAAATGTATCGATATAGCAGGTCCCAGAATATAGCATTTTTGCTGAAATGCCTGAATTCAAGGGTTTCAGGGCTTATAGAAGCCTTTTGCCTGTTATTGATTAACCACTCTCGAGTGGTTAAAAAACGAAAGGTTTATAAATGGGTATTGCTTATTTACCTGTATTCGGGGTGAAAACAATACAATGGTACTAAAGAGAATTAAAAAAACTATTGGCAGGATAGTTAAAAAAGTTGATGACGTATATACACACCCAGTAGATAGAGAAAAAAAAGAAGCAGAAGCGTATTTCAAGTCTTCAGAAGGCCAGGAAGAGCTGAGACAAAATAAAGTAGAACTTCATAAAATCAATGCTATTGTTTCTGCAAAAACAGGCGATTTTCAGGATGTTGTTCAAAATCTTGAAGGTTTGCTTGAGGTTGCCAAAGAAAATGAAATACCTGGTGCAGAAGAGCTTAAAGAGACTCTTAATTTTGCAGGCAAGCAGGCCATTGCAACTGCATATGACCAGCATGGAATTGATTATAAAAGCATAAATCATATTGTTCATAATTTAGCAAAAGCATACACAACCTTTCTTAAAGAGGAACTTGATGAAAAAGAATATGTGCTTTCTGTTAACAAGTCATTGATTGACAATCTAGAAGATATGCTTAGAAGCATTACAGATGAGCCAAAAAATCTTGCACAGCTTGAAAAGGCAGTAGACATTGCTGAAAAAACTGCTGAACAGATAACAGAGCTTTTGGAATATACAGACTTTCCTGAGGATGAAAAAGAAAATCAAAAGCATATTGCTTACAAGCTTTTGGCGCAGAATCTTATGGGCATGTCTTATCTGTTGGCTGAAAGCGGAAGACCTGGAGAGCTTGCGCTTTGCTCTTGGAAGCTATTGGAAGCATTAGACCATACAGGAAATACTCCTGAAGAAAGAGAGACTATTGAGGCTGCTGTTGAAGAGCAAAAAGTAATTTGTTATAATACTATTTTTGATAATAAGTATAAAGAATTTGTAAGAAAAAAGATTGGTTTAGAAGAAATGCGTGAATGTGCTGAAATTAATAATCGCGTTGTAAAAGAAGCAGGCATACCTGAAGAAAACAAGCCAGAGCATATGCGTTATTTGAAAGATATTGATTACAAGTTTGCTATTCACAAGATACTTCATGGCCTTAGCAATAACGGCCAGCTGCCTAAAGACGTGGTTAATAGAGTAATACACCAAGTTTGGGAATACCTGCCTTTTGCAGGGCTTGAAAAAGAAAAAGAAGAACAGTATAGGACTAAAATAGGAGATATCTTGCTCAAGCATGGCTGTGTTAAAGAAAGAAAACCAACCCAGCCTTGGAAAAGAAACGGCGTGCATAAGAAACAGAGCGATCCGCATCTTAACAAAAGATTTATGAGATATTCTAAGAAACACAGGTAAAAACAAGTATTGTCCATTCTTCTTTTCCCTGCATCACTTTTCTTTCTTCTGATAACTTAAACTTGTTTCCAGCTTCTTTGTATTTTTCAGAATCTTTTCGCATGATTAGAACGATTTTTCCGTTTTTTTTCATGACTAATTCAGCTTGTTTAAAGAATTCTTCTTGTTTGCCTTGCACAGGCATTGTGGCAAGGCAGTCAACATCATTGAATTTCAAGTCAATGTCTTTTAGCATCACTCTGCTGAAGCTGATTTGCTTGTTGACTCCTGCTATTTTTGCATTTTTCTTTGCTGCATTTACGTGGATCATTTGCGCATCAGATGCATTTACGCTTATTTTTGCTTCTGCTATCTTGTCAAGCTTTTCTAGATTTATGTCTGGAAATATTTTCAGGAATGCAAACTTGTCTTTCTTGAAATAATTAGGAGACCGCTTTGTTGCATACAATGCTGCTTCTATTGGTATTATTCCGTCCCTGCAAAAAGGGTCTAGGAGTGTTTTGCTGGAATCATATCCAGACAATCGCACCAATGCATATGCTATTGTTCCTTTAAGGCTTTCTGGGCCAAGAAATATCCTGTAGTCTCTTCTGCTTAAGTCTTCTCCTGTCAGGTCAATGCCGTAATATTTTTCATTAACTGCGTAGATTGTGACGTCTGGATTTTTCAGGTCAACTTTTCCTTGTATTTTTTCTGCAATCTTTATCTCAAGTTCTTTTTCATGGCTTCTTACTGCAAATGTTTTGTTCTTGACATATTCATTCAGGTCATCAGCCACCATTATTACTTTTGTCAATGACTGGGCTTTATAGCATAAAACAAACAAATCTTTTTGTTCTGCTTCAAATGTCAAAAATCCTTCGTGTATTTGAGCATCTGCATTTATCAGCTCTTTTATCTCTTTTTTAGAAATATCTTCTATGCCTTTGTTGGTAAGAACTATTGCTTTCATTCGATTATCTTGGCAGCTGCCACCAGTTTGTCCTGCTCGTACAAGCGCATCACTCTTACTCCTTGTGTTGCCCTTCCTACTACGCTTATTCCTTTTGCAGCTGTTCTTATTACGATACCTTGCTGGCTTATCAATATTATCTCGTCATCATCTGCAACACTCTTGATTGCGACTGCTTTTCCGTTCTTTTCAGTTATCTTTATGTTTTTTACTCCGACTCCGCCTCTGCTTATCAATCTATAGTCCTTTACAGGTGTTCTTTTGCCATATCCTTTCTCAGTCACTGTCAATAATGTCTTGTTATCTTCTGCAACAACTGCTCCGATTACATTGTCATCTTTTTTCAGCTTTATGCCTATGACTCCTCTTGCTGTTCTTCCCATTGGCCTTACATCTTTTTCATCAAAGTGAACTGCCATGCCTTGTTCTGTTGCGATTATGATTTTTTGCTTTCCATCAGTCCAGTCAACACTTATCAATTCATCTTCTGGTGTGAGTCCTAGTGCGATGATTCCGCCTTTTCTTGGTTTTGAGAATTCTGCAAGGCTTGTTTTCTTTACTGTTCCATTTTTTGTCACAAAAAACAGGTATTTGTCTTTGGCAAACTCACTTATTGGGATTGTTGCTGTTATTTTTTCATTCTTAAGCTCTAATAGGTTTACTATTGGTGTTCCTTTTGCATATCTTCCTGCTTCTGGTACTTGGTATACTTTTATCCAGTGCACTTTTCCCTTGTTTGTAAAGCACAATACCTGATCGTGCGTGTTTGCTGTGAATATCTCTTCTACAAAGTCTGTCTCTTTTGTTTCCATGCCGATGACTCCTCTGCCTCCTCTTTTCTGCTTCTTGTAAGCATCTAGTGGCTGTCTTTTGACATATCCTGCGTGTGTAAGTGTAACTACCATCTCTTCTGGCTTTATCAGCTCTTCTTCCTCTATTTTTTGTGCTTCTGCGGCAATTATCTGCGTTCTTCTGTCGTCTCCGTATTTTTCTTTTAGTTCAGTGAGTTCTTCCTTGATTATATTCAGTATCTTTGGCTCGCTTCCAAGTATTTCTTTTAGTTTTTCAATCAATTCAAGCAGTTTCTTGTGGTCTTCTCTTATCTTGTCCTGCTCCATGTTTGTCAGTCTCTGCAGTTTCATGTCTAAAATAGCCTGCGATTGTTTTTCTGTCAGCTTGTAATCCTCAATCAGCCCTTGTTTTGCTTCTTTTGCTGATTTTGCTGCCTTGATGAGCTTGATTACAGGATCTATATTGTCCAATGCAACTATCAATCCTGCAAGAATGTGTGCTTTGTCACTTGCTTCTTTAAGGTCAAATTCTGTTCTTTTTCTTACGACTTTTCTTCTGTGTAGCACAAACTGCTCTAATAGCTCTTTTAGATTGAGTGTTTTTGGCTCGCTGTCAACCAAGGCAAGCATGATTATTCCAAATGTGGTCTGCAGTCTTGTGTGCTTCAATAATTGGTTTGTTACAATGTCAGAATTTGCTCCTGTCTTTAATTCTATGACTATGCGCATTCCTTCCCTGTCAGACTCATCTCTTAAATCAGAGATTCCTTGTATTTTTTTGTCTCTCACTAATTTTGCTATCTCTTCTATCAGCTGTGACTTGTTTACCTGGTATGGTATCTCTGTAACAATCAATCTTGTTTTCTTTTTTTCTTCAACATCTATTTTTGCTTTTACCCTGAGCTTTCCTCTTCCTGTCTTGTAAGCGTCTTTTATGCCTGTGGTTCCTTGTATAATCCCGCCTGTCGGGAAGTCAGGGCCTTTAATGGTTGTACTTAGTTCGTCTGGTGTAAGATTAGGATTGTCAATAAGTTGTATTGTTCCGTCGCAGATCTCTCTCATGTTATGCGGGGGAATGTTTGTTGCCATTCCTACGGCTATTCCAGAGCTGCCATTTATCAATAGGTTCGGCACTTTTGATGGAAGAACAAAAGGTTCTTTCAAACTGCCGTCAAAGTTTGGCACGAATTTCACAGTGTCTTTTTCAAGGTCCTGCAGCATCTCCTCGCTCAGCTTGTTTAGTCTTGCTTCTGTGTACCTCATTGCTGCTGCAGAATCGCCGTCTATTGAGCCGAAATTGCCTTGCCCCTGCACTAGGGGGTATCTTAATGAGAAGTCCTGCGCCATCCTCACCATTGCGTCATATACTGCTGTGTCTCCGTGGGGATGATATTTTCCTAATACCTCTCCCACTATCCTTGCAGACTTCTTGAAAGGCTTGTTGTGAAGCATCCCCATGCTCTGCATGGCATATAGAATTCTCCTGTGTACTGGCTTTAATCCGTCGCGCACATCTGGCAGGGCCCTGCCTACTATGACGCTCATAGAGTAAGCAAGATAAGATTCTTTCATCTCATCTTCAATCACTCTTGGCATGATTCTTGGCTCTGTCTTTTCTGCATCTGTTTCCATTTTTAGCACGAGAAACAAGTATTTCTCTATTAATCAAAAAAGTCTGGTCATTTATAAACCTTTTGCTTGAATTATGGCAGTAGAAGGGCTGTAGAGGCCGAATTCAAGGGTTTCGCTTCGTCTGAAAATGTTTATATTCGCTTTAAAATATTCTCAGTTACCTTAAAACTCCTACCACAATAAACACACTGCTTTCTTTTGCCAGTCAATATCCTATCATTGCTTTGATATTTCATGCGGTTCTTGCATTTTGGGCAGATTAGAAGTAGTATCATTCTTCTTTTGGCAATTCTTCTTTTTTCTTTTTTTCAATTTCTGGTTTTGGTTCTTCTTTTGGAAGCTCTGGTTTTTCTTCTGCTTCGATTTCTTCTTTCTTTTCTTCTTCTATCTCTGGCTTCTCTCCATAGACAATCTCTTCTGCTCTCTTGCTTATCTTTTCTTTTAATTCTTCTGGAATCTCTCCTTTGAATATGCCTTTTGCCTTGTATTCTGTTGGTGATTCTTCCATTGCTGCTGCTCTTTCTTTTGCTTTTTTGTGTACTTCTGATACTTTGATTCTTTTTTCAGGCTCTTCTTCTTTAACTTCTTCTTTCTTTTTCTTCTTTTTCTTTGGCTTTTTTTCCTTTTTCTTTTTAGGTTTTTTCTCAGGCTTCTCTTCTTTTACTTCCTCTTTCTCTTCGACTTCTTCTTTCACTTCTTCTGCTTCTTCTTTTGCTTCTTCAGCCACTTCCTCTACTTTTTCAGCAACTTCTTCTGCTTTCTCAGCTTTTTCTGCAATCTCTTCTTTTTCAGCCTCTTCAATTTCTTCTCCTGTCAATGCAGCTGCAAGCTCTTCTTCTGATGGAGGCTCGAATTTCTCTTCAGGCTCTTTTTTCTCTTCTTCTTTCTTCTTTTCTTTCTTTTTCTTAGGTTTCTTCTTGGGCTTTTCTTTTCTTTCTTTTTTCTCTCCATAAACTTCTAAGCCATCAACTGTTTCAACAAACGGCTCTACAGGTGAAGGAGTCTCTTCATATTCTTCAACTTGTTTTTCTCTGCTGTATTCTTCTAATTTTTGCTTGTGCCCTTCTGAGTCAACTAAATCAACTTCTTTAGGCGTCTCAACTTCTTCTATTGCCTTGTCCAGTTCCTTAAATCCAGTAAATTTCTCTTTAAGTTTTTCAGGCGGGACATCAAAGTATTCAAAGAATTTCTGTGTTAATTTAATCAGTTTTGTTCTTCCTTTTTTCTCGCGCGTAATATATCCTTTTTCTTCAAGATAATCAAGATGTTTATACGCTTTATTTGTGCGGATATGAATCACTTTTGACTGCAATACCGGCGCTTTGAATGCAACAATAGCCAAGGTTTCAATGACGGTTTTAGGCAATTCAGTCTTAGAAACAACCTTGCGAACAAAAGGAAGGTATTTCTCGCGAACAGTCAGTTTCCAGGAGTCTCCTTCTTCAATAAGCATGATAGAGCCTTGCTTGTCTTCAAGATCTTTTTTCAGCTCGCGTATTGCCTCTCTTATTTTCTCAGGATCTCTCTCTTTTGTTAATCTGGATAACTCTTCTAAGGTTATTTGTTTGCCTGCTGAGAATAGGATTGATTCTATCCTGTGTTTAAGATCACTCATTTTTTGTGTATTTATCGCCTTCTTTTTTTAGCTTATTTTCTTTTATTAAAATATCAACAAATTTTTGCAGTTGTTTTGACTCTATTCCCACTATTTTTGACATTTCTTCTGTTGTATGCTTTTCCTTGCATATGAATTTGATGAAATTCTTGAAGACATTCATTGCATTCTTGTCAAGCACAGCATTCTGCGCCCTTGTTGTCTTCACGACCATGTCAACTTCATGAAGTTTTGCCTGCAAATCATTGAGATAATTGCTGAAATCTGCAGCAGATATCTTTAATTCTTCTGGCTCTAGTATCTCCACAGATGAAGGCATTGAGTCAAAGCAGAATCCGAACAAGTCCTCAATCTTTTCAAATTCAATGTCCAGTTCTGCAAATGTACTGAACAGCTCACCTTGTTTCTTGGCCTCTTCTTTAACTTCATTCACTATCTTGATGCCGTCAGTTCTTAGTTTTTCCAGATAATTTGTGAGGGTTTGCTCTATGTATTCTTTGGGTGCGCCCAGCATTTCTATAATCACTCTTGCTTTTATTTTTGCCATGAAAATTGGAATCAGATAGAACTATAAAAAGGTTACCATACTCCAGGTATTTTTTCACCGCACTTGCATTTGCCGTCTTTTAATTTGTTTTGCAATATTGTAAAATTCATCCTCTCAATGACCATTTCTTTGCACTTGGGGCAGTAGGTATTATCCTCATCTGTTGTCACTACATTGCCTATATACACATAATTCAAGCCCATTTTCATTGCAAGCTTGCGGGCATCCATCAGTGTTGCTGCAGATGTTGGCGGCAGGTCCTCTAATTTATAGGAAGGATAAAATGCAGAGAAATGCAGGGGTACATCTGCCCCGATATTTTCTTTTATCCAGGCGCACATCTCTTTAAGTTTTGCGGTGTCGTCATTTAATGTGGGGATGATCAAGTTAGTCAATTCAAGCCACACATTTTTCTTCTTGTATGTTTTAATGCTTTCTAGCACAGGCTCCAGCCATGCTCCGGAGTATTTTTTGTAGAATTCATTGTCAAATGCTTTCAAGTCCACATTTGCCCCGTCAATATATTTTATTATGTCCAATAATGCCTCTTTTCCTGTGAACCCGTTTGTCACAAGGACATTCTTCAGCCCCTTTTTATGAGCTAGCTTAGCAATCTCAAGCACATATTCAAAGAATATGGTCGGTTCATTATATGTATATGCGATTGTTGAGCAGTGCTCTTGTTTTGCCTTCTCAACAACTTCCTCAGGAGTTATGTCATAAGTATGCCATTGCCCTGGTTTTGCCTGGCTTGTTGCCCAGTTCTGACAGTGCTGGCACACAAGGTTGCACCCTACAGTGCCTATTGAAAATGCTGCAGTTCCTGGCTTGAAATGATATAGAGGCTTTTTTTCTATCGGGTCTATCTGCACTCCTGTTGCTTTTCCATATACAAGAGAATAAAGCTTTCCTTTCTGGTTCTGCCTTACCCCGCAGAATCCCATTTTTGATTCTTCTATCACGCAGTTTCGCGGGCAAAGAAAGCACTGCACATTCTTGTTTTTCTGTTTTTTCCACCAAAGTGCTTCTTTCATGCATCTGTCGAGTATTGCCTTCTATTAAAAGACTTGTTACTATCCAGGGATAGTCCCAAAAGTTTTTAATAGTTTTTAAAAAATAATTACTCTGGGGTGTGGAAAAAATGTTCAAACTTTTTAAAAAGAAAAAAGAGGCTGAAGAGGTAGAGCTACCTCCGCCACCAATGCCACCAGAGGCAGTGGCAGAAAAGCCAAAAGAGCTGGAACTGCCTGAGATTAAGCCGGCATTTCCTGAAATTCCTTCTGAAGAAGAGATGCCAGAATTTCCTGAGATTACTGAAGAGGAAGAATTTGAGCACGTAGAGATACCTTCTCTTCCAGAGCATCCGACAATGGCAGAACACGAGATAAAAATGCCTGAAATCAGGCCAAGAAGGGTATTTGAAGAGACTATCAAGGAAGAGGTTGTAGAGCCAGAAGAAATCATCAGGCCTGAAAAAGCAAAGCCGATGTTTGTTGCAGTGGATGAATACAACAACTTGATGAGCAATGCTAATTTTGTCAGGTCAAAGCTTATTGAAGCAGAAGAATATCTGCAGAGGCTGACTGACCTGAAGAACCAGGAGCTGAAGGCATTTGACAAGTGGAGAAAGACCTTAGAGAATGTTGAGTCAAAGCTGTCATATGTTGACAAGATCATAGCAAAAGCACAAGGGTGAAAAAATGGAACAAAAAGCACCAGTATTTGTCAAGATAGAGGATTACAAGGATATCACCGAGATAATGGCCTTGATCAAGGAAAAGCTTGACCAGGCAAGGTTCCTGCTTAGCAAGATCAATGAGATAAAGAAGCAGGAAGACTCAGAGATAGAGAACTGGACCAAGGAGCTGGAAGAAGTGACTAGAAGGATATACGAGATAGACCAGGCATTATTGAAACCAGAACTATGACTAAGGAGAATTTCTTCGTCGGAATAAAGAATCCTGTTAATACCAGGCGCCTTTTGCTTAATTCATCAAAGGATATTCTTGACGCCTTGAAAGATTATGAGAATTTTGAGAATTTCAAGCAGGAAAAGGCAAAATACATCATTGAATTGAAAAGAATTCTTGACGAGATTCTTGTGCTCAATAAAAAACTGAAAAAGCACATGCCAAAGACTCCTTTTAAAACACCTAAGAAAAAAGCAACAGGCAAGAAAGCCAAAAAATCAAAGATGCCTGAAGTTACTTCTAAGATAGAGGAATTAGAGTCAGAGCTTTCCATGATTGAAGGCAGGCTGAAGGCTTTAGAATAAACTTTATATACTACGGATTAGTTTTTCTAGCTATGCGGGGCTGCCGACAAATCTGAACGAAGTTCAGAAAGCCGTCACCCACGCATTCGCTACGCTCATGCGGGGCTGCCGGAGCGGCCAAACGGGACAGAGCTGTTTTGGCGTCCAAACTCAAGGCTGAAGATGAAAATCTGCTGTCTTCCACTTCACAGGAAGTGGTGAGATATCTGTTGGCTTAGTGCCTACGCAGGTTCGAATCCTGCGCCCCGCATTCATTTTTCTTATTGCGCGATATTGTGAATGCGAGAGAAGAGTTTTACCCCTGTTTGCATAGCAAACAGCAGATAGAATGCTTCTCGAGCATGAACGACGAGCGCCCTTTGATCAAACTTTTTTCAAAAGTTTGGTTCGCACCTGCGCCCCGCATCATTTTTAAAAACCTTTTTATACTATTTCTCTAAAGGTGTATCTATGGCAATTGAAATAAAAGCAGTTGGCGGTTATGCTGAAGTCGGCAAGAACATGACTGCCATAAAAGTAGACGATGAAGTGGTTGTAATAGACATGGGCATTCATCTTCCGCATTACATCAAGATAACTGAAGAAGAAGGAGAGACTGTTGTAAAGCTCAAGGCAAGTGACTTGATAAAAGCAAGAGCTATCCCTAATGACGAGATTATCAAGGAATGGAAAGACAAAGTAAAAGCAATCATTCCGACGCACGCCCACCTGGATCATGTTGGTGCTATTCCTTACCTGGCTGGAAAATACAAGAATGCCCAGGTTATCTGCACTCCTTTCACTGGAGCTGTATTAAGAGCGATTCTTAAGGATGAAAAAATCAAGATTCCTAATAAGATAAAGGCAATCAATCCTAATTCAAAGATAAAGATATCTGGCAAGCTGACAGTAGAGCTTGTTAATGTGACACACTCAACACCGCAGGCTTCAATTGTCGTGATTCACACGCCTTATGGCGCAGTCGTGTATGCCGCTGATTTTAAATTAGATAATTCTCCTACTTTAGGAACAAAGCCGAACTATGCTGCTTTAGAGCGGATAGGCAAGAAAGGTGTTGTAGCTGCAATCATTAATTCATTGTATGCTGCTTATGACGGCAAATGCCCTTCTGAGAATGTTGCTAAAGAGATGCTGAGAGGGGTTATGCTTGATGTTGATTCAAGAGGCAAGGCAATCATTGCAACAACATTCTCTTCTCATATCGCAAGACTGAAATCCATCTGCGCTTTTGGAAAAAAACTGAACAGAAAGATTGTTTTTTTAGGACGTTCTCTGGCAAAATACATTAATGCTGCTTCAGAAGCAAATATCGCTCATTTACAAAAAGAAGGCGAGGTATGCAGATTTGCAAAACAGATTGCCAGGAAACTGAAGGCAGTGCAGAAAGACGGGCCTGAAAAATATTTATTAGTCGTTACAGGCCACCAAGGCGAGCCAAAAGCAACCTTGTCAAAAATGTCTACAGGCATTTATCCTTTCATGTTTGAGGATGAGGATGAGATCATCTTTTCCTGCAATGTCATTCCAACACCCATCAATAGGGCGTATAGGGAGATTCTAGAAGACCATCTCAAGGCAAAGGGTGCAAGGATTTTCAAGGGAGCGCATGTCTCTGGCCACGGCAGGAAAGAGGATATGCGGGATCTTATAAAGCTCTTAAAGCCAAAGCACATAATCCCTGTGCACTCTGAAAAGCCTGCAATGGATGCTTTCACAGAACTAGGCATAAAAATGGGCTATACCGAGGGCAAGACAGCTCACCAGCTTTTAAATGGCCAGTCCCTGCATCTGGAATAACCATTGCAAAATAACAAAATATTTATATTAGCAAACACTTCTGCTTTTCAGGGGGTATAAAATGAAGTTAACAATAGCAGATTCCACTTATCTTAAGGACAGCATTACAGTTATTTCTGAGCTAGTGCACGAAGCAAGATTCAAGCTGAATAAAGACGGTATTGAGCTTATTGCAATGGATCCTGCTAATGTGGCTATGGTTGTTTTCAAGCTTCTTTCAAGCGCTTTTACAGAGTATGAGATTGAAAAAGAGACAGAGATTGCTATAAATCTGGCTAATTTCAAGCAAATATTGCGAAGAGCAAAGGCAAATGACATATTATCATTAGAATTGACATCTGAGAACAAGCTCAAGATTACCTTGAAAGGCAAATCTGTCAGGACCTTCAGTCTTCCTTTGATTGAAATAGAGGAGTCTGAGCAAAAAGTCCCTAACCTGTCTTTTCCTGTAATAATCTCAACTGCATCAAATGTCTTGAATGACGCGATTGATGATGCAGATATTGTGGCAGAATCAGTCACATTCAGTGCAGAGCCAGAAAAGATGATGGTGAGTGCAGAAGGCGACTTGTCAAAGGCGAGCATTGACATTCCTGCAGATGACTTGACAAAAATAAACTCAGACACCAAGGCATCTGTCAAGGCAAAATACTCAATTGAATATTTGAAAAAGATGATCCAGGGAGCCAAGCTGGCAAATGATGTGACTATTCACTTCAGCCAGGATTATCCGTTAAAACTAGAATACAAGGTAGTAGATAAGGTTTTGCTGAGCTTTATTCTTGCTCCAAGAGTTGAGAATGACTGATTTGTAAAGTAAAATTTAAATACCCTTTCTTTTTTTAAACTAATTAATGAAAAAGAGGTTTTTGTTGGCAATCTTGATTATCTTATCTTATTTATTTATTCCAAGTGTTTTTGCGCAGGATACAATTCCGATTGCTGTTTATCTTATCAGTATTGATAATTATGACATTGCTACCGGCACTTACAATGCTGATTTCTGGGTTGAATTTCAATGCAAAAATTGTTCAATTAATGATTTTGAATTGATTAATGGACGCATCATTGACATGAATAAGATTTTTTTACCTGAAACAAACAGCACTTATTACCGGGTTAATGCCGCCTTTACCGATACAGTGGAATTACATAGCTTCCCTTTAGATAGTCAGACTGTTACAATCGTTATAGAGCACAGCAAACTCACGTCGGATAAGATAGTTTTAGTTCCTGATTTAAGCAAAAGCGGCATTGATTCCTTTGTTTATATTCCTGGGTGGCGTATTGACGGATGGCAGGCATTTTCTAGGGACCACTTTTATGGATTATACGGGCAGTCACATTCAACATATACTTTTGAAGTCAGCCTTACAAGACACAGGGATGCTGCTGTCCTTATCTTGCTTCCTATCTTCTTTGTTGTGTGTATTATTCTTTTCACTCTTTTGCTGAGCGTTCAAAGGCTTGATTTGCGGGTGGGCATCGTAAGCTCTGCCCTTCTTGCTGCAATAATGTATCATCTTGCTGTTGGTAGTCATCTGCCGCCTGCTATCGGGTATTTGCTTCTGGTGGACAAGGTGATGCTATTGACTTATTTCATATTGCTTGCAATCTTTATACTTAACGTATATCTTCTTTATTTAGTGCATAATAAAAAGATGAAGGCTGCGCAGAAATGGTATTATCGTACAAGATACAGTTGGATTATTATTGCTGCTGCATCATATTTGCTTTTATTTATTTTATTTTTCTGGAATTTTGTTTAGGGTTATTTCTTTCCAAAATAAAATACTTTATCCACAGCAACGTCCTCTGATGTAAATCCGCCTTGCTTAGGATGTTCTTTGCTTTCTTCTTTTTGCGGAAACTTCGTTTGAGTCTCTTGTTTTGGCTTTGCAGGCTGCATTGGCTTTTCTGCTTTCAATATCTCTATCTCTGCCTGCATTTTTGCGACTTTTTCTTTTAATTCTGTTATTTCTTGTGAAAATTGCCTGTTCTGCCTTTCAAGCATTATCTGGTATTTGTGGTCAAAACCGTCTTTTGCTGATGATTTTGAAAGCACTTCACCTACTGCCTCATCTCTCACCATATCACCTGCTTTTGAAAAAGCTTCTGCAGTGCTGTCTGCCATGCCGTGCTTTTGCAGTTCTTTGCTTAATTCATTCATTTTCTTGAGTTTTTCAACATTCATTTATATCATCCCTATTGTTCTAATACTAGATATCCTTCTTCATCAACTGAGAATATTCTTTTTTGCTTGACAGGCTTTTCTTCTATCCTTGGCTGCTCGCGGGCGCCTTGGCTCTCTTTAGGTTTTTTGGCTGCAGGAATCTTTGCTCTTTTAACAGTAGAAAGTCTTAATGCACATTTTTCGCAGTAAATCTTTTTTCCTTCTTTTTTTCCAATACAGTATGGGCAGATCTGTTTTCCGCACCAATGACAAGCGCCGACAGTATTTCTTCTATGTTTTACGCATCTCATATTTTCCCCTTATGTTTTTTCTAATAAACGCTCATATATAAACATTACTATACGGCTGCCGGGAATTGAACCCGGGCCATGACCTCTCTCCGCTTTTCGATATTTAATTTGCGTGGGAGGGTCAGATCATACCATTAGACCACAGCCGTTCAGAAAAAAATCAGTTTCATAAGTACTGTAACAAGTATGCCTATTGCAACTCCTACAAATACTTCTTTTGCAGTATGATGTTTTCTTATGTTTATTGCGTCATGCACAATTATTGCAGAGAATCCAAGTGTCACAAGGAATATTACTGAGCTGAATCCTTCGGATATTCCGACTGCTGTAGAAAGAGCACTCACAAATGCCGCGTGAGAGCTTGGCATTCCTCCTGTCTCAAAAAAAGCTCTTTTCTTTTTAGAAGTAAAAATTTTAATCACTTGGCACAGCAACCAAGCGCATAAGACACTAAGAATAATAAATTTCATGACTGCGGTGTTTCTGCTTCCTCTTCAGCATAGCTTGGCATCGCGGTCTTGGATATTATCATTATATCGCCGATTGCTTTTACAAGCTGGTGCGGCACAATCACGCCTTTTGCAGAGCCAAGTATCTTATTCAATATTGAGTTCTTTGATGCCTTTACTCTCCATCCCTGCACTTTTGTTGGAGACAGCTGCACTTCTTCTATCTCTCCAAAGTATTCTCCTTGATCAGTAAAGACCTTCATGTCATAGCAATCCGTGATTTTTTTCATTTTTAACATAGCCAATCCCTCCTTTAAGTATGATATTTTCAGAAAACACTTGTATATATAAACTTTTTGGAACACCAGTATCTATTTTTACTCGAAAGCTATTTAAATACAAGCAATACATACAGCTGTATGAAATACAAGAATCTGGTCATTATTGGAACGTCTCATATTGCAAAGCAGAGCATAAATGAAGTGAAAAAAGTAATTTCAAAAGAAGAGCCGGACATTGTTGCGCTTGAGCTTGACAAGCAGCGCCTGGCTGCCTTGCTCAGCGAAAAAAAAGAAAAGCCGAAACTCAAGCATATCAAGCATGTCGGCTTCAAAGGCTGGCTTTTTTCTGTAATCGGGGCGTGGGTCGAGAAAAAGCTTGGAGATAAAGTAGGAGTGAGCCCTGGCTCTGACATGCTTGCAGCATTCAAGGAAGCAAGGAAAGTCAAGGCTCGTGTTGCATTGATTGACCAGAATATTGAAACAACACTGAGGCATTTTTCAAAAGAATTATCCTGGAAAGAGAAATGGAATTTCTTTGTTGATATATTAAAAGGAGTCATTTTAAGGAAGTCAGAGATTGGTTTTGATTTAAGCACTGTCCCAACTCAATCAACAATTAGCAAACTAATCAAGAAAGTGAAAAAAAGATATCCTAACATCTACAAGGTCCTTATTACTGAGCGTAACGAGGTCATGGCGTCTAATCTCACTCATCTTTTGGTGAGATTTCCTGACAAGAATATAGTTGCTATTGTTGGTGCAGGGCATGAAAAAGACATTCTGAATCTTGTAAAGAAGAAATTAAAAGAATAATATTTATATACTTCATTTATAAATATGATAAATAATGAATTGGCCTGAGTATAAAGACAGATTAAAAAGGTATTTTTGGTTTAACAAAAAAGAGATGCGCGAATTAGTTCTGCTCATTTTCTTGTTTGCGTTTATTTTCTCTTTTGACAAGTGGGGTGTTGAAAAGTTTGATTTGTTGATGGGCATAAAGAGCCTTGTGCTTGCCTTGATTATTGTTGCAATATCTGTTTTTATTCATCATGCTGTTCAGCGACTTGCTGCTCTTTATCTCGGCTACAGGCCGGAGAGCAGGATATGGTGGCTTGGAATCCTTATTGGGATAGTGGTTCTTATTTTTTCAAACGGCAGATTGATGATTTTTGCAGGCAGTTATTTCATGATTCATATGCTTACTGCGCAGCGTCTTGGAAAGCACAGGTATGGCCCAAGCATCACAAGTCTTGGCTATGTTGCAATGCTTGGCCCTCTTGCTAATGTGCTTTTTGCAGGCCTGCTTAAGATGCTTAACTATGGCATTGGTTCTGCATTCTTGGAGAGCATGATTGGCTTTAATTTCATGCTTGCAATATACAATGTGTTGCCTTTTCCTCCTTTAGACGGCTCTAAAATGTTCTTTGGCTCAAGGCTTGCTTATGCTTTCTTCTTAGGAATGATTGCGAGCTTCCTTGTTCTTGTTTATGTGCTTGGTTTCTCTGTGATTGCTTCAATAATCATATCTTTCTTGCTGGGTGCAGTGTGCTGGATTGTATTTTATTTGCTGTATGAAAGGTTTGTATTCTAGCACTGGCCACTGGTCACGCATGCACAAGTTATATAAATATAATTTATTAGATTTTTATAATGCTCAACAACTTCAAGCCGAGATTGTATCAGGAGACAATACTTTCTACTTGTGTTGAGAAGAATTGCCTTGTTGTCTTGCCTACTGGCATGGGAAAGACTGCGATTGCAGTGATGCTTGCAAAGCAAAGGCTGAATAATTTTCCTAAGTCAAAGATACTTTTGCTGGCTCCTACAAAGCCTCTTGCAAAACAGCATCTTAAGACATTCCAGGACTTGCTTGATTTTGATGATAAAAAGATGGTTTTGTTTACAGGGGAAGTTCCTCCTAAAGCGCGTCAGGAGATGTGGAAAGATGCGCAGATTATTTTTTCAACACCGCAGGGCCTTGAAAATGATGTTATTTCAAGGAAAATAGATTTAGCGGATGTCTCTTTGATTGTTTTTGATGAGGCGCATAGGGCTGTCGGCGATTATGCTTATGTCTTTATCGCAAAACAATACAATAAACTCGCAAAGTTTCCGAAAATTCTTGCCTTGACTGCATCCCCTGGAACAGATGTTGAAAAAATCACAGATGTCTGCAAGAATTTATACATTGAAGGTGTTGAGATAAGGAATGACCAGGACCCAGATGTTGCAGAATATGTTCAGGATATTAATATCAACTGGGTTAAGGTTGATCTGCCTCCCACTTTTCTGAAGGTCCAGAAATTTTTCAAGAATTGCATCAAGTCAAAGATTCATGAAATGAAAAAATATGGGTTAGGCAGGACAATTATCTATAATTCAAAAAGAGAACTGCTTGCTTTGCAAAAAAAGCTTCATGCAAAACTATATTCTGGTGAGCGCGATTTTTCCATGATGAAATCAGTAAGCCTGCTTGCAGAGGCCATGAAAGCCCAGCATGGCTTGGAGTTGTTGGAGTCTCAAGGCATCTCTGCATTGCATGCTTACTTGAGCAAGATTTTTTTAGAGGCAAAGTCAACAAAAGTCAAGGCAACGCAGAATCTTGTTGCAGATGTCAATTTCAAGTCTGCATATGTCCTGACGCAGAAATTGTTTGATTCAGGCATTGAGCATCCAAAGCTTCAGAAAGTGAGGGAGACTGTTGCGCAGGAGTTTGAAAACAATCCTAAAGGAAAGATAATCTTATTTACACAGTATCGCGATTCTGCCAGCATGATTATTGATAAGATAAAAGATATTCCAGGTATTTTTCCTGTTGTTTTTGTAGGGCAGGCAAAGAAGAACGGTTCGGGCCTCAGCCAGAAAAAGCAGATAGAGATTCTTGACCAGTTCAGGGACGGCATGCACAATGTTCTGATTGCAACTTCTGTTGCAGAAGAAGGTCTTGATATTCCAAAGGTTGACTTGGTTATTTTTTATGAGCCTCTGCCAAGTGCTATCCGCACAATCCAGAGAAGAGGCCGAACTGGAAGGCAAGACAAAGGAAGAGTTATTGTTTTCGTTGCGAAAAACACCCGTGATGAAGGCTATCGCTGGTCTTCTTTTCACAAGGAAAAGAGAATGCACAAGATTCTTGGTGATTTAAAGAAAAAATTGAAGTTAAAGGTTGAGGCTCAGCCAAAACTGTCAAAATTTTGCGATGATGTCAACAAGATAAAGATTTTTGCAGATTATCGTGAGAAAGGCTCTGGCACAATAAAAGAATTGTGTGATTTAAATGTTGATTTGAAATTAGAGATGCTTGATTCTGCTGATTATATTGTTTCTTCAAGAGTCGGTGTTGAGATAAAGAATGTAAAGGATTTTGTTGACTCTATTGTTGACGGCAGGCTGTTGTCGCAGTTGAAAGTCTTGAAGCAGAAGTTTGAGCGCCCTGTTGTGATTATTGAAGGTTCTGAAGATATGTTTTCTATGCGCAATGTTCATCCTAATGCAATCCGCGGCATGCTTGCAACCATTGCTATCAGCTATGGTATTCCTGTAATCCAGACAAAGGATTTCAAGGACACTGCCCATACTTTATTGGCTATGGCTCGTCGAGAGCAGGAAAAAAACGGAGATAAAGATTTTAGTCTGCATTCAAGCAAGAAGCCTTTGACCTTGAAAGAACAGCAGGAATACATAGTGTCTGCCTTGCCTAATGTCGGCCCTTCTGCTGCTAAAGAGTTGTTGAAGCACATGAAGACCATAAAGAACATCATTAATGCAGATGAGAAAGATTTGAAGAAAGTCAATAAAGTTGGGGAAAAGATTGCTAAGGGTATTAAGGATGTTGTTGAAAAAGATTATCCATAATCTTTATTAAGTTTCTAAAATTAATTTTGTATATGATTTCAGAAGAAAAAATAGATCGTATATGGAGACTTGGCGGCGAAATGCCCAAAGATTGGGATTGGAAATATTTTAAGTCTATAAAGCCTTGTTTTCTAGAAACTTTTGTTGAACGCTTGTTTCAACAAACAGATAAAAGACCAGGTGATTCTTTTTGCGATCTTGGAAGCGGCACTGGTTTTCCCAGCGCGGTTTTTGCTGCGCTTGGTTTTAAGGCATATCTTGTTGATAAATCAAGAAAAGCGCTTGATTATTCAAAAGCATATTTTGAAAGAGTTCAAAAAGAACTGGGCGCCTTTGAATATGCTCCTGTTTTTGCAGAGGTTGACATGACTTCAGAAGAATTTGCAACATATGTGTTTAATGATGGGCAAAAAATTAATGAGATGGATGTTCTTTTTTGCAGGGCAGGCAGTGATGTTCTTTTTTTCAAAAAAGTAATATGCAATATCAAAGAAATTAAAAAAGGATGTATTTGGCTGGACTACGCTAGATTGTATGAAAATAGGGAGTTAGATACTACTTGTTTTACGGCTATAGATAAAAGCGAATATTGTTCATTGCTTGTTAACAGATGAAAATTTATTCAATCAATTCCTTGTGTGCATTCACAAAAGCCTTTATGCTCCTGTCAAATGTTTTCTCAACTTCTGGCGGGAACAAGCAGCCAGGCAATTCTCTTCTTTCTCTATGTTCGCGAATGCATTCACAGCAGATTCCTTTGTTTGGGCATCCTGGGTAAGTGCATGTGCATTCTTTCAGATTTTTTTCTTTTTGGCATTCCATTTTAATCTATTAGCTCTTGTCTATTAATATAGCTTACGATTACCACTGGACACCCCATCGCAACTAATATATACTAGCAGATTATTTGCAGATTTGGGGGTAAAATGTCGATTCATCTAAGCACTTTGCTGAAACACTATAAGAGAAAGGATGTATGCGATGCTATCATCAAGGCTGCTGATGATAAAGAGATAGCTATTAAATTTGGTGAAAAAGGCTTTGGAAAGAGGCCAGATGTCCTAAAGTACCCAAAAGATGTTCTGGAGTTTGCAAAGAAAGGAGCGACTTCTTTTCATTGCTCAGAAGAATTATGGATTAATCCTCTGCAGTTAAGCCCTGCGTTGTCAAGAAAAGACATGGATGAATTAAGAAAAGGCTGGGACTTGGTTCTTGATATTGACTGTCCTGTCTGGGAGTATTCTGCTATTGCTGCTGATTTGTTGGTTCATGCTTTAAAATATCACGGCGTTAATACAATCGCAGTCAAGTTTTCTGGAAATCATGGCTTTCATATTGCTGTTCCGTTTGCAGCTTTTCCAAGAACAGTGCACGGCAAGCCGACAAGATTGTTGTTTCCAGAAGGTCCTAGAAAGATTGCTGCTTATCTTGGTGAGATGATTCGCTCTCATCTTGCTCGCAAATTAATAGAGCATGAAAATATAAAGGCAATTTGTAAAAAAATAGATAAAAATTTCAATGAAGTCGTGAAAAACGGAAGATTTGACCCGTTTGAAGTATTACAAATAGACACTGTATTAATAGCTACAAGGCATTTGTACAGGATGCCTTATGCATTTAATGAAAAATCCGGCTTAGTCAGCATTCCTATAAGGCCAGAAGATATCTTGAAGTTCAAGAAAGAACATGCAAAGCCAGAGAATGTGAAGGTTGACATGAATTTTCTTGACCAAAAGCCAGAGCCTAATGAAGCCAAAAAACTCATAATCCAGGCGTTTGACCATGAAGTAAAGGAAGAAAATATCGAGATAAAAAAAACAAAAGAGTTCTCAAGCCCAGAAGATGCTGTTCCAGCAGAATATTTTCCTCCCTGCATCCAGACTATACTCAAGGGCCTGCAGGATGGAAAAAAGCGTTCTTTGTTTGTATTGGCTAATTTCTTGACAAGCTGCGGCTGGGATTATGACAAGATAGATGAATTATTGTCTGATTGGAACCAGAAAAATCCAGAACAGTTAAGAGAAGTTATAATCAAGGGGCAGCTGCGTTATCACAAGGCTAACAAGAAAAAAGTTTTGCCTCCTAACTGCAATAATAAATCCTATTATCAGGATATGCATGTATGCAATCCAGATGCTTTCTGCAAGAAGATAAAAAATCCAGTTAATTATGCAATTCTGAAACAGAAGTTAACTAACTTAACAAAAAAGAAGAAAAAAGTAAAAAAAGCTAAATAATTTAACATAGCAATTTATCCTCTTATATCGACTCAAAAAAATCAAATTTTCCTGAAATTAAGCAAATTACTGTGTGATTTGCGCAACCTTTATAAACAAACCTTGGTTTCTTTGTCAAATCTGACTAGCCTGAAAAGAAGCTTTTCAGTACAACGTCGGAGGTGGAGAAAATACTCCTTGCTTCTTACGAAAAGCTTCGGTAGGGTCTTGTCGGTATAAAGGGGTTGCTAAAGTAAAGTATCCTATTCAAAAATGCCAACAAAAAAAAGCCCAAGAAAAGGAAGCATGCAAGTCTGGCCGAGGAAAAGGGCCAGGTCTATTATAGCACGGATTAGATCATGGGCTAAAAGCAGTGATGCCAAGCCGCTGGGTTTTGCAGGATATAAGGCAGGCATGACCCACATTCTCGTGACTGACAACAGGCCGAATTCCATCACAAAAGGAGAGGACATACGATTGCCTGTCACAGTGATTGAGTGTCCGCCGATGAAACTGATTGGCTTTACACTCTACAAAAAAGACGCTTACGGTCTTCATGCTTCTTCTCAAATTCTCGCTGACAAACTCGACAAAGAGCTTGCAAAAAACTTTCCATTGCCAAAAAAGATAAAGAAAAAATCTGCTGATGTTAAAATAGAAGATTACACTGACTTGATGCTGCTGGTGCAGACCCAGCCAAAGCTCACAGGCATTGGCAAGAAAAAGCCTGAAGTGTTTGAGATGGGCATCGGCGGAGATTTGAATGCTAAATTTGAATATGCTAAGAATAATCTTGGAAAAGAAATCAAGGTAGAAGATATTTTTACAGAAGGGCAGCAGCTTGATGCGCGTGCTGTGACAAAAGGAAAAGGATTCCAGGGGCCTGTCAAGAGATTTGGTGTCTCAATAAGGCAGCACAAATCAGAGAAGACAAAAAGAGGTCCTGGTTCTCTTGGCCCGTGGCACGGCAAGCTTAACTGGACAGTTGCTCATGCTGGCCAGACAGGCTATCACCAGCGTGTTGATTACAACAAATGGCTGCTGAAAATCAGCAAAACTCCTTCTGATATCAACCCAAAAAGCGGTTTTATTCGTTATGGCGTCGTTAAAAACAATTTTCTTCTTGTCAAGGGCTCAATACAAGGCCCTGCAAAAAGGATGATCACGCTCACGCAGGCAATCCGGCCAAACAAAAAGATACCAAAAGAAGTGCCGGCCATTGTTTATACATCATTAGAGGCAATGCAGTAAGATGGAACTCAAGATATTATCAGCACAAAATGCAGAAGTCGGCAAAAAGAAGCTGCCGAAACAGTTTGAAGAGCCTGTCAGGAAAGATTTAATCAAGAGAGCTGTTGAAGCTGTCCAGTCTCACAACAGGCAGGCTTATGGAGCTGACACTCGTGCTGGAATGAAATGGAGCGCCACCTTATCAAAGAAACGTAGGGAATACAGAGCATCTTACGGCCACGGAATCTCAAGGGTTCCAAGGAAGATAACTTCCAGGAGAGGAACACAGTTCAACTGGACTGCTGCAAATGTGCCTGGAGTTGTGGGTGGAAGAAGGGCTCACCCTCCTAAATCTGAGAAAGTGTTCGCTAAAAAGATAAACGACCGCGAAAGAAAAAAAGCGATCCGTTCTGCATTATCAGCCACGATGAGCAAAGAGCTTGTGGCAGGCAGGGGGCACGTACTGCCTGAAAAATTCCCTTTTATCATTTCAAATGATTTTGAAAAGTTTGACAAGACTAAAACAATACTTGATGCCTTGAAAAAAATAGGTCTTGACAAGGACCTTGCGCGCGCAGAAAAGAAAAAAGTGCGTGCAGGCAAAGGCAAATCAAGGGCAAGAAAATACAAGAAAAGCAAGACGGCCCTGCTTGTTGTTTCAGGAAAATGCAGTTTGCTCAAGGCAGCTTCAAACATTCCTGGAATAGATGTTGTAGAGGTAAAGAACATGAATGCAGAGCTTTTGGCTCCTGGCTCTGAGCCAGGCAGGCTTACTGTATTTACAGACTCTGCAATTGACAAGCTGGGAAAAGAAAACTTGTTTGTGTAAAATGGAACCATTGCAGATTATCAAATATCCATTGGCGACTGAAAAGTCAATAAGGCTGATGGAAGCTGAAAATAAGCTCATCTTCGTAGTGGACACTAAAGCCACAAGAGCTGATATCAAGAAAGCGATTGAAGAAGTTTTTAAGGCAAAAGTCGACAAGGTAAATACCCTTGTGACAAACGGAAAGAAAAGAGCATATGTCAAGTTTGCGAAAGAGACTCCTGCAATTGACATAGCAACAAACCTTGGATTGATGTAAAATGGGAAAGAATCTTATTCAGCAGGCACGGGGAAAAGGAAGCCCGCGGTATAAAGTTCCGAGCTTCAGGTTCAAGACAGATGGCAAGCTGAAATCCCTGAAAAAAGAGCTTGTCAATGGAAAGATTACAGACATGCTCAGTTGCCAGGGCCATTCAGCTCCTATAATAAAGGTCAAGTATGATGACGGAGAGCAGAAACTGATGATTGCTCCAGAAGGTGTCCGCGTGGGCGAGAATATTTCTGCAGGAAATGGCGCTTCTGCAGAGACAGGAAATATTTTGACGCTTAAAGAAATACCTGAAGGCACATTCATATTCAACATAGAAAGCCAGCCAGGAGACGGCGGAAAGTTTTGCAGGGCATCTGGAAATACCGCAAGGCTGCTTACAAAGACAAGCAAATATGCTACTGTGCTGCTTCCTTCAAAAAAGCAAAGAAAATTCCACGTGAACTGCCGCGCGATGATCGGCACTATTGCAGGAGGCGGAAGAACGGAAAAGCCAATTCTTAAAGCAGGAATTATGCATTTCAAGAAAAAAGCAAAGAACAAGCTGTATCCAAGAACAGGCGGTTCAAAGATGAATGCAATTGATCATCCATTTGGTAACAAGCGTTCAGCACGTAAAGCTAAACAAAAGCCAGTATCCAGGTTTGCGCCGCCAGGCAGGAAAGTCGGCAAGCTTGCAGCAAAGAGGACTGGTAAGAGGAAATAAACATGGCAAAAATATTTTTGTTTCGCGGCAAGAAAGTTGAAGATATTAAGAAGCTGTCTCTTAAAGAGTTTGCAGAACTTGTTACAGCAAGAGAGCGAAGGAGCCTCAAGAGAGGTTTTACAGATGCTCAAAAGAAGCTGCTTGAATCATTGAAGAAAGACAAGAGAGATGTCAAGACCCACTGCAGAGACATGATAATAATTCCTGAGATGATTGGAAAATCAATCAGGGTTCATAATGGCAAAGAGTTTGTCATGATACGAATTAACGAGGAGATGCTGGGCCATAGGCTTGGAGAATTTGCAGTTACTCGTAAGAAAGTCGCGCACTCCAGTCCAGGCATAGGAGCTACAAGATCAAGCGCCAGCTTATCAGTGAGGTAAACATGGCTTATAGGTATTCAACGAGCATTGGAGAAAACTGCGCAAAGGCAGTCGGCATGGCTTTGCCTATCTCGCGCAAGCAGTCAATAATGGTCTGCAATTTCATTAGAAATAAGAATGTCCAGCTTGCCAAGAAGCACCTTGCTGAAGTCATTGACTTGAAGCGGGCAGTGCCTTTCACAAGATTCAATGATGATATGGGGCACAAGGCAGGGATGGCTGCAGGAAGGTATCCGGTCAAGGCCTGTAAGAATATACTGAAGATAGTGGAGTCAGCTGAAGCAAATGCGCAGTTCAAGGGCTTGAGCACAGCTGACCTGGCAGTGAGGCATGCCAGCGCGCAGAAAGGACCTGATACCTGGCATTATGGAAGGCACATTAGAAGGCGTGCAAAAAGAACTCATATTGAGATTGTGCTTGAAGAAAAGAAGACTGCAAAGAAAGAATCTAAGAAGGCAAAGAAGCCGGAAGCAAAAGAAGCTAAACCAGAAATTAAAGAAAAGCCCGCAGTAAAAGCAGAGGCAAAAACAGAAGTCAAGGAAAAAGCGCCTGCTGCAAAAAAAGAAGAAGCAAAAACCAAACCACCTAAAGAAGAGGTTAAGAAGAATGATTGAAAGAAAGCTGTTGAAATTAAAAATGAAGGAATATGAGATTGAGAATTATGTAGCTTCAACCTTGAAAAATGCAGGCCATTCGCACACAAAACTTGTCAGGACTCCTCTTGGAGAAAAAATCATAATTTTTGCATCAAGGCCGGGGATTGTTGTAGGCCGGAAAGGAGAGAATATCAAGAAACTCACAAATACACTAAAACGAAAATACAAGCTTGAAAATCCTCAGATTGAGATTTCAGAAGTTGAAAATCCGAATCTTGACGCGCAGATTATCGCTGAAAGGATCGCTTCAACACTTGAGCGTTTCGGTCTCAAGAGATTCAAGGCAACAGGCCATAAGACCCTTGGCGATGTCATGAATTCAGGAGCAATCGGCATTGAGATAGTGATGTCTGGAAAGATTCCGAGCACAAGAGCAAGAAGCTGGAGATTTTATGCAGGCTATCTGAAAAAATGCGGCGATATTGCTTTGACCGGAGTAAAGACTGCGTATGCAAGTGCTCAATTGAAGTCAGGAACTGTCGGCATAAGAGTAAAGATAATGCCTCCTGATATCAAGCTGCCTGATGATATTGAAGTTACTGAAGAACCTTCACAAGAAATAAGCGAGATAAAAGAAAAATGAAGATCAAAGATTTGAAAGCAATGCCGGATGCAGAACTCAAGGCCAAGAAGCTTGAGCTGATGAACGAGCTGGTTAAAGAAAGAGCTCAGGTAGCTACCGGCACTGTGCCTAAAAATCCCAGCAAGATTAAGCTTGCGAGAAGGACAATAGCGAGAATCAACACGATTCTTGCTGAGAAGGAGGTTTCGAAAAAAGCATGACGGCATGTCCAAGATGCGGTCTACCAAAGGATCTCTGTGTTTGTGAGAGCATCGCAAAAGAGAGCCAGAAAATCATCGTGAAGATAGAGAAGAAAAAATACGGAAAGAAATACACGATGATTTCCGGGATCGATCCAAAAGAGATTGACCTCGATAAGCTGGCAAAACAGCTCAAAGCAAAGTTTGCTTGCGGCGGCACTGTCAAGAGCAATGTCATTGAGCTGCAGGGCGGAGGCGGCCAGTCAAAGGCTGCAGAAGAAAGGCACCTGCAGGAAGTCAAGCAGATTTTGATTGAGAACGGCTTTGCTCCAGAAACAATACAGATCGAATAGACCATGCAAAAAGTCAAAAAGCTCATCAAGGATGAGCTGATTGGTAGGACCGTTGAAATCATTGGCTCAGCCAACAAATCAAATATAGGCATGCGCGGCAAAGTGCTTGACGAAACAAAGCATTTACTGTTCATAGAGACATCAAAGGGAATCAAGAAAATCCAGAAGAAAAAAAACATCTTCCAGATAAGGTATCTGGGAGAGAAAGTAAACATCAAAGGCGAGCTTTTGTTTGGCGCGCCTGCTGAAAGAATCAAGACAAAGGTGAAAAATGAAAACACAACCTGACAAAAAAAATCAACCAGGCCAAGATAGCTTAAGCCTTAGAGGCCGAACTTTCAAGGGGGTCGTCATTGCTGACGGAATGCAGAAAACAGTCACAGTTGAATGGGAAAGAAGGAAAAACGTCAGGAAATATGAAAGATACGAGAAAAAAAGAGCGCGCGTCAAGGCTCATAATCCTGAAAATGTAAATGCAAAGAAAGGGGATATCGTAGAGATAAAGGAATGCAGGCCTTTAAGCAAGACAAAACATTTTGTTGTTGCCAAGAAAATCGGCGAAGAACGGCTTTTTGCAGAAAGAGAAAAGTCGCTTGAAGAATCAAAGGTCAAACAAAAAAAGGCTGAAAAACCTGCTGAAGAAAAATCAGAAGAGGTTCTGCCAGAAGAACCTAAACAAAAAGAAGCGGCTACTGAAGAGGAAAAAGTAGAGGAAGCAAAAGATGAAAGCAGTTAAAGCATCTGTTGGGAGGGTATTGCCCCATAATGCAAAGATAATTGCATGCGATAATTCAGGAGCAAGAATATTGAAAGTCATAAGTGTATTCGGCCATAAGACAAGAAAAGGCAGGTACTCTGCTGCAGGCGTGGGAGACAAGATAAAAGCGTCTGTTGTCGTCGGCAAACCTGACATGAGAAAGCAGGTTGTTGTGGCGGTTATAGTGCGCCAGAAAAAAGAATATTTGCGCAAAGACGGCACAAGAATAAGTTTTGAAGATAATGCTGCAGTCATCTTGAAAGATGATTTGGGCAATACAAAAGGAACAATGGTCAAAGGCCCTGTTGCAAAAGAGGCCTGTGAAAGATGGCCTGCAATCGCAAAGATTGCAAGCCTGGTGGTTTAAAGGTCAAAAATGAAATGGTCAAGCGCTTGGAAATCAAGCAAACAACCGACAAAACAGAGAAAATATGCAAGAAATGCTCCTAAGCATGTGCGCAGCAAGCAGTTGAGCAGCCACCTATCTGCAGATCTGCGCAAGAAGCATGGTAAGAGGTCCATGCGGATAAGAAACGGCGACAAAGTAAAGGTAATGATAGGCAATTTCAAGGGCAAGACAGGAAAAGTGGAGCGTGTTGACACAAAAAAACAGCGCATTTACATTACAGGGATAGAGCTTCTGAAAAAAGACGGAAGCAAGACCCTTTACCCAATCAAGGCATCAAACATAATGATTCAAGAGCTTGATTTAAGCGACAAGAGGAGACTCAAGAAAAAATGAAATCACACCTAAAAAGATTAGTCACACCAAAAAGCTGGACTTTGCTTAAAAAAGAAGAGAAATTCGTAGTCAGGCCCAGGCCTGGCGCGCATCCTGCCAAACTCAGCATGCCTATATCTTTGCTGCTGAAGAATCTTGGCTATGCTTCCACGACAAAAGAAGCTAAAAAGATACTTAACACAAAAGAAGTGTTTGTCAATGGAAACCGCGTGAAAGAGCACAAGTTGCCTGTTGGTTTCATGGATGTAATAATAATCAAAGATACAAAAGATATGTTCAGAATAATTCTGGATGAAAAAGGGCGGCTAAAGATCATTCCGACAGATGAGGATGAATCAAAGCTTAAGCTGTGCAGGATCAAGAACAAGACTGTGCTGAAAAAAGGAAAAATACAGCTGAACCTTTCAGACAACAGGAATATACTTGTTGAAAAAGACACGTTCAAGGTGGGAGACAGCGTCTTGATTACAATACCTTTCCAGGAAATCAAGAAGCATTTCAAACTGGAGAAAGGCGCGGCAGTCTATTTGATTGGTGGAAAGCACAGCGGCATGAAAGGAGTTATAGAAAACATCGAAGGAACAAAGATGACTTTCACTTCAGCAAGAAACAAGTATGAATCTCTGAAAAAATATGCTTTTGTTATAGGTAAAGAAAAAGAATCAATAAAACTAGGCTAAAATGAACCCGATGCAGCAGTTAAGGATAGAGAAAATAACCTTGAATATTGGTGCAGGCAAGGATCCGAACAAGCTAGACAAGGGCCTGCTTTTAATCAAGGCTATAACTGGAATCGAGCCTATCAAGACAATCACCAGTAAAAGGATTCCTGGTTGGGGACTGCGGCCTGGGCTGCCTATTGGCTGCAAGCTTACATTGAGAAAAGCAAAAGCAGCAGAGATGCTCAAGCGTCTTCTGGAAGCAAAAGATAAGAAGCTGAAAGATACGCAGTTTGATGATCAGGGAAACATTTCATTTGGCATTCATGAATATATAGACATTCCGGGAGTTGCTTATGATCCTAAGATAGGTATAATGGGTCTGCAGGTGTGTGTATCGCTTGAGAGACCTGGCTTCAGGATTAAGCGAAGGCGCCTGGAGCAAAAGAAGATTCCAAAGAAACACCAGATTCGCAAGGAAGAGGCTGTTAAGTTCATGCAGGATAATTTTGGTGTTATTGTAGGTGATGCAGCATGACTATAAGCGATTGGAGAAAAGTCTTGAAGCAGCTGAAGACAAAACCTGCCAAGATGAAGAAGTACATTAAGCACAACGCCCCAAAAGATCGCACTGTTGGCAGAAGAAAAATCAAGTGCAGTCAGTGCGGCCGTTACGGCGGGCACGTTAGCAAGTACGGGCTTGACCTTTGCAGGCACTGTTTTAGGGAGATCGCTCCAAAGATAGGTTTCAAAAAATACAGTTAAGGTGTAAAAATGAACAATGATCCGTTAGCAAATGCATTGTCAGCAATGCTTAATTACGAGACTGTTGGAAAGAAAGAGATAATCATTACTCCAACCTCGAAAGTGATTTTAGGAGTCTTGAAGATACTCAATGCAAACCAGTATGTTGGGGCTGTTGATAAAATCACAGATGAAAAAGGCGGAGTAATCAAGCTTCACCTGCTCGGCAATATAAACAAATGCGGAGTAATCAAGCCAAGATTCAGCGTCGGCTGGAAAGAGTTTGAAAAATTCGAGAAAAGGTATCTTCCTGCAAAAGGAATGGGCATAATCATAATCTCTACTCCAAAAGGCCTTATGACATTGGATGAAGCGAGAGAGAAAAAGACAGGAGGAAAGCTCATAGCATACTGTTACTAAAATGAAGCAGAACTTTGAAGAGACAGTTGAAATCCCTGATGGAATTCAGGTAACTGGAGAAAAGGAAGTAACAGTTAAAGGCCCTAAAGGCGAGCTTAAAAGAAAGTTTGACTGGCCTGGAATAAAGATAAAAGTGGAAGCAAAAGCAATCAAGATAATTGCAAAAAAAGCAACTAAGCGAGAGAAAAAAATGGTTTTCACTTACAAAGCTCATCTGAAAAACATGATGCAGGGAGTGCAGGAGCCGTGGGTTTACAAGCTCAAGGTGTGCGCGAGCCATTTTCCCATGAATGTGAGCATGAGCGGCAATGAGTTTGTTGTCAAGAATTTTCTTGGCGAGAAGGTTCCAAGAAAACTTAAGATAAAAGAAGGCGCAACTGTCAAGGTAGACGGCAAGGATGTAACTGTTGAGTCAATTGACAAGGAGCTTGCAGGAAATACTGCTTCAGAGATTGAGTTGCTGACTGTCGTTCGCGGCCGCGACCTGAGAGTTTTTCAGGACGGTATTTACATTACTGAAAAGGCAGGTAAACAAATAAAATGAAAGAAAAGCTTGAGCTGCGGAAAAAGATAAAGAGCAAGAAGCCAAATTTCATTAGAGAGGACCATCATAAGAAGAAAGCTGTAAGCAAGGCCTGGCGAAAACCGCGCGGAAGGCACAGCAAGATGCGGCACGGCTTCCAGGGCCACAGAAGCACTTTAGAAGTTGGCTATGGCAGTCCTGCGGATGTTAAATATTTGCACAAGTCCGGCTTGATGCCTGTGCTTGTCTGCAATCTTGCAGAATTGTCTGCTGTTGACAAGAAAACACAGGCAGCAATTATATCAGCCAATGTAGGCACTAAAAAAAGAGTCGTGCTTGTGAAAAAGGCAAAAGAGCTTGCTGTTAAAGTCATAAATGTAAAGGATCTTGATGCTTATTTGAATAAAATAGATGAAAAGATAAAGGAGAAAAAGGCAAAGAAAGACGCTGCTGCAAAGACAAAAGAGGCAAAGAAGAAAGAAAAAGAGAAAAAAGCAGAAGAGAAAAAGAAAAAGGCAGCTGAATCTCCTGAAGATGCAAAGAAAAAGCAGACAAAAGAGCTTGAAAAAGTATTGACTAAGAGGGAAAAATGAAGCTTCAGAAAAGACTAGCATCAGAAATATTGAAGTGCTCTCCAAAGAGGGTGCAGTTTAAGCCAGACAAGACTGCTGATGTGAAAGAGGCAATCACCAAGGCTGATGTGCGGGTGTTGATCAAGCAGGGAATAATAAAGGAAAAGCCTGTTAAAGGAATTGCCAGGACAAGGGCCAGGAAAATCAAGCTTCAGAAAAGAAAAGGCAGGCAAAGAGGAAGCGGTTCAAGAAAAGGAAAATTTACTGCACGTGCAAAGCCGAAAATGGTGTGGATGCGCACTGTGCGGGCCCAAAGAAAGTTCCTGAAAGAGCTGAAAGACAAGGGTTTGCTTGCTCCTGGAAGCTTTTGGGAGTTGTACAAGAAATCCAAAGGCGGTTTTTTTAGAAGTGTTCGTCACATTAAATTATTCATAAAAGAAAAAGGAATGGTTAAGAAAAAATGAGCAGGTTTACAGTAGCAAAAAGAAGGAAAAGAGAAGGAAAAACAGATTACAAGATGAGGATAAAGCTCTTGAAATCAAATAAGCCTAGATTAGTTATTCGCAAGACAGTAAAAAACATTATACTTCAGATAATTGAATATGCGCCTGCAGGCGACAAGATCATTTTGTCAGCTAACTCGCGCGAGCTTGTGAAGCTCGGCTGGAAATCAAACACCAATAATCTGCCTGCAAGCTATCTTTGCGGCTATCTGCTTGGAAAAAAAGCTGTTGCAAAGAATATTAAGGAGTGCATTCTCGATCTTGGAATGCAGAGCAGTGTCAAAAAAGGCTCGCTCTTTGTTGCTTTGAAGGGTGCAATCGATGCGGGCTTGAATGTTTCACATTCAGAAAATGTTTTTCCAGATGAAAAAAGAGTAAAAGGAGAGCATATTGCAGAATATGCCAAAAAATTAAAGGAAAAAAAGGAGCATTTTGATAAGCAGTTTTCAAAATGTCTTAAGCAGGGATTTGACCCTGAAAAAATCGCGTCCCACTTTGATGAAATTAAAGCTAAGATTGGTGCTAAAAATGACTGAAGAAATCAAAGAAGAACCTGTAATCGAACCAGAAGAAGAAGAAAAGATTGAGGTAGAGAAAGAAACAATCGAAGTTCCTAAAGAAGAAGCAGTTGTTGAAGAGCCTGCAGTTTCTAAAGAACTTGAAGGATGGAAGCCTAAGACTTCTATTGGCAAGAAAGTTAAGTCTGGTGAGATAAAAGATATAGATGAAATACTTAACGAAGGCCTTAAGATTATGGAGCCTCAAATAACAGACATGCTGCTGCCTGGACTGCAGAAAGATCTTTTATTGATTGGCCAGTCTAAAGGTAAATTTGGCGGAGGATCTAGAAGGATTTTCAAACAGACACAGAAAAAGACTCCTGAAGGAAATAATCCTAGTTTTGCTTGTTTTGCTGTTGTCGGCAATGAAGACGGTTATGTCGGCGGAGGAGCTGGCAAGTCAAAAGACACTGTTCCTGCGCGCGAAAAGGCTGTCAGGAATGCAAAGCTGAATGTTTTCAAGATTCGCAGGGGATGCGGCAGCTGGGAGTGCGGCTGCAAGACTCCACACTCAATTCCATTTGAGGTTGAAGGAAAGTGCGGTTCTGTTGTCGTGAAGCTTATGCCTGCACCAAAAGGCAAGGGTCTTTGCATTGAGCCAGAATGCGCTAAGATCTTGAAGCTTGCGGGAATAAAAGATGTTTGGAGCAAGACATTCGGCCAGACAAAAGTCAAGACAAATCTTGTCAAGGCATGTATGAAAGCCTTGCATGAGTTGATGAAGGTTAAGGTTCATTCAAGCAGGTATGCTGCGTTAGGTATTGCAGAAGGAAAAGCAACTGAAAAGAAGATAGAGGGTGAAAATGAGTAAGATTGCAATAATCAGGATAAAAGGGCCTGTTCAAGTACCTGCACATGTAGAAGACACCATGAAAATGCTTAATTTGAACAAAAAGCATGCTTGCGTAATAATTGATGATAATCCTTCCCTCAGGGGTATGATCAAGAAAGTTGAGCATCTTATCACATGGGGAGAAATTACTGACGAGACTGCAAAGTTGCTTGAAAAAAGAAAAAAAGGCAAATGTTTTGCATTGCATCCCCCAAAAGGCGGTTTTGAGCGAAAAGGTATAAAGATGCCGTTTAAACTGGGCGGAGCATATGGCTACCGCGCTGAAAAAATCAATGATTTGATCAAGAGGATGCTATAATGACTGTCAAAAGAAGAAAGAAGAGTGTAAGAAACAAAGGTTCGCGTACTTGCGGCTGGGGCCTCACCCATAGGGGAGCAGGCAATCGCGGCGGCAGGGGCAGGGCTGGAACTGGAAAAAAGGCAAAATGTAAAATGCCTACTAAAGGAACATGGACAATTCAATTTTTTGGCAAAAAAGGGTTCAAGTCAAAAGGTTTGCGATTCGAGACCCAGACTGTTATCAACCTGAGACAATTAGAGGAATCTCTTGATAATTTTGTGAAAAACAAGTCTGCGATAGTTGAAAAAGATGTTTATTCTGTTAATCTTACTGACTTAGGTATTGATAAATTGCTTTCAGCCGGAAAAGTGACCAAGAAACTAAAGCTGACTGTCAAGTCTGCTTCAAAGCAAGCTGTTAAGAAAGTTAAGGCTGCTGGTGGCGAAGTTATTCTTCCTGCTGTTAAAGAAAAAACAGAAGAAAAAGGTACTGAATAATGGGTTTTTTCAAGAATCTGTTGTATAATCTTCCTGAAGTAAAAGGTCCGACACAAAAAAGGCTTTCTTTTAAAGAGAAGCTCAAGTGGACCTTAATTATACTTGTATTATTCTTTATTTTAGGCATGGTTCCTTTGTTCGGCCTTGGACAGAACGCATTGCAAAGGTTTGAGCTTCTTTCTGTAATTTTAGGAGCTAGTTTTGGTTCAATCATATCTTTAGGTATTGGTCCTATTGTTACTGCATCTATTGTGCTGCAGTTGCTGAACGGCTCTGGTATCCTGAAGTTCGACCTTACATCTCATGAAGGAAGAAAGAATTTCCAGGGTGTTCAAAAAATAGCTTCTCTTTTCTTTATATTTTTTGAAGCATGTATTTATGTTTTCATGAGCGGTCTTGCTCCGCCTGCAGAGCTTGCAGGAACCTCTCTTTATTTTCAGTTAGAGCTGCTATTAGTATTTCAGCTGTTTTTGGGCGGAATACTGATAATGTTCATGGACGAGGTTGTCCAGAAGTGGGGCTTTGGCTCTGGAATCAGCTTGTTTATTGCAGCGGGTGTATCCCAAAGCGTTTTTATTCGCGCGTTGAGTCCTTTGCCTTCTCCAACGAATCCTGCTATTGCTACTGGCGCAATTCCTGCTCTAGTTCAGAGCCTGTCTGCAGGAGACCCGCAGACTGCTTTGCTGATGTTTGCAGGTGTTGTCTCAACAGTTGTTGTTTTTGTAATGGCTGTTTATTCTCAGGCAATGAAGGTTGAGATTCCCTTGAGCTTTGGAAGGATTAGGGGGCACGGCATCAGGTGGCCTTTGAGTTTTATTTACACTTCAAACATTCCTGTTATCTTAGTTGCAGCCTTGCTTGCAAATATCCAACTGTGGGCCAGATTGCTCCAGAACTGGGGTCTTCCTATCTTTGGAACATTTGTTGGGAATAATCCTGCAACAGGGCTTGTTGCGTGGGTTGCCTCCCCTGATGTAGTCGGCAAGGCAATCAGGGGCAGTCTGAGTTTCTCAGATATTGGTCATGCTGGAATCTATTGTTTGATTATGCTTATTGGCTGTGTTATATTTTCATGGTTCTGGGTGCAGACATCTGGAATGGATGCAAAGTCACAGGCAAAACAGATAATGTCTTCTGGCCTGCAGATTCCCGGCTTTAGGAAAGACGAGCGCGTATTAGAAAGATTATTGCAGAGATATATCGGCCCTTTGACAATCATGGGTGCTATTGCAGTCGGCATACTTGCTGCAGCTGCTGACATCTCAGGAGCCCTTACATCTGGTACTGGTCTGTTGCTTACTGTTATGATAATCTATAAGTTATATGAAGAGATTGCCAAGCAGCATATGATGGATATGAATCCAATGCTAAGAAAGTTTATGGGTGGTTCATGATGACAGATTCATTTATGGGGCCTTGCGTCCTATCACATAGTACAGTTTTGATCAAACTTTTTTTAAAAGTTTGTGATGCAGATGAGCCAATGCTTAGAAAATTCATGGGTGGTAGCTGATGGGTTTCTTTAGTTTTCTGGATCCTGTATTGAATATCATTTTCGGGCCTTTGCTTAAGCTTCCTCCTTTTTGGGCAATCATGATTATTTCATTCTTGATTTCATTGATTATTGTCTTGATTTACAAGTTCGCAACTAACCAGAATTTGATGAAACAATTGAAAGATGAAATCAAGACCTTGCAGAAGCAGGCAAAAGAATTGAAAGAAGAGCCTGAGAAAGCAATGGCTGTCCAGAAAAAGGCAATGCAGACTAACATGAAGTACATGATGCAGTCTATGAAAGCTACTTTGATTACTTTTATTCCAATAATTATTATTTTTGGTTGGCTGCAAGCGCATTTTGCTTTTGTGGCAATAATGCCTGACCAGGGTTTTTCCATGGCAGTTGATTTTAAGGACGGGGCACAAGGCAATATTTCTATTTCAGTTCCAGAAGGTATTGAATTACTGGGAGATTCTTCAAAAGTTGTTGAAAATGGCCAGGTTGTCTTCAAGATGAAAGGCAAGGCAGGGGTGTATGATTCGCCGCCTGTTGAATTTGATTTTAACAATATTAAATACAGCAAGGAAGTAATAATTACTTCTGGCAAGGATTATGTTGAGCCTGTAAAGCCAATCAAGAGCGAGAGCATCAAGTCAATCACAACAAGCAATGAAAAGCAGACTGTGATTAACTTATTTGGTTGGAAAATCGGTTGGCTTGGCGGTTATATTATATTCGCATTGGTTTTCAGCATGCTTTTAAGAAAATTAATGAAAGTTTATTGAAATCCACAATATTTTTCCATATAGAAAAATAAGTTTCCACCGGAAATAAAGGGGTGTTGTGCCGGAATTATTCCGATTCACAGGCCACAAGGCTTATAAATTCATAATTCTCAGGAGTTCCATAGGAAATAAAGCAGGCACTGGAGCTAGAACCTCCATTTTTAAATACAAAAGTATTTAAATATTACCCCATTTATAACCATTTAAATATCATTTAAATACACTTGGGGTGGATTTTATGGCTAAGAAGAAAAAGGCAAAGAAACGCACAAAAAAGAAAAAAGCTAAAGCTAAGAAAAAAGTTGTGAAGCTAAAGCCTGTCAAGCCTAGCAAAGATGCAAAAGAGATTAAAGTTGTGAACATTGTAGTATCTGCTTCTTTAGGCCAGGACATTCCTTTAGAAAAGATGGCTGCTACTTTAAGCAACACAGAATACAATCCAGAACAATTCCCAGGATTGGTTATCCGGATTAAAGAGCCAAAGACATCTGCATTGATTTTCAGCTCTGGAAAGATTGTCTGTACAGGAGCAAGGTCAATGGACAAGGTGCATGAAAGCATTAAAAAGATAATCAAGAGTCTGGAAAAGATAAAAGTCAAGATCAAAGAAGTGCCTGAAGTCAAAATTCAGAACATTGTAGCTGCAGGCTCTGTCGGCATGGACCTAAACTTGAACATGCTGGCAATGAGACTGGATAACACAGAATATGAGCCTGAACAGTTTCCAGGGCTTGTTTACAAGCTGCCTGACCAAAGAGCGACTTTCCTTCTTTTCTCAAATGGAAAGGTGGTTTGCACTGGAACAAAAAGCGAAGAAGAAGTGCACAGGGTATTGGACATCTTGATTGAGAACCTGAAAAAAGTCAAGAAATAGGCACTGGACAACCGCTCACAGACTATATAAATTAGTGTGAACTATGCAAAAAAAATGGATGCAACAGAACTCATAAAGAAACTGCAGGATTTTTTTGAAAAGAATTACTATGCAGAGCTTTTAGAAAAAATCAGAAAGAACGAGAAGTTCATCAAGGTTGATTTCAAGAAGTTTTCTGCTTTTGATCCAGAGCTGGCAGACATGATTCTGGACCAGCCTGAAGAAGTAATAAAAGGCGCTGAGCTGGCCATAGAGCAGATAGACGCCAAGAACGGCAAAAACTTTGTTATGCGCGTATTTAATCTTCCTGAATCTGCAAGGATATTGATAAGAAATATCAGAAGCAGGCATCTTGGAAAATTCTTGTTTACAGAAGGCGTAGTTAGGCAGAAATCAGATGTAAGGCCTCAGGTGACTGCTGCAAAGTTTGAGTGCCCTTCCTGCGGCAATACAATCTCTGTACTGCAGTTAGACAACAAGTTCAAGGAGCCTTCAAGATGCTCTTGCGGAAGAAAAGGAAGGTTCAAGCTATTAGATAAATCCTTGATAGATGCGCAGGCATTGGTCTTAGAAGAAGTCCCTGAGCAGCTAGAGGGCGGTGAGCAGCCTAAAAGAATAAATGTCTTCTTGCAAAATGACTTGGTGAGCCCTTTGTCAGAGAAAAAAACAAATCCTGGCTCAAGGATAATAATCACCGGCTCTATAAAAGAGATTCCGATCTTTACAAGATCTGGCTCGCAAAGCACCAGGTTTGATATCTTATTTGAAGCAAATGATGTTGAAGGTGTTGAAGAGGACTTTTCTGATGTGCAGATTAGCAAAAAAGAAAAAGAGCAGATCGAAGGTCTTGCTTCAGATGAAAAAAACTTGATGAAAAAATTGGTTGGCAGCATTGTTCCTTCTATTTATGGCCATGAAAAGATCAAAGAGGCTTTGTTGCTTCAGATGGTTGGCGGCGTCAGAAAAGCAAGAGATGACGGCGGAGTTACAAGAGGAGACATTCATATACTTTTGGTAGGTGATCCTGGCGGCGGAAAGTCACAGATGCTTAAAAGAATCAGTGGTGTTGCGCCAAAAGGCCGTTTTGTCAGCGGAAAAGGAGTCAGTGGAGCCGGCCTTACTGCAACTGTGGTCAAGGATGAGTTCCTGCAGGGCTGGAGCCTGGAAGCAGGAGCATTGGTTCTTGCAAACAAAGGAGTCATCTGTATTGATGAGCTGGATAAGATGTCTCATGATGACAGGTCTGCGATGCACGAGGCCCTAGAAGGGCAGACTATCACTATATCTAAAGCAAATATTCAGGCTACGTTAAGATGTGAGACAACTGTTCTTGCGGCAGCAAATCCTAAGTTCGGCAGGTTTGACCCATATGAGACAATTGCAAGGCAGATTAATCTCCCTCCTGCACTTATTAACCGTTTTGACTTGATTTTCCCGATAAAAGATTTGCCAGATGCAAATAAAGATGAGAAGCTGGCAAAGTTTATTCTTAATCTTCATCAAAATGACTTGGCAGATCCTGATATTGAAACGCGGCTTGTCCGAAAATATCTTATCTACGCTCGCCAGAATGTTTTTCCAAAACTGACTGATTCTGCTGTAGAAGAGTTAAAGAATTATTTTCTTAAGATGCGCGGGTCATCTACTGGAGAAGTAAAAGCTGTTCCTATATCGGCAAGGCAGCTGGAAGGCTTGATAAGATTATCAGAGGCATATGCGCGATTAAGATTGAAATCAAAGATATCTAAAAAAGATGCGCAGAAAGCTATTGAAATCCTAGATTACTGTTTAAGACAGGTTGCTTTTGACGAAAAGACAGGAACAATTGATATTGACAGGATCGCTACAGCAATGCCTGCTGCACAAAGAAACAAGATAATACAGATAAAAGAGATTATCACAGATCTTGAGAACAAGCTTGGAAAGACTATTCCTTTAGAGGATGTTGTCACTTCTGCAACTGAAAAAGGGCTGACTGAAGCAGAGGTAGAGGACCTTATCCAGAAGCTTAAGAGAAGCGGCGATATTTTCGAGCCAAGAAGAGGCTTTATCAGCAAACTGTAAAACAAAAAATTAATATACTCTAACTGATAGGTTGATATCATGGAAGCTATTTTCAAGGAATTTTCAATTGGATTGGAATATGTGATTTATTTCATATGCACAACCATAGTATTGCTTACTATTGTTCTTCTTGAAAGCAATACAAGCGTTGTTTTCTTGACTTTTATTGCTGGCATAATTGCAATATTCTTGTCTTTCTTGACGTGCTGGGACATGATTGCAGTGGGTATCAGAAAACACACTGTTTTTGGAATAATTCTCGCCATCATAACGTTATTTTTGTTCTTGGGATTGATTTATGACTTTATACAGGCAATTGTCTAGATAGAAGTGGCATTGTATTCTTCTGCAACTCCTCTTGCTTGCGCAAGAGCCATGCTGGATCTTTTAAGAGAATAGCAGGACTTAGATAAGTAGCTGTTTTTTATTTTTGCACACACTGAATAATCATCTTCAAGTGCAAAAGACATGTAGCAATTGTCTTTGTTCTCTGCAATCTTTACATTTTCGCAGATTATGCTTTTTTTAGAAATCTGTGCCACTTCTGAAAAGCATAAATCAATATCATTTTGCTTTATCAGCTTGTTGCACAGCATCGCCGCCGCTTCTGGAGCTACTGTTGCAGCATCTTTTGCCTGCTCAATCACTTCTTGGGGAGTTAGTTTTTGTTTTGCACAGTCTTCTGCACAGTTTACAACAGTTTCTCCTTCTTCGCAGATGCCGTTGCCACAGCAGGGAAGTATAGGAACATGCCGGCATATTCCGTTTTCACAAGAATCTTCTGTACAGGGATTGAAATCGTCACAGCTTTCGGGGCATTCTACTTCTGCCGGAACTTCTTCCTCTATTATTTCTGCTATCTCTCCTTCTTCAGGCCTTTGCAGGACAGCGAACTTAAAGCTTTGCTGCTCTGCTTTGCTGTCGTGCTGCATTGTGGCTTTCAGCATAAAGCTTCCTTCTGCAATGTCTATTGGCAGGCTAATCTTTGCTGTCGTACTCGTGTGCCGTCCTGCTGTTGCAAAATCCTGCTTTGTCAAAACAATCTCGTTTGTTCTCGTGTTTAATATCTCGTAATTAAGTGAGACTTGTTCTTTTCTATCAATGTTGCTTGTTAATTCATTTAAGAAAGATAATTTCTCTCCTTGATACAGCTCTGTTTTTATGGGCAGTATCTTGTAATCAATTGTTTTTTCTTTTGAAGAAAAGATCTTGATGCCTCCTAGAATAAGGATAATAAGAAGTATAAGTATGCTTACCCCAATCAATATGACCTTAAGATTAAGTGTTATCTTTCTTTTTGGTTCTGTTTTTATATACTTTAGTGCCTGATTAACTTCGTAGGGAGAATATCCTGCATTGATTAGGGTTGTCCTAATAGTGCCTATAGTATATCCTGTCTTGAGAAGTTTTTGTATATATTCTGTTAAGCTTTTTTGCACCATTTTTTAAGAGAAAATATTTGTTTTTGGTATATAAATGTTTGTAGTCAAGAATACAAAACTATATAAATACTATCGCATCCTTGCATTACAGGGTGGTTTATTGGCTCAACAAATTAAAAGACAGATTGCTGAAAAACTGTGGATTGCTGACTTAAAAGACGGCCAGTATATTAAAGAAGAAGGGCTTAGGCCGAATTATGTTCTGTTAAAGAATAATCATAAGGTTTCTCGTGTTAATCTTGTGGGGACTGTGGTTTCCAGCAGCAATGACCTGGGCTACAGGGATGTGTGCATTGATGATGGTTCTGCAAAGATATCTATACGCGCTTTTGAGCAGAATCCTGCAATGGATGATTTAAGCATCGGCGATCCTATTTTTATTGTGGGCCGCCCGAGAGAATATGGCCAAGAGATTTATGTTCTGCCTGAGATAATAAAGAAAATAAACAATATGAAGTGGCTGGAAGTGCGCCAGCTAGAGCTGAAAAAAGTGAAGGTTGTTGAAGCTCCTGCTGATGTTCCTGAACTGCCTGAAGAAGAGGAAGCAGAAGAAGAAGTTGTTGAAGACAAGAGCTTTGGTGTTGTTAGGGAGGCCATAAAAAAACTTGATTCTGGTTCTGGAGCAGATTATGAAGAGATAATTAAAGAAGCTGGGCAGGATGCTGAAAAGATCATTGCTAATCTTTTGAAGAACGGCGATGCTTTTGAAGTAAGTCCAGGAAAATTAAAGCTTCTTGAATGAATTAAAAAAAGACTGGCGTCAAGAATACTTCAAGCAATGCTGCTATAAACAATATAAAAACAGATATTAGTATCAAGTCAGAGGAATCCAATAATATTCTCTCAAATCTTTTTGTTCCAAAATCTTTTCGTATTATTGCTACAGAAAGTATGCCTCCTGCCATGCCCGCAACGAAATAAGCCAGTATCTCCGGAATCCCGTGCAAGGAATATCTTAAGACACTTAATGAAGATGCATAGAAATATCCTGCAATCTTGCTCAGCCCTATTGCTCCAGCATACTGTGCAAGGTGTGTCCTTATGAAGTTTCCTGCAGCTGCCCCTATGACAGAAGCATTCCACGTCAATATAAACACAGCTCCTGAACCGTAGATAAACGAGAACAGTATGCAGAATATCAAAACTTTTATGTTATTAAGGAATATCCTGTTCAATAAGTTGAATTTTGCGATTGAGCCTGTCACCTGCTGGTTAAGTGATGCTATTGTCTGTGTCTGTATCTTGAAAACACTGTTAGATGTTTCTGCAGGCAGTGCTATATACCAAAAAGAGAATGCTATTGTCAGCCCTAAAAACAGCAATACCAGCAGCATTAGTGCTTTTCCATGCTCTTTAAGCAATTTTGATTCTGAGTTTATTATCAGGTCTTTGGCTTCTTCTGCCTTCAGTGTCTTGTAAAACAAAGGCAGGCACGCGAGAACTGCTAAAAATACCATGACCAGGCTTGAGTACTCTTCAAATATCCACATGCTTAAGAACAATGCAGCTGAGCCGTAAATTATTCCAGCAATAAGTAGCTCCCATGGTCGCTTTGCCGCTGTAAAAGGATTCAATACTGATTCTAGCACCATTTTTTAGCACTAAGGATTATTTGAGTATTTATACTTTTTGTTTTTTTGAAAACATTACTTTTATAAATAACAGGATAATTTTTCTTTCTATGGAATATGAAGATATGCTGAATAGGGCAAGAGATAACCTGCCTGAATCTGTTTTTGAGAAAGAGCGTTTTGAGATTCCCAAGGTCAAGGGGCATATTGAGGGAAACAAGACAGTCATAAGTAATTTCAAGCAGATTGCACAGGTTTTGAGAAGGCCTGTTGAGCATCTGTTGAAATATATCTTAAGAGAATTGGCGACTCCAGGAGAACTGAAAGGAAATTTGCTTATTTTTGGCTCTAAGATTCCTGCTTCCCGTATCAATGAAAAAATAAGGCAGTATGCATATGAGTTTGTGCTTTGCCAGACCTGTGGAAAGCCTGACACAGAATTTGTCAAAGAAGGAGATTTCATGTTTGTTAAATGTGCTGCCTGCGGGGCAAAGACGCCTGTCAAGAGCAAGATATAAAATGATTGTAAAAGTTCATAAAAGGCAAGAAAAGACAATTGTCGCAGTTTGTGATAATGACTTGTTAGGCAAGAAGTTTGAAGAGAATGACTTGCAGCTTGATTTGACTTCTGATTTCTATAAAGGAGAAAAAATAGATGAAAAAGAAGCAGGTGACTTGATCAGGAATGCAGATATCGTAAATCTTGTTGGCGAGCAGTCTGTCAAGCTGGGTATTGAAGAAGGCATTGTTGATAAAGACCGCATTCTAAAGATTGCAGGCATACCTCATGCAGAAGCAGTTATTGTTCATGAAGACTGATTTTCTTTTATAAAGTGCGCTGTTATATCATCTGCCATACTTTTTGGTACGAATAATTCTCCTTTTTTGACAGAGTGCTTTAGTAAGGTATATTCTTTTTTTATTCTGGCAAGCCCCATATTTTTTACTCCGCCGTCTGTGACTGGAATTGGCATGTGTATTTCCCATGGAACAACGTATATGTCTCTTTTTTTGACGGTTTTTTCATTTATACTCTCTGTTCTAGACAATTGTTCTGAAGCGTGAGCTAATATAAATATCCAAAACAGGCTTTTATTAATTCTTGAGGCATATTTTTCATAATCTCTAATTTGTCTTGGGTCTGCTCTCCACCATTCATAGTCTGTCTGCGGTCTTTGCCTTAAAGTTGTTTGTTTTTTAGGAAATGTTCTTGATTTTAATTCAAAAATGCATTGCGGTTCATGATTTGAATCCAGACCAAACAAATCCGGTTTAAATCCTTCTGCTTGCATGACATCATAAGGAATCTCTTGCAGATTAAAGTTATTGCAAAGATAATCTATATTTGTTTTCTCTATTGCAGATTTAACTGAATTCGCGTCCTGCATTATATCAACACCACTCCGCCAACCCTGCCTGTTTGTCTTTTTCTTTTCCAAAGACGTCGTCTATTCTTTTCTGCAGTAATTCAATTGTCTGCTTCAGATAAGGAGATACATTGTAATTTTTTGCGAGCTGGATTGTGGGTTCCAGATATTTTATGATGCTTCCTTCTGATATCGTGAATATTATTTTACCGTTGCATTTGATGCATTTGCCTATCAAAGGAGGTCTTCTGTATTTTTCATTGCAATTGACACACCTAAAAACCTGCATAGAGAATTTTCTCAAGTTTCCTTTTGTGTCTTTCAGAAAATGCTTTTCAATCACCAGTCTTGCAACATCTGATTGGTCAACTGCTCTTATTTTTTCTGCAAGCTCCATCTGTCCTGCCAGCTTTTCCTGCATAGATGGCAGTGTTTTGTATGCAGAACATCTTATTGTATTATTCATGTTATCAAAATCGTGCGTAAAGCCCATGCCTTCGTATTGCGCGTCTGTGTCTAAAACATTGTTTATTGTTTTTATTTTTATGTCCCAAGGCATCTTGTATTCAAGTGCAGCCTCATACAGCTCAAGCGGATATTTCCATTGTATGTCCAGTTGAAATGCCATGTCATCCACTTCGCTCGGCAGTAATACTGATGTCAATACTAATGGAGCGTCCATTGTGGCGCCTCTGCTTGAAGGAAGGTATTTTCTTGAGAAATTCAAGAAACCGTCAAGCAAAAGTATGACGCACGCTTCATCACCATCGCAGTCTCTTCTGGTGGCTGCATGTATGTATGGGTGCGCAAAAAATCCTTGTGTCTTTGAGAATCCTATTATCCTGCCGGCCATGCCAGCAGATGTGTGGGGTGCGAGACATATCACCAGGTGGCCCACCATTTCACTTGGTTTCTTGCATTTGTAAAAAGGCGGCAAACCGTATACATTAACCAATAAATCATCTATGAAATTTGCAGTCCTGAATAATACATCATCTGAGCCTTCGTCTGGAGACTTGTCGCATGCAGGAAGTATCACGTCCTGTGGTTTTATTTCAATAACTTGATTGTCATCTGTTATTTCTTTGCCGCGTATATCCTTATCATACCCCAGTTCTTTCAGCCGCTCTATTGATGTTCCTATCTCTGCAGGCTTGAAGTGGGTGATTGGCAGCTGCGTCATGTCATATCTTACTGTCCCGTCTTTATTCACAAAGATGTCGTGCTTTGCCCGGAGTATTCCTTTTATGAGATGCTCTGGTGTGTGGTCTTTGTTGCTTGTTCCTCTTACTCCTTTTATCAGGTCAGGGTATGTTCTCATACCTAGTTTTTGAAGGCAGTAATTGAAATATTTCTTTATATCTATGCTCTGGCGCTTGTAGCCAGCGCATTCTCCATGTGTCTTGCACTCAGGTTCAAAAATCCATTTATTGCATTCCCTGCAAAAGTACTGCCTTCTTGTTTTCTTGCCACATTCCTCGCATAATGAAAATATTGTTTCTTTCTTGCATTTCAGGCAGTAATAAACCGGATAATCTGAATCTATCTTTCCTGCTTCGAGCGCGCTCTGGAAACACCTGAATTTTCCTCCTTGCTTGCCTACAGGAAACAATCCATGCGGGCTGCCTGTAAGTTTTCTCATCTTAGCTTTCTCTGGCCTGCCCATTCTTGCTCCGATAAATATTCCTGCCTTGTCTCTTATCTTAACTGAAGAAACAAGGTTTATTATCTCTAATGACGTCTTGTTTTTGTTTTCTTCTATTATTTTTCTTATGTCGGTTATTTCTTTTTTTTCAAGCGAAAGCGCGGCTATCAACGCGCTTGCATGATCCTTGTGAACAAGTACGTAATCGTTATTAACGACTTCGTGCGGCACTCCGATTATTTCCAGCACTCTTTTAGGTTCTTTTGCGAGTGAAAGAATTATTTTTTCTATTTCATTGTTATTGTCTTTTGTCACCCTGAAATTTTTCAGCCATTCTATAAGCAAGCTTAGCTGGCTCACGTCTATTGTTGACCAATAATAAGTATATGCGGGGTGCAAAGGTATTGACAGTTTTTTGGCAATGCTGATTGCAGCCTTGGCGCTTATGCCTGAAGTCATAGGGTTTGCCAGCAGTTTTTCTAGAAATGAAACAGGTGACTCGACCAGTTCAGATAATTTTTCAAGGTCTATTGTACCGAACATCTCTACTGTTGCTTTTTCAAGCTCTTGTATCCACCATTCCTGGCAATAGCCTGCTGGAATCAATTGGTGAGCCCTGTCTAAAAAATCGCCGTAATTGACCAAGAAGTCTCCTAAGAAAAGTATTTCTTCAATTTCTTTCAGGTTTTCTTTTGCTTTCTTTATGCTGTCAAACTGCATGACTGCCCCGTTTTTTAATCTGACGGTAGGCCCATCGATCGTGTTGCATGCTGTCAGTGCTGTTCCTTTTGCAGGCCTTTCTAATTTAAGCTGGGTTCCTGTTGCAAGATAATCTGTTGTGATTGCCATTGTTGCTGGGTGTATTGCGCATGCTGAATATCCTGACGTCCTGCATCTTCCATACCTTAATCTGAATCCTCCTGTTCTCAGGGGATGCGTGAATATTGGCCTGCCTGCAACAAGATCTTTTATGTAGCTAAAATCTGGCTTTATTTTTGCATCATCTTTTTTCTCTGTCTCGACATCCCCTTTTGCTTTTACTTCTTTTTGCAGTTTCAAGAATTCTTCAAGAAAGTTCCATTGCTCCATGTCAAATTCTTTTCCCCATTTTGCAAGCTGTTTCCATAATTTGGGGGCTTTGAGCGGGATGCATTCTGTCATCATGAGGCAGAATCCGCTTCTCAGGTTGTTTGTAGGAACTCTTGGCAGGTCTTTGTAATTAGATACTTCAAATTTTTCTGAAGGTTCTCCTGCCACTTCTATAGGCAGGCGCTTCATTACAAACTCTGTCTCTTCATATGCAGGGAAATATTGTCTTGGCGCGACCCTGTCCCTGTAATCCTGCATCTCTGTATATGTTCTTTTTATCTCATTTTCCTGCGCATCATACACATCATAATTGAATTTTTTTCTTACATAATCTGCAATAAGCATTGATACTGCAGCTGCTGTTCCTCCTGCATTTCTTATCGGCCCTGCAAAACTGAGGCTCATGTATTTTCCGCGCTTGTCCATCCTGTCTTTGAAGTCTATTGTTGCTATTCCTTCAAGAGGCGCAGATACAACGCCTACTGTAACATATGCAAAACCTGCCCTTATTCCTACGCTCATTGCTTCTTCCTGGTTCTTGAATTTGCAGAATTTTTGCTGGGCAATCTCTTCAGCAATCCTCAAGGCGACTCTCCAGTCAAGTGCGCCGTATTCTTTTTCTAATTCTATGATTCTTTCAACTACTCCGCTGTCAACTATCTGCGGAGCTATTACAGAAATAAGGCCTACTACGCGCTCTGCCATGTTCTGTGCGAGCTGGACCTCTACTTGATCTGCAGGATCAAATCCTTTTTTTCTTGCTTTTGTGGCAAGGCCGTGCAAGGCTATTATGTTCTTTTGTACATGGTCAAAATATTTTTTCATTTCAGGGCTTGCTTGCATTTTAAAATTTCATCAGTTTTATTTTTCTTGTTTTTAGGTTTATCATAGGCACTTTGCCTGGCTCTGCTTCGTGTCCTACTTTGTCCTGGAATTCTGTTTGTCCTTGCCAGCAGCTTCCGCATATTATTGATACTCCTCTGTAGCTTGTTACAGCTGCTTTGTGCACGTGGCCGGAGATAAAAAAGTCAGGCACTGTTTCTATAACTAGAGGGTCTGTCTTTGCATCTGGTATGTATAATGTCGTGGCGTGCGATGGAGCAAGATGCCTTCTTTGAAGCATGAATTTCATTACCAGTCCTACTCTGTCTGACAAGTGCATTCCGCTGTTTTTGATGGACTCTACTTCTTGTGCATAATAGTCATAGCTGTATCCGTGGTAGACAAGGAAATTAAATCCTGAAAAATCCTCTGAAGAATGTATGTTAATAAAAGATGGGTTGCATGTCATTATTACATTAGGCATATCCCATATCTGCTTAGTATATTCTTTAGGCAGATGAGGCTGCGGTTCTGCCATCCTGCCTACATCGTGGTTTCCTGGGCAGATTATGAGCCAGATGTGTTCTGGTATTTGCTTTAGCAGTTTCGCGCATTCTTCATACTGCTCGTAAACATCTTTTATTGTAAGATGTGCTTCCATTCCTGGATAGATTCCGATTCCATCTATCAGATCTCCTGGTATGAAAATATATTTTACTTTGCGGGCAATCTCTTTTTGGCTTTCATCACCTGCCTCTCCTCTTATCCATTTCAAGAATCTTTCAAATCTTTCTTTTTCAAACCATATCGAGCCTACGTGCAGGTCAGACAATACAAGCGCATAAGCTTCATCAGGTGATTTTTTCAATTCTGTCTGTAAAGGAATGTCTGGAAAAAGAAGGGTGTTTGCAAACACTATGTTTTCCCCAGTTGATCCAACTATCCCTATCACCTCGTCATTTACCAAATCTTTTGCCAGCTCAATTAGTTCTGGCTTGTTCTTGCTGAAAATTACGTTTATTTGCCCTGTCCTGTCTTCAACTTTGACAAACATGTTTCCATTTTTTGTTATTCTTTTTTCAGATACCATCCCTACAATTGATACTGTTTCTTTGTCCTGCTTGTTTATCAGCCTGGCAATTGATGTAAGATTCTGCATTTCTGGACGCTGCACAAGCATTCTTTCCAGCAGCTTGTATCTTGCATTGAAATAATTAACAAAATCCTGTATTTTTCTTTTGTTGTATTCTGTCTTGTATTCCCACAGCACTTTTACTTTGCTTTCCGGCTTTTTTGATATATCTTCTTGAGATGCAGATTCCATGAGCTGCTCTGGATCAGGATTCTGCTCTAGTTTAGCATGCATTTCCTTTACAGACTCTTCATCTTTTAGTTTTTCAAGAAATCCTGGGTCAACTAGCACGCCTTTGGCTACTAAAAACCCAACTATTTCTCTCTTTTTCTGTTCTATTTCCAGAGACATTTTAGAATCTATGCAAACCCTAATTGATCTTCGATTATTTTCTTTATCCTTTGGTTGATTGCTCCTGTGGTGGATAAAGAAATCTCTCTTGTTCTCCCGTATCTTCCTTTTGATATGACTTTTGCATTGATTATGCCAAGCATGTCCATTTCAGCGAGTATGTCAGAAATTCTTCTTTGTGTAAGCGGTCTTAGATCTGTTCTTTTGCATATTTTTTTGTAAAGCTCATACACCTCGCCTGTGAAAATCTGTTCTTTTTTGTTTTGCGATATTGAGAATACTGAATAAAGTGTTGCATGATACTGTTTTGGCTGAGTCGTGATTATGTCTATTATCCTGTCACGCTCTATCTTTTCTTCTGCACTGTCCAAATGCTTGAGATGTATTGCTTCTTCGCCTTCTCTTTCTGCAAGCTCTCCTGCAACTCTCAATAGCTGCAGCGCGCGTCTCGCATCTCCGTGCTCTCTTGCTGCAAATGCTGCGCATTTTTCAACAACCCCTTGCGCAAGGACATCATCCCTGAATGATTCTGATGCTCTTTGCTTGAGGATTTTCTGTATCTGTAGTGCGTTATATGGCGGAAACACCAGTTCTTCTTCTGACAAGGAACTTTTGACTCTTGGATCAAGATGATCTGTAAACATCAAGTCATTGGATATTCCTACTAATGTTATCTGTGTTTTTTTCAGTTCAGCATTGATTCTCGTCAGATTATATAGGATATCGTTTCCTGCTTTGCCTATCAATTGGTCTATTTCATCAAGAATCAGAATAATTTCTTTGTTTTCTTTTTCTAGTATCCTGTAAAAAATATTATATACTTCATCTGTAGGAAGGCCTGTTGGCGGTATCATTGTTCCGAATTCTCTTGCCAGTTGCGCCACTAATCTGTATTCTGTATCTGCAATTTTCTTTAGTTTGCAGTTGATGTAAAGAATTTTTATAGGCAAATCTCTTTCTTCTGCTATTTTTGTGAGCTGGCCAGATACGTGTTTTGCAACAAGTGTCTTTCCTGTTCCTGTCTTGCCATAAATAAATATATTTGAAGGCTTATCACCCCGCAAGCAAGGAGCCAGTATATTTGCTAGTTGCTGTATCTGTTCATCTCTGTGAAGAATATTATCTGGCGTGTAGTTTGCTTGAAGTGCAATCTTGTTTCTAAAAAGAGATTTTTTAGTTAGAAACTTCTCAAAATAATCTACCAACCCCTTTTCTGTCATTTTGTTTTCCAAACGAAAGGGAGGTATTTATACCTTTTGTTTTTAGCACCACCCCTCTGTTTCATATGGAACTTGCATATTTGAATTTTTGTGTTTTTTGTGTTTTAAATTCTTTATTTATTTATTTATTTTTTATATAAAAAATAATAATAATTAAAGTGAAAACAGTTAAAATAAGAACTGCAATATATCTATTTCAGAATACAACAAAATTAAGCAAAAAGCACCAGACTATTACAAAATGCTGTTTCCACACGAAATTAAGGTCTCAGACTACTCTTATTTTGTGTTGCTACTCATGAATAACAAAAAAATAGAAAGCTTTATAAAGTGTCTGAATTTATACTGGGACACGAGGACGATAGGAGGGTTAATGATGATTGTTCAAAAGGATTTTTTAAATCGACTCAAAGATTTTGGCTTAAACAGCTATGAAGCAAAACTCTGGACTGCTTTGCTTTCTAGAGGTGTTGCGACTGCTGGAGAGCTTTCTGATATCGCTAATGTTCCAAGATCAAGAAGCTATGATGTTCTTGAGAGCCTTGAAAAAAAAGGATTTGTTGTTATGAAGCTCGGAAAGCCTATAAAATACATCGCTGTTCCTCCTGCAGAAGTTATTGAGCGTGTCAAGAAATCTATTTTAACAGCTGCTGAAAAGCAGTCAAATGTTCTAGAAAGCCTGAAGAAATCAGAGGTTCTAACTGAACTTAATAATATTCACAAAAAAGGAATAAACACAGTTGATCCTATTGATTTGACAGGAGCTGTTAAAGGCAGCACCAATCTTTATTCTCATCTTAACTCTGCTATAAGAAATGCAGAAAAATCTATTCTTATGCTGACTACAGATGCAGGCCTTACAAGAAAAAGCACTGCATTAAAGAACGCCTTGAACAAGGCGAAAAACAACGGCGTCAAGATAAAATTCCTCGCACAGTTCAGCAAGAATAACAAGAATGCTCAGAAAGCGCTTTCTGCATATGGGCAGGTGAAGAAGACAGATGCAATAAAGGCAAGATTCTGTGTTATTGACGGAAAATCAGTTGTTATTATGGCAATGGATGACAACAAGATTCACCCAAAATACGACTTTGGCGTGTGGGTAAATACAGAGTTCTTTGCGAAAGCATTTGAAAATATCTTCAACATGCTGTGGAGCAAGAAATAAAACAAACATTTTTATATTACCTTTCTCTTTTTAAAGGCTATAATCAATTAAAAGAGGTGTTATGAATGGTTGATACTGTCTTAAGAATTACACTTGCAGTTGTTATAGGTACCTTGGCGGCAATCGTGTACAGCCTGAGAGTTCTTGTATTGATGGAGAGAAGAATGGCTAAGATAGAGACGCATATTGACCGCGTCACTCAAAAGATACTGAAAGAAGAATTAAAGATTGAAAAGATGGTTTCACGGAGAACTGTCAAGAAGAAAAAATAATTACTTCTTTTTCTTGGTTTTTTTCTTAGGTTTCTTTTTCACTGATTTCTTGACTTTTTTCTTCGCCTTTTTAGCTGTTTTTTTCTTTTTAGGCTTTGCCTTCTTTGCCTTTTTCTTTGCTTTTTTTGCTCTTTTCTTTTTAGGCTTTTTTGCTTTCTTGGCCTTAACTTTCTTGACTTTAACTTCTTTCTCAGGCTCTTCTTCTTTTACTTCTACAGGCACCGCTTTCTTGAGCTCTTTTGTAAGATATTTAAGCTCTTTCTCAATATCTTTTATCTTTTTAGTGTTATCGTCTTCATGCAAAAGCGCGCCGCATTCAGGGCATTTGAATTCAAAATCAGTTGCTTGCTCAAAATTCAGTCTTATGCATTGGGTCGGGCACATGTAAAAATGAGAGCTTTTTTCTCTGGCAAGTCTTTCTTTTAACTGTGCTGATCTTTCTTTCATCAAGTTTCTTGCCAGCTGCCTCACTCTTGGGATATTAAGTGTCCAATAATAGATATACCAGCCTTTTTTCTTGTCTTTTTTCTTTATAGAAGTCACTAAATTAGCATTATACAGCCTGTAAAGCATGTTTCTTACAAGGTTTATTTCCATTTTAGTCTCAGAGGCCAGGGTGAACTCAGAAACATCTTTCCTGTTCTTAAGAGCACGTACTACTGGAATAACGTCTTCTCCTGCGACTCTGCTGGCTACTTCTTCTAAAAGCTTGGATGGTACTTTCATGTATAATCTTCACTCCAAATCAAATTAAAAGCAACACAAATAACGGGTTTTTGCGTATTTAAAGCTTTCTGGTAATTAGATTAACAAAAAATAGCTATTTATTCTTATATTTATATTATCTGTTCTATTAGATATCCTTTATCTTTTGCCAAATCTAAATCAGCAACATACTTCTTTTTAGTCTCTTTTAGGTCTTTTAATCTCAAAAAATAAAATTTATCCCTATTGAATCGTATCGCAATCCAGGGCTCTGCTGCAAACATCTTTGCATACAGCAAAAGCTGCTTTATCTCTTCTTTTTCAAAATACTGGTACTTGCTTTTAGTTGATTTGCACTCTATTGCCAGCTTTCTTGTTGCATTTCCAGCAATTATGTCTGGCGCAGGATATTTCATTGATCCAGAGCCAGCTACTCTGCAGGCAGTCCAGCCCGGAATCTTCCAAAATGAGTGTATTATTTCCCTTTCAGCATTGATTCCCTTGCTTTTCCTGCTCATAATTATTTATTTTATTCTGGGTTTTATATTTCTTTTTGTTTGTAGCGAAACATTTAAAAGAAAAACCTTTTTTCCTTGCTTTATGGCAAAGCGTTCAATTCCATTGGCTGCAATGGAAAAGATTCTAAAGCAGGCAGGAGCTTCAAGAGTGAGTGACAAGGCAAAGATTGCTTTGCGGGATGTTCTTGAAGAGTGTGTAGAGCAGATTTCAAATGATGCAATCCGTTTTGCAGCTCATGCTGGCAGAAAAACCATAAAAGCAGGAGATATCAAATTAGCTCTTAAAAAGTAATCTTCATGAAATCTTTTGCCGCCATTGTGTTGTCAAATACTGTTCTTGCGTCTTTCTCTAGCACAGATTCATCTTTGTATCTTGCACTGAAGTGTGTAAGAATAAGTTTTTTTGTATTGCTTTGTGATGCCACTTGTGCTGCCTCTACAGCAGTCATGTGAAAATATTCTTCTGCTTTTTCCTTGTGTTCAGATGAATAAGTTGATTCACACAAAAGTATGTCTGCATCTTTAGCTATCTTGTAGCAATTCTTGTTCGGTCTTGTATCAGATATATAGCCAAATATTCTTCCGTGCACAATAATTGATACTTGTTCTGGTTTTATCTTCTTGCCTTTGAAAGTTATTGTCTTGCCTTGCTGCAGCTTTCCAACCAGAGGGCCTTCAGGAATTCCTAGTTTTTTCAATGCACTTGTCTTTATTTTTCTCTTGTCTTTCTCAACAAACCTGTAGCCATAGCATTTTGTCCTGTGTGACAGGGGATATGCTTCAACATAGAAGTCTTTCGTATTAAGGAATTTCCCTTCTTTTATTTCATGCATTGTCGCTTCTATAGGATATGAGGATTCAAATGCTTCAAGAAGTTTCTTGAATTTTGTTTTTGAGCCAGGAGGCCCGTATATCTTCAACTCTTTTGTGTACTGGTGCATTGCCATGCTTTGCAATAATCCTGGAAGGCCGAGCATATGATCTCCATGCCAGTGTGACAAGAAAATTCTTGTTACTTTAGAAAAGCTTATTCCTGCCTGCTTCAGCTGTCTTTGTGTTCCCTCGCCACAGTCAAATAATAGGCCTTCGGCTTTGTAAGTCAGAAGGTATCCTGAATGGTTTCTGTTTTTTGTCGGAACAGTTGCAGATGTTCCCAGTATTATTAGCTGCATTTTATTCACTTTAGTTTGAAAAGGTTTAAATATGTTGCGTTCGATATGGCATGCATGGAAGAAAGCATAAAGACAGAAGCGCAGTTTGTGCACAAGCAATTTTTATTCTTGTTGAAGCTTCCTTGGTATCTGCTTCTTGTTCTCTTCGGAAAAAAAAGTTTTGCTGAACTATTTCAGCCTCTGCGTGAACTAGTTCATTTTTTGCTTGAGCCAAAGCTAACAATCTTTCTTATTGTATTGAATGTTGGCATGTTCATTTATACTATGTTCTTCATGCCAGAAGAAACCCTGAGAAATCTTGTGTTTCAGCCAGGCCAGCTATCTCAATTGAATTTTATTCCAATGATTGTTTCCTGGTTCTTGCATGCCTCGATTGCCCACTTGCTTGGCAACATGTTTTTTCTTTATATCTTTGGAAGGATTCTTGAGAGACGGTTTGGATACAAGATGCTTTTCATTTATTTCGGCGCGGCAGTCATATCAGACCTTTTTGCGTCCTTGTTTGCACAGGGAGGCATAGGAGCTTCTGGAGCAATCTCAGGACTTGTTGCAGCAGCGATTTTGACAGACCCTTTCTACATAACTTTTCTGGTATTCGGCGTTCCTATTCCAATACTGCTTCTTGGATGGTTATCCATATTCAGCGACATTTTTGGTGTTCTTTCACCTGAGGAAACCAATATAGGATATCTTGCGCATCTTGGAGGATATCTTTCTATTACATTGCTTGTTTATTTTTTGAATCCAGAAGAAAAGCAGCGCATGAAAAAAGGGTTGATAATAAATTTAATCTTAGTGGCTGTGCTCGTGGCGCTTTATTTCCTTTTTAAATAACAAGCTTTTTAAATGCGTTCTTTTTAAAATAGGATATGGCAAAAAAATTAGTTCAAGCAGAATTTGCAAAAGAAAGAGTAATTACAGAGAACTCAAATGAAGCTAGAGATTTGTATAATACTAATAGGTTTGGCTCTCTGCTGGACTCTGGAAGGGTTCAGTTGTCTTTGCTTGAAGCCTTGTACTTGATTGAAAAAAAGCGCTTAGAGGTTCTTGACGGCAGGAACAAGCCTATTCCTTCTGAGAAGTTCATGAAAAAAGCAGCTAAGATAGAGCCTAATTTCTGGACAAGGTACGTTGTTTTCAAGGATTTGAGGAGCAGGGGGTATATTGTGAAGACTGCTCTTAAATTTGGGGCTGACTTCAGGGTTTATGAGCGCGGAGTTAAGCCTGGGGAAGACCATGCCAAGTGGGTTGTGTTTCCTGTTCATGAGATAACCGGCTTGACCTGGCACGAATTTGCTGCAAAAAACAGGGTCGCCCACAGCACAAAGAAACGCCTCATGATAGGTGTTGTTGATGACGAGGGCGACGTGAGCTACTGGGAAGTCAGGTGGCTTAGACCATAATTCTATAGCACCATAATCTATTTATACAACGCGTGCTTTTCTGTGATTATGGAATTCCAGGATAAAATTCTTGCAATGGCCCATCACAAGCCTTTATTGCCTACAGAGGTTGGCAAGGCTTTGGGCAAGGATTCTTTGATTGCTTCTGCAATGCTCTCTGCAATGGTGGAAAAAGGCCTGTTAAAGATATCTCATATAAAAGTCGGAAGCTCTCCATTATATTATGATCCAAAGCATGGCGAGCAGCTTCAGAATTATGTCTCTTACTTGAATGAAAAAGATAGGAGAATCTATGAAATTCTTAAAGAAAAAAAGATTTTAAGAGAGGCAGCTCTTGATCCCTTGTCAAGGGTGTGCGTGAAAAATCTCAAGGATTTTGCAAGGCCTTTAGAGGTTTCTTTTGGAGAAAAGAAAGAGATTTTTTGGAAATGGTATATGCTTCCTGATACAGAGGCAGCTCCTTTGATTAAGCAGCTGCTTAATTTGCAGCCAGAATCAGAGCCAGCTCCCCCGCCGCAGCCCTCTCCTGAGCCAGAGCCGCAGCCAGAATCAGAGCCAGCTCCTGAACCAAAACCAGAGCTTACTCCAGTTGAAAAACCAAAATCAAAATCCAAGCCAAAATCTAAAAAGAAAGAGACTCAAAAGAAGATTGTTGATAAAATAAAGGAAATTATTAAAAAACCCAAGACAATTAAGGGTTCTGATGCGTTTTATAAGCATCTCAGCAAGTATTTTGACAAGAACAAGATACGCATTATTGAGAAACTTAATCAGAAAAGAAAGTCTGAATTCGAGTTTATAATTGATATACAGACTGAAATAGGCGCATTGACATACTATTGTCATGCAAAAGACAAAAAAAGAGTTGGTGAGGCTGACTTAAGCAATGCTTTTGTGCAGGGCCAGTTGATGAAACTGCCTGTGCTTTTCCTGACTACAGGAAATCTTACAAAACAAGCAGAGAAAATGACTGAAAAATTCAAGGGTGTTGCTGTCAGAAAGATATAATGGGTGTTAATTTAAGGGATCTTTTGATTAAAGAAGTAATAAGTTTAGATGATTTAAAGGGGAGGATTGTTGCAGTTGACAGCTTTAACATGCTGTATCAGTTCCTTACAACCATACGAACTCCTGACGGCAAGCCTCTGACAGACAGCTCAGGCAATGTTACTTCTCATTTGATCGGATTATTCAACAGAACTACTAAATTTATGGCTAAAGGCATCAAGCCTGCATTTGTTTTTGATGGTGAGAAGCCCGAGCTTAAGACAGCTGAATTAGAGAAGCGCAAGAAGCTCAAGATAGAGGCAAAGATGAAATACAGGGAAGCCTTATCTAAGGAAGATGTTGCAGCCATGCGAAAATACGGCGGAAGGTTTGCATATCTGACAAAAGACATGGTTGACCAGGCAAAAGACCTGATAAAGGCCCTTGGTTTGCCTGTTATCCAGGCTCCTTCTGAAGGAGAGGCTCAGGCAGCGCATATTGTCAAGCAGAATAAGGCATGGGCAGTTATAAGCCAGGATTTCGACAGCCTTGTTCATGGTGCAGACAAGCTTGTGAGAAATCTTTCTATTGCAGGAAGAAGGAAAAAGATTGGCGCAATGGCTTACCAGACCATAAAGCCAGAGATTATTGATTTGGCCAAGAACCTAAATAATCTAGGAATTGACCAGGATAAGTTGATTGCCTTGTCAATGCTTGTCGGCACAGATTATAATCCCGCAGGAATAAAAGGCATTGGCCCCAAAACTGCTATTAAGTTAGTTAAGGAATATGATGATTTTGATAAGTTGTTTGAGCATGTCAAGTGGGATGAGCATTATGATCTTCCTTGGACAGATATTTTTTATTTATTCAAGAAGATGAAAGTTACAAATAAGTATGAAATAAAATTCAAGACTCCTGACAAGCAAAAAATAGTTAAATTATTAGTTGATAAGCATGATTTTAATGTTGAAAGGGTTGAAAAGACTCTTCAGCCCGTATTAAAAGAAAGAGCAAAAAAACAGCAAAAAAAGTTAGGTGATTTTTAATAATGGAGTTATGGATACTGTTAGTATTGGTATCAGCAGTGTTAGGAGCGATAAGCCTTCTGTTCAAGAAAAAGGCATTGAAGAATGAGCATACTTCAGAATACTTGTCTTCTTTCAAGATATTAGAGCTTCTGATTGTATTGCTGTTTGCTCCTTTTATTGTTTTTAAGATTCCCTTGACTGTTGCTGCATTCATATTTTTGATTTCATTGACAACTTCAGTTGCCTTGACATATATCTCAAGATCCTACAGGCATGTTGATTTGTCTGTTGTCGCTCCATTAAGCAATCTTACTCCTTTATTTCTTGTGGTGCTTGCTTTTTTCTTGTTGGGCGAGCATGTAACATCAAAACACATGATAGGCATAGGCTTGCTTCTTTTTGGAACATATTACTTGGAGTCAGAGCACAGCGCAGGACACTGGCTCTCCCCGATTATCACATTATTTCGAACAAGAAACATTGCATTCCTTTTGTTTGGTTTTTTCTTGTCGGCAATAATTGCAATAGGCGAGAAATTCCTCATAGGAATCATATCACCATTCACCCTTCTCTTTTATCATTACTGCTTCCAGACATTCTGTTTCCTGGCAATCACCCTGTTCTTTTACGGAGGATTCAAGGATATTGTCCACAGCTATAAGACATCTTGGAAATGGCTGTTAGGCAATGCCTTTTTTGCCAATCTTTCTAACCTGACTTATTTTTTCGCTATTTCTATGACTTTTGTCAGCCTTGCTGCTCCAGTAAAAAAGATATCCACTTTATTTGCAGTGGTTTTAAGTGGCAAGTTTTTTAAGGAACAAAGGATATTCCACAAGGCATTGGCATGCGGTATCATGCTTGCAGGTGTTTTTGTTATCGCGATATAAAATGGCATCTTTAAAACAAGCACTAAAGAAAAAATTGACAAAGAAAGAGCTGTCTGCAATGCACTCCAGCTTTGATGTAGTTGGAAGCATAGCGATTATAGAGATTCCTGATGAACTAAAGAAAAAAGAGAAGATAATTGCCCAGACAATGATTGGTTTGTTCAAGCCTGTCAAGACAGTTGTCAAGAAAAGCGGCATTCATTATGGAAAATACAGGAGGCAGAAGTTAAAGGTTCTTGCAGGTGAAAAGAAAAAAGTTGCTGAATACAAGGAATCTGGTGTTCAGATGAAAGTTGACTTGGAAAAATGTTATTTCAGTTCAAGATTAGGCACAGAAAGACTGCGGATCGCAAAGCAAGTCAAGCCAAAAGAAAAGATTTTAGTGATGTTTTCAGGCGTTGCTCCTTATCCTTTGGTTTTAGCAAGGAATTCAAAGCCAGAAATCATCTGCGGCATTGAACTTAATCCAGTTGCGCACAAATTTGCTGAGGAGAATGTCAAGCTTAACAAGATGCAGGATAAGATAAAGCTGTACAAGGGCGATGTTGTCAAGGTTGTTCCTAAGCTAAAGAAGAAGTTTGACAGGATTCTTATGCCAATGCCAAAGACATCAATTACATTTCTGGAAACTGCTTTCAAGGCAGCGAAAAGAGGCGCAATCATTCATTTCTATACTTTTGGAAGGGAGAAAGAGTTCAAGGAAATAAGGGACAAGATTAAAGCAGAGTGCAAGAAACACAAAAAGAAGTGCAGGATTCTTAGAACAGTAAAGGCAGGCCATTATGCCCCAGGCGTTTATAGGGTGTGTGTGGATTTCAAATTGCAATGACGCGCTTTGTCTGCTTCTTTAATTGCTTGTTTCTCAGATTTATCAGATACTGTTCAGCAACTGAAGACTCCGCCAGGCGTCATTGATATTTCCGATTACTTTAAATACTCTTATTCTATACAATATTCCAGTGCAAAGCGCAATGACGAGGTGAATCCCAATCGAGGCCTAGAAATAGGTCAGTGAGATATTTTGGAAGACCGAGCGCGCACAAATTATCCAAACATTTCTTTGTATTCTATGTCTTCTTTTTCAGCAACTTTCTCAATTGCGTGATAGAAATCTTCTTCTTTTACCTTGGTCCTGTTCTCGCGGATTGCAAAATATCCTGCTTCTGTTACCGCTGCTTTTATCTGCGCTCCGCTGAAGCCATTCATTGCTTTTGCGATTTTGTCTGCATCAATCTTGCAAAGGCTCATTGTAGAAGCATGTATCTTGAATATTTCTTTTATTGCCTCTTCTGATGGCAATGGGACTTCTGTTAGCCTGTCCAGTCTTCCTGGCCTTGTTATTGCAGGGTCAAGGATGTCAATCCTGTTTGTGCACCCGATTATTTTTACATTGTCCAGCGGCTTGAAGCCGTCTATCTCAGCAAGAAGCTGCATGAATGTCCTTTGCACCTCTCTTTCGCCAGAGGTTCCGACATCCATTCTTGTTGCTGCTATTGCATCTAGTTCGTCTATGAATATGATTGACGGTGCTTTTTCTCTAGCCAGTTCAAATATTTCTTTCACTAGCTTTGCTCCTTCGCCGATAAATTTCTGGACCAATTCTGAGCCGACAACTTCAATGAATGTTGAGTTTGTTGAGGCAGCCACTGCTTTTGCCAGCAATGTCTTTCCTGTTCCAGGGTGGCCGTGCAATAGAATTCCTTTTGGCGGGTTTATTCCTACCTTTGTGAATAGTTTTGGTTTTAATAAAGGAAGCTCTATCACTTCTTTTATTTCCTGCTCTTGGTCTCTAAGCCCACCTATGTCTGTCCATTGTGTGTTGGGCTTTTCAATTATGACAAATTTTTCAACATCAAATCTTTTTGTTTTAGATATTTTCTTCACTACCGTAAGATTTTTTTGTTCTGCAAGAACAGTATCTCCTGAAAGTACTTTTTCGCAGTCGTCTGCTATGTCAACAAGAAATTCATTTCCGTTAGGAAGCCTTACAAGAACCTTATCTTCAATCATTTCTTTTACTTCGCAAGAAATCAAGGGCGTTTTCCTGTATTTGCTCAATTCCTGCTCAAGGCTTGATACTGTTTCTTTTAAGACCCTATTTTCTTCCTCTAGATAATCGTGCTCTGTCGAATAGCCGTATACTATTTTTTTGACTTCATCATCTTTGCTTGTCATGGCGTTTTCTAGAGGTGGAAGCTTTATAAACTTTATGGTAAATTTTCCTCGCAACATTTATATATCATTATTCAAAAATTATTTACAATGACCACTGTGCGCATTAAAAAAGCTGCTAAAGTCCTGGTTGACTATTGCACCAAAGTGAAGGAAGGGGAAAGGGTTGTCATAACAGCTCCGCCTGTTGCTCAGCCGCTGGTTCTTGAGATTTATAAGATGTGTCTGCAAAGAGGAGCACACCCTGTAATAAGGACTCCTTTGCCAGGTGCTGCTTATTTGTTTTACAAATATGCAAAAGGCCAGCAGCTCACGCGTTTTCCTAAGACTGCAATGTATGAGATGAAAAACACAGATGCTTATATCGCAATAAGAGCGCCTAGAAACACAAGCGAGTTTGCAAGTATTGATCCTAAGAAGATTGCAGAGCGAGCAAAGATTCTGAGGCCTATATCAAAATATCGTTTGCAGAATGTCAAATGGGTTGCTTTTGATTATCCTACGCCTGCTTATGCCCAGAATGCGGGCATGTCTTTGCATGATTATGAGGGTTTTGCTTTTAATGCAATAAACCTTAACTGGAAAAACCTGAACACGCGCCTGCAAAAGATTGCAGATAAAGTGAACCAGGCAAAAGAGGTTCATATCGTAGGCTCTGGGACTGATTTGTCTTTTACTGTAAAGACGACTAACTGTGTTTTAGGAAACGGCACTAATAATATGCCCGGTGGCGAGGTTTTTACTGCTCCTGACAAATATTCTGTTAATGGATACATAACTTTCAATTATCCTGCTATCTACAGGAGCAATGAAGTCCGGGGAGTCTATCTGGAATTCAAGAAAGGCAAGGTTGTGAAAGAAGAAGCGCAGTCTGGCCTTGATTTCTTGAAGGCAATGCTTGACCTTGATGCTGGCTCTAGATATGTGGGCGAGTGGGGCATAGGCTGTAATTATAATATAAAGCAGTTTACAAAGAACACATTGTTTGATGAGAAGATTGGCGGAACAATCCATCTTGCCCTTGGGCACGGCTATAAAGAGTGCAATGCAAAAAACAGGTCTGCCTTGCATTGGGATTTAGTAAAGGACTTAAGAAGAAATGGAGCGATTTATCTGGACGGCAAATTGTTCCAGAAGAATGGAAGGTTCAGGCTTTAGTATGCTTCTTTTGCCAGTTTTTCAATCTCTTTTTTCTCTTTTCTGAAAGGCTCCAGCAGATTATTTATCTCTTTTGCAAGGGCGTTCTTCAGGTCAAGAGGATGGAGTTCTTTTGCAGCATATGCTTTTTCTATCTCTTCATATGTCTTGAATTCTTTGTTGCCTCCGAATTTTTCAGGCCTCTCTACCACAAATGATTCTTTTTTGTCTTTTTTGATTACCATTATTACATATTTCAGGAATGCAAGCACTCCATTGTCTTCTATAACGCCAGGTTCGCAATATGCGCTTTTTAGCTTGTCCATCACTGTTTTTTCATCGTCTGCAAGGCCTATCTTGCTTCTTGGATCAGAGGCGCTCATCTTCTTGCCTATCAATCCAGGAATCATGGGTGTCATTACTTCTATTCGTGCCTTGTATCCTATCTTTGGAAGGAATTCGCGTGCAAACATGAGTATCTTTCTCTGGTCTACTCCGCCGTATTGTATGTCTACTTTCAGGTATTCTTCATCCAGTGCCTGCATTATTGGATAAATAAGGCCGCAAAGCTTTGGATTCTCGCCGAATTTTACAACTTCTGCCGCAGCCCTCTTGCAGTCATTTATGCTTGCCTCTGTTGACATCTTGAGCATGTCAAAGTAAAAATCTTTTTTCATCTGAAAGTCAGAGCCTTTCACTATCTCAAAATCTTTTATGTCTGCGCCTATTGCCTTGAACATCAAAGGCATCACTTTTGCGTAATATTTGTATCTTTTTTCCAGCACATCCCACGGCGTACCGTCTAATGCGCCGTGCAAATTTGCTAATAGCAGCTTTACCTTGAATCCTGCTCTCAAAAAGTCTGCAAGCTTGATTACAGGAAGAAAATATCCTATGTGAGGTTTTCCTGTGACTGCAGTTCCCAGATATACAGCAGGCTTTTTCTTTTTCTTCAGAAGTTCTTTTAGTTCTTTCTCTGTGACAATCTCTTGCGTGTTTCTTTTGATTAATTCAAGTTTCTCTTCTGCATTCATACTTATTGGCTTCTTTGTTTTAGTATAAAAAGGTTTCTGAGAAAATATATAAACTCACAGGGATTATGTTTGCTTATGCTTGCTGTAACATCTTTGACTGCATATCTATTCTGTTCTAGAAAGCTTTTTCTTGAAAAAGTGATGGGATATTCTGAGATTCCAAAAGCTCTGCTTGTAAAAGGGGCAATAAAGCACAAGGTATTTGAAGAGATGGAGAAATATGAGGCAGATATTGTTTCTTCTTTTCAAAAAGGCGTCACAAAAGAGCAGATTCTTGAGAAATACACTTCTATTTATTCTGAGGTTCTTCGCAGGGCAATTTTGAACAGCAGGAAGCAGCTGGCACTGGCAAAACTTCTTCCTGTCGCAGCATTCAAGCAGTTTCATCCTTTATTTATTAAAGAAGCTGAGGCAAGAACAGAGAGTATCTTTAACTTCATCAAGGAAAAAAATATTTATGGCTTGGAATTGTGGGAGACTCTCATCCCAAAAATAAAGTCAGAATACAAGATTTCTGCAGAAGAATTAGGCATATCAGGAAAGATTGATCAGGTATTGGTTTATCAGGACGGCGTGGTCCCTATTGAGCTAAAGACTGGAAAAGCCCCGAAAGAAGGCGCCTGGGAAAACCACAAGATCCAGCTTGCTGCTTATGCATTGCTGCTTGAAGACAGGTTTAACGTGCCGATTACGTCTGGCTACGTTAAATATATTGATGAGAATATTTCCAGGAGAATTGATATAAATCCTTTTCTTAAAGATCAGGTAAAGGATTTAATCAAGAAAGTCAGGGAGCTGCTTGATTCAAAAAAACTGCCTAAAAAATGCACTAACACAAATAAATGCGAAAAGTGTGGTCTGAAAAAGATATGTTACAGTGATGATATCGCCGAAAAAGCGCAACATTTAAATAATAAATGACCTATTCAAAACTCATAAAAAGAAAAGTTTGAGGGTGAAAAAACATGGCTGAAAATGATAAGCAATTCTCAAAGAAACTGATTGGCAAAACAGTAGTTAGCAAGGCAGGAAAGCGTTTTGGAGAAGTGGGGGACATAATTTTTGAGACCAAATCTGGTGAATTAATCAATCTCGTATTGAAAAGCCCTACAAGCTATACTGAAAAGCTGGAACTGGAAAAAAACAAGGAAGGAAAGCTATTGATACCTTTTTCTGCAGTGATTGCCATGGGCGATTTCATGGTCATTTCTGAAGAAGACATCATTTAAACCTTAGTTTTGCCTTTTTATTCGCAAACCAAAACTATTTAAATCAGTCTATGCTAGCTTATTTTCATAGGGGGAAATCATGAATCAAAGTGTTATCTGGACAGAGAAATACAGGCCTTCTGTTTTTGAGGAGATAAAAGGCCAGAAAGAGATAGTATCCAAAGTTAAGGCTTTTGTTGAGCAGAAAAATCTTCCGCATCTATTGTTTGCAGGACCTGCAGGCATTGGCAAGAGCACGCTGGCATTAGTTACCGCCAGGCAGATGTTTGGCGAGGGATGGAAGCAGAATTTTCTTGAGCTTAATGCTTCTGATGAAAGAGGAATAGATGTTGTAAGGGTTAAGGTAAAGGATTTTGCAAGGACAAAGGCAATCGGCGATGTTCCTTTCAAGATAATCTTTCTAGATGAATGTGATGCTTTGACAAGAGATGCACAGCAGGCCTTGAGGAGAACCATGGAGAATTATGCTTCTACCTGCAGATTTATTCTTGCGTGCAATTATTCTTCAAAGATAATTGACCCTATACAGTCAAGGTGCGCCATGTTCCGCTTCAGGCCTCTTGAAAAAGAGCACATGCTCGCGCTGGTTAATTTTATTGTTGAAAAAGAGAAGCTGAAGGTTGATGATGATGCCAAATCTGCTTTGATTGAGGTCTCAGGAGGAGACTGCAGGAAATTAGAGAATGTTCTGCAGAGCTGTGCTTCTGTGACAGACAAGATCACGCACGAAGTTGTTTATTCCATGGCTTCGACTGCGCAGCCACAGGAAATCAAGGAATTATTGAGCATTGCAGTCAAAGGAGATTTTCTTGCGTCAAGAAAGCAGTTGTTGGATATCATGCTTCGCTATGGTCTTTCTGGCCTGGATGTCATAAAGCAGATACAGAAAGAGATATGGGAATTAGATATTGATGCCAGGCAAAAGGTTGCTTTAGTCGACAAGTGCGGAGAGATTGAGTTCAGGCTGGTTGAAGGCTCTGATGAATACCTGCAGTTAGAGGCATTGCTTGCTCAGATCTGTGCTGTCAAGAATTAGTCTGCTAAAAGCCATTTATAATATTCTTTTGTCATGTTTGTATATTGTTTCTTCACTTCGTCATGCCCAAGATCTATGTTTAAAGATAATCTTGTAAAATCCAGGACAGTCTCTCTTACAAGGCCAGACATCGGTTTATCATCATCTTGTTGGATCTTTTCAGAAGCCGCATAAAATTCAAAAACAAGAGGTTTTTCACTGTCATATTTATCAGCATCAACTATGCATACTGCAATGCAGGGTTTTGCACCGTGCTGTGTTCTTGCATACTCGCGGTAATCCATCAGGCTCATGCCTTTAGCAGTTCTATGAGTATCTCTTAATTCTCTTAAAAGAGCAATGTCAAATCTATTATCTTCAGTAACAGGTGCAATATGTATGTGTGCGTGCCCGGCATTTTGATATGTGTCGGGCATTCCTCTTTGATAAGTTGGTTTTTCTTTTCCATTTAATCTTGTTCCCCGAACATGGCCGTATCTGTCTTTTAAGACACCGTCTTCTTTGCCATAATCACTTGCTGTCTTTCCAATACCATTATTGGCCCATACAGCCACTTTTTTATAATCTGCATTCAGAAGCTTTTCAACAATAGTTTTCAGGCTTTTTTCCCTGTTTTCAAAGACAAGTTCTGCTAAAGGCGAAGGATCAAGCGCATGGTCTGGCGCTGCTGCAAAAGCATTTTTATCCCTGAAAATACTTTCAATCTTGTCTTTTGTATCAAAATCTTCTGTTCTTAGTATTGAGGATTTTCCCCTCTTGCGCATTATCGGTCTTGAGATATAGAGAATATGAAGCATTGTTGCAATGCCTGCCATTGGAACTATGACTGCTTCTGGAAATTCATGTATGATATCCAGTCCAAAGCATTCATACCTGCCTTTGAAATTTTTTGGCAGGCAGAGTTTCCCGCAAACATTAAGCAAATGCATGTTTAAGAATAAGAGGGGATTCTATAAAAAGATTAGGAAAAAAAATAATTATTCAGAAGCATTTCCTGCTTCTGTTGGTGTTTCTGGAGCAGTCGGACCTTCTCCAGAGCTTTTGACTGTTATCGTTGTCTGCTGGTATTCCTCATAATCATATTCTGCATCTATTGTGATCAGCTGCTCAAAGTCTGTTCTTGTGTCAACTGTCTGCGTGCAAGTGATTATCTTTGACCCGTCAAAAAGAGTTACGTATCCTTCTGCTGTTTTTCCTGAGGTCTCAAGTCCTGTGCAGCTCAGTCCTGGAAGGTTTGTATCAACTTTTATATAGACGCTATCCTTGTTTTTTCTTTGTGTCTTGTCGCACAAGGTTCTTTTTGCAAACACGTCTCCTCCGCCGACATTCTTTACTTCAAAGCTGAATCCTATCTTGTTTCTTGCACGCGCGCTTTCCTTGAAATCAGAGAACTGTATCGGGCCTCCTGAATTAAATGCTGGTTTGGCGCCTGTGATTTCGCAGATTCCTTCTGGTGCAGGATTAAGTATGTTTTCGCGCACACAAATCTTGCTTACTGCTTTTGTTCCATATAGATAGCACACTTCTGCTCTTAATGGCAGGTCAATCTGCGTGCCTGCTATTGGGGATATATGGTTCAGTTCCTTGAATTCAACAAAGACAGGAGCTCCTGGAAGTATGTTGCCTTGGGCATCTTTCATTGTCTCTGGAAGGTCATCTTCAGGGCTTGCTGTCAGCTGCTCTTCAAGCTTGCCAAACTCTGCAGGGTTTATTCCAGATATCTTTACCCGCACATCTTCTTTTTGTACAGGAACTTCGCCTTTGTTTTCAAGCTTTAGAATAATATCAAAAGGGTCTCTTCCGCCATCAAAGATCTCTGCCCTGAAATCAACAAATTCTGATACAACGCCTGTGGTGCCGCCGATAAAAGGCGATACAATCTCTATCTGTTCTCCGCCTTGGCACCCAATCACAAAAATTAACAGCATTATTATTGCAAAGAAGCTTATTTTTTTCATTTTATCAATCCTCGTAAATTATAAAGAAATCTTTGCCTCTCAATTATATAAATTTTTCTATTATTAATTAATATACGGAAACAATTTCTATGTCTTTAAATATGCTGTTTTTATAGCCGTATGCAAGTGTTATGCTCATCGGAGTTGTATATGCATCTTGTCCTCTTGTCATGAATTCGCAGAAAACTGTTCCTTTGCCATTTGTCAGCCTTATATGATTGTTGTCTAATGGCTTGCAGGTTGGCTTTATTGACATGCCTGATATCATAACATCCCTTAATTCAACATAATCAATCTCATCAAAGCCTAATCCTGCTGTAAAAGGGCTGCATTTCTGGAGATACTGCGCTCCTGACCTGAATACATCGCCTCCGCCTACATTACTGACATGTATCTTGAATCTTGTCCTGCCCGGGCTTGGCTCAACTTCTATTGTAGAAACTGAAATCGGCGCCCCCTGGCCTCCACTTAATGAGATTGATGTTGGAGTGCAGATTTTTGCTCTTGTGGTTGGCGAGTAAGGATCAGGATCGATGCATATCGGTGCTGTTGCAATTGTTTCATAAGCATAGCACGCTGTTGCAAGAAGCCGTACAGGATATTTGTCAATGTTTTTTGGAGCCAACGGAGCAATAGTTCCTTTGAATCCCACTACATCCAGCCCCCCTTCTGTAACGAATTGTGTCTTTCCTTCTATGTAAGGTATGTTTTCCCCCCACTCAAGTATTCCTGTAATTATAGACGGGTCAAACCCTGAAAGGTATATCTTGTCTCCTGGGCCGCCGACAGTATATGCTCCTCTGTTTTCTATCTCAACTAGCGCACTGAACTGTTCTGTGTCAAACAGCCTGTTTGGTGGAAGGTTTGGTGCAAAATTAAGGTTAAGCCCTTGTGTTCCTGTCCTGTATTGTGTCATAAGACTTGTTTCTTTGTCAGGCGCTCTAGGAGCGCACGCGCTTATTAAAACTCCAAGAACCAATAATATGAGGATGATTTTCTTCATTTTTACTCTTGTTTGATTCAAGTTTTTAAATACTTTTTTATTTTATTTCTATTTTCTTGATTTCAAGCCCTTTTACCATCCGGTCCATGTAGCCGTAATTTACCTCAATTGATAATGGCGCAAGGTATGTTCCTTCTTCCTTGTAAATTCCGCCTTCAAGTGTGCATACAATCCTTTGGTCTTTTGTTAGCTTGATTTTTTCTGGCCTGCAGTTCAGCTCAACATCAGATAATGCTGCTCTTAATTCAACCTTGTTCCAGGTCTCTTCACCAAGTGGCTTGCCTGTACATGCATCAAAAACCTTGTCTTTCACCATTGCCTGTCCTTTTCCTAAATTTTCAAGCTTGATTATGAACTCGGGCTGTATTCTTTCAGGATCCTCATGCACCAGCATTTTAGGCTCTACAGATGTGACTGCCACAGGAGCGCCCTGCCCTCCTGAGAATGTTATTTTTTGTGTTTTACAGGGCTTTGTTCTTACAATGTTTGTTATGTCCGTATCAATGCACACAAGCGCAGTTGCTTCTGTCTTGTAGGGATAGCATGCGCTGGCAACTATTGCTGTCTCAAAGTGCTCGAATTGCGGAGGCAGCATTCGTGCCTGTGCCCTGAAGCTTTTTGTTGTTTCAGTTCCTTCAGGATAAAAGACAGATTTTCCTGCTAAGTCAAACTTGTCATTGCTTTCTGAAGTAAAATAAATCTGCTGCTCTTCATACCCTATTGAGATCATCCCATTTTGTATGTCTGCTGCTCCTTTGTTGTATATTTTTGGCATGATTTCAAAATAGCGCCCTTCATAGACTTCTGAAGGAGGCAGTTCAGGCAGGAATTCCATGACAACTCCTTGTGTTCCTTTGTGGATTTCAGGAACCTTTATTTCTTCTTTTTTTGTTTGCATGTACGTACAACTAGCTAAAATCGCAAGTATAATCATCATTGAAAAAATTATTTTTTTCATGTTGTTGCTTCTTGTTTTTCTACTGTTATTGAGCGCTGTGTTGAATAACTGTAATCATATCTCGTGGTGACCTTTATGTTTCTGATTGATACAGGGTCCTCTCCCATTAAATCATCAAAGTCTGTTATTTTAGTAAATGCCCTGAATGTGAAGCCAACAATGTCTTTTTCCTTGTTGACCTGGTCAAGCAGTTTCTTTGGAAGCAGATAAGCGGTTTCAACTCCGTCATCGCAGAACTCTGCATCTTTTTCATCAAGTTCTTCGCATGGAGTTGCCTCGACTTCAATTCCATTTATGTTGTCTATTTCCATTCCTTTCGGAGTCAAAAGAATAAGGTATTCTATCTTTTTGAGCTCTCCTATCCACGCATTATCAATGGTTACACCGATTGTAGGTCCTTGCTCAGAGACTGTTGTATATGCTATCCCTACTGGCTGTGTTTCAACACCTGCTCCGACTCCAATCATGACAGGCCCTGCTGTGTAGATTGTTTTAGTCTGTTTTTGCGGGAAGTCAGCCAAGGGGTCGATGCCTTCTCTTCGGTACTCCCTTAACCTGTCTTTTTCAATCAAGTAAACACGTTTGTAAGCTCTTGTTGTGAATTCGAAGTTTGCAGCCAGCTTGAATACATAGCTTTTTGCTTTCAGGTCCTTGAATATGCAGTCAATTGCCTGTTCTTCTGTAGTGTAAACCTTGAATTCTTTTTTCGGGATGACTTGGTCTGCAGTTATCTTGTCTGCAGTGCACGTCAATTTGATATCCAGAGGATCTTCCATTGTTTCTGCTTTTAATGTTGAATAAACTGTTGCCGGCTCGCCTTCATAGAATGTCGGATGCGCTGCCTTCAGCGGCTCAATAAATACCCCGAGCATTTTCTTGGCGCCTTCGTCCACCTGGCCGGTATAATAGTCTCCCGACGCAATCTTGATGCTCCGCTCTACCTCTTTTTCAACAGTCTCTTTTATGCCTACAAGAGTATCCCAGACATGATAAGCTGCATCAACAGTTGCTCTTACTAGATATCTTATTGTTATTGCAGGCGAGATTGTGGGGATCGTGTATCCTTGCTGCCCTGCATATTCTTGTATCTGTGGCATGAATGAGAATGTGAGCAGCATGATCCAGAACAAAAGATAGATTGTGCTTATCCAGGGATATTCTTCTGAATGGAAAAACAGCAGATAGATGATCCACACTGGATTAAATACCATTATTATACCGGCAATTGCACTATATTGTGCAAGAAGACTATACAGCAATGGCATGACAAGTGCGCTTAAGATAAAGCAGACTAATATCGGCTTCCAGTCATGATATTTTTGCTGGAGCCTGTATGCAATCACGGCATAAAGCGCAAAAAACAAGGCCCACGTGTATAAGTTGATTGCTCCTTTATAATAACGCGTGAACACGTCAAACAAATGCACTGCGCCCACTATCAGGATAATTCCAATACCTAATGCTGTGCTTTGTATTTTTTCAGTGTCAACCATTTCATTTAGCACTTATCTCAAGTTTTACGATGTTGAGTTCTGTCAATGGCGTTAATTCCACATAATTGTTTCCTTCTTCAATTATGTTTGATATGTCTGCCCTGTACGTAGGAGTTCTCTGGTCTATCATGTATAATCTGCCATTCACATTTAAGCGCGCATTTTTTAATTTATTGTCATCAATGAATTTTATTACCAGTTCTGCATCTTGTATGCCGTCTGCTATTTGTTCATAAAGCACGCTGTTAACATTGAAGTAATCCATGAAGCCTTTTGTAGGGTCTAATATTGTCTTTAGTCTTATCTGTTCAACAGACGCACTGCCAGATGACAGCATTATTTCAACCATATTCTTGCCTGCTTTAAGGTCTTCTTTGTAGATGTCTTTCCTGTTCAGGCTTTCGCAGTTAGGCACGCCTGAGAATATGCTCTTGTCATTTATGCTTATTGTCATTGTGCCTACAGATAGTTGGTCGCATAATGGATAAAAGTCCATCCAGGCCCTTTCAAGATTGTTGTGCTCAACCTGGCTTATTGGCAGGTCAATCATTCCAGAAAGCTTGCTTTTGTCAAGCACATCTCCGATTATCTTGACATCTGTCAATTCGTATTTCCTTGTAGGTATGCCGAATCCTTCTGCCTGGAAGCTTATTGTGTTCTTTTTCTGAAGGTAATTCTTGCTTATTGGTATTGGCGGAGGGTTTGTCTGTCTTATCTCTCCTTCAAACACATCCATATCATTGAATCGTACTTTTAATGCGCCTTCGTGAACTGGCGCTGCAAAGCTGACATACACATTTTGCGTGTTTGCAGGGTCTGCTATGCCGAATGTGTGAGCTTTTCGGTCTGTCTTGTAGATTGTTTTCTTTATTGTGAACGGATTTATTGTGGTCAGTATCTCTGCACCGCGAGATTCGTGCAAGTAAAGGTTTGGAAGATAGTGGTCAAACTCATTTTCAGCCACAAATTCAATTTTTCCTATCGGTGCTTGCAGCAATACTTTTTTTTCAATAACTTCTCCGGTCTCTGAAAGATTTTCATCTGCAAAAAGTGCAGCTCTTTCTCCTGGAGGTAAAAATATTATATAGAAAACTAACAGCAAGGCTATTATTCCTATGAGCGAGGCTGCAGTGGCGCCTACTGGTGCTCCATCAGCTCTTTTTTTCATTGAATCACCCTTTTTTCTTTTGTTAGTATATTACTAACTAGAGTATATATAAATGTTTTTCTTTTTATAGGGGTAAGTTTTAAATGCTGATGTGGTTTTTATTTGTGTTATGAAGATAATCAGTTCAAATTTCAAGAAAGGAGAAGCAAAGGTAAAAGTTGAGAACCTTGATGATCTTTGGTATCTTAGCCAGGTGATTGATGCAGGCGATACTGTAAAAGGCAAGACCTTCCGCAAGATCAAGGTAGGCAGTGCTGAAAAAGAAGCTGTCAGGAAGACTGTTTTTATTGTTTTGCAAGTTGAGAAAGTTGAGTTTTCCAAGACAACAAACAGGCTGCGCGTCTTAGGCACGATATTAGAAGGGCCTGAAGATGTGCAAAAAGGAAGTTATCACACATTTAATATTGAAGTTGATACTATTATTACGATTATAAAGGAAGAGTGGCCTTCTTATCAGATAAACCGCCTGAAAGAAGCTGCACAGGCAAGGCTTTTGAAGATATTGATTTGTGTTTTTGACAGGGAAGATGCTTATTTTGCCTTGATGAAGCGCGCAGGCTATGAGTTATTGACGCACATCCATGGAGAGGTTGCAAAGAAAGCTGTGGACACTCCCGTCAAATCAACTTTTTATTCCCAGATAATAAAACAGCTTGAGGAGTATGACAAGCGCTACAAGCTTGACAAGATTATTCTGGCAAGCCCGGCTTTCTGGAAAGAGGAATTGCTGAAGGTATTGCAGGACAAGGAGCTTAAAAGCAAGATTGTGCAGGCAACATGTTCTTCTGCTGACGAGTCTGCAATTAATGAGGTGCTTAAGCGCGAAGAAGTGCAGAAAGCACTTAAAGAAGAAAGAGTGAGTGAGGAGCTTGCGCTTGTTGAGCAGGTGCTTGCAGAGATATCTAAACAAGGACTTGCTGCTTATGGCATGGAAGAGGTCGCAGAAGCAGTCAATGCAGGGGCTGTCAAGGATTTGCTTGTTACAGACGCATTGATAATGAAATTAAGGGATGAAGACAAGTTCAAGCATTTAGATGCACTGATGAAGCTTGCAGACAAGAGCAAGGCAAAGATCCATATCATTTCTATAGAGCATGCAGGCGGCAAGAAACTAGAGGGTCTTGGCGGTATTGCAGCACTGCTGAGATTTAAATTATCCTATTAACTATCGAATATAATTTTCAAAATCTATTCTAAATGACATAAATGTTTATATATATGCCATCATTTCTTTACTCCAGAATAGCAACGGACAAACAAGGGGTTTTGTTTGCGCTATTATTCCCCTCTTTGTAGTGCATCAAAACCGTAACATATAAATAGTGGTTCAGATTTACCTCAAGCAAATAATAAAAAAGGGGGGAGGTATAAATGATAGTAAAAGAAGAATTTTTAAGTAAATTACGTCGGTTTTTTTCTCTGAACTTGTATGAAGTGAAGATTTGGGCGTCATTGTTGTCCAGAGGTGTTGCGACTGCTGGAGAGCTTTCTGATATCGCTAATGTTCCAAGATCAAGAAGCTATGATGTTCTTGAGAGCCTCGAGAAAAAAGGCTTTGTCATAATGAAGCTGGGCAAGCCGATAAAGTATATTGCTGTCCCTCCTACAGAGGTTATTGAGCGCGTCAAGAAGAACATGCACGAAGAGGCCCAGATGAAAGTAAAGAGGCTCGAGGACTTGAAAAACACAGATGTTCTAGGCGAGCTTCAGACACTTCACAAGCAGGGCATTGAAGTGATTGAGCCGACTGACTTGAGCGGAAGCATCAAGGGAAGACACAATCTATACAATCATTTAGAACTTACTATCAAGAATGCGCAAAAATCTGTTACAATAATGACTACTTCTCAAGGTCTTATGAGAAAAGTGGAAGGATTAAAGCCAGTCTTTGAAAAATTGAAAAAGAAAGGAGTGAAGATAAAAATCGCTGCACCTTTGACAAGGGAGACAAAAAAGACTGTAAGCGAGATTGGTTCTGTGGCAGACGTGCGTAATGCAGATTCCAAGGCAAGATTCTGCATTGTTGACGGCAAAGAGATTGTCTTTATGGTATTGGACGATAAGGAGGTTCACCCGACATATGATGTTGGAATCTGGGTGAATTCCCCGTTTTTCGCCAAAGCCCTGGAGACCTTGTTTGATACAGCATGGAAGGGCCTAAAGAAATAAAATTTCTTTTTTTCTTTTTTGAATTACTATGGACTTGAAAAAACTAGCTGAGACGTTGCATCCTTTGGAAAGGAAGGTTTTGCCGGTTCTTAATAAATTCAAGACCCTTCCTCAGATTGTTTCTGCAACAGGATTAAAGGAAATAGAAGTCATGCGCGCATTGCAATGGCTGCAGAACAAGAAAGTAATCAAGATTGATACAGAATTAAAGGAAGTAGTCAACCTTGACAAGAATGGCGAAAAATATCTGAAAGAAACACTTCCTGAAAGGCGTTTTATAGAAGTTTTAAAAGATAAGGAGATGACAATCACCCGGCTTGAAAAGAGCAGCAAGCTGGCAAAGAACGAACTCAATACCTGCCTCGGCGCTTTAAGAAAAAAAGCGATGATTCTCATAATCAAGAACAAGGAGCTGAGAGTAAAGCTGACAGACCAGGGAAAAAAATACCTGAAAAAAGAGTTTCCTGAAGAAATATTTTTGAAAAAGCCTTTTCCTGTTGAAATAAAAAAACTTGCTCCTGAAGACAAGTTTGCGCTGGACAACCTAAAGAAAAGAAAGAACATAGTGAAGGTTGAGCTTCAAAAAATCAAGAAAGTTGAGCTGCTGAAGCCAGGCCAGCAGTTGATTGATATGGGCATTAGCGATGAGAAAGTCATTGATACACTCACACCGCAGATGCTGCGCACAGGCGCATGGCGTGACAAGACTTTTCGCAGGTATGATGTGCAAATTAATGTTCCTAAGATTTATTGCGGAAAAAAGCAGAACTATAGGCGTTTTCTTGATAATGTCCGCGAGAAATTCATTGAACTGGGCTTTAAGGAGATGACAGGCCCTCTTGTTGAGTCAGAGTTCTGGGACATGGATGCTTTGTACATGCCGCAGTTTCATTCCGCAAGAGCAATCCATGATGCATATTATGTTGAATCAAGAAAGCCTGCAAAGCTTGATGAATCCTTGGTCAAGAAAGTCAAGTCAGCCCATGAAAATGGCGGCAAGACAGGAAGCATAGGCTGGCAGTATGATTTTGATGTGAAAAGAACGCATAACCTGTTATTAAGGACGCAGGGAACAGCGTGTTCTGCGCGGATGCTTGCTTCAAAAGACTTGAAGATTCCTGGAAAGTATTTTGGCATTGCGCGATGCTTCAGGCCAGATGTTGTTGATGCAACCCATGCAGTTGATTTTTATCAGACAGAAGGCATTATCATTGAAGAGGGACTTAACATGAGGCATCTTTTTGCCCTGCTGAAGATGTTTGCAGAGGAATTTGCAGGCGCAGAAGAAGTAAAGCTTGTTCCTGGATATTTTCCTTTTACAGAACCGAGTGTTGAATTGTTTGCAAAACATCCTGAAATGGGCTGGATAGAATTAGGCGGGGCAGGTATTTTCAGGCCAGAGGTTGTTGTGCCTTTGCTTGGAAAAAACATTCCGGTGCTTGCCTGGGGCATAGGCATTGACAGGATTGCCATGTTCAAGCTGGGAATAAAGGATATCAGAAAATTATTTTCACACGATTTAGATTATTTGAGGAATGCAAAGGTGATTTAATGCCAACATGCACATTTTCATTAAAGGATTTGAACTCCCTGGTCAAAAAGACCTTGAAGAAGTCTGAGCTAAAAGATTTGCTGGCATATGCCAAGGCAGAGCTTGAGGATATTTCAGATGATGAGATGACTGTGCAGTTCAATGACACAAATCTTCCTTATCTCTGGTCTGTTGAAGGACTGGCCATCTTTTTGAGAGGTGTTGTAGGAAAAGAAAAAGGCATTCCAAAGATAAAGATTCATAAAAGTCCAGAATATAAGGTGCAGGTTGATTCCTCTCTAAAGACAATAAGGCCTTATATTGCTGCTTTTGTTGCAAAAGGCAAAAAGATAAATGATCATTTCTTGAAGCAGCTTATCCAGATGCAAGAAAAATTCTGCGAAGCATATGGCAGGAGAAGAGAAAAGATTGCAATCGGCGTCTATCCTGCAAAGAAAATCACATTTCCTGTCTTTTACAAGGCTGTTCCGCCGAGGAGCGCGAGATTTGTTCCGCTGGACTTCATGAAAGAGCTGGATCTCGCGCAGATACTTGACCAGCATCCTACTGGAAAAGAGTATGCTTGGATTTTGAAGAATTGCAAGAAGTATCCTCTGCTGATTGATTACAAGAAAGAAGTGCTTAGCTTTCCTCCAATTATCAATTCAGAGACAACAGGCAGGCTAAGCATGGAAGATGAAGAGGTTTTTTTCGAGGCAACTGGCACTGATCTGGATTCAGTGAATCTTGCTGCAAATATCTTTGCGCAGCTGTTCTTTGAAAGAGGATTTAATATTTCTTCTGTCAATATAGGATACGCCAGGAAGCCTACAACAACTCCTGATTTCAAGACAGAGGCAATGAAGATAAAGAAAGAGGATATCACAAATATCATCGGCATTGATTTCAAGGATTCTGAAATAAAGAAGCTGTTAGAGATGGCAAGATACGATTTTGCAAATTACAAGGTCACGGTTCCTGCTATCAGGCGTGATGTGATGCATCCTGTAGATATCATAGAGGATGTTGCCATAATGTACGGCTATGACAATATTGAGCCGCTTGATTTAAAAACATACACCCGGGGAGATACTTTTGATATCCAGCGCTTTATTGATACTGTTCGCGAGATAATGGTTGGAGAAGGTTATCAGGAGATTGCAAGCCCGATTCTTTCAAACAAGGAATTGCTGTTAAACAAGATGAATATAAAGGATTTTGGGTGTGTTGAGATAAAGAATTACACTTCATTGAACTATTCTGTCTTGCGTACATGGCTCATTCCAGGGCTTATGGATGTATTGATGAGAAACAAGCACGTGGATTATCCTCAGAAGATGTTTGAGCAGGGAACAGTAACAGTCAATAAAGAAGGCAGTATCATGGATTATGAGAGGATTGCTGCCTTGTCCTGTCATGCAAGTGTTGATTATACTGAGATAAAGCAGGTTATTGATTACTTGTTCAAGATGCTTGGAATAGAATATGAGATTGAAGACGCTGAGCACAAGGCATTTATTTCAGGCAGAGTTGCAAGAATTTCTGTCAAGGGAAAGAAAGTTGCATTTATCGGAGAGATTAGTCCAATTGTATTGAACTCTTTTGGCGTGGATATGCCTGCAGCTGCTTTTGAGCTGAATCTCACAGAGTTATTTAATGCCTTGAAGTGATTATTTCTTTTCTTCCTTTGTTTCAGCCTTTTTTGCAGTCTTTTTCTTTACAGCTTTTTTCTCTGTTTTTGCTGCTTTCTTGACTGATTTTTTCTCAGGCTCTGCAGCCGGCTTTGCCAGCTTGCTTCTTCTGAGTCTTCTTGGCCTTATTTTCTTTGCTTTTGGTTTTGTTTCCCTTGCTTCCAGGCCAATCTTCTTGAATGCAGCCTTGACATCAGCATGGCTTGCTTTTTTCTTGATGTCAATCTTTTCTTCTAAAGGCTCTAGATGTAGAACATTGCATTTTCTTCTTCTTGTCTCGCCGTCAATCATGACAAAAGTCTTATCAAGAACTTCAACAATAACACATTTTTTGCCAGAATCCCTTCCGGCAATCTTCACGCACAATCTTCCGGTTTCAATCATTTTCTGCCTCCAAAACTTATTTTTGGAGACCAGCAGAATCTTTGATTCTGCGCTGCCTCCATTTCCAAGAGTAGCAGTCGCCTTAATAGCAAATTGCAGGCAAAACACCATCAGCATTTTTGCAATTTGCTATTTAGCGAATCTCACAAATGTTTAATACTTGCTGGGATTCGCTATAACTACTTGGAGATTTTTCTTGTTTTTTCAACTATTTTCCTGCGAGCGCATCTGGTGCACAATACTCCGCCATATGCGCGCTCAGGCCTTTTCTTGGTCTTTGGCATATTCTTCATCTTTAGAGGAAGTTCTCTAGGCACACCTGCCAATACTTTCTTGCACTCAGCACATTTTGCTTTTGAAGGCTTTCGCCTCTTGTACTGGACTTTGGTATTTCCTCCAGGAGTCTTTACTTTGACTCTCCTGAATGTCCTTGATTTTTTTCTGCCTTCGACCATGCTCTTGAGAATTACTGGTTCATTTAAAAAGCTTTTGTATCTTTGTATGTTTAGCAATATTTCCAATAGCGCCTTGCGAAGTCTTGTGGCATAAATGCGGAATAACATAAATCTGGAATAAAAGCGATTAAAAAAGTAGATGTAGCGCGCTATTGGTTAGCACCTGGTGCAGTCTTTTTAAACATAAGGTTTATAAAGCCTCTGCATTGCTTTATTAACTAAAATGAGAGTATATTTAGACAACGCAGCAACTACAAAAACAGCGCCTGAAGTAGTTGAGGCCATGCATCCTTATTTTACTGAAAAGTATGGCAATGCATCCAGCATACACTCTTTTGGAGAAGAAGCTAAAGAAGCATTGGAAAATGCAAGAGAACAGCTGGCTAAATATATTAATGCAGAGCCAGAAGAGATTATTTTCACAAGCGGCGGGACTGAAAGCGATAACCTTGCTATTAAAGGAACTGCTTATGCCTTGAAAGACAAAGGAAAGCATATCATAACAAGCAAGTTTGAGCATCATGCTGTTTTAGAGACCTGTCAGGCCTTGGAAAAAGAAGGTTTTGAAGTTACATATATAGGCATAAGCAAGGACGGCTTTGTTGATATAGCTGCATTGAAGAATGCAATAAGGGATGACACAATCCTTGCTACTATAATGCATGCTAATAATGAGATTGGAACAATACAAGACATTGAAAAAATCGGGGAAATCTGCAGGGAAAAAGGAATTATCTTTCACACAGATGCTGTCCAGTCATTAGGAAAAATTCCGATAGACGTAAAAAATATGCGCCTGGATCTTGCTTCTTTTTCAGCACACAAGCTTCATGGCCCAAAAGGCATTGGTGCATTGTATGTCAGGAAAAAAGACAAGATAACAAAATTATTTTACGGCGGCGCACAGGAGTTCAATCTTCGCCCAGGGACAGAGAATGTTTCAGGTGCAGTTGGTTTTGCAAAAGCAATAGAGCTTATGTCTGAGCAGGATATCAAGAATATGACTGAATTTCAGGATTATTTGATTGATGCATTGCTGCAGATTCCAGAGGCCTGTCTTAATGGCTCTAGAGAAAAAAGGCTTTGCAATACTGTTAATGTTTCTTTTTCACATATTGAGGGGGAATCTGTATTGCTTGGCTTGGATGACAAAGGTATTGCAGTCTCAACAGGTTCTGCATGCACTTCACAGAAGTTGGAGCCAAGCCATGTCTTGATTGCAATGGGCATTAAGCCAGAAGATGCGCACGGCAGCATAAGATTTTCATTGAGCAAATACACAACAAAAGAAGAATTAGATTATGCAATAAATGCAGTAAAAGCAGTTGTAGAAAACTTAAGAAAGATTTCACCTTTAGGCAAATAAAATGTATTCAGAAAAAGTGCTTAAGCATTTCAAGAAACCGCACAATGTAGGCAAGATTGAAGATGCTGACGGAATTGGAACAGTAGGCAACAGGGCCTGCGGCGATGTCATGAAATTATACATCAAGGTAGAGGATAACAAGATTGTTGACATAAAGTTTGAGACAATGGGGTGTGCAGCTGCCATAAGTTCTTCTGATATGTTATGTGAAATGGCTAAGGGAAAAACTATCGAGGAGGCCTTAAAAATTACTAAAGACGATTTAATTAAGGAGTTAGAAGGATTGCCGCCAGTAAAAATTCATTGTTCCGTACTGGCTGTCGACGCATTACATGAAGCGATTAAAGAATACAAACAAAAACAAAAGAAATAATTTCTACTAGCCACTGGACATTCTCTCGCAGTCTATTTAAAGACTAAATGCTCGAATATTATGAAAAGAGAATACGCAGAACTGCTAAATAATGTTTTTCGGTCTGCGACGCGAAAATCAATTACGCAGTTCTGCTCAGGCGTTCTCTTTTCTCGAAAAAGTTGAGCTTTCCTATCAACTGCGGAAATCTCAACTACAAGATTGGGATTTCGAGGTGTACTATGGCTTTTAAAAAAGGAAACGTTCCTTGGAATAAAAATAAAAAAGGAGTTATGCCGATTCCTTGGAATAAAGGATTATCTAAAAATAATTCTAAAATTGCTGAAATTTGTCAAAGAATCAGTCAAACTAAAAAATCACAATATCTGCATGGCGAACTTGTTGTTTGGAATAAAGGAAAAAATAAATTTATTGATAAAAGATTAGCACAGCAAGGAAAAAAATCTTCTGAAACTAAGAAAAGAAGATACACAGCAGGTGACTTAGTTATTTGGAATAAAGGTAAGAAAAATGTACAAACTCCTTGGAATAAAGGCAGAGAAGGACTGCAAAAAGCATGGAATAAAGGATTAAATAAAGAAAATAATTCATTTATTCGTAAACAAGCAGAGTCTTTGAAAGGCAGCTGGGATGTAAAGTATGGAATACAGCATGCAGAGAAAAGAAAAGCAAAAGTTCGAGCGGCTCGTTTAAAGCAAACCTTTAATAAAATCAGTAGCATAGAACTGACGACTAAAAAAATTCTTTTAAGTATAGGATGCAAAGAAAAACAAAGTATCAATAACTGCAAATCTTGGCTAGATTTTGCCTGTCAGCAATCTATTGAAGGAATTTGTGTGCCTGATTTCGTTTTTCCTCTGCAAAGTTTAATTATAAATTGTGATGGTGATTATTGGCATGGAAATCCTAAGCTCTTTAATGAATTAGATTACATTCAGAAAAAAACAAGAAAAAGAGATATTAGACAAAATGAACTACTTAAAGAAAAAGGCTGGCTTGTTCTGCGCTTCTGGGAACACTTCATTAAAGAAAACGAAGAAAGATACGCGAACGATTTAGCGAATATATTAGAGATACAATTAACTTTATAAACTCGATTTCTTTTTCTAGCATTATGATCATAATTCGCTTTGCTGAAATCGGCCTTAAAGGCAGGAACCGGGCTTTCTTTGAAAAAACTCTTGTGAATAACATAAAATCTTGCCTTGATGCTCATAAAATAATATACAAGAACATCAAAAGGCCCATGGGCAGGGTCTTGATTGCCACAGATGATTCTTGCAAATGCTTGGAATGTGTTTTTGGTATTGCCTCTTTTTCAGATGCAGTCAATGCAGGCTTTAACATGGAGTCTGTAAAAAAAGAGGCTTTGAAATTAGCAAAAGATCTTACTCCGAAAAAATCTTTTAGGATAACCTGCCAAAGACTGGACAAGAGATTTCCCATGACTTCTCAGGAATTTGATGTAGAGCTTGGCGCTTTTATCCAGGAAAAGACAAATGCAAAAGTCAAGATGAAAGGGTTTGATTTGAATATCCGGGCAGAGATCATTGATAATTTTGTTTACTTGTTCACTGAGAAGATCAAAGGCCTTGGAGGCCTGCCAGTTGGTGTTGAAGGAAAAGTTATTGTTCTTCTTGAGAATGAAGCTTCCTTGCTTGCAGGATTGTTCATGATGAAGCGCGGATGCCATATAATTCCAGCAGCTTTTAAAGAGATGGATATCTCTTTGCTGCAGAAATATGCTTTTGGCACAAGGGTTGAACTGAAGATAATCAAAAATATTTCAGATATTGATGCATTGGCTAAAGAGCATAAGGCAAAAGCAGTGGCTGTCAGTGATTTATTGGACACGATGAAAGAATATGATATGAATACCAAGGTGTTCAGGCCTTTGATTGCTTATGAACCTAAAGAGATTGCAGAGGAATTAAATGGTTTCAGACAAAGAGTTTGTTAAGAAGTTTGAGCAGAAAGTAAAAAATACAATAAAGAAATTCAAGCTGATTAGTCCTAAGGACAAGATTCTTGTCGCGGTTTCAGGAGGAAAAGACAGCACAACTGTTTTGTATCTGTTAAATAAGTTTGGCTATGATATTGAGGCAGTGACAGTTGATGTTGGTGTGGGTGATTATTCTGAAGTTAATCTGAAAAATCTGAAGGCTTTTTGTGCAGAGAAAAATATCAAGCTGCATAAGCTGTCTTTTATAAAAAATTTTAATTGTTCTATTGATCAGATACAGCCCTTGCTGAAGAAAAAAGGAATTAATCTAAGATCCTGTGCTGTTTGCGGTGTTCTCAGAAGATATTTAATCAACAAGTTTGTGAGAAAGGCCAAGGCAACAAAAGTTGCTACAGGCCACAATGCTTCTGATGAGGCTCAGGTTTACTTGATGAATGTTTTAAAGAACAAGCAGGAATTGAATTCACGATTAGGCCCTATGCCTGGCTTAATAAGAAGCAAATTGTTTGTTCCAAGAATAAAGCCATTGTATCTTATCACAGAAGATGATGTTGAGCGCTATTCAAAGATAATGAATTTTCCTGTCAAGTATGGAAGATGCCCCTGCGCTCATGATGCTTATAGGAATTATATCAGGAATTTCTTGAATGATTACAAGAAGACAAATCCAGATGTTCACTTGAATATTGTCAGGAATTTCTTGAAAGAATTGCCTGGATTAAAAAAAAGATTTGCAACAAAAAAAAAGCCGAATGTTTGTGCAAAGTGCGGAGAGCCTGCCAAAGAAAAGATATGCAGGACCTGCCAGATATTATCTCATCTTAAGAAATGCCTTTAATTCTTTTAGTTCTTTTTTGCCTAATTGTCTCTTTTTTCCTGGGCGCAATCCTTTTAGTTTTATGTTGGCCACCTGAGTTCTTTTAAGTTCCTGGACCTTGTATCCTAGCTTTGCAAAGATTCTCTTGACTATGTGCTTTTTTCCTTCGTGTATTATTATCTCAATCCCTTTTGGCAGTGACCTGTATCTTTTTATCTTTACTTTCTTTCCGTCAAGGACTATTTTTTGCAATTTGCTGAAATCCTTGAATTTTTTGTCTAATACTGCGTGGTATGTCTTGAATGTCATATATCTTGGATGCATTATCCTGTTTGCCAGTTCGCCGTCATTTGTAAGAATCAATAATCCTTCTGTATTCTCATCAAGCCTTCCTACTGGAAATACTTTTTCTTTTATCTTTATGAGCTCCATTATTGTTTTCTTGCCTTTTTGCTTGAGAGAAGTCACATATCCTTTTGGCTTGTTGAAGGCAAAATACACTTTTTCCTCTGGCTGGATTATTTCTCCATCTAGTGTAATTACATCCAGCACAGCATCTGCTTTATCTCCTAGTTTTATCTTCTTTCCATTTACCTTGACCCTGCCCTGCGCTATGAGTTCCTCGCTTTTTCTTCTTGAGGCAATCCCTGCAGCAGCAAGTATCTTTTGCACTCTTTCTTCCATAACACTAGGATATAACAGAAGATTTAAATAATTAACTCAATAAGGCGGTCTTATGATTGATGTAGTGTTTCCAGATAAAAATGAGAAGGAATTTGTTGAGATAGCTGAAAAGCTGGGATATTCAGGATTGATATTTGTTTATGAGCATAAATTTGAATCTGGTGCTGAAAAAATCAAGACAAAGCTAAAATTGCACGATGCCTTGTCAGTTCAGCACAAAAAAATCATTTCTGCAAAAAACAAGTCAAAGTTTGTATTTGCAAAAGCAATAGAAGATAATCGTTTTGCTTTTGAAAAAGCACGACCTGCAATGGTTTTTGCATTAGAAGAAGCACAGAAAAGGGATTTCATGCATCAGAGAGGCTCTGGACTCAATCATATATTTTGCAGGCTTGCAAAAGAAAACAATGTCAAGATAGGTTTTTCCTTTAATTCAATCCTTAATTCAAGAGGGATGTCAAGAGCGCAGATAATCGGCAGGATGCAGCAGAACATCATGCTCTGCAGGAAATACAAGTGTAAGATGGTTATTGCTTCTTTTGCAAAAGATCCTTATGAGATGCGCTCTCCAAAAGATTTGATTTCTTTTTTTACAGAGATAGGAATGCACCAGAAAGAAGCAAAAGACTCATTAAATATGTTTAAATGATTAATTTAATACATCTTTGTTTTAATTGCGCATCAACTATGTTGTCGCAGAGAGGCTTGTGATTGAATTCCTGCGCAGCGATCATGTAAGAAGAATCTGCGCATTCTTGTTTAACTTGATTGTTCAGGAAATAATCTGCATTCCTGGTTGCCATTGCAATGCAGTCATCAATTATTTTTTGTGTATCACTTGATTTCAGGCAGTAGCTTTGGTCTCCTGTTGTGTATGCCAAGCACATGTAATTATCTGGCCTACAGAGTGAGCTGTCTTTTGTTATTCCTGCAATGCATCTTTTTTTAGCATCTTCTGACAGGTCTTGACATACAGAAGGGTCTCTATTCACATTTGCAGCGCAGTATATCTTTGCCTCTCCTTTTAATTTATTGCAGTATCCTATATCCCCTGTTTTTTCTGCCAGGACAGTATAGTACACTTCACCTCTTTCACCAATGCATATGTCATAGTTTTCCTCAAAAACAACTTTATATGCTGGTTTTTTGACAAGCAAGGTGAACACTAGCGCAAGAATTACGATTAATAACAGCAATAAAAGCAATACAATGATTGTTTTTCTTCTTTCCATCTTGCCTCTTTTTATAAGATTGTTTTTTGTCTTTGACTATTTAAAACTTTCTTTGCAAGGTAAGCGGCAATGCTGCCTGGCGAAGTTATCCAAATGACAAGCGGTTTCAGATAAATCTGATGTATATGTGATTTAAGCAGCGTAACGTAGCGCAGTATTGCTGCAATACAATAAACTTAACTCAACTCTTTACCCAAAAGGTTTATATATTAAATACTCGATATTAACGTTAAAAGAGGGTTTATATGGGAAGCAAACATACATTACTAGTTATTTTAGTGTTAATTCTGTTTTCTAGCACTGTTTATGCTGTTGATTTTGAGCTTGCATTTGGGTATCCAATGTATAATCTCTCTTATAGCAAACAGTTTTGGGGTGTTGCTGACACAACAGGCCCTTATTTTATCTTGGAAAATACAGGAATCTGGACTATTCATCCTACTGAAATCGAAGTGGAGGGTTTATTAGAGGTAGACCCGCCTTTTATTGCTGTAGAAGCCAGAGGGCACTATACAGACAGATATGCTTGTGAAGGAAACAGGGGCGGCGGAGGATGTAATTCCCATTTGAAAGTTTTATTAGAATATAATCAAAAAGAGGTATGGGACAATGTCCGGCGCGCAGACAATCCTCCTAACTGGTATGAAGATCCTATCAATGTTATTTCAGATTATGTAGAATATAAGAGAGTTTCTGGAAGAAAGGAGTGTACTAATAGAGATCCTGATGTGAATTGCTGGCCTGACCAGGTAATTCAATTTTATTATGCTCCAATCATTGTAAAGGATTTTAACAATGTATTTGTTGAAGATGAGACAAAATCTCTTGGAACTGTTGGAGAGATAATGGGAGAGGATTTTCCAGATGGTGTTAATGCAACTGTTTACACTGGAATTTTTTCAGAGAATAAACAGGTTCTTTTCTGGATTGCTGATTATCCTGATTCTTCTGCAGATTATCCTGCGGAGCCTGAAAAAAATACTGCAGACAAGACAGATTATATACTTGCATGCGCGGATTTTGACCAAAATAATAAATGCGATCACTTACAGTCTACTGTCCAGACCTGCTGGGATGAAGATGGTGCCTGGTTTGGCAGGAATTATCATGAAGGCCAGTTATATGGTGGAGGATTTGTGGAAGGATGTTGTGTTGATAATGACCCTCAAAAAATTGCGCGCCTGAATGCAGCAGGAATTGAAGCTTTTCACTGCGGATATTATGATCACAGGCTCAAGGCATTGTGCGGTTATGATGAGCAGGGAAATCATCACTGGGCTTCCTTAGAGCAGGCAGGCAGTATTGCAGATTTAAGAGGCTGTCCTGGTTTTAATATTGTATCAAATGGAAGAAGATTTTATGGATGTCGCGCCGGAAATTTAGGGTTTGCTACATTTGATACAAATGTTTCTGTTCAAAGGACATGGTATGACTGGGAAGGCAAGTGGCATGCAAAAGCTGAAAATGAAGACTTGTTTGAAGGCGCATTATATACTAATGCCAATGATTGGCTTAGAGATTATTTTGATGACAATGGAAAAACTGATTTATGTAGATTAACTGAGAGCATGTGCAATGCGGAGAATGCATATGAAAGCGCGTATAAGTGCGACTTTACTGATGATCCTAATACCGAAAGATATCAGGTTAATAGTGATGAAGCAACTGTTTATTGGGACTTATCTACAGATGACTGGCCTGATTTGTTTTGTCCATATAGGATAAGCATATATCCTCTGGAACACCAAACGAAGAGTATCTACAGTGCTTCTGGCACACACACTTATCTTTGTGATTCTACCACTGGAAACTTGTTTGAATGTACAGGAGACCTGCCTTCTTTTACAAATCCTTATGAAAATCCTGGTGCAATTGCTGAGACAGGCAGGACAACTGTTGAGCTGGTTGGTGCAGGCGGCTGTCCTCCAGGAATATTGTCTTACTGGACTTTTGATGATACTGTGCAGGATTCTAAAGGAGATTTCAATGGATTGCTTTCTGGCGCAACTTATGCAGAAGGCATTGTTAATAATGCCCTATTGTTTGATGGCAATGACAAGGTGACTGTTTCAGGAAATCTAACAACCCCTGCAAGTAATTTTACGATTGAGTCATGGATTTATCCTGAGCAGGTTGATGAAGGCACTTATTCAATATTAGAAAAGCCTGGCTCTTACAAGCTTGAGATAGTTGATAGAAGACTTAAGGCAGGAGTCAATATTGATGGAACCTGGGAAAACTTTGGACATGCATTAGTAAGCAAGAATGACTGGGCTCACATCGCTTTGATTTTTAATGGCAACACTGCGAGACTTTTCAAGAATGGCGACCCTGTCGGTCATGCTGACAAGACAGGAAGCATAACAAAAACAATCAATCCTTTGGTTATTGGCCAGAATTTCATAGGCAAGATTGATGAAGTCGCTCTTTATGATGAATCGCTTTCCTATACTCTCTTTAAGGCGCATAAGGATGCTGAAAGAAACTATTGCAATCTTTCCACCGGATTTACACAAATAGAATATTGTGCATCAGATGGCTGGTGGACGTATGATTTAGATACAAAAGATGAAAGCTCTTGTGAAAAATCTGGATTCAAGTGGACAGGACATTTGTGCTGCTCAGAAGACAATGATGAAAATGAATTTTACAATGATTGGGATTCTCCTGCACTGCCTTTTGATTATAGCAGGAAATCTGCAAATGTAGATTTATTGCCAGATTCAGATAATCCGACATTTATCACATTAAAACCTAGAAAATCAAGAATTACTATTTACGGTCCTGCAAGGTTTGAGATGCGCGTGTATTCTTCTGAGAAATTCGGAACAACATATGATAGATGTGAAGAGATTGAAGATAAAACACGCATCATCGAAATAAAATCAGGAGAATCAAGAACATTCAGGGCAGAACAAGGGCCTGCAGAAGGAGGAGACAATTGCATTTACAGGGAGATAGAGCTTGAGTCAAAGCCATTTGAGGCTCTTGGCGGATGCTGGAACAAGACTTTTGTGCCGATTGGGCATTTTGCAGAGCCGCACGTCATTAATTATCACGGCAAGTTTTACAGCTGCGGCATACCTGCATTAGATTTGATTGATACGCGTAATGGCAGCACGCTTGTTAAGTCTGTCAGTCCTACATGCAGTCACATAATGCTTCATGCAAGAGGGCCGTTACTGCACGCTGTCTGCAATCCTGGAAAGGACTGGCAGTTCACAAACAATTCTGATGCAACAATGCAAAAAAGTGTTGCATGGGATATTGCAGGAACAAATGCAACTGAAATAGGGTGTTGCGGTCCTGATGAGTGCTGGAATGGTTTTAATTGCGTTAAAATCGGCAGGTTCCAGGAAATAGATTCAGTCTCATATTTTTGCGGGGAATAAAAAAGAGGTGATTAGTTGAAAAAACCATTGATTTGGTTATGTATAATCATTTTGCTAGTTTTTGCTGTTTTTGCAGCAGACTGGTATGGGCCTCTTAGCTTAAAGCAAAATTGGGACAGGACAGAATCTGGCGTGTGTCCGAACATAAAGCAGTGTCTTGTGAGTGCAAGCCCGCAGGCAAAAGCCGAATATAATGACCAGCCAGGAAAATATTTTACAGACCCTCCTGGCCCCAAATGCATTGCAGACAAGCAGCATATTCTTGATTATTACTGCGAAGAAGGCAGCTGGACAACAAGAACAAAACTTATTGCCTTGACTTTGATGGATTTTGCAAGCACGCAGTCAAACAAGTTTGCCTTGTTCTGCGGAAATTACAAGGACGCTCTTAATCATTACCAGTATCTTGTGGGTTCTAACACAGATACAAAATTAGTTGAAGACTTTCTGAAAGATTACAGATGCCCGCAATACAATACAACGACAAAAGAAGCATGCGTGAACAACATCTGTGTCTTGAAATACCAGGATGGAGTTGCAATAGGCACTAGCTTGAACACAAAAATAAATGATGACGAGCATTCGTTCCTGCTTGCATTGAATCATTCAAGTGATGCCTGCGACAATATAAATTCAGGCGAAAATTTTCAAAGATGCACAGACTGGAACAAAAGAGGAAGAGCATTTTATAACCCCGGCATAAATTCATTTATTTACTTGTCTACAGATGATACTCTTCCTTCTGCAAAATATTCTGCAGCATATAATGCATTCATCAAGAATAACCTGGAGTCAATAGAAGATTATGCAGCTAATATCCAGGATTCAAATCTTAGTTTTGTCAAGAATACAAGATTATTCAATAATTTTTATTATTCCCAGCAAGGAAGCGGAAAAATAATTTTTGCATTTTTAGAAGAGGGTCAGGAACTTTTTGATTATGATTATGTCGGTGCAAGATACAAGGGTATTGACTTAGGTAATAATCCTTGCAGTGATGTGTTTGAGCAGTATGATGCCTGGTCATTTTGCGAAGAGACAAGCGGAGACATAAAGATAATCGCAAAGCAGACCCCTGACAAAAAAAGCCCGCTGGTTGAAGCATGGGCAGATTTGTCAGGAAAATTAAGGCCAAAATGAGAAACGCACAGATAACATTGTTTTTGATTATTGGAATCGTTATTTTGCTGGGGGCTGGATTGTTGATTTACATGGTATCAATAACACCTGAAAAAAAAGGAGAAGAAACAGTGGTTGGGCAGACTTTAAGGCAGCAGGCAGTGCAGCCTGTCAAGGATTACATAACTACTTGTCTTGATATTGTTTCTTCAGATGCCCTTGAATTAGTTGGCAAGCAGGGCGGAAGATTGTATCAAGAGCAGGGAAGCATTATTCCTAATCCTTCTGTAGATAAGCTTGGAATTATTTTCATGGATTATGATGACTCGAAGCTATCGTATTCGATAGTTCCTCCAAAAGGCAATGTTGGCGCCTTGTTTTTTTCTGATGTTCCAGAATATCCTTGGCCCAGCTTCCCATATACAGCCAATGGAAACACCTCAGATCTTGGTTACTTTGGATTATCAAGGCTGCCGGCATTGTACAAGAATTTCAGCACAGACTCTATACAACAGCAATTAGAGACATACATCTCAAACAATATCGCAAAATGCACTTTGTGGGATAATAAGTTCCCTGGCTTTAAGATTACAACAGGAACACCTATGACAACAATGATTATTGCAGAGAATCTTACACACTTGCGGCAGGAAGAATATATTTCATTTGTGCTTGACTGGCCTGTTACAATAACAGAAGAAAGCAGTGGTGCCAGGATTACTTTAGATAGGTTCACGGTCAATTATCCTGTCGCATTTGGCAGGATGTATTATACAATCAAGAGCATAGTAGAAGCTGAAATATCTAACATGAGTTATGAGCCGATTACAACAGATGCTTATTTTATCACAATAAACAATAATGCTTACAACAAGGATGACATAATTGTTTACCAGGACAAGAAATACAGTCTCAAGGGGGTTCCTTATGAATTCAGGATTGCAAGAAAGAACCGGGCTCCTGCACTTCATTTGATTGATCAGAAAGAGATAGACAAGTTTGCATATTGCGTGGATATTGTGAAGTTCTCTTTGCAGGGAAACAAGTTGTATGCAAGTCCTGACCTGGAAGACGGCGATCCTTTTCCATTAAACAGTACAGCAATTGATCCAGACAATGATGTGATTTCCTTTAAGCTCAAGCCAACTACGCCAAAAGTGGATTCATATGCAGTTGCTTTGTACAAGGATAATCCTGCAAAAGGAGGATTGCTTTTCAAGGTCTATGCAGATGACGGCGAGCTTGAAGATTACCAGCAGATAAGGATAATTCCTAAAGGATGTGCAGAAGATTGAATAAAAAAATATTATTGATATCCATTATGATGATTTTAACAGCATTAGCTGCAGCTGTTTTTGCGCAGCAGTTTGGCTGCTGCTGTGATCCTATTGTCAGGACAGGCTCTATAATGAACCAGTCAGCATGCGTCTCCCCTTTTGTATTTGTTCCAATTCCTGCTTTTGGCTTTACTGGCTGCCCTGCTTTGTGCAATGCAACAAACATAACTGCACCGCCTACAGTCCCGCCTAGCTGCACTGCTCCTGGATACAAGCCGCCTGTCTCAAATCTTTTTGTCTTGCCTGTTAAAGGCGAAAAAGCAGTCCAGATTGACTTTAATCTTCCCTGCCCTGTGAATCATGTCAAGATTTACCGCTGCCAAGGCTCTGGATGCACTAACTTTACCTTGTTGACAACCCTTGGCTCTTCTAATTCATACAAGGATGAGTCTGCTGACTTGCTATGGGACGAGGATTATAATTACAAGATTATTGCAAACTATAAAGTGTCTGGTGATTCAACTCCAGCAACAGCAGAAGTAAATATAGGAGACTTGGAGTGCTGGTATCAGACAACAAATGACTTGTTTTGCATTGCTCCGTATTATTATGACCAGTTCAAGAGCTATCTTAAAAAATACGGCTACAAGATAGCTTCTGCAGATGATTTTAAGGCGGATTTTGATTCAGAAAGAGATTCTGTATTCAATGACTTTTATAGAAAATCCTGGCGCTGCAATGACATGAATCAATTGTCAAAGCCTTCTCCACAGGTTTCCTGCACAGAGGATGAAATATGCATCTCAGATGGAAGCACTGCAAAGTGTGTTGAGAGTGTTTCCTGCGATCTTGGAGGAGATTTTGGCCTGCAGTCTGATGTAGATGACTGCGAGGGAGAATATGGAGAAATCAAGTATTGCTTCTTGGACAAGTCAACTACTGTTGTAAACAAGTGCTATCCTTGCAATCCTCAGATGACTTGTTATGATTATCATTCAGAAGATGCCTGTCTTAGAGATAATTGTGGCGCAGGCCAGTGTGCATGGACAGATGTGTTTCCTGATTTAGGAATAGGTGTTTGTTATGACGCGCGTTTTGATGCGTGCAGCTTGTGCCAGGCAAGGCCAAGCAGCAGTGCTTCAAACAAGGAAGGCTTTAATGAGGTGTTTGATGCTTGCACTGAGGAAAAAGCAAGAGCACTTTCTACAGATGAAATACCTTGCTTCTTCAATAAAAATACGCAGGAAGGCCAGAGCTGCGATTATGTTGATTGTACAGCTTATACGCAGACGCAGTGCAGTTCTCCTGCTGGAGGAATCCAGTTAAATTCAGACAATTCAATAAAAGTTGGCAGCAATGATGCCTGCCAGATAAATGTGTGCCAGTATTCCGTTGAGACAGGATGCGTGAAGAATGCAAATGGAGCATCAGGTGTTGGCTGGTCTGACTGCCTTGATGCAGAAGATCCTGAATTATGTGAAAAAGATTATTTTCCTCCTGAAACAATTGCTGTCTTGACTGGAGAAGCTCCTGGAAAGCACGATTATATTGACTTGATAATAAATGACATGACAAGCAGGACAGGCAAGACAAAAGAGATGCAGGGCGAGCCAGGATACAAGACATACTTGTGCATTGTTTCAGCAAATAATTCCTGCAATATTGCTTCAGCATTTCCTATCACCACAACAAAATCAAGATTGATAATAAATGATTTGAACCTGCAGGACGGCCAGGATGTTGTTGGCAAATTCAGCGAGGGAAACAACAAGGTCAAGTTTTATTCTGTTGATCCTAACAAGAATCTGGAAGTCATAAAGGAAGTTATTGTTTTTGCATGTGACAAGTGTTCAGGCCCAAAAGCAATTAACATAACTGTTACAGGAGCAAATGAGGTTAATGGAAAGTTTTACACAAGGGTTTTGCAGCCTTCAATAAAGATTACTTTTGATGAGCCTGCAGAATTGATTGCCTCCAGCCTGGACAAGGCAGGTGTTTTGCAATCGCTAGCATCTTCTCCTACTTCTGGATTGAATTACCAGTATACTTTCATGCCAAACAACCAGCTGTCAGAAGGAGTCTATAGGTTCTCAGTCAATGCAAAAGATGATAATGGTGTTTCAATGGATAATCCTGTTGTCTTTGACTTGTACATAGACACAACACCTCCGACTGTTGTGATTACTCCAGAGGATGGTGTAGAGTTTGAGACAAAAGATGTTGCAGTTGCCTTGAATTTCAGCGAGCCTGTCTTTTTCAACAAGACAACACTGGATGAGGTTGTCTTCATAAATGAGTTTGCAAAAGAATCATTTCCGATATATCTTTCAAGAGAGCTCAGCTCAGAAAACAGCAAGTATTTTTCAGGCATTGTAACAAATCTTAAGGCAGGATTAAAAATAGTCAATGTTGATGTCACTGATTATGCAGGCAATGTCTTGAGAACAAAATCTTATTTCTCAGTTTTTGCAGGCCCTCCAAAAATCAGGATGGTACATCCGAGCTGGGGAATCTCGTCAGTATTCTCTTTCAATGTAACAGTTGAATCGTCTACAAAAGCAAAGTGCAAGTATATCTATGATGTTCCTGCACCTCCGCCTGCAACACAGTTTGATAGTTTGAGTGATTTTGATTCAAGCGACGGCATATATCATGTAATCAATCAAGTCACGATTCCTTACGGCGATACTTCAACACATTCCCTGCACGTATACTGCAAAGCAGGAGAATTCAATATCTCAAGGCAGTCATTTAACTTGTTTATTGATTCAATAGCTCCAAAGATAGTTTCTGCTTACGCAAATCCAGACCCTATTGTTGAGCCAGTGGAAACAGGTGCAGAGATTTACTCAACAAGGCTGCAGGTGCAGACAGATGAAGAAGGATTCTGCAAGTACAGTGCAGACAAGCAGGACTTCAAGGAGATGGAAAGTTTCTTCCCTGGATTTGATGTGTATCCCAAGAAATCCCATTCAGTTGCAGTCAATGTTTCTGAAGTCAAGGGCTACACATATTATGTTGCCTGCAAAGACAAGGCAGAACTATTGTCATCATCAAAGCCGATCACATTCACTATTGACTTGACAGCCTTGTTTGCAATAAAGAGCACTACAGAGCCTTATTCCAGCACAGAATTGTTTGACCTGCGTATTGAAAGCAATAAAAGGTCATTCTGCTTTTTTGGAGAAAATAAGAACAGCATCTCAAACTGCTTTGGGGCATGTGAATTCACTAATGGCCATGCCCAGCCAATCACAAAGCCTGCTGGAACTTACACGTTCTTTGTTAAGTGCAATACCGGCTCTGGAGGGGAATCGAGCAATGTGCTTAATATCACTGTGACAGTTGATACCAGCCCTCCTGTTATGGAGTATGTTGATGACAGCTCTACACTGCCTGGGGAGCCAGACATATCATGGTATCCTGACAGGCTAAAGGTCAAGTTCAAGGGCAAGGATCCTGAGACAAAAGTCATAAAATATTATTATCTTTTAGAGACTGCATTTGCAAGAGAGCTTGTTGTGAACTGGACTCCAAGTCTTGAGCTAAATGGAACTTCTATCTTTGTAAAAGCAAACTTGTCTGACGGCCAGAGATATGTTTTTAGGGTAAGGCCTGTGAATCTTGTCGGCCTGGTTGGAAATTTCAGTTCAAGTGACGGAGTGACAGTTGATTTGTCAAAAATGCCTCCTGTCTGTGCTAATGGAGAAAAAGATGCAAATGAAACTGATATTGACTGCGGAGGCATGTGCGCAGGCTGTGCAGTAGGTAAAAATTGCCTGAAGAATAATGACTGTGAATCAGTGTATTGTGCAGAGAATGTTTGTGCAGAGCCTTCTTGTACAGATGGCGTAAGAAATGGCCAGGAGACTGATGTTGACTGCGGCGGTCCTGAGTGTCCGAAATGCATGCTTAACAAGACATGTGCAGAAAATACTGATTGTGATTCTGGCAGCTGCTTGTTTGGAAAATGTGCTGTTGATACCTGCAAAAATGGTGTTCTTGACAACACAGAGTCTGATATTGATTGCGGAGGTGCATGCCCATCAAGGTGCGGCAGTGGAATGAACTGCAACCTGCCAGGTGATTGCGCAGAAGAACTTGCCTGCATTGACAATACTTGTAGTGTTCCTCTTGACTTAGATGAAGATGGTGTTCCTGATTATCTTGATATCTGCCCTAATACTCTTCCAGGTGTTCCTGTTGATGCACAAGGATGCGAGATTGTTGAAGAGATTCCTGCTGCAGAAAAGCCTTCCTTCTTGTGGACTCTCATAAAGTTCTTGCTGATACTTGCAGTGCTTGGAGGCCTTGGATTTGGAGGATATTATGCTTACAAGAAAGGATATTTAGATAAAGTGATTGCAAAGTTCAAGAAAGCCCCTCCTGCTGCGCCTGAAATAAAGCCTGCTGCTGTAAAAGCAAGGCCAAAGCCTAAGCCAGTAGGGCCTACACCTGAAGAAAGGATTGCTGCCTTGCGAAAGTTTGCAAAAAAGAAGGAGCGGCCTGCAATAACAGAAGAGTTTGTTCCATTAGAGAAATTAAAAACTAAAAAAAGGCCTAAAACAAAGGCTTTTGAGAAGCTAAAGAAGCTTAAATCAAAGAAAAAAGCTTCTAAGAAAAAATCTAAAGAAGAGGCCATAGCAAAGCTGAGGAAGATAAGGAAAAAATGAAAAAAGCGCAGATGATAGGCCAGATATTTATTTTTGTAGTTGCTGCAATAATTTTTATCCTTATCCTTATGTATGGGTATAAGGCAATCTCTAATTTTTTGCAGCGTTCTGAGCAGGTTGCATTGATTGATTTCAAGTCTGATTTAGAATCTTCTGTAGAGGTCATCAAGAGGGATTATGGCAGTGTGAGAAAGCTTGAATTAAAGCTGCCAAAAAGATATACAGAGCTCTGCATAATTGATATAAACAATTGCGAGCCGCTAAAGAAACAGAGGCCTTTGATGTATTCGACGTGTATTGCAGGCAGTGAGAATGTCATACTTGTTCCTAAGCAGGAAACTCCTATCTTTCTTCCAGACATAACTGTTTTAGGCGGCTACACTTGTGTTGATGTTGCCCACGGCAATGTTGTACTGGGCCTTAAGGGTCTTGGCAAGTCAACACAGATTTCAGGGTGGCCTGTTCCATAATGAAAAAACGCGGTTTTGAGATGCAGTTTCACTGGATTTTTATTCTGATAGCTGGCGCTGTAATCCTTGCTTTCTTTTTTTCTGTAGTTGCCAAGCAAAAATCGCTTTCTGAGCAAAAGCTTTCCATAACCCTCTCAGAGAATATTGAAGCGGTTTTTTCTGGCGCAATTGAAAGCAAGGGAACTGCCCAGTTGCTTGCAATGCCTAAAGGGGGACTGTCTTTTTCCTGCTCAGAGGCTTGTGACTGTAATTTTTGGATTGATGACAAGGCAACTTCTTTCAGCGATAAGATCCTGTTTGCTCCCTCCTTGATTGAAGGCCAGGATGCTGTGGCCTGGTCAAATGAATGGAAGATGCCTTTTAGGATAACTAATTTCCTGTACATCACAAATCCTAATATCAAGTATTATCTTGTTTATGAGGCTGGCAAGAATGACCGCTTGTTTGATAGGATAAATAAGTCATTTCCACCTGGATTGAATGTGGCTGTTTTGAGAGACCCGAATGAAGTAGAGGATGTTCCTTATGAAGGTTATCCGGAGACTAAGTTTATATTTTTAGATGTGGTCAATCCTGAGATTAACCTGATGGGCATGGACAGTGATTTCAAGAGAGAAGAGGTTTCTGCAATAAATATCCAGCCAAATGCAAATTCAATCACTTTTTACGAGAAAACGCCTAAAGAGATTGAATTTACATCCAAATCATCTCCTTTTGCAGGCGAGCCGTGGATATTTGCCGCAATATTCGCTGCAGATAAGCAGATGTATGATTGTGGCTTGCGGGCAGCTTTCCTTAAGCTGAGTCATGTTGCGCAGGTAATTTATGGCAGGGCAAAGATGATACAGGCCAACATAACCCAAATAAAACCTGAATGCACATATTTGCTTGACAGTTTTGACGTGCTTATTGAAAGCTCAAAAAGTTTTGTAAATCAATTGGATTTTTCAAGTATTTCAGGCATAGCCCAGGCTGCTGATGATATTGAGAGAGAAAACAAGAACATAATATTGTTATCCTGCCCAGAGATTTATTAAAATGAGGCGAGCACAGATAAAGATGTTTGAAACAATGGCTGTGTTAGTGATATTCTTCTTTTTATTGGTCGGCGGTGCTGCTTTTTATTTTCAGATACAGAAAAGCAGCATAAAAAGAGATTTGGAGAGGCAGGAGCAGCTGCGTGCGTTTCAGGTTGTGCAGAAAGCGTTGTTTTTGCCAGAGCTTGACTGTTCTTTTGTGAGCATACAGAAAGATAATTGCTTTGATAAATTAAAAGTGATTAATCTCCAAGAGCTTTTGAAGCAGGAAAAGTTTATGATTGATTATTTTAATGTGTTTGGTTTTTCCGAGATAAAGATAATGCAGCTTTATCCTGTTAATGATACCTTTTCATATACTCTTTACCAGAACATTCCTGAAAAATATAAGTCCGTGATAAGCACGCAAAGCCCGATACTGCTGTTTGATGCAGTGCAGAACAGGTATAATTTTGGTGTTGTTGAGGTTGATGTTTATGCAGAAGAGCAATAAGTCCCAGATGGAGATAATGGGTCTGGTAATTATAGTGATACTTGTTGCTATTGGAATGCTTTTTGCAGTGCAGTTTTTGCTGAAAAAGCCTGCTGGAAGAGAGACTGCAGCTGTAAAGGAAAGCACGATTGCGGCAAATTTCCTTAACGCGATGCTTTCCACCACAACTGACTGCTATAACAGGAACATTCGCGAATTATTGCAGGACTGTGCTCTTACTGGCGGCACCACAAGATGCCCTGGCCAGAGAAACTCTTGTGATTATGCTGCAGACCAGATAAGAATAATGCTTGACAAGACATTGAGCACCTGGAACAAGGATTATTATTTCAGCATAAAAGGCGCTCCTGGTGTTGAGGCAATCTCTTTTGGCAATTCCTGCCCTGAATGTGAGAGAGAGGCAAAGATACATCCTGTTCCTGTCCGGCCTGGCTTTGAGATACAGCTTACGCTTGAGATTTATAGTTAATCTTTATATATCGCTTTTTCTTTATATCTAATGATGGGGGACAGCAGGATTAAAAGAGCATATAATTGGCTAGTGAAAAAGCCTTTGCGCACAGCAGGCATTGCAGGACTTATTGCATTGCCTTACAGTTTGTACAATGTTTTGAACTGGAAGATTTCTTTTATTGATTCAGAGGCGTCTGAGCTTTTTCAGGATCTTTTTGCAATAACCACTCCTGTATGGACAGCAGCCAGCACAGGCTTTTTTGCAGAATTGCTCAATACTTTTACTTATGAAGATAAATATCATCCAAGAACAAGATTAAGTGATTTCAAGAAGAGAAGGAAAATAAAAAAAGAACTTGCAAAAACTGATTTTGAGTCATTAATTGACAAGGAGTTTAAGTTGTTGAAGGCAGATAATGTCTTGAAGACGCTTTATGATGAAGGAATTAAAAGGCCAGGTATCACAGGAACTCCTGAAGGCACAGACAAGCTTGCTGAGCTGGCTGAAAAAGAAAAAAATCCAGCAATGCATTTTGATGCTGCATTTAATTATTTTGACCAGGATAAACATGATGAAGCTTTTATCCAGATGAGCAAGTTTCTTCAGCTTAATAAGGATATTTCTTTGCTTCATAAGCTTGATTTGACAATAAAAGACTTTTGCAACAGAACAGAAACTTTCTTGAATACCAGGAATTCATTTCCCTTGTTTTATGCAGCCTTGATAGAGATATTGAAAAGAAATTATGACAGCGCCCTTTATTATTCTTCTTTTGCAAGAAAAACAGCTGAAGAATTTGACAGTCCGATCAAGAAAGAAATATTTTGCCTTGACTCATTGATTCATCATGCACTGAATGCAAAGAATTCAAGCGAAATCTGGGCCAATTTTGTGATAGAGACAAGAAAACAGCAGGCTCTTGAAAGGATTGCTGAAACAAAGAATCTTGTGAGGCAGGTGAAAGACAGCAGGTTCTTGTCAAAGACAATTGTGTTAAAAGACAAGCATGATAGAAAAGATCTTGAGGCAGAGGCAGAGATGACAAATTACATTAAAGGCATTCTTCCTACTAGAGATGAGCTCAAGAAGATAATCGGCGATGATATTGGAATAACATTTGATACTCCAGAGATGTTTTATCTTTCAGAAAAACCTGTCAATAATATGTATCCATTGGTCATGCGCCATGCTCCTGGAGAGACCTTGCTTGAGCAGTTTAAGAAAGAAAAATATTCTATGTTTCCTTTTATTGCTGTATGCCTGGCAAAGATTCATGCAGATGTCCCTGCTGAAAAAGTCAGGAAAAAGCAGCTTGAGATTATTCCTAAGTTAATGCGCAAGCTGACAGATCCTGATCTAAAGCTCTCAAAGGACCTGACTGAAAGAGTCCTTCGCAATTACAAGCCTGTGTTGAATCTTTTTAAGGACGCAACGTATGTCTATAATAAGGATGCGCATCCAGAAAACTGGCTGATACATGACAAGACAGTTATTGTTCTTGACTGCGAGAATAATTTCTTGGTCCCGCAGCAGTTTGACTTGGTTAATTTGCTTGAGTATTCAGATTACCTTACTGATATGCAGAAAGATTATGCAATAAAGCTGTATATTGATGCATATGAGGAATTCACAAATACCTTGATTGACAGGGAAAAGTTCAAGCTTACGTATTTAAATTCAGTGATTCAAAGAGCCATCTCCTTGTGTACTGCCTGGTCTTCTGAATACAGGAAGTCAATGCATGCTGAAAGGCCTAAAGTAATTGCAAATGCCATTCACGCGATAGACAGGATGCAGAAAGAGCATAAAACATATTATTACAGGCATAAATTTAATTATTTGAATTTGCAGAGAGCTTTAGAAGAAATAAAGGAATTAGTCAGTGTTCAAGGCAATCATTGATGCAGAGAAATCAACTATTTTCAGGACAGCGTTATTTAAGTAGTTAAGCATTCCTGCTTCTGCTCCTTTTTTTATGCTCACTGCCTTGTGCCCTTTTTCAAGCAGTTCTTTTTTCTTTTCATTCAGTTTATTTAACTGCTTTAAGTCAAATGAATAAAATAATTCGTAATATCTTCTCAGCAGGTCATTTGTTTCCTTGAATAAAGAAATGCTTTCTTTTGAAAGTTTTGCATTGCTTTCTGAGAGCAGTTTGCAGATATACTTGTAATCATCGCATACTTTTTCAAGGTTCCATGCGATTACATAATAAAAGCAGGTTTTTGCATAATCAAGATGCCCTTTCTTGTTGAGTGTTCTTTGGCAGAAATTTGTTAATTGATTGTTTGTTTTTTCAAGTGCAAGAAGCTCTTTCAATTGCTTTTGCTGTCCCTGCTTGATGTATTCTATTGCACTGTCGCCCATTGATATTGTCACAAGCCACGCTCTTCTCAGGATGTTGTCAAACTCCTGCTCTCTTTCCTGTGATATTGCTCGTAATACGCATCTTTTATTGCTTTGGTGCACAATTGCAAATCCAACAAAGAGGTCTTTCACAAGCTCTTGTATGACTGCTGTCTTTTTCGGGTTTTCATAGAATAATTCTATCTCATCATAGCCTTTCTTGTGCAGGCTTGATAACAGCCATCTAAGGGTTCTTTCGTCTGTCTTTGTTATGTTGATGCTTGTCTTTTTTGTGTCTATTTCTTTTTTTGTTGAGAATATGATGTTTGTTGCCCTGTCTTTTACTTCCAGTTCATCTCCTTTTTTGATGCCGTACTTTTTTACCCACTTGCTTGGCAAACTCACCACAAAGGTTCTTCCTGCAAGCTGTATCACTTTTCTCTTCATATTACTTGCTTAAACTTTGGAATATATAAGTTTTTCTATATTATATAACTATAAGGCAATATATAAGACTTAAGAAAAAAGTATATAATAATCAAAGCTTATAGTATTATATTGTTTAGGAGGTGATATATAATGCTTAAGAAAAAAGATCTGGTATTAACAGCTTACTTAAGGCAGAATTCGCGGGCATCCTTGACAATATTATCACGCAAGACAGGGGTTCCTGTAAGCACAATATTTGACAGGCTCAAGACAAATAAGATAATTGTAAAAAACACTGCCTTGCTGGACTTCAGTAAGATGGGATATGGCGCGCGGGCCACTATACTATTGCGCGCAAAAAAGAATGAAAAGCAGAATCTTAAAGATTTTTTGATGGCATCCTTTAATGTAAACTCTTTGTATAAGGTAAATAATGGCTTTGATTTCATGTTTGAGTGTATTTTCAGGGATATAAAAGAGCTTGAGGAGTTTGTGGATGCTATTGATGAGAAATTCTCTATCAGGTCCAAGGAAATTCATTATATAATCGATGAAATCAAGAAAGAGACTTTTCTCAGCCAGCCAGAGCTTGTAGAGCTGGTATATGCCCAATAATCCCAAAAAGTTTATATATAACCAATTACAAATACAGTGTAAAGCTAGCAAGAGGTGTACTAATGAGAAAAGCACAAGGATTGCCTATCACTACTATTATCATTGCTGCATTAGCACTAGTTGTGCTTGTAGTATTGTTTGCCATATTTACAGGCAGACTATCTATTTTTGGAAGAGGCATTTCCGAATGCCCTGGAATTTGTGTTGCCAAATATTCTGAAAGCGGTGCAACCACTAGTGGCGTGAAAACAGCAGATGCAACAGCTGCATGTCCTAATCCGCAACTGCAAAGGCCGCTGACAGGAACATATATTGAAGTAGGACAGCCAGCTAACAGAAAAGCAGAAGATTTGGTTTTCTGCTCTAAGTGCTGCGTCTCCACAGTCTGATGGTAGAGCTGAAGATTCCTTATTTGCAGGGCGTCACTCCTGCAAGACTTTTTACTTTATTGACTTTGATTGTTCTTTTGGTTATACTCATAACTAAATTCTTTGTTTTGAAAGAGCATATGAGCTTGATTCCGCCTTCTGTATTGCCTTAGGTTGCCAATACTGCCTTGCGAAGTTCTCAGATGAATATGCGGATTCTGATACCTCGGGAATACTTCTTAATTATTTGTATGTGAAGTATTCCGGATGGTGCTCAAGAACCCTTGGTTCTTGACAAATCTGGTTTGCAGGAGGCATCTAGTGCATAACACAGCGCAGCATTGGCTTATGCATAGCACGCTTCGTTCTGCTTCTATTATCGCTTATGTCCAGATTTATGATAAGTGGAATATTGCTTAGATAACTTCGCTAGGTGCTATGCATGTATGTTCTGCCATAAAGTTTATATATGAGAATTAGATTTTATATCAGCATGAAGAAAAGAGGCCAAGGATTGCCAATAACCACCATAATCATAGCTGCTCTTGCACTGATAGTTCTCGTGGTTCTTATTTTCATATTTTCAGGCAAAATAAGGGTTTTTAGCGGAGAGATGGTTAGCTGCACAAGCAAGGGGGGTTTTTGTACTTCAAAAGCTTGCGTATTTGGCTATCAATCAGAAATCAAGAATACAGATTGTCCTTCTGGCCAGAAATGTTGCCTTACAATTCTTGGCGCTCCTGCAGATTCTCCTTGCGCTAATGATGATGACTGTGCAAAAGGTTTAGAGTGTAAAAATAACAAGTGCACCGCAAAGACTGCAGCTAAAAAATAGACAATATTTCTTTTTTCACCAAAAACCTTTTATATATAATTCTTATTTTCTGAAGTAATGAAAAAAAGAGGCGTGATTGAGCCAGAGATATTGATAGCAATAGTTTTGTCAGTCATTTTTCTCATAATCGCAATCTTGGTCTTGACAAGGAAGGGCATCATATGAACAAGAAAAGCCAGGCAGGAATCCCCACAAGCGTGCGTATAATAGGCCTTGCAATAGCACTGTTAGCGCTTATACTTGTTTCAGGAGTGTTTGTTCAGTATATTTTTGGAGCTGTAAAGACAGGGGAATGCCAGTGGGACCTGCTGTTCTCAGCCATCTCAACAGTGGCTGGCGGAGGCGCGATGGATATTCCTCCTGAATGCAAGGCAGAATACATCACCATAACAAAAAAAGATCTTGAAAAAGAGCTTGATACTGCTGCAGCAAGAATAAAAACATATGATTCAAATCCAGAAAAATATAAGAAGATACGCGCCGCAGGATTCCAGTATTACAAAAATGAGCCAGAAAAGAATTACAGGGTTCAGATGGAATGGGCCTTGAACAAGATAGTTGCAGATAAGCTGCTTTCCTGCTGGAAAAAGGTATGGAAAGGAAGCCTGCCAATGTTTGATTATTGGTGGAAGCTTGTTGACTGGACCTGGTTTGGATTGAGTGAAGAAGATTATACCAAAAAGCAGTTAGAATATATTGATGAACAATTTAATGCAGGAGTTTTAAAGATCTACGGCCCTCCTGCTTTCTGCATTATATGCTATCACTTGAATTTTGATAAGGATGTCAGGGGATTATTTCAAGAAGATATCAAATCCTTGAAGGTATGGATGGCAGGCAACAAGGCCCCGAATTCAGATAAAAGCTATCTTGAAGAACTGCTTGAAGGACAGACTTTTGAAAGCCCGCTGTATATCCCCCCATATGAATATAACATTCAAAAGCCAGTAGGGATTGTTTACAAAAGGCTTAATCCTCAGGCATTAAACGTGGTTAAAGACTGGATTCTTAGCAACTTGGCTGGATATGAGAAAGCAAAGGCAGTGAATATTCTTGCTCTTGCAGATTATGATGTGGTAACTACTCCAGCTGGTAAAAATGGATTAGGGTGTTTTTATGTCATTGATTAAGATGCAAAACAAGAAAGCAATGGAAATACCTGGATGGATTTATGTTGTAGGCTTGATAATCGGCTTGCTGGTCATATTGTTGATAATCTGGATTTCTGCAAAATCCGGCCAAAAGGCAACTGGTTTGCTGGATACCATCAAAGGATTACTATGAAAAAAAGAGGTGTAAGTGGGGCTTTTATGTGGGTTTCTATAGTTATAGGGCTCATTGTTATCTTGTCCATTGGAACAGTCCTTTACCAGGGAAGAGATTATCTCTCAGAAAAAATATTTGGAAAAAAATACATCTCTGCTGAAGAAAAAGAATTTGTTCCTTACGAAGTGGAGTTAGAAGGAGAAGTAAAGACAGCAGATGATTCTATGAAAGCTCTTGTTTGCGCTTTCAACAGTTTGGCTATTGAGAAAAAAGGCTGGCTCATTGAAGGAGTGTGTCCAGAAGGGTTTTATTCAAAAGAAGTAGAAGAGAAAAAGAAAAAAGAGGCAGAAGAGAAGAAAGCAGCAGAAGAAAAGAAAAAAGCAGAGGAAAAGAAAACAGAACCCACGCCTGCTCCAACAGGAGCAATGGTTTCAATAACAGGCGCCGCAACTAAAGAGGATTGCGATGGTGCCTTGTATGGCCAGACTTGTGTTGAGTGCCGTGAAAGCGAGTTTGGCATGAAAACAATTACTTTGCCAGACAGCGAATATGATGCTACAAAAATGTTAGCTAAAGCTGCAGTTCAGTGCTGGAATGATTTTAAAGGTCCAAAAGGCAATAAAGGCGAAAAAAATATTCTTTGCAATAAGGTTGTCATACCAGGGACTGCACCTGGCTGGGTAATAACAAAAGAAGAGTTTAGAGAACGTCTAGAAAAATTTGAAGGAGAAGTAGGTTCTGACTTGGCAGGTCTTGGTACTGGAACACAGAATGTTGATTGGAAATTTGGCGAGGCAATTGTCTTAAATATTAAACAAGAATTTTATATCTGCGCTAACGATGCTTACGATGCCAATCCGTTTGACGCAGATGAGATTTTCTTCACGCGAAATCTAAATGATTGTGAAGTTGAAACAAGAGGGCTTGCCGAAAAAGAATTTACCTGCGAAATTAAAACTTTTGAGTTGCCGCAGGAGATTGGCAGCGACATCAGTCTTTTTAATTGGGCAGAAGAGTTCATTAACAAGTATAATGACCCGGAATATCTTGCGTATTACGAGTCTTTTCCAAGAGGAGAGGAAGCAGCATGGCATTTAGAAGAAGGCGATTTTATTGTTGATGTTATACTGTTCGGTGCAGTCATGAATACGTTGCCTGTGCTTGGAAAAGGTGTGCGCCAAGCTGGCGGATTATTTAGAAGAATATTCACTAAAAAAATTCTTGTGGAAGTGCCTGAAGATATTGTTAAGAAAGCTTCTAAAAAAACCATAACAACAGTATTAGGGAAAACAGGCAAAGAGATTGGAACAGAACTCGGCGAACAAACTATAAAAGAACTGACAGATATGTTTGGCAAAGGCATGGAGCGCCAGCTAAAATCACAGATACTCTATGATAATATACTTAAAGAAGTGGGGGAAGATGCTGCAGAAACAGCCCGCCAGGCATTTCTCTCAAAATATTCTATCTATAAAGGAATGGGAAAGACAGACGACCAGATTGCAACTCTTCTGAAAAAAGAGATCCCAGAAGCAATTGGAAAGACACCTGATGAAGTCAGCGGACTAATCAAGAATGTGGATGACGTGATTAAGAAATCCCTGGCAGAGCTTAGCGAATCCGCTAGGAATAAGCAGACTGCCAGGCAGTTTTTTACAAAATATCTCTTGAAAGAAGGCGGTGAAAGCCTCAATAAAGAAGCTATGGAAAATATATTAGCTACAGCCTTGACTAAAGAGACATATGATAAGCTTGGCCCAGAAGCAGCAGAACAAATAATGCAGCGTTCCCTTTCATATACTGATGAAATTATTGATGTCACTAAAGGCACCGATGAATTGTTAAAAACCCAGTCATTGATAGGCCGAACTTATGGTGCAGTTGTTGGCCAAGTTAATAAAGAATTCAACCTTTTTGCAAATATATTGAGCCAGCCAAATAAAGATACCTTATCAAGATTTTTATTAGGAGTAACTCCCAAAGAAATTGGCGAAGCTGTTGCGCAAAAAGGAGGGGCATTAGGTGCTATCGGAGCAGCTGCAGCGCGTTATAATCCTATTCATATTTCAATAGGAACAGGAAAAATTGTTCCAATTCCTAGACCTTTGTTGGTACGTTCACTTGTTGGAACTGCATATAAGACTACGCGTACAGGCATTCGTTTTACCTCTGATGCTGCAGGGGCTGCATGGCATTCCAGGGCTGCGCGTTACACACTGGCATATCTCCTTGCAACGCAGATAGCTGAATCAGATGCAAAGAATGATAAATTAGGTTATAATGAGGAAAATACGCTTATCCTGCAAAAGCCTTATGATTTTGATGCTAAGGCAAAATATTTTTTGTCAGATGAAACTAATAAGTATTACTTGAACTTGCACAAGTATCAGTATGGTGATGCGCGGTTCTTCCTTGCAAGTCCCTGCAAAGCAGACTTGACAATACCTAAAACAGATTGTGATTGTAATATCTATTCTGGAGATTACATCTTGAAATCCAATAATCAGCCATTTGACCCTGCTTCTGTAAAATTCAAGAGCGATGACGCGATTCATACTGTGTATAAATATGATGAACTTTCAAAAGATGGTAAAAGAGCTGCAATGGATTATTGTTTAGTAAAAGACCAGGAGTTTGGTGTTTTATGCAACATATTTGTTATGAAGGATCCTGAAGCTTATGAAAAGTTTACAAAATATGTTTATAAGAATGTTTATAGCCCTGCAATTGATTTCATGCAAAAATATAAAGTAGATGAAGAAAAGATTGCTGATATCATTGAAAGAAAAGAAGGGGATGTATCGCTTACAATAGGCCACATAATTTCAGATGCTGGCGAAGAATTAAGGCCGCATTATGAATTTGGTGCTTTCTGCTTTTTTGCAGAAGGCGGTATTGGTCCTTGCTCAGTCAATATTCCTGGTGCGCTCACTGAGATGCTTGTAGAAACAAGAGCTCCTGAGCTTACATTAAGAAAAACTCCTTTGTCTTATGAAGAATTCAAAAAAGAGTTTGATAAGGTTATTGCAAGTGGTTATTATGAGAATATTGCATTTTCAGTTTATCATAAACTGGGAGCGATTAGGAAAGGCGAAGGTATGTATTTCATGGATATGTATGACCCAAATGGATTCTTAGATATTGCTACAAGACACACTTACTTAAATTACAATGTTGTTGAAGACAGCAAGATTGACAAAAAGAAGATTGCAAAGCTTTGTAATACTAGATTAGATGAGCGGGAGCCACACATAAAAAGTATGCTCGCAACAAAAGTATCTATTGCTTGTTTTAATGCCCAGCCAAGCATAGAAGGATATCCTGATTATAATAATGGCCATAATTATTGCTTCAGCAGCGAGCATGCTGGAATTGAGACTGCCAAAGATATTGCCACAGGCATTTCTATTGCAATTGACTTTGGTGCAGGAATCATAAGTGGCGGCTTGGCAGAAGCGCCTGTAGCAGCTCTTACTGGCCTTGGTTCTGCATGGTTTGCTCATGAAATGGATAAAAAGAAATTCTGGCCAAATCATTAACTTAATGACATCATCGTTCTTCCAGGAGCATGTTCTTTAGTTACATCTCCTACAAGTATTCCAAATGTTCTTATTCTTGCATCATCTGAAAATCTTTCTGCATCATCTATTATCTGGTCATGATACATTCCTGAATCTATCTCTTTGAATTCAAAAGGTCGCATCTTTGTGTACATCACTCCCCATTGAATGTTTGTGAAATTCATTTGCTCTTTCCAGTCCTCATCAAGAAATATGTCAACAATCCACTGGCCGTCCTCTCTTTTCTCTGTCATGAAGCCTTCCATAATGCCGTCATCTGGGGTCATTTCAGTTGTTATTCTTATTTTGACTTCACCATCTTCAACAAATTGGTTTGTGAATTGCTGGCCTTTGTAATATCCTTCTAATTCAAATACAGTGCTTATCTCTGTATCTCTGTATTGCAGTCCCATGGAATCCATGAACATTCTTCTGCCTGTCGCTTTATCTATGTCTATTGTGCTGTCCTCCACCCAGGTCTCTGGCTCTTCAGGAGAATATGGCTTTGGCCTGGTTGATATATAGATTGATACTAAAAGAAGTATGAGTGTGATTATTATTCCTATTATCACCACTTTTTTTTCCATGCCTTGCTTTATCTTATATGTTTATTTAAACTTTTTGGAAATATTTATATAGGTGTAAGCTTCTTTTATTTTTATGAAAAAAAGAGCTGTTCAATTGTCTGTGCAGACAATGATTATTGTAGCTCTTGGCTTGATTGTTTTGCTTGTCTTGATTTTTCTTATCAGAGGCCAGATTCAGAAAGGTGCTGGACAGTATTTTGATATTGGCACGAAAATCGGCAAAGAGGCAGAGCTTGAGAAATGCCAGGGCGGATTCTTTACTACAAAACAATGTGCCACAAACTGCATAAAGGATCCTAAGCTGGATGAGAATTATTATTGGGAGGATATTGGCCCAAAAGACTGCAAGGCTCCTACGCCGGTATGCTGCCAAAGAGGAGATAAAAAAGCTTCTATAAAATGATGCAATGCTGCGCTTCGTTCTTATGCTGAAACCGCCTGTTACCTAGATTTATCAGAAATCACTCTTAACATTAAAGACTTCGCAAGGCAGCATTTGCACGTTTAAAAATAAGAAACTTTTAAATAACAATTATGCTAATTCTTTATTATGTCAAAAAAAGGGGCAGTAGCATTAGAATACTTGGTTGATTTAATTCCAAGAATAATAATATTTGTAGGGCTTCTGGCTGCATTGGCTGTTTTGTTTAATGTTATAGTAAAGCAATCAGCAACAACTCCTGCTGAAGATGACTTGAACAGGGTTTTTGAAAAAATAAAGCAATTGCAGCCATACAGAGCAGAAAAAGTGTTTACAACAGGCGATGATTATACATTAGTCTTGTACGGACAGGAGCATATTGATCTTCCTGAGCAGTGCAGCAAAGCAGCATGCTTGTGTGTTACAGATGCAAAAGGAAAAACATCATGTAAAAGACTTACTGATGTGAGCAAGCAGTGCGCCACCTCAAAATGCGCCGCAAGCCCGATGTGTTTTGATCCTATAAGCTCAAATAAAGTTTATATCAGGGGAACCGGCACGGTCCGAGAGCCAATTTACATTTGCAGGCACTGCACAGAATTAATGATTACAGATTCAGAAGCATTATGTAAAGGACATGCAGCAAAATGATTTCTAAAAAAGGAACAATAGTGGACCTTGTCTTAATGCCTACTTTCACGACAATAATTGTTCTTGGCTTTATTTTGCTGAGCATCCTTGCTACAATCAAAGGCCTGCATGGTGATTTGCAGCCGGAAAAAGCATCAACTGCAATAAATTCAGGACTGCTAACAATAGGATTGCATGATCTTACAGGAAATATTGATTATATCTACGGCAACAGGAAGAATTTCAGCTTTGATTTCCAGGACAATAAAATATTGGTTTACACAAAGAAAAAAGACAAGTCAGATGCAGTAACTTATGCTTTTGCAGAAGACGGCTCTTTAGGCAGGCTTACATTCATTCCAAAAACCCTTAATTTCACCAAAAAAACAATACGTGAGCTTCATTTTGTCAAGCAGGGCAATGTTGTTTTTGTGGACAGCCCTATTGTTAATGATAAATTCCGGGCAAATCTTGATTTGCTGGAGTGCTCAAGAGAAAAGACAACAGCACTAAAAAAAGATATAATTATAGATCCATCTCTTGGCTGGGACGCAAACCTTGAGAAAGAGGGTGTTCCTGCCGGCGAAAAAGGTTATATGAATCACAGACTGCAGATAACAGAGTCTGATGTTAATAGGATTATTGCAGCAAGGCTTTTTGGCTATGGCAAGGACTTTTTTGCTGAAAAAGCACAGCACACAAGAAGCTTATCGCAGGATTCAAAGGTTGACTTAAATGAAAAAATAAACAAGGTACAGAAAAGCAAGGGAAACGCAGTAATCTCACTGCGCCTTGGCAGCTATGCTGATACAGATTTCAATCCAGTTATTGCTTATATCAATGGAGAATCAAATGACATTAAGGCAAGCAGGAAACTTGCCTGCCTTATCCTTAATGCACTCTCAAGCAAGCTTCCTGAAATCACTGATATTGCGATTGTTCCTGTCAGCATAAGCCAGCTTGATAGATTTTCAGGAAATGACCCAAAAAGAGTGCTGCTAAAGGAGAAGATAGGATTGCAGTTAGTCATAGGCAATGTCCAGATAGAAAATAAGAATATGATTGTTGAAAAACAAGATGACATTGCAAGAGCAATATACGATGGCATTAAGGCTTATTAAAAACAAGAAAGGCGCGAAGCTTCATAATTTTCTGTATTTGATACTTTATGTAATCCTTACTTTTATTGTGGTTCTTTTGCTGGTGCAGATTCCTGAGAAAATGTTTAAAGCAAGGATGGAGCAGGGATATTTTCCTCAAACTGTAAACCAGGACAGGATAAGCACCATGTTTGCTTACAAAAATCCCTATTCTGGAAGATTAGACTTGCTAAAAGTTTCTTCAGCCAACATGATTCAAAACAAGACAGCAAAGAATCTTCTCAGCTTTCCTGAAGAAGAGGAAGTGGCATTATTTGTTTCATTAGACAATAAAAAGTCTTATTATGACAGGAAATTTTACAAAAGAGCCAAGCCATTGGTTCCTGTAAGATATGTCAGCTTGCTAAATACGCGCAAGGTCCAGGCGCAGGATGACAAGTCCTGGAAAACATTAACAATAGAGCAGGTTTTCAGGAGAACATGAATAAAAAAGGAGATATCAGGCCGGCACTTTACTTGTTTGCAATAATTGGCATTGGATTTCTTTTTATCTTGTTTTATATCTGGCAGGGCGCTGCGTATGAGGCAGGCAAGGAAATAATAATTATCTCAGAAGAAGTGCACAAGAATCCGATGCTTACAAAACTGCTTAGTTACAATGTAGATTCTGGCCGGACAATAGGTGATGCAATTGCATACGATGAATTAAGCAAAGCCTGCGTAGCTGCTAAAAAAATAATGGACAAGGAGAAATTCATCCTTTCCTTGGATGGAGTTGATTTTTGCTCTAGTGAGAAAGGGCCTGAAAAGCCTGCAAAGATAAAAGCACTTATCCCTGCTGAAGATAATCAGATAAAAGAGGTTGTTTTAGAAATATGAGAAGATTATTGAAGAACAAGAAAGGGTTTAACTGGGCCTTCTTGATGCTGGGCGTAGTGTTGATCTGCCTTGTTTACTTGTTTTTCCAGCTTAATTCAAAACTAGCAAGCTTATCAATTATAGGTCCAAATCAGATGCAGGTAATCAATGCAAAAAAGCAGTCAAGTGATGTATTCTTCTATCTCGATCAAGCAAGCAGGCTTTCTGCCTGCAATGCAATATATGATTTAGGTGAAAAAGGAGGGTTTGCAAGCAATATTGCGTGCAACAAGCCGCCTTTCATAGGCGTGATAGATACGCCGCACACATACTGGAATGCAGGAGATGAGAAATGCTATGAAAACATAAATTTCTATGCAGAATTTGAAAAGTTGTTCAAGCAGCATTTCATTAATTATCTCAGGATTTACAATGCTTTTCCTGCTGCAGACATAGATATTGATCCTTTTAATTATGAATTCATGATTACAGATGACTTGATTGTTGGTTCTGCAATAAAGAATGCAGAAATGTCATTTGTTTCTTTGGATGCAGGATCATTAAGCAAGTATGTTTTCAAGCCTTCTTTTGCAATTGATTTTAAGACAGGAATAAATGATTATTTCAAGACAGGCGAGGCAGTTGACAAGTTGCTTGACTGTGACAAGCCAATGGCACAATGCATCAATGATTTGAATACTCCTGGCCTGTCCTGGCATTTTACGCAGTCCAGCATGCCTGGCATTTATTTGTTTGAAGTGACGCAGAACAGTATAAACTGCAGGTTTGCCGGGGCAAAGCCTAAAATCAAGTTTGCTTTGCAGAAGATGCCGCCTGTTCCAGGGCCTTGAAACAGTATTCTCTAAAATACAAAAGTATATAAATAATTAGTTAACCATTTAATTAAGGGTGGATTTAGATGATTAGAATTCCTTATGCAGAGATGATTGCTAAATTAAAAGAAAAAACAGGCATGTCTCAAGAGGAAGTAGAAGCTAAGATTAATGACAAGCTTAAGCAGCTTTCTGGCCTTATAAGCAAAGAAGGAGCAGCTCACATAATTGCAAATGAGCTTGGAGTAAAGCTGGTTGAGCCAGGAGGAAAGATAAAGGATATCTATGCTGGAATGCGCAATGTTGAGGTCAACGGCAAGATCCAGCAGGTTTATGAGATTAGGGAATTTACAAGGCAGGATGGAAGCGCGGGAAAAGTAGGTAATTTCTTGATGGGTGATGAGACCGGAGTCATGCGCGTTGTCTGCTGGGGAGACAAGGCAGACGTTCTCTCTAAACTGAATGAAGGTGATATTGTTAGGGTCACCTGCGGCCTTTGCAGGGAAAACCAGGGCAGGTGCGAGATTCATCTTGGCGACAACAGCCAGGTTATCATTAATCCTAACGGCGTGTCTATAGGAGAGGTTCAAAACAAGAGAGCAGCTTCTATCAGGAAGCCCATTAAAGATCTTGCAGAAAATGACGAGAACATAGAGGTTCTTGGCACGATTGTTCAGGTTTTTGATCCAAAATTCTATGAAGTGTGTCCTGACTGCAATGCAAGAATAAAAGAAAACAATGGAGAATTTGCCTGCTTAAAGCACGGCAAGGTGAATCCAGATTATGCTTATGTCGTGAATGTATTCTTAGATGACGGGACAGAAAACATAAGATGCGTTCTTTTCAGAAAACAGGCAGAGATGCTGTTAGGCAAGAAACCTGAAGATATGCTTACCTTCAGGACATCGCCTGAATCTTTTGAGTCCTTGAAGACAGAGATGCTTGGCAATATTGTCAAGTTTGTCGGCAGAGTGAGGAAAAATGATTTTTTTGACAGGCTGGAATTCATGGTTCAGCTGGTTTTTCCAGAACCAGATCCTGAAGAAGAGATTCAAAGATTGAAAGTAGAACAATGATGGCCCACACTCACCTGGCTTTTGGACTGCTTTTCGGATTGTTGTCCTTGTCTTTTATTCATCCTGCAAACAAGTATGTGTTTCTTGGCATCGCGATTTTTTCTTCATTGCTTCCTGACCTTGACCATCCGCAGTCCAAGCTTGGAAGAAAACTGTTTGTCTCAAAAATATTCAATGTATTCTTCGGCCACAGGGGTTTTTTTCATGCAGTGTGGATTCCTATTGCAGCATGGCTTATCTTGAGCTTGGGCTTTGGAATTTCATACGGCTCAGCAGTATTTGTGGGGTATTTTGCTCACCTGTTCTCAGACGGCCTCACAAAGGCAGGAGTAAATCTCATACATCCTTTAAAGCAGCTCAGGATGCAGGGATTCATTGAAACAGGCGGCATTGCAGAGCATCTGACCTTTTTTGCAGTGGTGGTAGTGTCTATAATATTGATAGTCAGCTAGTCCACTGGTCACTGGACATCTTCTCGTAGCGTATTTAAACAATTTTAGCCACCCTTATTCTATCGCAAACCTCATCTCCTGGTTTAATCTTTCTTTTTCCAGGGGATTGAAACAAGATGCGAAAGCAAGAGGTGAAAAAAATGAACAAACCTGAAAAAAAATACAAGGCAGGGGCAATAAGCGCAACTGTCTGGAAAAATGAAGGGCAAAAAAATGGAAAAACTTTTGCTTTTCATACAATCTCGATTGGAAGAAACTATAAAGACAAGGATGGTGAGTGGAAGAACTCTTCTTCTTTGAGGCCTGCTGATTTGCCAAAAGCTGCACTGGTGCTTAACAAGGCTTATGAGTATCTGATAATGAGCTCAGCTGAAGAAGGAGTGGTGGAAGAGGAGCTTGCTGCATGATTTCCGAAAAAAGAACCGGATTTTTCGGTTATCCCTGTTTTTTAGGCAGGTATTTCGAAATAATTCCAGATTCTGTATTGCTTTTTCCGGAAAAATCTCAGCAAGGCATAATTAAAATGCCAGCCACCTGTTTTACAAAAATAAAAAAGGTGGTTTGCATGGAAAAAAATACACCAGAAAAAAAGTTCAGGGCAGGAGCAATAAGCGCTACTGTCTGGAAAAACCAAAGCAAGGAAGGAAACGAGTTCAGCAGCGTATCTTTTGAAAAAGGATACAAGGATGCTGCAGGCGAGTGGAAATCAACCAACCACTTGAACGTGAATGACCTGCCAAAGGCTTTGGTTGTGATCGGCAAGGCATTTGAGCACTTGTCACTTAAAGAGGCTTAAAGCCTCTTATTTTAATTTTTTAAGGTGGTGGTAATATGACAAAAAAACAAAAAGGTGATAATATGGAGCAAGAACTTGAACAGCCAGAAGTAGTTGAAAAGAAAGTACAATCCTTGGACCAGCTTCCAGGAGTAGGTCCTGCAACAATTGAAAAGCTTAACAATGCAGGATATTCTGACTTGATGAGCATTGCGGTAGCGACACCAGGCGAGCTTGTGGGCGCTGCTGAGATGTCAGAAGCAACTGCAAAGAAAGTTATTGCAATCGCAAGGGCAAATCTTGAGATGAATTTTGAGAGCGGAGATGATTTGCTGCAGAAAAGAGAGCAGATAACCAAGCTGAGCACTGGAAGCGAAGAGCTGGATAAATTATTTGGCGGTGGTGTTGAGTCAGCTGCAATCACAGAGGCTTTTGGACAGTATGGTTCTGGAAAAAGCCAGATAGCCCACGTTCTTGCTACAAGATGCGTGCTTCCTGTTGATAAGGGAGGTGCTGGCGGTGTTGCAGTATTCATTGATACAGAAGGAACTTTCAGGCCAGAGCGTATTGTTCAGATGGTCAAAGGTGTTGATAAGGATGCAGATCCCCAGGAATTCTTGAGAAACATAAAGGTGGCAAGGGCCCTTAATTCAGACCATCAGATGCTTCTTGCAGACAAGATTGCAGATTTGATCAAGAATAAAGGAGTGGATGTAAAATTAGTCATTGTTGATTCCTTGACATCGCATTTCAGGGCAGAGTATATTGGCAGAGGAACCTTGGCAGAAAGGCAGCAGAAGCTTAACAAGCACATGCATACCTTGATTAGGCTTGCAGACAGGCATAATGTTGCTGTTTATGTGACAAATCAGGTGATGTCAAAGCCAGACATGTTTTTCGGAGACCCTACACAGGCAATTGGAGGCCATGTAGTTGGCCACAACTCAACTTACAGGGTTTATCTCAGGAGAGGGAAAAAAGGCACGCGGGTTGCCAAGATGATTGACGCCCCAAATCTTGCAGAAGATGAGGCAGTATTCATGATAGACGAAGCAGGCATAAGAAATGCCTGATTTTTTTGTTCTACAGATACCTTTATATATCTCATTCATATCTTGAGAGCTATTGTGCAGTGCACAAGATTAAATAAATTAATAGGTGAAAAGAAATATGGAAAGAAGAAGTTATTCAGGATCCCGTAGAGGATTTGGATCCAGACCGCCTGTAAATCAGGGCGATGTATTAGAAGTAACCATAGAAGCTGTCGGCGAAAAAGGCGACGGAATTGCCAGGAAAGACGGATTTGTCTTGTTCATTCCTGGTGTCAAGGAAGGAGACCGCGTGAAAGTCAAGGTGACGCGCGTTCTAAGAAAGGTGGGATTTGCAGAAGTTGTTGGAGAAGGTGAAGCACCTGCTGAGGAAGCTCCTGCTCCAGAAGCAGAGATGCCTGCTGAAGAGCCTGAAGCAGAGCCAGAAACTCCTGTAGAAGACACAGAAGATTTTGGCGAAGAAGTCGCAGAAGAGGTGTCTGTGGAAGAAGCTCCTGCAGAAGAGGTTCCTGCTGAGGAAGCTCCAGAAGAACCTGAAGCTCCAGAAGAGCCTGCAGAAGAGGCTCCTGAAGAACCTGCTGAAGAAAAGCCTGCTGAATAAGCAGTTAATTTTTTTTATCTTTTTTAAAATGAGATTATTTATTGCATTTGATGTTTCTGAAGAAGTGAAAGATTATTTATCTGGCCTGCAAAAGCAGATTCCTGAGGATTCTAAGGTCAATCTTGTCAAAGAATTTCATCAGACTATGAAATTTCTTGGCGATGTTGATGAAAACAAGGTTGACAAGATAAAGGCATTGCTTTCTAATGTGGATTTCACTAAATTCACAGCAAAGACAGCTGAGCTGGGTGTTTTTCCTGATGAAAAGATGGTTCGTGTTGTTTGGATTGGCCTTGAGCCAAAGGATATAATAATTGGCTTGCAGCAAGAGATTGAATCTGCTCTTATGGACTTGTTTCCTAAAGACAAGCGCTTTCACCCGCATCTCACTCTAGCAAGAGTCAAGTTTGTCAAGGACAAGAAAAATTTCATGGAAAAGCTCAAGAAGATTTCTGTAAAAGAGATAGAGTTTCCAGTAAATTCTTTCAAGCTTATCAAGAGTACCCTCACAAGAGAAGGAGCTGTTTACGAGGATGTTGCTGAGTTTGCTTTGAAACCAAGAGAGAAATAATCACTGCCCTGCTGATAGGATTGCTTTTACTTCTCTTATTGAAAGGCCTTCGTCCTTGTAATGGTCAAATCCTTTTTCCTGGCTGTATTCTAAGAAAGCTAATAATTGAGGGCCAAATCCTCTGACGATTGCCTGCAGATCTGTGTTTCTCTCATCTAAAGTCCTGTATCTTTTTGAGATTCTTCGCGCCAATCTGTCTCTTAATCTAAAAGAATATTCCTGCCCAATATCTGTTAATATGTGGGAGAGTTCATGAGCAAAACCACCTTCTATAACATCAGTCGGCGCGTCTTTCATGGAATTATCAACTTCAATGCAATACCCTTCTGAAGTTAATCCGCAATATTCCAACAAAGCATCATCTAAGTCTTTGTATTCCACTTGAATATCTTCATCCATTAATTCAAGGAAACCTTTCTGTATTATTCTATCCCGTATTTCATCTAAGTTTTGCATGTTAAATTTTAATTTTGATTTATATTTAAAGATTAACCGCAATCTTTATAAACAAACTCTGAATCCTTTACTCTATTACCAAAGGCATTCAGTGGCTATATTGAATGCAAAAGACTGTTGAGGTTATAAAAATACGGTCGGAGGAAAATAACATGGCAGAACAATCATTTTTAGTACCGCAGGAAAAATACTTGAAGTCAGGAATACATATAGGTACAAAATTCAAGACTAAATATATGGCTCCTTTTATTTACAAGACAAGGCCAGACGGCCTCTCAGTTCTGAATCTTCAAAAGATTGATGAAAGAATAAAGGTTGCTGCTAACTTATTGTCTGCTTACGAGCCTGAGGACATATTGATTTCCTGCAGGCGTGAAAACGGCTGGAAAGCTGTCAAGGCATTTGGAAAGGCAACAGGAGTGAATGTTTTTGCAGGCAGGTATCCTCCAGGAATCTTGACTAATCCTGCTTTGGATAATTATATGGAAGTCAAGATTATTCTTGTGACAGATGCATGGCCTGACAGGAATGTAATCAAGGATGCAAAGGCAACAGGAATTCCTGTAATTGCATTATGCGATACAAACAACCAGGCAAATGACATAGACTTGGTTGTTCCATGCAATAACAAGGGAAAGAAATCCTTGGGATTGTTCTTTTACATCCTTGCAAGAGAATTCTTAAGGAACAAGAGCCTATTAGGAAGTTCAGAAGAGCCTAAGTTTACAGTAGATGATTTTACTGAAGAATAAGCTTAGATTTTTTCAATTCCTTTTTTTACTATTCTGAATATTGCTTCTTTTTCTCCTGCTACTGAGCGGTGCTTTCTTAAGATTGCCTTTCGCAGCCCTTTTGATCCTGCTTGAAGCTCTATCAGGCACTTGCTGCCGTATTTCATTATGTCTCCGCCCACCATGTTCACCTTGTTTTTTTCTTCAAATGGAGTATATACGTGGTTTGATATCAGCACAGGAATGTTTTTCTTGCGTGCAATCTCTGTCAAGCAGCACATCTGAACGCCAAGCTCCCTGTTTATCTCTTTGGCATCTTCATTTGACCTCTCAAGCCGGTAAAGCATGGATATTGTGTCAACAATTATCAGCCCTATCTTAGAATTGACAGCATCTTTTAGTTTTTCAAACACTTTTTTTTGCTCTTCAAATGTTGTTGGCTTGAAAAAGATGATGTTGTTGAGTATCTTCTCGTGTTTTGAAACCACTTGTTTAAGTCTTGCAATTGAGAATCCGCCTTCTGTATCTATGTATATCACTTTTTTGCCGCTTTTTGCAGTCTCTACTGCAGCAAGCAATAACAGGTTGGTTTTTCCGCTTCCTGCAGGGCCGTAGATAGTGGTGATTGCGTCTTTTTCATAGCCACCCTCAAGAAGCTCATCTAATATTCTTGTTCCGCAGGATATCTTTTCCATGCATTTTGTGATGTTTTCTTTGTTTAAATACTTTGTGCCTTTAAAACCGGAACATTTGCGACCAAAACCTATTTAAACCGCGCTTTTTTAAGAAAATGTATGGGGAGGCGTGCTAATACAGCAATCTTGATAATATTATTTTTAATAGTACTTGCCACAAGATTGTATTTGGCATACAGCACTCCTGTATTCAGTTCAGATGACTCTTATTTTCATTTAAGGCAGATAGAGCACATCAAGGAGACAGGAGCGCCTATTTTTCATGATGATTTAAGCTTTTCAGGGCGCACTAATATATTCAGCCCGGCATTTCATTATTTTATTGCAGTTTTTGCATTGTTTTTGCCCACCATGCTTGTTGCAAAGCTTATACTTAACATATTTGCAGCATCATTGATATTTTTTGTCTACCTGATTGCCAAAAAAATTACAAATAATTCATTTGTCTCTCTTTTTACTGCATTTTTATCTGGCTTTGTGCCTGTGTTTTTTGCAGAGACAATAACTGAATTAAATCCAGTGTGCATCGTGATTCCCTTGATGTTCCTTTTGATATATGCGTTCATGAACATACAAGACCAGAGATGGCTGTATTGCTATCTGGTGCTGCTGGTTTTCCTGTCTTTGATACATCCAATAATTCTTTTGTTTATCTTGGGCTTGATTATTTACTTGATTTTGATCTTGATAGAACGCCTCAAGCAAAACAGAGAAGAGCTGGAAATCTCGCTTTTTTCAATATTCTTTGTCCTTTGGGCACAGTTCATTCTTTACAAGAAGCTGATTGTTTTTCACGGTCCTGCTGTTATCTGGCAGAACATTCCTGCCCCCATCTTGAATAATTACTTTGCCCACATAACTGTTCTTGAAGCAATATATAACATAGGGATTGTCCCGCTTATAGTTGGGCTTTATGTGATTTATCTTTTTTCTTTCAAGAAGAAAAATAGGCAGATATACCTGATAATTGCTTTTGCTGCTTCTGCAGGGCTGCTGCTCTGGCTAAGACTGATAAATGTCAATGTCGGCTTGATGATGTTTGGAATTGTCCTGGTCATACTTTTTGCGCAGTGGCTGAATAAGTTTATAGTCTATGTAAAACAATCAAGGGCATCTAATTTTTTAAGCTTGTTTCTTGTCTTGATTTTTGCAGGCCTGCTTGTTTTGTCAGTTTATCCTTCTATTGAGATGGCAAAGATTTCTTTGAGCGAGATAACGCCTGCTGAGATAACTGCGCTGGAATGGATTGAAGAACATACTCCTGAAGATGCAGTCATAATTGCAGCGCCGCAAGAAGGCAATCTTATAACAGCGATAGCAAAACGAAAAAATATTCTTGATACTTTTTTTCTGCTGCAGCCTGATGCCAAGCAAAGGTTTGATGATGTTAAGAGAGTTTATTCTGCTTGTCTTGAGATAGAGGTTGTTGAGATAATGGACAAGTATGAAGCAGATTACATATACTTTTCAGATAATGCAAAAAAGCTGTCAGGAAAAGATGAATTAAGCTTCTTGGACAAATGCTTTGGAAAAGTATACGACCAGGATGTGGAAATACACAAAAGAATAGGCTGTGAATTGACGGTGATAAAATGAATCTTTCAGTAAAGCAGATGTCAAAAATGATTTTGATACTTACGTTGCTGTTCTTGATGCTGCCTTATGCTTTAAGAGCCTGGGGAGGCAATGTATATTTGATAGATGGGGAGTCATATTATCATGCCCGGGTGGCGCAGGATATTGTAAAAGAGAGGATTCCTCAAAAAGACACCGCAGTATTCAATGAAAGAGATTACGTCTTGAATCCATATCATGTATTGCTTGCTGTTTTCACGTTTATATTTGGGGCATTGACAGCTTCAAAGATGGTGCCTTTGCTGCTGGGTCTTTTATGTGTTTACTTGTTTTATTTGATTCTCTCAAAGTTTAGGTTGGCGCCCTTGACAAGGCTTGTCATCGCAGGAATCTTGATTTTGTCGCCGGTCTTTATCTATACTTTCAGCGTCTCTTCCCCTGCTTGTTTAATACTTGTATTGAATCTTGCAGGCTTGTTTTTCTTGACGAAAAAAGGAAAGCTGAACACAGGCATTTCCCTGGCCTGCTTTAGCATTGCTTCTATGTTTGGAATATTGCACGCCTTGATATCAGCTTTCATCGTATTTTTCTATTCTTTCAGCTACAAGAAAAGACTTAAGAGAGGATATTTGATTATTGCTGCAATTGTTTTTGTCCTGCTTTCATATGCACTGCCAGCATATCTTGCAACTGAAAAAGCAGGATTCATAAAAACCGACTTGATATCTTCTTTTATTTCAGATGTGGGGGGCGCTTATGGCTTCAGCATATTCGCAATCTTGCTTGCATTGGTGGGATATGCTCTTGTTTGGAAATACAAGCAAAGATATTATTCACTGTATGCTTTTTCAATCCTGTTGATAGTTTATTCTTTCTTCAATAGTTCTGTTTTGATTTATTCAAATCTTATTATAGTATTTTTGGCAGGCATTGCTTTTGTTTATTTTGCAAAAATGAAATGGAGCCTTAAGATATTGAGGAACTTCACTCTTCTAGTACTTTTCTGCGGTTTGTTGTTTTCTGCAGTAAATACTGTTGATGATTTGTGCAATGAGCCTCCTAATACTTCTTTAATCAATTCATTGATATGGCTTAAGTTGAATTCAGAGAAAGATGCAAAAGTCTTCTCGCATTATTCTAATGGCTTTTGGATTGAATTTATTGCAGAAAGGCCTGTTGTGCTTGACGGATTGCTAGAACAAACCCCCGATGCAAAAAATATTTACTTTGATTCACGGCAGATTCTAAAGACAGACGACCTGGATACTGCAAAAGCATTGCTCTCAAAATATAATGTGCGCTACATTGTAATCACAAAGAACATGCAGGAAGGGCTTGTTTGGGAAACAGAAAAACAAGGTCTTGATTTTTTGCTGACAAATGCCGAAACTTTTAAAAAGATTCAAGAGAACTCTTACACCACGATATACGAATATATTTATGAGGGGGCTGATGATTGAACATGGCAAAGAAACAAGTCTTTCTTAGCACAATACTTGCATTGTGTGCTGTTTTTGTTATAGGAATAATTGTTGGAAACGTGATAAGCAATCCAGAGCTTAAGGAGATAAACACTGTTGTAAAGCAAAGCGAGCTGTCTACAGAATCTTATTTGCTTGAGCAGGAGCTTCTTGCAGATTTTGACCAGAACTGCGAGCTTGCAAAGACCCGTCTTGCAGCCTTGTCAGGGGAGCTCTGGCAGCTGGGAAAGCTTCTTGGCTCAGAGACTGCAAAAAAAGACCTCGGAGAATCTACTTATCACTTCCTTAAGCTTAAATATCATTTGATGCAGGTAAAGACCTATCTGCTGTTTGCAAACCTTAACAAGGACTGTGATTTCACCACGCCTGTTGTATTGTTTTTTTACAGCCAGAAAGACGCAGATTCCAAAGAGCAGGGAATTGTCCTTGACAAGCTTGTGGAAGATTACGACATAAAAGTATTTGCAATAGAATCAGACTATTCTAAAGAACTGGAATTTATAGAGACTTTCTATGAAGTTGACCAGACTCCATTTTTAGTCTTGAATTATGATACCAAGAAACAGGGCCTGACTTCTTATGAAGATATCAAGTCAGCAATGGAACTGCAGGAATGATCATGGCAAAACGCAAACATATTTTTTTAACAAGTTTGATTTTGACTATTCTTATTTTTGCAGCAGGCATAATGCTGAATTACGGTCTTGATTTTATTCGGTTGAATGTAGTGTCAGATGTCATGCTCACGCATGAGCTTAACACCGATGCATATCTTGCAGAGCAGGAATTCACTGATTTTTTTGGAGGAGCTCATTGTGATGTGATGAACAAGCGGATAGCATCATTAAAAGAAGAGATACATAAAGTGGGCACTGATCTCAGCAGCTATTCCAGATTTAGTTTTTTCAACAAGAAAGATTTTGATTATTTGAAAAGAAAATATTTTTTGCTGCAGTTGAGATTGTGGAGCCATATCGAAAAGCTGAACAAGGAATGCGGCCAGTCTATTGTTCCTGTATTGTTTTTTTATGAGATTGATCAGGATGCAAGCGAGAGGCAGGGATTCATACTCCAGGAAGTCTCTAAGAATTTTGAAGACTCTGTTTTTGTTGTCACGCTTGACAAGGATTATGAAGATGAGCCTCTAGTAGAGCTTCTTGCCCTGCGTTTTAATGTAACCAGGGCGCCTACAATAATTGTCGGTAAAATGAAGAAAGAAGGTCTTGTCTATGAAAAAGAGCTGAGTGATATCATTGATAAAGGAGTTAATGGAAAAAATGAGACAATACTTTCAGAAAAATAAGCAGTTTATCATATTGCTTTTTGTTGTGTTCTTGGTTCATTTAATCTTTCTTCCAGGCTTTCACGAACTTTGGTGGGATTCCGGCGTATATGTCGGCATGGGGAAACATTTGTTTTCTGCAGGCAGTTCAGGCCTTTGGGAGCATATACGGCCCCCGGTATTGCCTGCTATGCTTGGCTTTTTTTCATTTCTTGGTCTTGATGTGATTATTGCTGGAAGGATATTGGAGTTATTGTTCAGTTTAGGCGCAGTTGTTTTGTTTTATCACATAACGAAGTATTATTTCAATGAAAAGACTGCCTTGCTTTCATCTGCTATTTTTTCATTCAGCTCGATCTTTTTTTATTTGAGTTTTCATCTTTATACAGAGATTCCTGCATTGTTTTTTGTTCTGTTGGCAGTTTATTTTTTTGCAGTCAAGAGATATTATTTTTCAGGCTTTGCAGCTGCGCTTGCTTTTTTGACAAAATTTCCTGCAGGCATGTTTTTGCCTATCCTCTTGATAGTTTTATTGCTGAATAAGGAATTGAAGAATTCATTGAAACTGTGCACAGGATTCTTGGTTCCTGTGCTGCCCGTTCTTGTTGCATACCAGATTTTTCATGGGAATGCGCTTCTGCCGTTCATAGAGGCAAGAGAAACAATTTTGCAGGTGCTTGGATGCAATGTTCTTCGCTTCAAGCCATGGTGGCAGTATATCTACTGGATTGTTTCAGAGAATGGCCTGCACTTGTTTGCTATTGTAGGTCTTATCGCGTTTTTTGCTAAATTCAAGAAGAAAAAGCTGCTTCCTTTGCTTTGCCTGGCAGGCCCGTTGATTTATTTTTCTTATCAGCACTGCAGGGATTACAGGTATCTTGCGTTATTTATTCCTTTTGTGGCAATGTTCTCTGGTTTTGGCATAGATTATTTTATTGAAAAGTTAAACACACATAAAAAACAGGTATTTGTTCTTGTCCTGCTTATTGTATTGGGCTTTTCTGTTTTCAAGGGAGTGCTGTTTTACATAGGCAATGAGAACCGCGAGACAAACCCTGTTGCAGAAGAATATTTCAAATTTCTTGAAGGCCGGTCTGTATCTAAAGAGGTGTGGTCAAGCAATCCAGTCATATCTTTTTATACAGATGCCAAAATAAATAAGATTTATTATCCGGTCTATAATGCAGGGGTGTCGGCTGATTTTTACGAATATCTGCTTGAGAATGCTGAAGATATACAGTATGTTTTCCTTGACAATTGTGGAGGAGGAATTATTTGCTCGCCAGATGATTCAGTCTGCGAGGAAAAGAACAAAAAGATAAAAAATTTCCTGGATAACAATTTTGAAAAAGTGTATGATGCCCAGTTCGGCAGATGTTTTTATCTTGTTTATGAGAATTAAAGTTTGATAAGATCGCCGATTGTCACTGCTCCTGATTTTTCTGTTTTTTGCATCTTTATTTTTTCTTCTTCTTTTTCTTCCACAAGCTTTATGTGAAGCATCTTTCCAAGCTTTTTTGCAAGAGGTATTGACGGCTTGAAGCTTCCTGTCTCCATCTTGTGCAGCAAGGATTCTTTTTCATTTATCTTTTGCGCAAATTCTTTCTGCGTCATGCCTGTTTTTGTACGAGCATTCCTTATTTTTTTTGCATAATCATCAACAACAGCTTCAACCAGCTCAACTTCTTTTTCTTCAGGCGCGGCAGGCTTTGTTCTTTTTGGTCTGGGCTTGATTACTGGCTGCGGTTTTTTCAATATCTTTCCATGGCTTGCGCATCTTTTGCACACAGTCATTGTCACTCCTTCAATTGATGCAGTGTACAATTCTGCTTCTTTTCCGCACATTTCGCATCTCATTTAATCACCTTCACCTGTATTGTTCTTTTTCTTGGGCCGTCAAACTCGCAAAAGGTTATGCCCTGCCATGTACCCAGCTTTAATTTATTGTCTTTTATTGGTATGCTTTCAGAGCACCCCACAATCCCGGATTTTATGTGGGCATCCCCGTTTCCATCTATCTTGTCATGCTTCCAAATGCCTTCAGGAACAGCTTTTTTAAAATAATTTATGAAATCATCGCATAGCGCAGGGTCTGCGTTTTCAAAAAGCATCACTGCAGCAGTTGCATGCGGCACAAACACCAAACAAAGACCTTCTTTTACATTGCTTTTTTGAATGATTTCTTGTATTTTTGCAGTTATGTCTAATAATTCATTTCTCTTGCTTGTATTCAACGAAATCTTGTCTGAAATCATTATTGTACTGTTATTTTTTGTGTTTTTAAATATTTTGCTGTAACTTCTGACAAGTGATGGCGCTTAATTTTAAATGAATTGTATATAAACAGGCGTATGGTAGTAAAAGCGGCAGAAACCAGCAATATAGCTGGAGCTTTGAGAATTAAAAAGCAGGATCTTAAACAAATGCTTGTTCTTGCTGGCTGGCCCCAGAGCCTGATTGAAGAGTACATTAAAAGAAAGCAGAAAAAGCTTCATAAGCTGCAGATACGGCCTGAATCTGCATTAGTCTTGATTGATTCTGTTTCAAAAAAATTCAAAGACAATGTTATTTTTGAGGATGTCTCTTTGCAGATTGTTCCAGGAGAGCTTTTTGGCATAATCGGCCTGAGTGGCGCTGGAAAAACTACCTTGCTGAATGTTATTGTCGGTTTTTCAAAGCCAGATAAAGGAAAAGTTTCCTTAAAGCTGCCAGACGGCACGACTGCCTCTATTGAAAATGACTTGAATCTTGTCAAGTCTATGTTTGGTTTTTCAGCCCAAACACCTTCTTTTTATTCAAAACTTACGGTTAAAGAGAATCTTGAGCATTTTGGCGCATTGTACGGCATCTCTGAGGCAAAGCGCATTGAAAAAATAAAGCAATTGCTTGATTTTGTAGAACTTACAAAGTCAAAAGACACAATAGCTCAGAATCTTTCTGGCGGCATGCAGAAACGTCTTGATATTGCATGCGCACTGCTTCATGAGCCGAAAGTATTGATTCTTGATGAGCCTACTGCAGATCTTGATCCTTTGCTGAGAAGACAGATGTGGGCGCTTATCCAGAAAATCAACAAAGCAGGAACGACTGTTATCGTGGCATCTCATTTTGTTGATGAGATTGAGGCATACTGCCAGAGAATAGCGGTCTTGGGAAATAAGAAGATACATCACATCGGGACTGCAGAACAGCTTGTAGGAGCGTACTCACGGAATTATGAGATTGAGCTTGAGACAATCAACCAAGACTATTCTGTTTTCCGTAAATCACTTTCAAGATTGAGAGGAATAACTAATTATTTTGAAAAAGACAACAAGCTGTACATATACACGGCAAATCCAGACAAGATGCTGGAATGGTTTGCAAAATATTGCGGCAAGAAAAATGAGAGAATAAAAAAATTAAACCTTTCAAGGCCTTCATTATCAGAAGTCTTTGAACTGCTCGTAGCAAAATGAAATTCAAAAAAAGTGCCTTGGCAAATTTAGCAATACTTGTAAAGAAGAATATCAAGCTGCTTGTCCGTGCCCGAAGCTCTGCTTTGATTGTTGTGTTCGGCCCCTTGCTTGTGGTATTTCTTGCAGGATTGGCTTTTGACAATACTAATCTTTATGCAGTTAAGGTAGGCACTTTTTCAGAGCAGTATAATGAGCTTTCAAATTCCTTTATCGACAAGCTTTCAGACAAGCAGTTCAAGGTTATACGTTATCCTGATTCTCCTTCTTGTACAAAGGCGATAGAGATAGGTGAGGTCAATACCTGCCTTGTATTTTCGCCTGATTTTGAACTTGCGAGGAACGGCTCCAACGGCATCACGTTCTATGTCGATTATTCAAAGATAAACCTTGTCTGGACTATCTTGAATGTAATGACAGAGAGCATTTCTGAACGCTCCTTAGAGCTAAGCCGCAATCTAACTACCATACTTGTTGATGCCTTGGAGACCTCTTCTACTGATATTATTTCAAAAAAGCCCACGCTTGTGCAGCTGACAACTGCCAATGACGAGTCAAACAGGAGAATAACAGATGTTAGCGTGCGGCTAGAAGAGATTGCATTGGATTTTGATCCAAACGAGTTTGGTGCAAATGATCTTGCCAGTGCCAAAAAGAATGTAAAGCACTGGGTTGATAATTCTCTGGACTTGGGCAAGGATGCGCTTAGCAAGGCAGCAAATTCCATTGATGCAGTAGGCAATGTTGTGCCTGCAAGTTCTTTAAGTGAAGAGGCCAAAGCCAATCTCTTGGATTCTTTAGAAGAAAGAATTGCTGACTTGGCAGAGATTGAAGACCGTCTTGACACGACAGAAGCACTCGTATTCCAGGAAAGCGTAGAGTTTGATGAAATGGTTGATTCAATCATTGGAAAAATCACGCAGACAAAGACCAATCTTGACAAGGCTGCTAAGGATACAGATATGTCTGTTGATGAATTGACAAATGTGCGTTCTCTTCTTGATGCCAGCCTGAAGAACCTTTTGAACTTGCAGCGTTCTTTTAATAATATTGAAAAGATGTATGATGCAATCAAGGTCAAGGATCCTTCTTCAGTTATCCAGCCGATAATAACCACAATAAAGCCGATAACTTCTGAAAAAACTTATCTTAATTACATAACTCCTATATTGATTGTTTTGATTCTTGCGTTCACAGCATTGCTATTGGCTCCGACATTGATTTTGTTGGAAAAGAACTCTCCTGCATATTTCAGGAATTACATGATGCCTGTAAAAGACAATATTTTTATCTTAGGAACCTTCTTGAGCAGTTTCATTGTGTTGATGGTTCAGTTGATTGTCATACTGGCGATTGCATCTATTATTTTCAGCACGCAGATATTCTCAGGAATGGGCAGCACATTATCTGTTGTCATTTTGTTGGCTGCAACATTCACTTTCATGGGAATGATTGTCGGCTACTTATTTAATTCTGAAGAGACTGCAATGCTTGCAGGAATCTCTGTGGGCAGTGTCTTGCTGTTCTTGTCAGACATAATAATCCCTATTGAGAGCATGCCGCCGTTTATCTACACGCTTGCGCAGTACAGCCCTCTTGTTGTAGGGGGGACATTGCTGAGGAGCACAATGCTTTACAATGCATCTTTCATTGACATCGGCGCAAAGTTCATCTTGTTGATATTTTATTGCATACTTTTTGGCTTGGGCGCGTTTGGAGCATATCATTTGTCAAAGCAAAAGAATTTTTCCAAGCTTTTCAGCAGGTTTGTGCGAAAGAAGAAAAAGGCGTTGCCAAAGCAAAATCCTTCTCAAAACAAGTAATTTTTTAAATAGCCTAAACAGTTGATGTTCTATGGCAGATTTAAAGCAGTTAAGGGAAAAATGCATAAAGTCAGCAAAGCAGGCTGTGAAAAAGTCTGTTTCAAGAGACTTGCTTATAGTCCAGGCTGTAAACTCTATTGAAGAGCTTAATACTGTCAGCAATATGCTTGTCAATCGATTGAGGGAGTGGTATGGCTTCTATAATCCTGAGTTTGTAAAAGAGACATATTCTAATGAGGAGTTTGTTGCAGGGCTTGCTGCTGCTAAAAAGCAGAAAGACAGCATGGGTGCTGATCTTGAGAAGCAGGACCTCAAAATCATTATTGATTTGTCTAAACAAGTTGATTCATTGCATAAATTGAAGGAAGAATTGACAGTATATGTTGATAAGACCATGCAGGAGGTCTGCCCTAATCTCAATGCTGTTGCAGGCTCTTTTATTGGAGCAAAGCTGCTGTCTTTTGCAGGCTCTTTGAAAAATCTTTCTGAGATGACTTCCTCAACAGTCCAGCTTCTTGGTGCTGAAAAAGCGCTTTTCAGGCACTTGCACGGCCAGGGAAAGAGCCCGAAGCACGGCATTCTTGTCAATCATGAACTGGTTAAAGGCGTTCCATTCAAGGAAAAGGGAAAAGCAGCAAGAGCCATTGCAGACAAGATTGCCATTGCCTCTAAGGTCGATTATTTCAAGGGCAAATTTGTCGGTGATAAATTAAGAGCAGACTTGGATAAGAGATTCAAAAATGATTAAAGAAAAAGATTTCAAGGGAATTTTTGAGGCAAGAAAAGGAAAGAAGAAGGTTCTGCTAACAAAAAATCTTGCAAAAGGCATTTCTGTTTACGGCGAAAGATTAATTGAGGAAAAAAAGGTTGAATACAGGGAATGGAGTCCTGAGAAAAGCAAGCTTGCAGCTGCAATACTCAAGGGAATCCACCAGATTAATCTGAAGCCAGACACAATTGTTTTGTATCTAGGAGCTTCAACAGGCACTACTGTCAGTCATGTCAGTGATATCGTCGGCAAGGGAGGATTTGTTTTTGCTGTTGATTCTGCACCAAGAGTCATGAGAGAGCTTGTTTTTGTGTGCGAGCAGAGGCCGAACATCGCCCCTATTCTTGCAGATGCAGGCCAGCCAAATGAGTATAAGGAGATTGTGCCTCAGGTTGACTGGCTTTACCAGGATATTGCGCAGAAACACCAAGTTGATATTTTCCTGAAAAATGTTGATGCATTTCTTAAGCAAGGCCATTTTGGATTGCTTGTTGTCAAGGCAAGAAGTATTGATGTCACAAAAGAACCTTCTGTTTTGTTTGATGAAGTAAAGAAAAAACTAGAAGAAAAGGTTATTATCGCAGATAAAGTCCTTCTAAGCCCTTATCAAAAGGATCATTGTTTATTTGTGTGCAAGAAGAGATAATTTTATATATAATCTGTCGTTGGTTATGACTATGGCATTTAAAATTTTTAACACAATGTCCAGGAAGAAAGAGGTATTCAAGCCTCTGAAAAAAGGCGAAGTCACTATGTATATTTGCGGCCCTACTGTCTATGATTATCCGCATATAGGCAATTACAGGGCTTATGTTTTTGGGGATCTGCTGAACAGGTACTTGAAATATCTTGGTTTCAAGGTTAAATTTGTGCAGAACCTTACAGATGTAGATGATAAGACCATAAGGGATTCTCAAAAAGAAGGTGTTTCATTAAAAGAGTATACTGAAAAGTTTATCAAGGCTTTTTTTGAGGATCTTGATACTTTGAATATTGTCAGGGCAGATGTTTATCCAAAGGCAACAGAGCACATAAAAGAGATGGTTGCAATGGTCAAGAATTTGCTTGACAAGGGATTTGCATACAAGAGCGAGGATGGCTGCATCTATTATTCAATTTCAAAATTCAAGGATTATGGAAAGCTGGCTCACCTGGATCCAGAGCAGCTTAAAGAAGGAGCTTCTGGAAGGGTATTGTCAGATGAGTATGACAAGGAAAACATGCGCGACTTTGCTTTGTGGAAAGCATGGACTCCTGAAGATGGCGATGTCTTTTGGGAGACAGAGGTTGGCAAAGGACGGCCTGGCTGGCATATTGAGTGTTCTGCAATGAGCATGAAATATCTTGGAGACACTTTTGACATCCATGGCGGCGGTGTTGACCTGATTTTTCCTCATCACCAGAATGAGATTGCCCAGGCAGAAGGCGCAACTGGCAAGCAGTTTGTTAGATATTGGGTGCATAATGAATGGCTTCTTGTTGAAGGCCAGAAGATGAGCAAATCTCTTGGCAATTTTTATACTTTGAGAGATATTCTTGAAAAAAAATATCATCCTATGGCTATCAGATATCTTTTGTTGGGCACGCATTACAGGCAGCAGTTGAATTTTACTTTTAAGGGGCTTGAGGCTGCACGCAGTTCCCTGCAGAGAATATGGGATTTTATGCAGAAGCTGGATGAGCTATCTGGCAAAGGCAATGCAGAGCTTGTTGATAAGGCAATTGAAAAGGCAAAAAAAGAATTTGATGATGCATTGAATGATGATTTAGAGATTTCAAGAGCTCTTGCAGCTGTTTTTGAGTTCATTAAGGAAATTAATGTTGCAATGCCTGATTTAAGCAAGGATGATGCAAAAAAGATAAAGGATTTCATGACTGATTTAGACAAGGTTCTTGGTTTTATTGTTGTGAAAAAAGAAAAAATCTCAGAAGACATCCAAAAGCTTGTTGATGAAAGAGAGACCGCGCGCAAGGCGAAGGATTTCAAGAAAGCTGATGAGATTCGTGACAAATTGAAAGAGATGGGTATTGTTCTTGAAGACACTCCTCAAGGTGTGCGATGGAAAAAGGCATGAATTTTTTTCTGAATAGGTATAAGCAGCTTGGTGAGAAAGTAAGTAAAATCAAGCTGAAGCCTTCTTTGAGGGTAAATACGCTGAAGATTTCAGAAGCAGAGCTGCAGAAGCGGCTAAAAAAGCAAGGTGTTAAGCTTGAAAAGATTCCATATGCGCAAAATGGCTTTTTTTATTCATCAAAATTCTCTTTAGGAGCAATTACTGAATATTTGCTTGGTTATTTTTATCTGCAGGAAGCAGCTGCGCAGATTCCTGTGCAGATACTTGACCCAAAACCAGATGAAATCGTGCTTGACTGCTGCGCTTCTCCTGGAGGAAAGACAACACAGATTGCACAGCTCATGAAAAACAAGGGAGTATTGATTGCCTCGGATAAAAAGAAGCACAGGATTATTTCCTTGAAGACAAATCTTGAGCGCTGCGGTGTAAATAATTGTATTGCTTACCTGATGGATGCAAACAAGCTTGCTTCTTTGAATATGCAGTTTGACAAGATCTTGCTTGATGCTCCTTGTTCTGGCAATTTTATCACAGATCCTGCATGGTTCAAGAAAAGAAACATAGAAGGGATAAGAAGAGCTTCTGAGATACAGAAAAGCCTGATTGAAAAAGCTCTTTCAGTGCTGAAGAAAAACGGCATTCTTGTTTATTCAACCTGTTCTCTAGAGCCAGAGGAGAATGAGCTTAACATGCAGTGGATGCTCAGGCGTTTCAAGGTCAAGATTGAAAAAATAAGCCTTCCTGTCGGAAGCAATGGCTTGACAGATGTGTTTAATAAAAAATTGGATAAGAGCATTGCTAACTGCATAAGATTCTGGCCTAACAAGACAAATACAGAGGGATTCTTTATTGCAAGAATCAAGAAACTATGATAAAATTTGTCAAGAAATTCACAGACGAACCGCTCATTGATCTGAGCAGGATGATTAAGATAAACAATGAGTTTTATTTAGTTGATGATGCATTAAAAAAAATCCAGAAAAAAATAAACAAGCCTGCTTCTTATATCGGGATTTTTCTTGGAAAGAAAGAAAAGCCAAGCCTCCACTTGCTTGGATTGATAGCAAAGCATTCAAAGAAAAAAATTTGGGTTAATGAAAAAGGCGCCTGGTTATTTATCTGCGGCAGGGATATCTTTGCCAAAAGCATAACAAAATGCTCTGGAAAAATAAAAGATTTTGTCTTAATCATGAACCAGCATGATGAATGCCTTGGCTATGGCCAGATGGTAAACGATCTTTCATCAAAAAAGACTGTTATCAAGAATGAGTTTGATATCGGCGATTTCTTGAGAAGAGAAAGATGATCATAAGGTAATTTCTATCTTTACTTTATCATGCACTTCTGTTGCTCCTTTGCCAAACTCTATTTTTTCTGCTTTTGTCACTGCTTTCAGATCTTCTATTGCAGGTTCAATGGATTTTTGCATTTTATTATCGCATTCTATGATTATTTCTTTTACAGGAGAATTTAATGGCTTGTTGTTCTCTGTTTTCATCTTTCTTACAGCTGCAATTACTGCTATAAGTGCATCTCCTGCTTCCTCTATCTTGTCATCAACCAGTTTCTTTTCATAAGCAGGCCATTTTGATATGTGTATGCTCTTGTCTTTCTCTGTCTTCTTGAAAAAGTCCTGGTATATCTCTTCTGTTATGAAAGGCATTATTGGTGCTAATAACTTGATTGTTGATAATAAAGCGTGATATAATGCATATTGTCCGCTTTTTTTAGCTTCTTTTCCTCTTTTATCAGGATTATACAATCTGTCTTTGACAATCTCTAGATAATTGTCGCATAATGTCTGCCAGAAGAATTTTTCAACATCCAGTCTTGTTCTTGAATACTCGTATTTCAGGAAAGCATCTGTTGATCCCTTGATTATCTTGTTTAATTTTGATAATATCCATTTGTCAAAAAATTCAATTTTCTTTGGTTTCTCTTTCTTGTAGTCTTTCAGGTGCATGAATGCAAATTTACTTGCATTCCACAGCTTTGTTACGGTCTTCATTCCTGTAACCACGTCTTTTTCCTGGTATGGCAGGTCTTCCCCTAATTTTGTTCCTGCTGACATGAACCTTAATGCATCTGCGCAGTAATTTTCAATGACTGTTGTTGGTTCTATTACATTTCCTTTTGACTTGCTCATCTTTTTTCCTTTTGGATCCAATAGCCAGCCAGATATCATGACATCCTTGAAAGGGTTTTTCTTGTAGTGCAGATTTGATTTAACAACTGTGTTGAACAGCCAGAAGGTGATTATGTCATGCGCCTGTGGTCTGAGGTTCATTGGATATAATCTCTTTTGCAGGGCTTCAGGCATTAGCTCTATTGCAAGTCTTGGTGTTAAAGAGCTTGTTGCCCAAGTATCCAGCACATCTTTTTCAGGAATGAACTTGCTTGTTCCGCATTTAGGGCATTTTTTTACAGGCGGCTTGTCTTTTAATGGGTCTACTGGCAGGTCTTTTTCATCTGCCATTATTGGCTCGTCGCATGCCTGGCAGTACCATACTGGAAACGGAATCCCAAAATATCTTTGCCTGCTTATCAGCCAGTCCCACTGCAGCCCCTCTACCCAGTTAGTGTATCTAGAGACAAAATGTTTTGGGAACCAGTTCAGTTTTTCTCCCCATTTTATCATGTCTTTCTTTAAATCTAGATATTTGATGAACCATTGTTTTGATTTTATGATCTCGATTTCTGTTCCGCATCTTTCATGGACATTTACTGCGTGTGTTATTGGTTTTTGGCTTACAAGAAGCCCTTCTTTTTTCAGGTCAGCGGTTATTGCTTTTCTTGCCTCTTTTATTGTCATGCCTTTGTATTTTTCTGCAAGCTCTGTCATCTTGCCGTCTTTTGTTATTGCTTCCCTTATTTCAAGATTATGCGCTTTTTGCCATTCCATGTCTGTCTGGTCTCCAAATGTACAGCACATGACGATGCCTGTTCCTTTTTCAGGATCTGCTCTTTCATCAGGCATTATGGGGACTTCAAGGTCAAACAAAGGCACTTTTGCCAGCTTTCCTTTAAGCGGCTTGTATCTTTCATCATCTGGGTGATAGAATACTGCGACACATGCTGGCAATAATTCAGGTCTTGTTGTTGCGATTGTAAGGTCTTTATTGTCTACCTTGAATATTATGTCATTGAATGTTGAAGGAATTTCCTTGTCAGTGCACTCTACCTGGCTTATTCCTGTTGCGCATTCAGGACACCACATTGCTGGAGCATCTTTCCTGTATTCTCTTCCTATCTTATATAACTCTATGAATGACCTTTGTGATATCTCTTGGCAGTGCTTGTCAATTGTTGTGTAAAATATGTCATAATCACAGCTCAGCCCCAGGCGTTTCATGTCATTTATGTATGTTGGAATAAGGTTTTTCTTTAGTTCCTCAAGGCATATCTTTACAAATTCCTCTCTTGGCATGTCTCTTGCTTTTACTTTTCTTATCTGTTCAATCAGTCTTTCTGTTGCCACTCCATTGTTATCTGTTCCAAATGGATAAAACACGTTTTTTCCCAGCATTCTCTGGAATCTTATAACAAAATCCTGCTGCGAGTATGAGAATGCGTGACCGATATGGACTTTTCCTGAGACAGTCGGAGGAGGAGTGTCTATAGAATAGATTTCTGCTTTTGATTTCTGGTCAAACTTGTATATTTTTTCTTTTTCCCAGTACTTTGACCATGTTTCTTCTGATTTTTTTGGATCATATTTTTTTGGAAGCTCCATCTTAGCCAAAATATTGTTTTTGTTCTGTTTTTTCCTCACTCAGCCACGCCTTTGCCTGGGTCTCAAGGTATTTTCTTACTGTCGGCTTGACTTCTTTGATGTAGAAATTGTATAGTTTCTTTATCTCTTTCAGCCGCGCTTCCCTGTCTGTGAACATTGATGCATGCACTTCATGTATCACAGATAATGATTTTTTGTAGAAATCAAACAATTCCTTTTTTTCTTCTTCTGTGTGAAATTTTGCTTCTATTGCATCTGCCATCCGCGCTGGCTGGAAGATTATTTCTATATGGCTTACTGCCTGGCCCAGCCTGTCCATCAGCACATTCAGCACTGCGGGTATTGCAGGTGCTTGTATCCTGCACTCAAATTCCTTTTCAAAGTCTTCCAGCTTTGGAAGCCCTGCTTTTTCTCTTATTTCGTTATACTGTTTAACGCCTTCATCACGTAGTTCTTTTACCATTGTAGACGTAACTGATGACAGTGGCTTTAAATAAGTTTCGGGTTAAATATATAAAACAGGTTCTATTACCTGCAGAAATGAGTCCTTGGATAAAGAAATATGCTCCTGCAAAGATTTGTGATATTCCGCAGGCTAATGCAGTTAAGCTTAAGAGTTTTGTGCAGGGTTTTAAAGAAGAGAAAAAGAATGCAGTCTTTTTATACGGCCCTCCTGGAAGCTGCAAGTCCTGCGCAGCGCATGCTCTTGCAAAAGAGCTTGATCTTGAGATTGTAGAGGTTAATGCCTCTGATGTTCGTAATGCTGACCAGATAAATGAGAAAGTAGGCAATGCCTTGAAGCAGCATTCCTTGTTTTTCAGGGGCAAGATTGTTCTTGTTGATGAGATTGACGGCATCTCTGGAAACAAGGACAGGGGAGGCATACCTGCTTTAGTCAAGCTGATTGAAAAAAGCGCTTTTCCAGTCATCCTGACAGCCAATGATCCCTGGAACAAGAAGTTCAACAAGATCCGCTCAAATTCTGTCTTGTTGGAGTTTGATACACCGGATCCTGCTGACATTGCTGGTGTTTTGCAGAATATTTGTGAAAAAGAGAAAATAACTTTTGATGATGTTGCCTTGAAGACACTTGCACGGCGTTCAGGCGGCGACTTGAGGGCAGCTATCAATGATTTGCAGTCCTTGACACAGGGCAGCAGAAAAATAACCAAGGAAAGCATTGATGAGCTGGGTGAGCGCAACAAGCAGGAAAGCATTAACCAGGCGCTTCTTAAGGTTTTCAAGAGCTCTGACCCGTCTGTTGCAAGAGGTGCTTTTGATTCTGTTAACATGACTGTTGATGAAGTAATGTTTTGGGTTGAATATAACTGTCCGCGGGAATACAAGAATCCTGCAGATATTGCCCGTGCTTTTGATGCCTTGAGCAAGGCAGATGTTTACAGGGGCAGGATAAGAAGAAGGCAGCACTGGAGGTTTCTTGTTTATGTGTATGCCTTGATTTCAGCAGGCGTTGCTGTTGCAAAGGATGCAAAATACGCTGGTGCTGTAAAGTACATGCAGACAACAAGATTGTTGAAGATGTGGCAGGCAAAGATGAAATACGGCCAGAGAAAATCAATTGCCTCAAAGATTGCAGAAAAGACGAACTGCAGTTCCAAGAGGGCTATAGAGTCTTCCTTGCCTTACCTGCAGCAGGTGTTCAAGAACAATCCAGAGATGGCAGGACAGATGGCTCTTGAGCTTGACCTGGATGACAAGGAAATAGAGTGGCTGAGGAAATAAGCTATTTTTCTTTTATTTTTAAATAAAATATTATTGCAGGAATGCAAAAGAGTCCTCCGAGTGCAATAACTATTTTTGGTGTTAATATGTCCATTAGATATCCTGCGCCTATTGCAGCAATTCCAATAAATAAGCTACTGGCCATGCGCGTACAGGAAGTTACTGTTGCCCGGATTTTGCTGGGAATAAATTTTTGAAAGTAGGTATTTTCAATAGGTTTGCGAATGCCTACAAATCCATTGGTAAGCAAAAAGATTAATGCAGCGTAATAAAAGAGTGGGGGATAAATAAGTAACAGCATAAGATAGAACATTGATTCTAAGCCCACTAGAAGTATAAGCGAGTATTTTGATTTGAATTTTTTCATAAAATATTTTGATAAGAATGGAGAAATAACTGTTACTACGCCAACAGCTGAAAAAAGATAACCTAATTGAGCAACAGGCAGGCCCAAATTAACCAGAGCAGGCTGCCACCCATCAAATCCAATCCTTGTCAAGCCTGCAAAAACACCTGCAATGATTAATAAAAGCAATACTTTGTGTTTTAGACTGTAATTAATGCTTGTTTTTGTTATTTTTATTGTTTCTTTGACCGATTTTGTTATTTTTATTCTCTTTTTCTTAAAATGTTCGTGCGCAAATATGAAAAGAATAACCGCGCCTGAAAAAAAACCAAACGCTTGAATCATCCATAAGAGGCGAATCGAATAATATTCTACAAGGATTCCTGCAATCAACGGCGAAATAATAAAACCAACTCCTATGATGCTTGCTACTTTCATGAAATATTCGTGCACTAAGTCTTTTCTTTTATTGAATTTTAAATAGTCAACAATCCACGCTTCTTCTGCACCGCTGATGAACGTTTGGGCAAGCCCAAATAATGCCCAGCAAAGAAAGAAGAGGATGTGCCCTTCAACAAAATAAATGGCCAGTGATGCAAAGCCTATTAGAAGGTATCCAAGCAAAGTAGATAACTTTCTGCCATGCAAATCTGCAAATGCGCCCGTTGGAATTTCAAAGAAGAATACTGCAACTAAAATTATTGCAAATATTAGCTCAATTTTTAAGAAAGAAAAACCCAGATCTCGCAGGTAGATTATGAGAAACGGTGCTATCAACATAGATGCCCCGAATAAGAATGCAGCTAAGTAATAGGGCCAGAGCAGTCTTAATTCATCTTTTTTAAAAACCATATTCTCCTTTAAATATATCTTTTATTTAAATTCATCGGCCAAAAAGTATTTAAATAGACCCTTCATTCCTCTCAGTTATGATAACTATTGATGAGATGTTTAAATTCTGCAAGAAGAAGGGGTTTGTATTCCCTAATTCTGAGATTTATGGAGGCCTTGCAGGATTCTTTGATTACGGCCCGCTTGGCGTTGAAGTTAATAATAATATAAAGCAGTCTTGGTGGAAGGCTTTTGTGCAGGACAGGGAGGATGTTGTTGGTATTGACGGCTGCATCATAACAAATCCAAAGGTTTGGGAGGCCTCTGGCCATGTTGAGGGTTTTGAGGATGTCTTGGTGGAATGCAAGAAATGCCATGAAAGATTCAGGGCAGACTTGTTGATTGAGGATGTCTTGAAAATCCAGGCAGAAGGCTTGAAAGCCCCTGCTATTGACAAGTTGATTGAAGATAATAATATAAAGTGCCCAAAATGTAAAGGCGCATTGGATAATGCATCCAGGTTTAATCTGATGTTCCAGACACAGATTGGTCCAAAGCCTACAAAAGAATCTTTGGCTTATCTACGGCCTGAGACAGCCCAGCTGATTTTTGCTAATTTCCGTGCTGTCATGGACGTATCGCGGTTGAAGCTTCCTTTTGGCATTGCCCAGATTGGCAAGGCTTTCAGGAACGAGATATCTCCAAGGAATTTCTTGTTCAGGTGCAGAGAGTTTGAACAGATGGAGATAGAATATTTCATCAGGCCTAAGCAAAAATGCCCTTACATTAAAGAAATCGAGAATTACAAGCTTCTTGTTTATTCTGCAGAGATGCAGGAGAAAAAGAAAGAGCCGAAAGAGATGTCCATAAAAGATGCTTTAAAGAATAAGATAATCAAGGCAGACTGGCATGCATACTGGCTTGCTTTATGCCATAAATGGTTTGTTGAGCTCGGAGTCAACCCAAAGAACCTTCGTGCCAGACAGCACAAGAAAGATGAGCTGGCGCACTACAGCTCTGACTGCTGGGATTTAGAGTATAATTTTCCTTTTGGGTGGAAAGAGCTTGAAGGCATTGCAGACCGGGCTGATTTTGACCTGAAGCAGCATGCAAAGCACTCAAAGAAAGACATGGCTATTTTTGATGAGGAAATAAAACAAAAAGTAATTCCTCATGTTGTTGCAGAGCCTTCTTTAGGTGCAGGAAGGTCTTTCCTTGTTTTCATGTATGATGCATATACTGATGACAAGAAAAGAGGAAATGTTGTCTTGAAGCTGGATCCAAAGCTTGCTCCTGTCAATGTTGCGGTGTTTCCTTTGCTGTCTAACAAGCCAGAGCTGGTTAAGGCTGCGCAGGATGTTTATGCAATGCTCAAGTCCTGCTATCGTTCTGCCTTTGACAAGTCTGGCTCTATTGGCAAGCGTTATGCGAGGAATGATGAGATAGGCACCCCATACTGTGTGACCATTGATTTTGATTCTCTCAAGAAAAAAGATGTAACCATTAGAGATAGGGACACTACAGAGCAGAAAAGAGTCAAGATAAAAGATTTGAGCAACGTGCTTTATCAGCTTTTGACAGGAATGATCAAGTTTAAGGACCTTAAGTAAACGCAAAGCTTTTAAACCAAGATTTTTTCTATCTTCCTTATCGGGACGATAGCTCAGCCTGGGAGAGCACACGGCTGAAGAATCGCCACCTGAAAGATTGCTTTCAGTTACCGTGGTGTCGAGGGTTCAAATCCCTCTCGTCCCATTTTTTTTAGAATTCTTAAAGAAATCATTCAATAATTATGTCAATATTATGGTTTATGATTTTTTTCTTTGCTTCTCTGTGTTTTTTCTGTTTTTCTTCAGGCCAGGGCCCGCCTCTGGGAAGCTCTAGGCCAAGAGCTTTCATGTTTTCTGCCCAGTATTTTTTATCTGTCTCGATTGTTATTGGGCCTTTAAGAAAACCGCTTTTCATTTCTGCAGTTATTATTAGTCGACCTTCCATAGAGTCTGATCCAGAAATATTAATTATTTTTCCTCTTGCATTAAACGCCATAATTTTGTTCAAGCCAAGGGAATATATAAATTTTTCGCTGTTCTAGCCTCCAAGTATCCCGGTCACTGTTACTATCTTTGATGCTATCAGGTTGAATATCAGCATCACTGCAAGCGCAATCAGGCAGTATAATGTTGTGCTGTTAATTAAATTCTTTCCAAGAGAGTATTTCTCGCTTAATTTGTCTGCTCCGTTTTCTATGCCGTTTGAAAGTATTGTCAGCAAAAACACGATTTGAAACACATAAACACCGATTACTGCCTGGAAATAATATGTTGGTATGCCATCTCCGAATAATGAAGCTATCTGCGTGATTGTTCCGCCCACTTCTGATGCTCCGAGATTCTTGATGTTGCCTGAGAGCGCTCCTAAGATATAGGTTATCATTGATGTTATTCCTATGACAACGCCTGATATCATCGGTGTGAGAAAGTGGATTTGTGATTTCATGTCTGAGATGACATCTGCCATCAGGTCTTTCAGCCTTTCATTTACCTTGTGTATCTCTTTTATGTATCTTGCAATGTTCATAAGTGCCTGCGCAGCGATTACAGGACCTTTCTTAATGCTTTGTATCAATACCTGCATTGAGCTTTGTATGACATTGGATGGAAAATAAACAAGTGCTCCTGTTTTTGGGTTGAACAGTGCATCTTTGACACTCATTCCAAGCTTGCTTATGTTTGTTGAAACTAATTTGAAGAACTTTCCGCTGGTCGTGTCTCCCATCACATTCGCGACTTTCTGGAATGCAATCTCAGCAGGAAGGCCATCCCCCAGCCGGTTTCCCAGCTGAAAGAGGGCAGATGCGAATTCATCTTCAAGTTTTTTAGTCTTGTCCCGAATTTTTATTATGTTCTTTGTTCTTAATCGATAATACAAGCCGATACTGAATGCAAGTGCCAGGGGAAAGAACAGGCTGATTACTGCCGCTCCAAGCCCGTAAGGCCCTACAATCTTTCCTGCTATTGTGCTGCTTTCCCGATATTCCAATAATTTTATTCCAAATGGCAGGTCAATGTCAAATGCAGGCGAAGGATTCAGCATGTGCAATAATATCGGCACTAGCCCTATTGCAAACAAGGCTCCTCCGATAAGGATGCAGATGAATATTGGCTGGATTTTAAGTTCAATATTGCCTATTCTTATCAGTATGTTCTTGTATTTTTTCAGTTCTGGATTGATGTCAGAGATGTCTATGTCTCCATATCCTGTGGGTCGTTTTGATAAGATGTTTTTTCCAAAATAATAAACAATTATCGGCAGGATTATGTTATACACTGTTGCAATATGCCACCACCGGATTGTTTCCATGAAGCTCACTATCAAGGGCAATATAACCAGGCCTAAAATCGGCAGGATTACTCCCATCATGTGCAGCATTGTTATAGGTGATTTCAGGTTCTGCGCATAGTGAAGCATCTTTTCATATGTTTCTGTCAAGATAACATCTAAAGATTTGTCCAGCAGCCCAATCCTGCGCTCTTCAGAGGTCTCATATAAAGAGCCTTCAATAAGGTGGAATGCTTCAACAAATTCATTGTTCCATTTTTTCCATGTTTCAAGATACCTGTCAAGTGATTCTTTTACAGATTCATAGACGCCTGCCTGCACATCCCACAATACTTTTCTTAAGTCAAGGGATAATGGGGGCGCAAGATGTTCTGATGCAAATTCTATTGCATTTTCAAGGTTAGATGTGTGGCGCATGTATGTGACGACATAAAAGACGCATAAGACCATCTGGTTGCTTGCCTTCATCCGCCAGTTATTTGCTAGGTATGCTGGCATTCTGAAGAGTACTGCGATAAGTGCAAATCCAAGTGCCACAAAAATAAAGCTGTAGAACAAGGAGCCCAGGAATAAGCTCAATAAGACTCCTATTATCATTATTGTCAAGGGCAATAAGTATGCTAGTGATATCACGCCTGCTGGAGTTATAGATAAGTGGCAGATGTTGATTGATTCTTGTATTTGAGCTGCTTTTTCTGGCTTTACTTTTATTTTCAGTATCTTTGCGCAGAAATTGCATGCTTTTTCATAATAAGTCATGTGCCTGGGCATTGCGTCTTTCTTGAAGTGCTTGTATTCTCTTGTGAAAGTCTTTTCAGAGGGTCCTAGCGCAGACAGCCCCAGCTCTGACTTAAGCTTCTGCTTATATTTTTCCACTAGATCTCTCTTGCTGATTTGATTTGTCATTTTAGAATTTCATCTTCTTGATGCTTCTCTTCAGCCATTCATTCCATCTGAAGTGTATCTGCTTGGTGTCAAGGCTTCCTGTCTCTTCTTTCACTTCATCAGATATCTTGTGAAACTCGTCATTGGCACTCACGACAAAGGATGCTTCAAGGATGTTTTGGTTTTTTGTCTTTTCAGCTGCATCAACCAGTGCTTTTTTCATCTTTGCGCGGAGTTCTATATTCTCCCATACTGCATCCCAGTTTCCTGCCCAGTCGCGCACGCTTCCTGCAATTGATTTTATGACTTCAGAATCTCCATTGAGAAGGTCTTTTGTAGGCACAAGCTGGTCTGTCTTTGCATCGTACTTCAAGAGGTCTACAAAGCCGTGCTCTCTCAAGGGGTCTTCTTCCCAGGTCTTTCTCACTTCTGATATTTCTGTTATTCTTCTCCATCTGTGCAGGCCGTCAGGGCTTCTTACAGGATTTGCAACTGCAATGATGTCTGTTGCCTTGAATGATGTTCTTGGAACTTCAAGGTCATTCACCACCCGGTCAAACACGCCGTATGGAGAATCTCCGTGTATTGTTCCTGCGACAACATTTGCAAGCGCGCCGACTCTCATTGCTTCATACAATGCTTTTGCTTCTGTGCTTCTGACTTCTCCGACTATCAGGCTTGAGTCGCCCATACGAAGTGTTGCCCTGATTCCTTCATCTGCGCTTACTTCCATTGTTCCTCTTGTCAATGCAGAGGCAACTTTCATTGATTGGATATTGTAATTCAGGTTTCGCAGAGCTTTTACTGGCAGCTCTAAGGTGTCTTCTACTGTGATGATTCTTCCTTTTCTCATTATGTCTACCATGACAGAGCCAAGGAAAGAGGTTTTTCCTGCGCTTCTTGTTCCTGCAATAAGCATTGTTCTTGCTCCGTCTATCAAGAAGTTCAGAACGCCTCCTGCAAGAGGGGTTATCATCTTGTTTTGGATGAAAAGTGGCAAAGTCCAGGGCTTGTCGCGGTGCCTTCTCAGAGCATATGCTATTCCGCTTGGGTCTAGCGGCTCTGTGATTGCCGCGACTCTGGCTCGAACGCCCGGCAGAACCAATTCTGTATCCAAAATTGGGTTGGCTTCATCAAGTGGCCTGCCAGAAATCATTCTGAGCTTAGATGCCCAGGACTCTGCTTCTGTGGGGGTTGGAATTATGTTTGTGTAACAGTCGCCGAATTCTTGCTGGATTATGAACATAGGTGTCTTTCCCATCGGGCTGTTTATTGTGATGTCCTGCACGCGGGGGTCTTGCAGCAGGACTTCTATCAGCCCAAAGCCTACTGTATATCTTACTAAGATTTTCGTGAGTTCTTCTCTATCTTTTTTTCTCAGTGTATAATTCTTGTATCCTGCTAGCTCATCAAGAAGGTCTGCACCTACATTATTGAACACTTCGCGCATTCGTTCTGGGTCAACGAACTCGCTTCTCTTTGGCTTGTGTTCAGCCATTATTTTTCTTGCAGCATCCAGTAATTCGTATTTTTCTTCTGTCAGCCGGAATTCAGGCGGTACTATGTGGTACAGGTTTTGCACTGTGTCAGGCATTGAAAAAATTGTGACTTCTGTTCCTTCTACTTGATAACTGTCTATCTCTTCTGCATCAGGAGGATATGCTGATATTAATTTTGTGTACATGAAGTCTGGCTTGACAAGAGGCGAGAAAATCAGCCGGTACACATCTCTTTCGCCTATCTTGTATCCTGCTAAGTGCGGCTCTGCAAGCTGGATTATCTTTGTTTTTTCCATGCTTGCTGCAAGGTCATTGATAAGCGCATAATATTGCTGCAGGCATTTCACCCCTTCTGGTGGCATTATTTTTCTTTCCACCAGGCTATGCTCTCTTCTTATTGTTCTCTTTAATTGCACAAATGTTCCTATTGGGTCTGATTTTAATTGCTGGAATATCAGCTCCTGCAATGCGACATATCTTGGATCAACGTAACGTCTGCACTGCGGTGATGCAAGAAGCCCTTGTTTCAGCTTGTGTTTTATTATGTTCTTGTAGAGCTGTGCAATCTCCAGCAGGATCATTGTTTGGTTGAAATCATATTCATAATCTCTTTTTTGCACGATGATTATTCTCGTGGCATTGCCTGCTTCTGCAAGTATGTCAATCACCATGTTCATTGCTTTTGGAGAGTCTTCTATTGAGGGGAAAAAAGTGCATTCTTCGCAGTCTATTCGTATTGTTATTTCGTCCCCTTCCCGTATTATTTCATATTCTCCGCAGCGCGGCATTTTATCCCTCTTTTTCCTCGTTTTTTAATTTTTCAAGTGCAATCTCAATTAAGTGTGATTTGTTGCGGTATTTTGTTCTTTCCTTAGAAACCTTTTTTTCAATCCATTTGATAAGATCTTCATCAATTGTTGCAGATATTGGCTTTTTCATCGTATTTTAAGCAAATAAAACATAATATTTTATATATTTTGTGTTTTTTGTTAAGATTAAATATATAATATATTATAAATGCCAACTACTATTGTATAGTTACACAAATTTATTATTAAAACCGCAATTAAACAAGGAAATGGTAGACATATTTCAGAAAAAACCGCCTGTAGACGCAAAAAGAGAAGGCATTGCATCAATGCCAGAAGCTGCACCTATAACTGAAGACATGACTAGATTGACTGCCAGGCTCAAGATTGCTGAGGAAAGATACGGCGAACTGAGAAAAAAGCTCTTGCTTATAGAGCAGAATATGCTCTCGCACCACAAGAAAGAGATGAATGAGATAAAGCTTCTTAATTCAGATATAACTGAGATAAATTCCAGGATTAACATGATTGAAGACAGGATATTGATGATTGTAAAAGAATTAAAGCTGACTGCAAGAAAAGAAGATATTGCTGTCATGAAAAAATATGTTGAATTATGGAATCCTATGCGTTTTGCGACAAAAGAGCAGGTTGAGAATATTGTGAAAGAAGCCCTTGGAAAAGAAAAAGAGCCTGCCAAAAAAGAGTAAAGTTTATAAAATAAAATATTAATTTAATTTTAAAAAAGAGGTAAAACATGGCAATACTAGATATTTTCAAGACAAAGAAGAAAAAAGCACCTCCTTCTCCACCGCCGCCATATCCTGGCGGAGAGACTGCTGCTGCACCAGCTGGAGAGCTGCCTATTGAGCAGGTTCGTTCTTTAAAACAGCAGAACATGACAAATGATCAGATAATAGATACGTTGCAGGGCCAGGGCTATGGCTTTAGAGAGATTCATGATGCTATCACGCAGGTAGATACAGGTATGCCTGCAGGTCCTGTTGAAGAGGTTCCTGGAATGCCTCCTCCTTCGCCTGTTCCTTCTTTTGCAGAAAGAAGAGAAGCCCCTTCTGAGAATGTTGAAGAGATTGCAGAATCTATTGTTGAAGAGAAGTGGAGTGATTTCATGAAAGAGCTTGGCAAGATGAATGACTGGAAAGAGAAAGCAGAAGCGCGCATAGCTAAGGTAGAGCAGAGCTTGCGTGATTTGAAAGATGATGTTGAAAACCTGCACAAGGCAATTGTAGCAAAGATCAGTGATTATGACAAGAATCTTTTGGATGTAGGCACAGAGATAAAAGCAATGGAAAAAGTCTTTCAGAAAGTTCTTCCTGAACTTACCGGCAGCGTCTCAGAACTTAGCAGGATAACTAAAGGAATTAAAAAGAAGAAAAAAGAATAAGCTATTTGATTCTCTGCGACAGTTTCTGTATTGTGAATAATGCGATTAATAGCAATAATACCATTCCAAGCATTTTAGGATGGAATAATGTTGTCCAGAATCCTGCCTGCTCGCCTCCTTCAGGCGCTGCTGCTACAGTGGCATTGTCTTCTGTTAATGGGATGAATCCTTCTTCTTGTGAAATCACTGTTGTCAGTGAGCCTATGCTTATGATTAAGACAAGTGCAAGAATCCAGTAGCCAAAGTCAGTTGCATATTTTCCTTTTGTTATTGTCTCAATAATTGTGTCTTCTTTTATTCCAAAGGCAACATACGCCATGAAGACCAGTAGCATGAACACAAATAATAGCACAAACCAAGGGGCCATCATGTTTATTGTCTTTATGACAATAGGATTAAACAAGGCAAGCACTGCAAGTGCAAAAGAAAGTATGAACGCAAGTGCCTGGTTTTCCTTGAAAATCTTTATCCTTGTGAGAACCACATATCCTATCACCAAGATAAGCAGAAAAGGAAAAATCAAGTCAAATTTTTGCAATAATCCAATATCAAGAGGTGTTGCCATTTTATTCTCCGCCTTCTTTTAATTTTGTGAACCAGTCTCTTAGCGTGTCTGGCCAGCTTTTTGTTGTGGTTTCCAGGGTAACATACCAGAATACTATTGCAAACACCACAAGTATCACAATCAATGACTGCAGCTGAGGGTCCATGTAGCTTAAGACAGGCACTGTGATTATGTTTGACATGAATATTCCGATAAGGATTATTGCTGCAACGATTGCAGCTACTCCTGAGACAGCTGTCTTTTCAGGCCATTTGCCCCATATCATTCCAAGCACTATGAGAAGCATTAATGCTGCCACAATTAATAACACTACTTCTGGAAGCGCATTGTTGATTATTAAAACCACGTCTGCTCCAGGCGGATATGTTCCCATTACGTGCGGTATGACAACCATTAATGAGATAGCAACTGAAATGATTGCATTAAACCGCTTGCTTGCTGTTCCAAACAGGTTTATTTTGGATAATACTGCGAAAAGTATTGTAAAGATTAATATGAATGGTATCAACAAGTCAAATATTCCCCATTGCTGGAAATAGTAAAATACGTCTTGAAATGCGCCTCCTGCGTATTGGAATAACATTTTGATAAACACCTCTTATTCTTTGCCTTCTCCTTCTTTTTTTCCGCCTGGCGGCGAGACCATCAGCCACACAAATACGATTATGCCTATTATCAATATTACAGATGCCACTGCTGTGCTTGTCCAGAACTGCCCTATAAGCCCGATAAGCGCCTCAAGCCAGGAATATCCTTCGCTTGTTTTTATTGCATGAAGGAATATCGCTACAATGCCCAGGAACATTATTGTCATGAATAAGTATCTCCAGAATCCTTTTTCAAGTGCCACATCTTCTTCTTTTCCAAAGAATGTTCCTATAAGCATCAGGAAAAACACTGAGAGCAATAATAATACTATTATCTGCGATGAAACCTGTGTTATCGCTGCAACTATCTGGCTTGATGCAACAACAAGGAAGCCCATCACAAACGCAATCATTGCATTGAGATTTTTTCTGGTGTAGGACTTGTTCTCTATTGTTTCCATGCCAAGAATTTTTGTCTTTTCAAGTATTGCAAATACAATTGTGAATGTAAGCAAGAACGGCAGTACAACGTCATATATTCCTATTTTTTGCAAAAAACCTATTACATTACTTAAAACTGATGCCATTTCTATCCCTTCTTTTTAATACAGAAAAAATTCTCTTTAATATATATAAACCTTTCGCTCTATTATTGTCAATAATGGCAATGCTGCCTTGCGAAGTTCTCTGGATTATATGCCTGCTTTGATAAATCTGGCTTGCACGCGATTTAAGCAGCGTAACGAAGCGCAGCATTGCTTTAAATCAAAAGTTTTATATTCTTTCGCTTTATAAATACCTTCATGATAAACAAAAAATCATTTGCAGCAATGCGCAAGGAGATTGAGACATTTGATGCGCTTAGAGAACAGCTTATCAAGACTTCAAGGGATTTATTGAAGCTTTCAAAGTCTGCTATTTATTCTATCCACAGGCACAAGATTTCAGAAGCTCTGGCGCAGCTCACAAAAGCAAAGACAGTCATCAAGAAGCTCAAGGCGCTCATCAAGAAAAACAGCATGCTGGCCAATGTTGGCGCTTATTCAGAAGCTCTTGAGGAATATGTTGAAGCTGCCTGCTATTACGGATTTATCAAGAAGAACAAGCTTCCAACTGCAAAAGAGCTTGGTGTTGAGACAACTGTTTATTTGCAGGGAGTATGCGATTTGGTTGGAGAATTGGTTAGGAAGGCAATCAACTCCAGCATCAAGGGGGAGTTCAAGACAGCTCTTAAGATTCGCGAGTTTGTTGCAGATATCCATTCAGAGTTGATGATGTTTGATTTCAGGAATATTCCTGTCCGCAGGAAGTTTGACTCAATTAAATACGGCTTGGATAAATTAGAAAATCTTATTCTTGAGCTTAAGTTGAAGAAGAAGATAAAATGAGAAGAGCAGCGCGCATTGCCCTTACTCAATGTATGGGTGTTAAAAAGAAAGATTCTGTATTGATTGTTACAGACAAACTTAAAAAGAAGATTGCAGAGGTTTTTTTCTATGAGGCGATTCCTCTTGCAAGGCATGTCATGCTTGTAACTATTCCTATCGGCAGGATTCATGGTGAGGAGCCTCCTAAATTAGTCGGCGAGACCATGAAAAAATATGATGTTTGCCTTTTGATTACAACAATGTCCCTTTCTCACACAAATGCAAGAAAAGCTGCATCAAGAAAAGGCGCAAGAATGGCTTCCATGCCGGGCATAACAAAAGACATGATGAAGAGATGCATCCCTGTTGATTATGATAAGATCACCAAGACAAACAAAAAAATACTGCGGCTTGCAAAGAAAAAGACAAAAGTAAGGGTAACTACTGCAAAAGGGACAGACATATCTTTTGTTGTGCAGAATATTAAGGGAGATACTGAAGGAGATAACGGTATTTACCGAAAAAAAGGAGCTTTTGGCAATCTTCCTGCCGGAGAAGTTTGCTGGGCGCCGAAGGAGGGCAAGACTAACGGCGTTTTTGTTGTTGATGCATCTATGTTTGATGAAAAGATGAAAAAGCCTATTACAATAAAAGTAAAAAACGGCTATGCTTGTGAGATTACAGGCGGTGCGCAGGCAAAAAAACTATTGAAGATGATAAAGCCTTTGGGAAAATCAGCTTTTAACATTGCAGAATTAGGCATCGGCACTAATCCTAAGGCAAAAATCACAGGAAATGTTCTTGAGGATGAGAAAGCTAGCAGGACATGCCACATCGCTCTTGGAAACAACACAGGATTAGGCGGAAAGATTTATGCTAAATGCCATCTTGACGGTGTCATTAAAAAACCAACTATCTTCTTTGACAACAAGTGTATTATTAAGAACGGTAGACTTTTGATTTAAACAAAAGTCTACTCTCCTGAACTTTTGCTAAAATCTTATGTAATACAAAAGTTCAGGAATAGAAAACTTTTAATATGATGCTTCCTTCTTTTTTATCGAGGTGATTTTATGAAAAGACTGTTTTTTATTCTGCTGCTATTCTTAATAGCGTGCACAGTGGAATCACCAACAATATCCAATAATGCTGAGGTGAATGATATGGCAAAGGTTTTATTTGTGATTGCGCATGATGGTTTTCGCGATGAAGAATGCTTTGAGCCAAAAGATGTCCTGAAAGACCAGGAAGTGATTATTGCAAGCACTGAGACAACTCCTGCAAAAGGTGCTCTTGGGGGAGAGATAATGCCGGATATAACAATTGATGAAGCATTTGACAGAATAAATGAGTTTGATGCAGTTGTATTTGTCGGGGGCCCGGGTGCAAAAGTCTATTTTGAAAATCCAACAGCGCACAAGATTGCGCAAAATGCAAAGAATGTTCTTGCAGCTATCTGCATTGCTCCTGTGACATTGGCTAAAGCCGGCGTGTTGAAAAGCAAGAAGGCAACTGTTTGGGATGACGGCCAAGGAACGCAGGCAAAGATTCTTGAGGACAATGGCGCAGCTTATGTTGCAGAAGATGTTGTTGTTGACGGAAACATAGTCACTGCGAGCGGCCCCAAGGCTGCAAAGAAATTTGGAGAGGCAATTCTTGCAAAGCTGGAATGATGGAGCCAAAGATTGAATGGTTGGGTCATGCATCTTTCAGGATCAGCGACAGCAAGATTATTTACATTGATCCTTTTCAGCTGAAGAGTCCTGAAGCAGATGCTGACATTATTTTTGTCACGCACGAGCATTTTGACCACTGCAGTATTGATGATATTGCAAAGCTTGTAACCCCGAATACGATTATTGTCACTGTTCCTGACTGCCAGAGCAAGTTGTCCAGCCTGCAGTTCAAGAAATTTGTTCTTGTTGAGCCAGACAAGGTGTGTGATGTTGAAGGCGTCAAGGTAGAGACTGTTCCTGCGTATAATACAAATAAGAAATTCCATCCAAAAGACAATAACTGGGTTGGTTTTATTCTCACAGTTGATGGCAAGAGGATTTATCACGCAGGCGATACTGATTATATTCCTGAAATGAATGAGTTGAAGGATATTGATTTTGCTCTTGTTCCGGTTTCTGGCACTTATGTCATGACTGCAGAAGAAGCTGCAAAAGCTGTTAACAAATTCAAGCCAAAGGTTGCAATTCCAATGCATTATGGAAGCATTGTTGGAGAGAAGTCAGATGCAGATAAGTTCAAGGAACTTGCAGAGTGTGAAGTGCGCATTTTGGAAAAGGTTTAAATATTGCTTCTCTTTTTTCTCGGTTATGTACAGGACAAATACCTGCGGAGAATTGAACGAGAAATTTGTCGGCAAGACAGTCGCTCTTGCTGGCTGGATTGATTCACTTAGAATACAGGGCAAGATCGGATTCTTGTTATTAAGAGACAGGTATGGTGTCACGCAATTTTTTCTTAATCCTAAATTAGCAAAAGAATTTGGTCACTTGAAAAAAGCGTCTGTTGTGCAGGTCAAGGGAAAGGTCAATGCCCGGCCTGAAAAACAGGTCAATAAAGATATGCCTACTGGTGAGGTTGAAGTAGAAGCGCAGGAGATTGTTGTTCTTAATGAGGCAGAACCTTTGCCATTGGATGTTGAAGAGACAACTGAGGAAACAAGATTAAAGTATCGTTATCTTGATTTGCGCAGGCCTGAGATGCAGAATAATCTTATTGTCCGGCATAAACTGGTCAAGGCTATGCGGGATTTTCTTGACAAGGAGAATTTTATAGAGATTGAGACGCCGATTCTCTCAAAATCAACTCCAGAAGGTGCTCGTGATTATCTTGTTCCCAGCAGGGTTTATCCTGGAAAATTCTATGCACTTCCGCAGTCTCCGCAGCAGTACAAGCAGTTATTGATGGTTGCTGGCTTTGACAAGTATTTTCAGATTGCAAGATGCTTCAGGGACGAGGATTTGCGGGCAGACAGGCAGCCAGAGTTCACTCAGCTTGATATGGAGATGAGTTTTATTGAGGAAAAAGATATCTATCCCTTGATTGAAAATCTTGTCAAGTATATCTGGAAAGTTGTTCTTGACAAGAACTTGAAGATTCCCTTTCCAAGGATGTCATATGCAGAGGCTATGAAAAAATATAAGACAGATGCTCCTGATTTGCGGAAGAAAAAAGATGAATTTGCTTTTGTATGGATAAATGACATTCCTTTGCTTGAATACAATGAAGAAGACAAGAGATATTATGCGATTCATCATCCTTTCACAAGCCCCATGGCAGAGGATATTGATTTGCTGGAGAAAAAGCCTGACAAGGTCCGCGCGCATGCTTATGACCTTGTCTTGAATGGGACAGAGATTGCAGGAGGCTCTATCAGGATGCATCGCGCTGACTGGCAGCAAAAGGTTTTCAAGGCGCTTAACATGCCTGAAAAAGAGTTCAAGGAAAAGTTCGGTCATCTTTTGAATGCTTTCAAGTACGGAGCTCCTCCTCACGGAGGGATTGCTTTTGGTCTTGACAGGCTGGCTGCAATTATCACAAATAATGAATCTATCAGAGAAGTTATTGCTTTCCCAAAGACAAAAAGCGCAGAAAGCCTGATGGAAGAGAGCCCCTCAGAAGTTTCTAAAGAGCAGTTAAAAGAACTGAATTTAAAGATCGGCAAGTGATTTCTTGAAGTCTTCAAACTTTCCTTCTTTTATAGAGTTTCTTATTCTTTTCATGAACTCTTGCATCCAGGAAACATTATGGATTGTTTTAAGCGTGTGTCCTGTGGGCTCATTTAATCTTGTCAGATGGTGCAGGTATGCTCTTGTGAAATTCTTGCAGGTGAAGCAATTGCATTCTTCATCAATCGGCTTTTCATCAAGCTCAAAATCTTTCTTGTCAATGTTTATCTGCCCTTTCCACGTAAACATTGTTCCATTGCGTGCTGTCATTGTGGGATATCTTGAGTCAAAGCAGTCAACTCCCATCGAGACTGCCTCTAAAATCAAGTCAGGCGTGCCCACGCCCATCAAGTATCTTGGTTTTTCTTTTGGAACAAATTTGATTGCAGCTTTTACTGCAGCAAAAGTCTCTTCAGGCGGCTCTCCTATGGCTAATCCGCCGAATGCATATCCGTCAAAATCCATTGCAACGATTCCTCTTGCACAGAATTCCCTTAAGTCAGGATATGTTCCGCCTTGGATTATTCCGAAAAGTAATTGCTTGTCTTTTATTTTGTCATGATGCTCTTTGCATCTCTTTGCCCACTTTATTGTTTTCAATACAGATTCTTGAATCCTTTCTTTAGAAGAACCATATATAGGCATGTCATCAAGGCACATTGCGACATCACTGCCGATTGTGTTCTGTATTTCCATGTCTTTTTCAGGTGTTATCAACAGCTTGCTTCCATGGAACGGCTCTTTGAAATGTATTCCTTCGTCTGTTGTTTTTTCCAATAATTTGTCAGAATACATCTGGAATCCTCCAGAGTCTGTGAATATAACCCCTGTATAATTTATGAACTTGTGTATCCCTTCCATCTTTTCCAGCACATTTAATCCTGGTTTTACAGAAAGAATGAATCCATTGCATATGATTGCATCACTTCCTATCTGCTTAAGCTCTTTGTTGTTGATGAATTTTGCAGCTCCTTTTGTCACAACAGGCATGAAGAAAGGAGTTTCAACACTGCCATGAGCTGTGGTTAGTTTTCCTGTTCTTGCATTTCCTTGCTCTGCTGTTATCTGGAACATAGGATTGATTAGTTATTCTCTCTTTATAAAGATGCTCTAAAACCTCAATCTTTTTATATCCTGCCATGCTTTTTGTTTTTATGGAAAAAATCAATTTCAAGAATTCCAGAGGACTGACACTGGTTGGCGACTTTTATTCTGTTGATTCAGACAGCATTGTAATTATGATGCATGGCTTTACAGGAGATCGGCACGAAGGGGGCAAGTTTGACAGAGCTGCAGAAGAATTGAATAAAAAAGGCTATGCTGTTTTGAATTTTGATTTTAGCGGTGCTGGTGAGAGTGATGATGATTCTTTAACTGTTGATAAAGAAGTAGTTGATGCAAACTGTGCAATTCAGTATGCGCAGAATAAAGGGTTTGCAAAAATAGGCCTGCTTGGCATGAGTCTTGGAGGGCTTGTTGCTGCAAAAGTGTATGACAACAGAATTAAAACAATTGTCTTTTGGGCACCGGTTACACAGCCTAAGGAAAATCCTCGCGCAAGATACACTGCAGAACAGCTGCAAGAGCTTGATGAAAAAGGACACATTACTTATACCAAAGACAAAGGTTTTCGAAAAACAATAATTATTGATAAGCAGATGCTGGAAGACCGCACAACTGTTGATACAGAAAAGATTTTATCGCACATTAAATGTCCTGTTTTGATTATTCACGGCGATGCAGATACTCGCGTGCCTTTGGAAGGCTCTAAAAAAGCAATGCAATACTTGCCTTTAGAATCTAGATTAGTGATTATTCCTGGGGCAAATCACACATTTGAGAATCATTCTGGCGAGCTTATTTCTACTACTGTAGACTGGTTCAAGAAGTATTTATAATAACGCAACATATATAAAGACAAGCTATTTTTTAGAGGGTATGGCAAAATTCCTTACAGTCAAGGAAGCAATGAAAAAAGGCAAGGGCAAAGTAGCTTTGCGGGGCTGGGTCTGGAGAGAAAGAAAATCTAATGCTTATGCATTTATTGTTCTTAGGGATCACACTGATGTCATCCAATGTGTTATTGAGAAAGACAAGGTGAGCAAGAAAATCTGGGAAGACACTGAGAAATTGTCAATTGAATCCAGTCTTGAATTAGAAGGAACAATAAAAGAAGACAAAAGAGCGCCGACTGGCTATGAAGTTCATATTGACAAATTAAATGTAATACAATTTGCAGAAAGATTTCCTATTGTAAAGGACCAGAGTCCTGAATTTCTTTTGGATAATAGGCATCTCTGGATTAGAAGCAGAAAGATGGTAGCTATTCTGAAGATTCGCTCCACAATCTTGGGTGCAATCCATCAATTTTTCAGGGATAGGGGCTATATAGAGTTTTCTCCTCCTATTTTTCAGCCCACGCAGTCAGAAGGTGGTGCCACTTTGTTTAAGGTTAAATATTTTAATGACATCACTTATCTTTCGCAGACCTGGCAGTTTTATGCAGAGGCTGCGTGTTTTGCTCTAGGCAAGATTTATGATGTTTCTCCTACTTTTCGTGCAGAGAAATCAAAGACATCCAGGCATCTTACTGAGTTTTGGATGGCTGAGATGGAAGCTGCATGGATGAAGCTTGAGGAAGTTACTGAAATTGCCAAGGAAGAGATAAGATTCATAATAAAAGAAGTCCTTAAGAAGCATAAAGAAGAATTAAAGATATTAAAAAGGGACATAAAGCTTTTAGAGCATTATGCCAAGGCAAAATATCCTACAATTACATATGATGAGGCATTAAAGATACTGAAAGAAAAATATAAGATGAAGATTCCTTGGGGCAAGGACCTCAGGACAATAGAGGAAGATAAGATTACCAAGCATTTTAATGCTCCTGTTGTTGTGACGCATTATCCTACTGAGACAATGGCTTTTTACAAGCCTCCAGAGCCAAAGAAGCCTGAGGTGGCAAGGTGTTTTGACATGCTCGCTCCAGAGGGTTATGTTGAGATAGTGGGCGGCTCTGAAAGAAGTCTTGATATAAAGTATATGACCAAGCGTTTGAAGGCTATGGGAGAAGATCCTAAGAATTATTCATGGTATTTTGATTTGCGAAAATTTGGCTCAGTTATTCATTCAGGCTATGGGGTGGGAGTTGAAAGGGTTGTTGCATGGATTTGTGGTTTAGATAACATAAAGGATGCAATACCTTTTCCTAGGACTATGCTGAGAAAAAGTCCTTGAAAATTTAGAAAATGATAGAAGAAGTATTAGCTGTCTACTTGATGCACTTATCTTATTCTGCACTAGTTATTATTCCAGTAATCTCAAGCCTTGGTTTTCCTTTTTCAGAAGAGCTTGTTTTGCTGGGAGCAGGTTATCTTGCTTCATCTGGCTTTATTGACTGGAATCTGGGGCTTTTGTTTTGCCTGATTGGCCTTCTGGCAGGGGATAATACGGGTTATATCATCGGCAGGCAGGGTGGAAAGCTTTTCAATCTGATAGTTTCTGAGAGAAGATTGAGAAAAGCAAAAAAGTTTTTCAACAAGTGGGGTGCAAAAGCAGTATTTTTTGCAAGGTTTGTGCCAGGCCCGCGTTTCTTGACGCCAATAATCGCCGGAGCGTCAAGAATGCCTTGGAGAAGATTCTTTTTTTACAATGCTCTCGGCGCAGTTATTGTGGTGCCTATAGGAATGACGATCGGTTATTATATTGGCGTTAGCATGGACCAGATCATCGGCTTTACCCAGGAATTGAACATACTTATTTTTGTTGCTCTTTTGATTTTATTGTCCTTTGCTTCAATATTTATTTGCGTATTCAGGAAAAAAATCAGGAAAAAAGTAAGGGAAAGCAATTTCTTTGACAGGTGGCTCAAGAAAGGGGAAGAGCCTTACCAGATGATCACTTTCGGCAATCCTGATTCTTCTGCCCGAAGGATTGTGGCGAAGATAAGGAAAGCAGACGGCAAGGTGAATTTTATTGTAAGCCATGTCAAGGCAGGTTATGTAAAAAAGTTTATAAAGCTGAAGCGATGGTTATCTATGAGAAGATACAATGCTCTTGTCAAGAAGTTGGCAAAGCACAGAAAACACAAGATTGAAGAATGGGAATAAAACCAATAATCGGCTTTGATTTTGACGGATCTATCATTCGTTCTATTGCTAGTGATAAGGCTCACTTTGAATGGTTCAAGGTAATGAGTGTTCTTCTGAAAGATCCTAAAGTAAAAAGACTTGCAGGGAAAAAAGATTATTTTCCAGATGTTTACAGATTGATGGAAAGATACACAGGACTAAGCAAGAAAAACGCATTTGAAAGAGGCATTAGCACAAGGATTGCCAGAAATCTATACCAGCTTGCCATGCTTGGCCCTGCAAACAAGTACAAGAAGAAATTGTTGTTCAAGGATGTTGCAAAAGTAGTGCTGCAGTTAAAGAAAAAATACAAGGTTGCGCTTATCACCACGGTTCCTGGCGATATTGTACTGCCTATGCTGCGTTTAATCAAGTTTGACAAGTTTGATATAGTCCACACAACTCCTATTGATGAAAAACCCTCAAAATTCACAGCACTGAAACGCTTTTCAAGAAAATATAAAAAGCCAGCGCTTTACATCGGCAACAGCGCAGAGGATATTGATGCATGCAAAAAACTAAAGATTAAATCTGTTCTTGCAAAGTGGGGCAAATATGATAAAGAAGCGGTTAGCAAAGCAGATTATACTGCAAAAAATGCAGCAGAACTGAAAAAAATAATAGAAAACTTATAACTCAAGCACCACATCAACATCTGTCTTGATTCTGTTTTCAAAATCAGCTGTTTTTTCTCCTTCTTCTTTTTCTGCAGAGAGCATCTGTATCAGTTCTCTTGTGAGTTCTTTCTCTTTTTCCGCGTCAAACACTCCTAATTGTCCTGCGTGCTCGTTTATTGTTGTCTCTTCTATCTCTTCGACAGAGCTTTTGCTTGTCTTTATCTCTTCAAATTCTTTTGAGACCAGCTTGTTTGTGTTCTTCATCACAAAATATGCTTTTTCTGAGTATGCCTTGCTGAAGAATTCCTTGAATTTTATATCAGAAGGCTTTCCTGTTCTTAAACATCCTTTTGCCCGCAAGGTAATGATTTTGTCTTTCAGCTCTTTTCCTTTCAACAAGTCCAATAATTCTATGTTTGCTTCTTCAGGCGTCTTGTTTTCGCACTCAAGCTCAAAGCTTTCAACTGGATGCGGCTCTATTTTCAGGTGCTGTATGTGGCCGTTGTCAACGATCACAAAGCTTCCTTTTTTCAATTTCTCTAATTCTGAAAAAGAGTTTGGATATATCGGCCCTGGATACACGATGTTTTCATATCCTGCAATTGTTTTCTTGTCGATTATGTGCACATGTCCCCCCGCATAATAATTAAAATTCTTAGGCAGTAAAGAAACAGGCATTGCATCCATCTTTTCAAGCCCTGCAGGCTTTAGTTCAGAAAGTGCTGAATGGAACATGAATATCTTGTATCTTGTTGTTTTTTCTTCAAGATGCGCCTTATCAAGATGATAAAAATAATTTTTTTCAAGCCCCCCCTTTTTCCCAAGCAAACCAGCTATTTTTATTTTTGTTTTAGGGTCAAGTATGAAGTCAAGCTTTAGTTTTCCCTCGACTTCCTGCCCTTTGCATACATTCTGCATCAGTCCTGCGCTCTCAAGTACGTCAAGTATTGTCTTGCCAGATGAGCTGAAGTCATGGCTGCCTGGAATAATATACACAGGAATCTTTTTGTCAGCCAATTGTTTTAGTTTTTCAACAACAATCCTGAGGCAGTCCATTGGAGGCATTGCTGTGTTGAACAAGTCTCCTGCTATAAGCACAAAATCCACGCTCGCCTTCAGGCAGTAGTCTATAACAGAAACAAATGATTTCGTATTGACTGCTCTTAGCTTCGGCTCTCTCCAGGCCCCCACATGGCAGTCTGCAATGTGTGCAAACTTCATATCAGCAGGAAAGCGTCTGATGTTTTTAAGTTTTTAGCGTCTGCAAAATATGTGTTTAATGCAGCTTTACTCCTGAGAAATCCTGCTTTACTTCCGTGTTCTTTTTCTTGACGATGTTGTCAAAGAAAGGTATCTTTACAGGTATTGCGAATTTTGCGAAGTTAGAGCTCACTATTGCCTCGCCTACATCCAGTGATGCGATATTTCTTTCATCAGAGCTTAAGTCTTGCGCAGCGCTTTCAATCAATGCCTGCCGTTCTGGCTTTAGTTCTACTCCGAGGATTATTTTTGTGTTCATGTTTGCAAGGATGTCTCTTGGTATAAGGCTTGGCAGCTGCGTTATTGCTGTCAGGCCTATCTTGAATTTTCTTCCTTCTCTTGCGATTGTTGAGAACACGTTTGCTCCTTTTTCCAGTGCTTCTTTTCCAAGCACTCTCGGGGCCTCCTCGAGCACGATTGATATCACAGGCTTCTGCTTAAGCTCGTCTGAAGTGCAGTTCTTGTGCCTGCTCAATGCTTTTGCCGCAATCACACTGCCTATCAATATCTCTACTGCCCCCTCAAATTCAGAGGTGTCTATTATCACCATCTTTCCCTGCTCAAGCTCTTCAATGATGTCTTTTACAGTAGTCTCTCCTGCTTCTGTGTCAAATATTCCTTTGCAGATTATTGTCTCATTTTCTACATTGAGATTTAATATCTGCAGCAGTTTCCTTCTTATTACGTCTGTTGTTGCTTCGATGAACTTGACATCAAGCGGTTTTTCAAGGACAATTGCAGTTATCCATTCTTTTTCATATTTCCTGTAATACGCTGCAAGAGCCTGCTTTTGAGCATCGCTCCAGTAAGCCACGCCGTTAAAATGATTTGGAGCAAGTGTTTTAAGGTTTATCTTGAGTGTCTTGCATCCTGCAGGAGGATTTCTTGGAGTGTAATAGACAAGCTTTTCTTTTGCTTGCAGGTGGTCTTTCATTCCAGGCTTTGTTCTTCCGTAATATTCGTCATGAGGGTCAAGCACCAAAAAACTGCAGTAGTCCTGTGCAATCGTGTGCCATAAAAGATTGCTCATCAAGACGCTTTTTCCCCGCCCCGTTGTTCCTGATATCAATATGTGGTGGCTTAATGCTTTTTTTCCGTCAAGATAGATCGGCAGGTCAAGTGTATTTGTGCCGCTGCGCAGGTTTCCGATAAAAAACTTGCTGCTGGTGCTTGTCAGAAGAAAATCAAAATCCTCTTTTACGACCTCGCGCACTTCTGAGAAAAAGTTCGGCAAAGTCTTTGATGCAACTGCCTTATTGCTTTTGATTGTCACGAGGCTTTTTATTTTTGCAAGGATATAATTGCGGAGGTTTGCATCCATCAGTTCTATGTTAGAGTCTTCTTCAAGCCGCAGGCCTGAAACTAATTCAAGGTTCTGCTGGCTCAGCTGGGAGCCGTAGCCAAGGTCAAAGACCTGGAACAATATTTTTTGATCAGGCAGGTCTGCAATCAACAGCTCGCCCAGCTCCAGCTTCTTGCCTGTCTTTTCCCTGACAATGATATTGCCGAATTCCCCGGATATTATCAAACCCTGTGTCATAAAAATGGATATCCTCCTGTATTTTATAAATATTTATATTGTGCAATCATAAACAAAAAAATTTATATATTTAAGAGTCAAAAGACAAGCTATGGCAGATTATCTGCAGAAAAAGAAGGTGAAAAAAGCTCTTGAAAAAGCAAGAGAGCTGGAGAAAGAGCACGTTCTAACTCCTAAAGAAGAGATTGAATTGCAGAAAGAAGCAGTCTCTCTTTCTGAAAAACTTAAAAAGCTTCTTAAGCCTGCCTGGTTTGTTTCTCCGCCTAAACGCCGTGCAAAAGCAGTGAAGAAAAAGGTTAAGAAAAAGACCAGGAAGAAAGCCAAGAAAAAGAAGAAATAGACGAAAAGTTTATAAACAAGAAAGTTTTTTATACGATAATTCAGGTGATTTATCGTCTGAAAAAGGGAGGGGTTTCATACTCCAGATAAAAAATTAAAAAGAGGAGGGTAAAAAAATGGCAGAAAAAGTTGCAAAAGTTGGCGTACGAAAAGCCACTGGATATCTATACTTTGTGGATAAAAGAGGAGACGTATCCAGAGCTAAAATGGCTAGAGGCCGCAAGAAAGGAGCTAAAAAGATAGAAAAAGTAGCTAAAGTTGGTGTCAAGAAAGCTAAAGGATACCTATACTTTATCGACTCAAGAGGAGATATCTCAAGAGCAAAGATGGCTCGCGGCGGCCGTAAGAAGAAAAAGAAAAAGGCCAAGAAAAAAGTAAAGAAGAAGAAAAAGAAAAAGAAGAAGGCCAAAAAGAAGAAGAAAAGGTAATTCTTTTTTCTAATTCTTTTTTTTATAATTTTTATATATACCCTGCAATAGAAAAGTATATAAACTAACTAGTTAAACCAAAAAATATTGCAATAAAAGGTGGTTTGAGTGCTTAACGTGCTAAAAAAGATATTGAATTTGTTCCTTAGCGACTGGTTTAGCGCTAAAAAAGATGTAAAGCTAGGCCTTTATGGCCCGCCTAATTCTGGAAAGACAACTCTTGCAAACAGGATCTGCAAGGATTGGCTTGGAGAAGAGATGGGCTCTACAAGCAATGTTCCGCACGAGACAAGAGAGATACAAGTAAAAGAGCAGATAACCTTAAAATCAAAGGACGGCAAGAAAGAGCTGCTGTTTAATCTGGTGGACACTCCTGGAATCGCTACAAAGATAGATTATGAGGACTTCTTGAAAGCAGGAATGACTGAGAAAAAAGCAAAGAAAAGAGCTAAAGAAGCGACAAAAGGCGTTATTGAGGCAATCAAGTGGCTTGATGAGATGGATACAGTATTGGTTGTGCTTGATTCTACAAAAGATCCGTATTCACAGGTCAATATCACTATTATAGGAAATCTTGCTGCAAGAGACATTCCTGTCTTGATTGTGGCAAACAAGTCTGATCTAAAGAAATCCAACTTAAAGAAGGTTCAGGCAGCATTCCCGCAGTATCCTGTTGTGGGAATATCAGCAAAATACGGAAGAAAAGTAAAAGACTTATATGAGAATATTTTTAAATTGATAAAATAGGTGAAAAAAAGATGGTAACACTGCAATTCATGCCGTATACAGAGATTGAAGCTTTAAGCTCAATAGGCAGGATAAGAAAGCTGTTGAACATAGCAAAGCAGAACAAGATAGTTCTTTTGCAGGGTCGGCTTAAGAAAGACGAGGAAACAGAGTTGATTAAAGCGACGATGGAAGAGATAAACAAGGAGTTCAAGGGAATAGAGCTTGCAGTCATCAATCCAAAGCAAGAGGATGTAAGCGGCCTTAACAAGATAAAGAATGATTTTATGGACATGCTGTTAGGAGATCGTTCTGGCATGACCATAATCGGGCCGGCAAATGTCGTGAAGTCTATCAAGAAAAATCCTGATAAGATAGAGCTGCTTACAAAAGAAAGGAAGAAAAAGAGGAAGAAATAATGCCTCATCAATGCGTTAGATGCGATACATTATATGATGACGGCGCACAGGAAATTCTAAAAGGCTGTCCTTGCGGCGGCAAGTTATTTTTTTATATAAAGAAAGAGCGTTTAAAGAAGGCCAAAGAAGAAGAAAAAATAACTCTTTCTCCTGAGCAGAAAGAACAGATAGAGAAAGATGTTTATGACATGACTGGCATTGATGACAAGGACAAGCCGGTTGTTCTTGATCTCGAATCAATAAGAGTCATCAAGCCAGGCAAGTTTGAGCTTGATCTTGTGCGCCTGTTCAAAGGAGATCCCTTGATTTTCAAGCTTGCTTCAGGAAAGTACATAATAGATGTTGCAGAGACCTTCAGGCAGATGCGCAAGAATAAATAGAGAAAAAATAAAGAAAGATTTATATATTAGAAATAAATTTATATACGTGAGATACTTATAAAAAACTTTGAGGTGATTATATGACCGAACAAAAAAGCATTGCTTTGGTTATTTTAGGAGTTGTTGCTATTCTCGCAGTTGTTGGATTAGTACTATTATTCACTAGAACAAGTTCAACTGGTGGAATAGTTACCATGGCTGGATGTGATTCACCAGCAACACCTGTGCTTGCAGAGCCTGGCGTTAATGACAAATTCCTGAAGATGTATCAAGAGGCAGGATACAGCTGTGTTGTCGCGCCTGGTCAGGATGAATACCGGATGAAGACATGGTGCTGTACACCGCCTAGCGGCGTTCCAGTAGACCCACATTACCTGCCTGGTGATGCGCCTATAACCCCAATATCTTATGATATGGTTGAAAGGCCTGGATACCCAGGATACAGGGGAACCTGGACACCATAATTAACTTATTTTTTTTCTTTTAATTTATTAATATGGTAAAGCATTCTATGCCTGTGTTTTTGGCGGTTTCTTTAGTTGCAGTAGTTGCGCTTTCTTTGTTTGTCAGCACGCAGTATTCTGGAGGAATTTCTTTTGGGCAGAGAATGACTGGCTATCGCTGTGTGCAGTTTGCCCAGGATTTTGACAGGGTTGTCAAGAACACCTTGTTTATGGCGCAGGGCGAAGAAAGATATTCCAGAGCATATGAAGTGAGAGAAAATCCCTGCACAGACAAGACAGAAGAAGGTATTTTAGAGGCAGTAACGCAGACTCCGCCGCTGGAAGGCTATAATCGTTTTGCCTGGATAAATGATGTTTACGGCTATCAAGGCGGTCCAGAGCCAAAGATAGGCTATATACAGTATTGGCTGTGTTCTGATGATGAGCGCGCCAGGGTTGTTATATCTGGAATAGAAGTATGCAATACCTTTGATGATACTTATTCTTTTGAAGAAAATGCTGGTTATTCTTGATCCAGCACAATCCTTGCTATATTGCTGATCAGTGTCGCGCTTGTCTTTATGTTTTCTGCAAGCTCTACTGTTTCTGCAGCTGTGTTTTTTGTTATCAGCTTTGTGCAGTTTTTAACAAGATTGAGTCTTTTTCTTGCAACAGAGTCTGCAAGCTTTTTGTTCTGCGCATGATGCGACTTCATTACAGTCGTGTATTGCTCATCAAGTTCTGCAAGTATCGGCTTTATTTTTGCAAGTTCTTTTTGTTCGATTTTTGAAGCGATCATGCACATGTGCTTTACGCAGTCAGCAAGATTCTCTAAGTTCATTGACAGATACCAGCTTGGAAGTATGTTTGTTTTTTCTATTCCTATGCTTTCTGCTAGGGTGTTGTTTGTTATTGCACTTTTCAATAGCCTGGACAGCAAGAAATAGAGCCTGTTGACGTCATAGTCGCGGAATACTATTGTTTCATAATTGAATTTCTTGTCTTCTATGCCTTCTGCAAGGTCTTTCAGCATGGTTCTTACAATCATGTCCATTCTCTTGATTGTCTTGTTTATTGAGATTTCTTTCAGGTTCAATAAGTCTTTTGCAACTATGCTTTTTGCAGTCTGTTCTGATATCTCTAATGCAACAAAATCATGAAGCATGCGTCTTATCTCTTTTACTTTTTCTGACAATTCATCTCCAAAGATTGTTATCTTGCTGTAATTGTTCACATACGCAGAAGTTATTTCTCTTTGGATTGTGTCAAGCTCTTTTTTGTCAATGTTTATTGTGATTTCTTTTTGTTCTGCTTCTTTTTTTGGCTCTAGTGAAGGAAGTATTGCGAGTTCTTTGTCAGAGCGTTCAATGAGGTATACTGTGTTTCCTTTTGCAAGATTGTTCTTTTCAAGCCATTTTTTAGGCAGAGAAACTGTGTGGCTGGCTTGTCCTGCTTTTACAAGTCTTCTGATATGCATAAAATCACCTCATTTTGTATGTATAAAACGTATTTGTACTATAGTAAGTACGTTAGGTATATATAAATCTTTGGTCATATAGTAGTTTAGATGAACAAAACCTGAGGGCAGAGACCTGTGATGCAGGGCGCAATTCACAGGGTCTGAACAAGGGCCAAGGCTGAGCGCCAAAAACCTCAGAAAAGCTAAATGCCTTGTCCTCAACCCTTTTCATGATCATCGCAAAGAGAAGCAGTGGAGCTGTGTTAAAACACACAAAAAGGCAAAGAAAAACACTAAGTTGGCGAAATAAGATATCATAGCTCACATATGGAGCGGTTTGTGGCTATCTTGCCGCTCCTTCACAAATTTTTAAAAAATGACACTCACTCAACCCCCCTCGAAACTCAAAAGGCGCGTAATCGCGAGTTCTTCCTTTTCACGCGCCTCTTTTTTTTTTTATAGTTCCCCTTTGCTCTTTCTGAATAAGCCTGCGTTTGTTGAACTGGTTATCTCGCAGATTAAAAAATGAGATTCAAGAACCAGGCGTTGGTTAATAAGTTCAAGAAATTCATTTCTTCTATCACTCCAAAAGACCGTGTTGCAGTTATTCATCATACAGATCCAGACGGAGTCTGTTCTGGGGTAATCATAGCAAAGGTTGTTGAAAGAGCAAGAGGCAAAAAGATTGATCTGCAGATGAACCAATATCATGCTGCTCACAGAATTCTTCCAGAGACTTTAAAGAAATTAAAAAGCAAGAAAATCAACAAGGTAATTACAACAGACCTCGCCACTGATGAGGATCATAAAGCAATCAAGAAGCTTTCAAAATTTGCAGATGTTCTCATAATAGACCATCACCCTTTGCTTTACAAGAATCCCCCGAAAAATGTTCTTATCATCAAATCAAGCATGATATCAAAAATAGGCCACAAATATTGTGCAGCCAAGTTGTGCTATGACCTCGGAGCACAAGTTGCAGACATATCAGACCTTGACTGGCTTGCAGCTGTCGGCAGCATAGGTGATATTGCCACAGATCCCTGGAAAAGATGGATCCAGTCTGTTTTCAAGAAATACAGGATTAAGATGAAAAAACAGCTTTTTGACACAAGATTTGGGGAAGTCTCAAAAATCATCAGTTCAGCAGAGACTTTCAGCCCTAAAAATGTAAAAGAATGCTTTGCTGTATTATATTCTGCAAAAAGCTACAAAGATGTGCTTAAGTCAAGATTAAGCCGTTTCAAGAAAAAAATTGATGCTGAATTAGATTATTATCTAAAGAACCTGAAAAAATTCGCAGAAGTTAATGGTGACTTGATTTATTATGAAATCAAGCCAAAATATAACATCAAGTCCCCATTAAGCACTATTCTCGGCTTGAAATATCCTAAAAAAACAGTGTTTGTTATTGATACCACAAAAAATCCTGTAAGAATCAGCGCGAGAAGCCAGTCAAAAATCAAAGTTAATGAGATTTTGATAAAATCAATGAAAGGAATCAAAGGAGCGTACGGAGGCGGTCATGCTGTTTCCTCTGGCGCAGTTATCCCTAAAAAAGATTTCAAGAAATTCAAGCAACGCTTATTTAATATCTTAAAAAAGAAAAGGAGGTGACAACATGGCTAAAAAACAGATGTCAGAGAAATTCCTGATAATGGCATTATTAGGCATTATAGTGATAGTTGCTATAATAGGTCTGGTCGTGACCATGAAAGGAGAGCAAACTGGAAAAGCAGTATATGCATCAGTGAGGCTTTGTCCTGATGGATACACCAGTCACTCTGGAGACTCACCATTATTAGAAGCCAAGCAAAAAGCTGGCGAGACTTGTGTGAAAGCTGCATACCCTGGATGGTATTGCTGCCCTACTATCACGAAATGATCATAGTATCTTTTGCATCACATAAAACTATTTAAAATAGTTTTATTCATCTTTTTTTTATGGTCAAGGAAGAGGTATTGCTGAAGTTTTTAGACCTGCTTAATTCAGCGATGAATATAGAGCAGGTGATTCAGCGTAGCTGCGACTTCTTTTATTCAGAATTCAAGCTGATTGATTGCTCAATATCATACGGCGAGACAAAAAAAAGGCAGAACAATCCTTCTGAAGGCATTGCAGAAATTGAAAAAGTGCTTGAAAAGCAGGTGATTGATTCAAATTCTTTCTTGTTCATAAAGGATCCAAAGTCAGATATAAGCTTGTCAGACTGCAAGAATACTGAGGCAATTGATTGTTCTATACTTGCATTTCCAATACAGCATGAGCAGAAAGCAGCAGGGGTTTGCTTGTTTTATTCAAATACTGATTTAAGTTATCATGTTGAGCTTGTTTCTTTATTATTATCCAAGATGTCTGTTGCTGCCTCAAGAGCAAAATATTTTGAAGATGCGCAGCACTGCGCAATTACAGACATACTTACAGGATTATACAACAAGGCGTATTTTATCGAGGCAATGAAGACAGAGATTGCAAGGGCAAAGAGAAACCAAAAGCCAATCTCTTTGATAATGTTTGATTTTGATAACTTCAAGGAATTGAATGACACCAAAGGCCACATGGAAGGAGACCGGCTGCTGAAAGAGACCGGACTTATCTTAAAAGAGCAGATACGGTCAATGGATATTCCCTGCAGGTATGGGGGCGAGGAATTCACAGTTATCCTACCAGAGACTTCTCAGGATTCTGCTTTTATGACAGCAGAGCGCCTGCGCAAGAATATTGAAAAAAGCTTTGAAGGCCTGACAACAGTTTCTCTTGGCGTGGTCACCTGCATGAATGCAAGTATTGATGCAGATAATATGCTGAAGCAGGCAGACACTGCCTTGTACAAGGCAAAAAATCTGGGAAAGAACAGGACGGTAAATTTTGTAATCATTGATAAGAGCATCGCCCCGATTGATGTGCAGGAAGCAACCAGCACAGGCTCATCTTGAGGTTATTATTTCTACAACATCGCGGTGTTTTAGAATGTGTTCCTTGCCTACTGTCCTCTTGGTCTTCACATCAATTGCCCTTATGAATTTATCTCCGATGTCTGTGTGTATTTTGTAGGCAAAGTCAAGTGCAGTAGAGCCTTCTGGAAGCAGAAAGCAGTCTGGAAGTATGTTTCCATGCTGGTCTGCCAGCTTGTTTATTCCTCCTGGAAATATTGCTATGTATTTCAGCAGCGTGAATACTGCTGCATCAAGTGCCTGCTGCACTCCTGTTGTTTTGTACTTGTCAAGAATATTCTTTTTTATGAATGCCAGTGCTTTTTCTTGTTTTTCATTTAGCTTGCCGATTATCTTGAAATCCTTTTCTCCTGGAATATATTTGATCAGTTCTTTTTTTGCAGCTTCTTTTAAAGCAAGCTCTGATTCTGCTGAGCAGGGAATAAGGATGTGGTCTGGGAATTCTTTCTTGATTCTTTCAATGTTTGCCTGCGCAGTCGGAAGGTCTATCTTGTTTGCAGCGATTATCATTGGCTTTGTTATTTTTCTCAGTTCGACTGCTATGCTGTTAAGGTCCTGTTCACTCCACTGCACTGGCTTTTCTGGGTCAAGATTGAATTTTTTAATCACTGACTCAATCATCTTTTCATCAACATTAAGTCCAGAAAGTTGTTTTGCAAGGGCATCTGACACTGTTTTTCCTTCTTGCTGCACTTGTCTTGCGAATTTTTCCCATCCTTTCTTCAGTATGGACAAGTACCACATGTCTAATTCTGTTTCAAGGAATCTTACGTCAAATGAAGGGTCATAGCTGCCAGGCTCTACAGGCTCTCCTTTTTCATTGGTGCTGCCAGAGATGTCAACAATATGAATCAATGCATCGGCTTGCCTCAAATCATCCAGAAATTTGTTTCCCATGCCTTTTCCTTCGTGAGCCCCTGGAACAAGGCCTGCAACATCCAATACTTCTACTGGCACAAATCTTATATGATCTATGCAGTATCCTGTCCGCGGATTGCATTGCACGTTGAATTCCTTGTCTACGCAGTCAACCTTGACAAAACCAAAACCTTTGTTAGGGTCTATTGTTGCAAAAGGATAATTTGCTATCAATACCTCTGCCAAGGTGAGTGCCTTGAAAAAAGTGCTTTTTCCTACGTTTGCTTTTCCAACAATTCCTATCAGCATGCCTGGTTTTATTTGGCAGAATTATAAAAATCTTTGCTATATTCTGGGCGAAAACCTTATAAATGCGTGAATTAAATTAAATTTTAATGGCTGAAATATTCCATAGGTATACTGGTGTTGAATACAAAGAGGTGACCAAGTTTACTGTTAATTATAAGGAGGTTTTTGTTCTTAAGGATCTTTACAGGCGGATGTATGAATGGATAATTGAGAATGATTATGCCACAAGAAGCGATCCTGATTTTCCAGAGAGATATTTCCTGGATAAGACAGGCGCGGGTGGCAAGGAAGTGTGGTGGAGGTGGCGCTGCAAGAAAAGCCCTCTGCCAGGAAAGCAGAAGTTCTGGAGGTTTGACCTGGATATAGACTGCCATGTCCTTACCATGAAAAATGTTGAGTTGGTTGTGCAGGGAAAGAAATTCAAGGCAAACAAAGGAGAGGTTGAAGTGCAGGTTTCTGCAAAACTGATAATGGATGCTTCTGGTGAATGGAAAAAGAATTCCTTGCTGAAGCCGTTCAGGGGCTGGTATTTCAAGAGAACCTTGTCCAAGACAAAAGATATGCTTGAAAAAGAATTATATAATGAGGCCTTTGAATTCAGGGACTTGATTACAGATTATCTTAAATTAAAAGCATTCATACCTACAAAGCTTGCAGGCCTTGAATTTGCGCCTAGGCGCACGATGGAGTGAAAATGGAAACAAGAAAGATGCCTACACTGCGCATAAAGCATAAAGGCGTTTTTGACTTGAATGATATCATTCAGGGAATAAAGGATTTCTTAGAAGATGATTATTTTAAGTTTCATTTTCCTCAGCACAAGTTCAAGATACCTACGCCTAAAGGCGGGGAGCACAAGCTGAAGATGTACGGCGAGCGGAAAGTGAATGAGTATGTCAAATACAAAATCAGTTTATACATACGTGTTTTTGATTATACTGAGATAGAAGTGATAAAAGAAGGAAAGAAAGTCAAGATGTTCAACGGAAGATTGTACGCAGAGATAAGCGGCGACCTCGTACTTGATTTTGAAAAAAGGTTCGGCGGGTCTGCTTTTCTGCAGGGCCTTCAGGATTTTTTCCATAAATATGTAATAAGAAGAAAAATAGAGGATTATTGGGAAGATGACATCATCCTGAAGATGGTAAATTTAGGAAAATTAATAAGGGAGAAGTGCGAACAAGAGGCTATAGCATAGAAAAATGTCTGAAAAAACAACTATCACTGGAAAAGAGCAGATCCGTTATGACGGGCTTTTCTCTGTTAAAGAACTGTATAAGCTTATTGAAGACTGGGTAAATTCAAAAGGATACATGCCTGTTGAGACTTCTATTGAGGAAAGCGTCACAAAGGAAGGAAAGGTCATAACAGCAAAGCTTGAGCCGTTCAAGAAGCTTACAGATTATGCAAAGGCAGTCATAAAGATTGACATAATGATTTCAGACTGCAAAGAAGTTGAAGTAAAGAGAGCAGGCAAGAAGCAGAAATTAAACAAGGGAACCGTCCTTATTGAGATACAATCCATAATGGAGACAGATTACGAGCACAGGTGGGAGATGAAGCCCTGGCTTTATGTTCTCAGGACTGTCTTTGAGAAGTATATCTACACTCCTTTCTTGAGCGGATTCAAGAAAGCAATAAGAGAAGATACAGACCATTTAAAAGACCAGATTAAGGCATATTTGAATCTGTATAAGCTCTAAGGAAAAGCTTTATAAACCGTTTAATAATCCAAATTCTTAAGCTTAAATAATTGATTTAAGCCCCCGTAGCTTAGTAGCTATAGCGGCAGACTTGTAACCGTATCTGCAAGCAATCTGCAGGTCGGGGGTGCAACTCCCCCCGGGGGCTTTTATTAAAAAGGTATTAAGATGGTCAAAAAAGAATATGAACTGCTGAAGAAAAAATATGCTTTGCCTGATTTTGATGTTCTTGACAAGGAGTTTGAGATTTCAACTATTGAAGTTGACGGCGGATTTTTATTGAGGGAGATAAAAAAGAAGATAAAAGAGCGGCTTGCACATGCCTGCGAGATTATCACCAAGATGATTCAGCCAGAGACAACATCTCTTTCAGATCTTTATGAATACAGGTGTTTTGATGATGACGCAAAGAAAAAGATATTTGAGGTTTTCACTAAAATCATGCATTTGCTGCGAAAAGTCCAGGAAACTGAATTGATATTAGAAGCCACAGAAGATGCAAAAATTATTAAAGAAGCATCAGATAAATGGCCTGATATAAGAAAGCAGATGATTCCATTTGTCAAGGAACTTGAGGTCTGCTGGGAACAAATGCCTGAATCAGATCAGGAATTAAAGGAGTATTTAGGATGAATATAATCATGTTCGGTCCGCCGGGCTCTGGAAAAGGAACACAGGCAGAGATGATTGCAGAAAGATATGGAATCCCGCATATTTCAACTGGTGATATTTTTCGTGCTGCTATTGAGAAAAAGACAGAGCTTGGCCTTAAGATCAAGGATTTGCTTGCAAAAGGCCAGTATGTTCCTGATGAAATAACTATCCGTCTTATTGAGATGCGCTTGAAAGAAGCAGACTGTACAGAAGGTTTTATTCTGGATGGTTACCCAAGGACTATTGAGCAGGCAGAGGCCTTGGATGGAATGGTTGAAGTTGGTTTTGTTATTGTTTTAGATGTTCCTGATGATGTTGTCATCAAGAGGATGTCTGGCCGCAGGAATTGTGAAAAATGCAAGAGGACAACCACTGCAGAAGAAGGCGATACCTGCAAAGAATGTGGTGGAAAGCTTATCCAGAGAGATGACCAGAAGCCGGATGTTATCCAAAAGCGTGTTGATGTATACAAAGAGCAGACAGAACCATTGATAGAATATTACAAGCCAAGAGACATAGTTTATCATGTTGATGGTAATAGGCCGATAGAACCGATCTTCAAGGATATAATAAAACTTCTAGGAGAATAACTGCTTTATGAATTCTGTTGCATAGCTTCCTTTTGGCAGCTTGAATTTTATTTTGACTTTTTTCTTGCACGAAACTTTGTTTCGTGAATTTGGAACCCTTGGTTCCAATTTTCCTTTGTTTAATTCATCATCTTCTAGTTTGCCTATTTTCAGGTCTTTGGCTTCTGCAATAACTTTTCTTGAATCCCCTTCTGAGCTTAATGCAGGTATTTCTTTTATGATGAAATCCCTTGGCTTTATTTTTTCTTCTGTCAGTAAGTTCGTGAGATCATTATTTTCGCTTATTGTTCCAAATCCGACAAGCGGCAGTTTATCTTCATCATGATTTTTTTCCGCAATTTTGTTCCATATCCAGCTCTGATATGCATGCACGTAGATTTTCAATAATTTCATTGGCAGGGTCTTTAGTGCTCCAACATAATTTGTTGGGTTTTTCTGTATGTAATCCCGTACTTTTATTTCTTCAGGCCCTTTGTTTGAGAGCATCAGCTCTACTGCTTTCTTGAAATCCTTCTGGACAATCGCTTTTCCAATAGGGACATTTATCCTGCCAAATCTTTGCTCTCCAAAGAAATTGATGAATTTTGTTTTGGGTTTTGGCTTCTTGTCAATGTTTCTCACGATTATCTCGAATGCATTCCCTTCTAAATCTCCAAGACTTATTGGCTCATTGCCTTTTCCTAAATATGTTATTTCAATATCTGTGAGTTTTATTTTCTCAAGTCTGCCTTTCTCAATTTCAGGAACACTGCATACTTGTTCGGTTATGGCTATCTTGTCTTTATTGCCTGCAAAACCGATTTTTTTTGCATTTATATGCAGTGCGTTAGCTATTCTTTCAATTGCCCTCATCGTGTTGTAATTCTTTTTCTTCAGCAAGAAATATGTGAATCTGCCTTCTTTTCCCGGCTTTATTGTGCTCATCTCTTTTACAATAAATTCTTCTGGTTTTTCTTTTATTCTATACATTTGAACGCACTCGAGGGGATTCGAACCCCCGACCCCTTGCTGGCTCCTTGATGATTAGGAGGCAAGTGCTCTATCCAAGCTGAGCTACGAGTGCATTTAGAGAATTAGTTCTGTGTTGTTTTTAAAGTTTACCACTTTCTTTTTGTCTTGAACACTTCCTGGAATATTGAAGAAATCCAGTTTGCAGTGGTAAAATACGGTATGAACAAGAAATAGCCGACTGCGCCTATGATATTTTTCGTTATTTTTTCATTGAATCTTTTGTGGGCGTGCAGTATCAGATAAAAGCCAAGCACTGTTGCGATTATTATCGGGATCATTATTCTCAGGTTTTGAGCCAGAAATATCTCTTTAATTGTCGGAATCTCCAGTATTGTTGTCCAGAAATATCCTTTTATTGTGGCGCTTCTGATTGTGAATTCAATAATCCTATCAAGGAAGCTGTAAGCGATTATGCTTATGTTTATCATCAATACTGCAACTACAAGGACATTTATAGGCATCTGAAACAATCCAAATATTCCGTGTTTTCTTGAGAATATCATTGACTTGTACAGCCACATGTTGTAGATGTATCCTCTTGCCCACCTGATTCTTTGCCTCCATAATGATTTAAGATCCTTTGGGACAAGGGTGTGCGTTATGCTGCTGGTCTGCATCTCTATCTTATAGCCGTGATATTTCAGTCTCATTGCTATTTCCATGTCTTCTGTCAGGTTGTTCCTGTCTTTTGTAAAGCCCCCTACTTTTCGCAGCACTTTTGTCTTGTATGTGGAAAGCACTCCTGGAGTGATATGTAGTGTGCCTAATAATGCCATGACTTTTCTTATCATATTGCTCATTATATATTCAAAGAACTGTATTCTTTCAAGGGTTTTCTTTGGTACATCTACTCTTACCCTGCTGATTACCGCGCCTACTTCTTCATCATAGAAATAAGGAAGTATCTGCTTTATTCCATCTGGAGCAATCCTGCTGTCTGCATCAACTACTGAGAAGAATTCTCCTGTTGCCTTGTCTAGTGCAGCATTTACTGCAGATGATTTTCCGCCGTTTGTCTTGTTTATCAGGATTATGTTGAATTTAGGGTTTTTCTTGATTATCTCTTTTGCTACTTTTGCTGTGTTATCCTTGCTTCCGTCATTCACTATTATTAACTCTAATTTATCTCTTGGATAATCCGCATTTATCAAGGAATTAACTGTTTTTTCTATGGTCTTTTCTTCATTATAAGCAGGAATCGCCACTGAAATATTTGGATAATGCTTTAGTTTTGATTTTTTTGGCTCATCTGCATATAGAAAGCTTATCCAGATTATAGTAAGCCATAGTGTAAAGAACAATATTCCCCATATTATGTGCTGTAACATGGTCTTTATTTACTTGTTTGAGTTTTTAAAGCTTGTGTTTTTTTAAGAGACTAACCTTTTTAAATAAGCTCATATTATTTGCTCATATGGCTGGTAAGGACAATTATGTCAAGTTAACTGCAGTATTAGGCATTGTTATTTTCCTAGTAATGATTCTCATGTCTTTTATCTGGGGCAATACTGGCTTTGTTCCTGACATGATTGGATTCATTGTCCTTACAATATTCTTTTACTTTACTTATAAAAAATGGAACTTGAATCTTCCAATATATACTATGCTTATTGTTGGCTTTATACCGCATGCTTTAGGATTTATGGGCTTTTATCTAGATACTCCTATTGGCCTGGCTTGGGATCATTTCACGCATATCATGCCGATATTTGCATTTGGGCTGTTATTCTTTAACTTCTTGTATCAGTGGATGGACAGGAAACTATTCACAAAAAAGACAATATTCCTGATTCTTGTAGTGCTTTTGGCAGCTTCTGGTGTCGGTGTTGTCATTGAACTGATTGAATTCTCAGGATTTTTGGTGTACGGCTTTGGAGAAGGCGCCCTTGCATTTGGCGCAGGAGATGCCTGCACAGGCCAGTTAGTATCTACCTTCGAAGAAATCGACGCATATGGAGGCGGCTGGTTCAACACAATGTATGACTTGATATGGAATTCTCTGGGGGCATTGTCTGCAGTCCTGCTTATGATTCTTGCTTATTATATTGTTAAGAAGCCAGATAAGAATTTGTTTGATAAATATTGAAAATGGTTTTACTTTGTTTTGAAAGGCAGGTGAATCGGTAAAATGACTAAACAGTTTGATGTAGATACTTGGTATAATCCTGAAAATGACCAGTTCATTTTTTCAGAAAAATTATCTTTGTCTGGAAAACCGATTAGTTTAACAGTAGAAGTTTCAGATGCCTGCAACTTGGAATGTCCTTATTGTCTTTCTGAAAGTGAAATAAAAGAACCTACAGAATTATCTGATTCATTAGCTACTAGACTGCGAGAACTGGCACCGTTTAAATTGATTCTTGGAGGAGGGGAACCATTTATTCTACCTAATATTCTTAATTTACTGAAAACCATGAGGGCCGCAGATTGTTCAATCTATATTGCAACCAACGGGGTGCATATTCCTGATAAAGCGCTTGCTTATGTAGATTGTTTAGATATTCATATAGACGGGACAAACGAAGAAACGTATCTTAAAAGTATGGGAAAAAATAGATTTAAACAGGTTACAAAGAATATAGATGCTGTTTTAGCTTCAGGAGTTCAAGTTAGACTGAATTGTGTTGTCAACAAAAACAATTATGATAACATATTTACATTCCCTGCTTTTTGCAGAGAAAAAGGAATATTTTCATTACAACTGATTCGACTTCTTCCAATAGGAAGAGCGAAAGAAACAGATTTATTTGTCGATGAAGCAGGAATTAAAAGATTGCAATCAGAATTCAAAAAGTATTCGAGCTTGTCCATTCATTTTATGTATGCAGATATTAATAGAACAAAAGAAAACTGGTTCAAAGCATACCCTGTTTTTGATAACCAGGGTAATTTACTAACATTGCCCGAACACACGCCATCACAAAAAACTATCTTTGACGATGCAATTAATGATATTTTCGACCAATATAAACAGTTTCTTCAGAGTAGTCCAAGATCAATACGAAAAGAATAATAGGCTGTTGAGCACCTAAGCCTACCCAACCATCTTTCTCAACATCTCAGAAATCTTTTTGCCAGATGCTTTTCCTCTAAGTTTCTTCATTGCTTCTCCAATCAATGCATTAAATGCCAATCCTTTGTGCTTCTTCACTATGTTCTCTAATTCTTTCTTTAGTTCTTTGTCTGACATCATGTGATATTTCTCAATAATTTCTGCAACTGGCTTGTTTTCTGTCAATATTCCTAGAACATTTTCTTTTGATATCTTGTCTGCGCTTAGTTCTGAAAATAATACTTCATAATCTTCTTCTGTTGGGCTTATCTTGACCTTGAACTGCCTGAATATTGTTCTTGGAGCAGTCATGACCAGCTCAGCGATGTAAGCTGGCTTTATTTTCTTGTATTTTGATACAAACTTCTCAAACATCAAGGCTTTTGGTGATTTTGCAGTCAATACAGCTAAATCTTTTCCTAAGCCCATTTTTTCATATCTTGGTATCTTGTCTTCAATTAATTCTGGTAATTTAATTGCAGAAATCATTTTCTTTGTAATCGTAATTGGCGGGATGTCTGTCTCTGGGTACATTCTTGCTGCTCCAGGCATCTGTCTTTCATAACTTGTTGTATTGTCGTTTTTAGCCTTGCGAACCTCCATTGGAACGCCGTCAATTGCTTGATTAGCACGTTCATTTACAGCATTAAGTGCTCTGATACATCTTGCTTTTTCATCTGCAACCAAAGCAAAGCCGTCCTGCTCCTCGCACCCCAATTCTTTCTTGATCAAATCTTTTTCTCTCTCAGTCAATCCATAGCCAGGAAGCTCATCAGAATGGATTATTCCACCGACTCCTGCAATTACTTTTGCTCGGTCAGAGAATTCTGTCCCTAATCTTCTTTTTGGCTGGATTTCTTTTCCAATAAGACTGTCAAATCCATTAAGTTTTATTCCCATCACAAAATTTTTTGCCTGCAGTGTTTTCGTAACCAATGCAGAGCCAGAATTTTTCAAGAGCTTGCTCAAGTCAACTGGTTTGTTATCAAATTTCTTCACTCTTCTTTTATGCAGCTCTTTATAGATATCAACAAGATTTATCTGTCTTATAACTTCATTTTCAATTAATGCAGGGATTGCTTTCAGGTCTTGTGCTCCTTTTATCTCTACCCTCGTCCCTTCTTTTATTGATACATTAACGTCCTGCCTTATTGTGCCGATTCCTCTTTTTGCTTTTCCAGTGCTTCTTAACAGCATGCCAAGTTTTTCTGCTGTTTCTTTTGCATGCTCTGGAGAAATAATATCTGGATCTGTTCCTATCTCCATCAGCGGTATTCCTAATCTGTCTAATCTATAGATAACATGATCTTTTTCATCTTTTATTATCCTGCACGCATCTTCTTCAAGGATTATTGTTGGGATTCCTATATTTCCCTCGCTTGTTTTCAGCTTTCCGTTTCTTGCCAATAAGGCAGTCCTCTGGAAGCCAGATGTATTGCTGCCGTCAACAACTGTTTTCCTCATCACCTGTGCTCCGTCAACAAAATCTCCTTTCAGCATCTTGCAGACTTGCAGTGCAGTATCAAAAGCATCTGTGTTCATCAGGTTCGGAGGGCTTTCATCAAGCTCGACAAGACAGTTTGTGTTGTAATATCCTTCATACACGTAATATTTTCCTTTTGCAGTCTCTTCTCTTGCAGCAATATCTACTCTTCCTGTCTCTCCAACCACTGCTCTTAGCCTTCTTTTCACAGTGAACTGCGGTTCATCCTCCCGAATAGTGGTCGGGCAGCTGCAGAACAATTTCTTGCCTTCTAATTGCTGATGGCACTCAATGCCACATTTAAATCCTAATTTTTTATAATCCAATTTCATTGGTGCAAATTTTTCTCAAATATTTTATTTTTTTATTATCAAACATGTGCGGTTCTATTTGATGAACTAACTTTATTACTTTTTTGGAGTTATATAAAGCCACTTTAAATATGTTTTGATTCTTTGAAAATATCGGATTAAATCCTGCTTTTCTGAAAGTGATTAGACAGTCCTTGGCTAAGGCCTCATCTTTTACAATAAATTCAAATCTAGGAAGCTTTTTCTTTTTGTTTCTCGTATAGCAATAAGTTAAGCACCCTTCTGTTTGAACAAAGGCAGGCAATATTTTTATGCATTCTTCTCTAGATAATCCTTCTAAATTCATAGGCTGCAATAAACCGCTTTTATAACCCGGGGGAATATGTTCTCGCAAACATAAGAATTGCCTTAAAGGACTTGAAGAAATTATTAAGCGGTCTTCGCCGCGTTTTCCTTTTGGAAATGCTGAACGAGTGCCGCGTAATTTAAATTTTTTAAGTGCGATCTGTTTTAATTTTTTTAGACTGGTTATGCTATCTTTTTGATTAATTTCAATATGTGTGCTGCCAAGTTCTAGGTGCCCCTCTGTTTTTAACCAAATTAGCAAAATCAGTAACTCAGTATCTTTTTGATTCTTAGGGATTGTTATTTTGCCAATTCTGTTTGTTTTACCAAATAATTCTTTATTTTGCAATAAATCCCAGATATTTATTTTCAAAATCTGACATATTTTGAGAAGTGCGAGTAAAGGCATTACTTTTTTATTATTTGCAATTGCTTTTTTATAACCGCATAAAATCGAAAACTTGTAGAGTGGCAAATTTACAACTTTGCAAGCTCTATTTAGAAGTCCTTTTATCTTTTTGTCTTGCTTCACGTAGCAGGATGTAAAATTTACTTTTGTTTTGAATTCTCTTCCGCTAGGTTGTTTTCTTCTAAGAATTGTTTTGTGCAAGCAATACCACAAATATTGATAGGGGGCAGGAATCCTGATGTCTTGTAGGTTAAGCTTGCAAGCAGTTTTGATAATCCAAATAGGCAGTTCTTTCTTTTTGTCGAAATAATCTTGTATTGCTTTGTAATCTATTTCATATTTTTCGAGCAGGCCTTTGCCCAGCGCGTATTTTATGGCTTGTTTTACATCATCTGAATATTGAACAAAGTATGGGCTGTTTTTCATTTTGGGTTACTCCAGGAAATCTCGTCTGTTGCGAGACTTCCCCTGTTTATTGGAAGTCTCGCTTTTCGAGAAAAGAGGACGTTTGAGCTGAACTGCGTAATTGATTTTTGTGTCGCAGACCGAAAATCATTATTTAGCAGTTCTGCGTGTTCTCTTTTCACAATATTCGAGAATTAATCTTTAAATAGACTGCGCGAGAATGTCCAGTGGCTTGTGGTTATTCACGGTAAAATCGGAAGATTTTCGATATTTATAGAAATTTCAGTTATTGGAAATATTTAGTTCTGATTTTTCCATATATCCTTACCATATTTTTTATATACTTCGTTTGCGCTCCAAGGCACAGAGTTTTTGATATCCAGCCCAATTATCTCAAGCGCATCTTTTATGTCTTTTTCTGTCGGCGCCTCTACTTCCAGATATGTTGGTATCTCTGGCCAGGTGTCTATTTCATAGCGCGCTTTGTTGAGTTTGTATGATATTCTGTGTTTTGTAAAGCTTTGCCGCATCTTGAATCCAAGCTTTTCAAGTATTTTCTTCATCTCTTCAATGTCAGATATGTCTACCTCTAGCTCTTCCATAATCTTCAGTGTTTTATGCGGTTCTTTTTTCTTATATGTCAAGAAGGTTTTATTTCCTTCCTGTCTAAGCCTCAGCGTCTCTTCCTCTGGCATGTAAAAGAAGTGCGAAATAGTATCTCCTTCAAAGATCTTTTTCGCGCCTGCTTCTTCTATTTTTTTGATAATCTTATCCTTGTCAATGTCCAGTATCTTAACTTCAATCTCTTTCATAAGGCCTTTTCCATAATTGCTCTCCTTTTTTTCTCACTAATTTTATTGCGTGCAAAGGAATCATCTTTTCTTCCCCATTTGCATCAATCACAACAAAATTTTCTGAGATGTGTTTTATCGCTGTGAAGGGAAATTCAATCAGTTCCTTTTTCACGCGGTCATAATAAGATATTGTGTAATCCTCAGGATTCTCTTTTTTGTCCCACTTGATCTTATTCAGTAACTCTTTTATTGGAATCATTTCTTGACAAATTTCTCTTTATACTCCAGTCTTTCAGAAATTTCCCCAACAAGGTTCTTGCCAATCAGTTCTTTGACTTTCTCTTTAGGATAATTGCTTAATAGCCAGGATAATTTGATGTATGCAGTCTCTGCTGTCATGTCGCAGTAATTTCCAAGCACTCCTGCTTCTATCAGTTTTCTTCCTGGAGCATACACATTCATGTCTATTTCTCCGAATATTGTTTGTGTTGCCATCACTACAACTGTTCCTTTTTTGATGAGGTCTTGTATTTCTTTCATGATTTTTGCATTTTCTTTTGTTATCTTGTCTGTCTCTGATACAGGCGCATGTCCCAGCCCTGTTCCATCTATAACAAGTCCGTCATATCCAGAAAATGCCTTTAATTGTGATGCATGCATGTTTGGATGGCAGTATACTATGCCTGTCTTGATGTTTTCTTTCATCAGCATTACCTGCGCTTTCTTTTTTGCAGATGCTTTGTTGAATCCTGTTCTTAGATAGTTCGCTTGTTTTTTCTCATAATCTACTGTGGCCCATGGTTCTACATCTATTGCCTGGAAAGCATCTCTTCTGCTTGAATGCATTTTCCTGCATTTTGTTCCTGGCAGTATTGCGCATATGTTATCCTCTGTGTTTTGATGCATGCAGACAGCGACTTCTGCGAATTTCTTGTTTGCTGCTATGAAAAATGCTGCAGATATGAGGTTCAATGCAGCATCTGAACTTCCCCTGTCAGAACTCCTTTGAGCTCCTACAAGAATCACTGGTATTGACAGGTCTTTAAGCATGAAAGACAAAGCAGCAGATGTATAGTGCATCGTGTCTGTGCCGTGTGTTATTATCACTCCGTTAACTCCTGCTTTTATTTCTTTGTCAACTTCTTTTGCAAGTATGTTATAATGGCCGAATCGCATGTCTTCTGACCACATGTTTGCAACAAGTCTTGATTTGATGTTTGCAATGTCTTTTAGTTCTGGAAACATCGCAAGAATCTCTTCTGGTGAGAATCTTGCTATAACTCCACCGGTCTCATAGTCCACTTTAGAGGCGATTGTCCCGCCAGTATGCAATATTGTGATTGTCGGCAGTTTTGGATTTGGCTTTTCTTTTGGGAATTCTGCTTTTTTCTCTTTTTTCTTGCCTAATGGCTTTATCTCCTTCACTCTTTTCTTGTCTATGCCCATATTATAGCCAGTATCTAATTTAATTACAACAAATTCCTTTTCTTCTGGCATGAGAACTCCTTCTATTTCTTCTTTTTCTACAACTACTTTTACTCTGTCTCCTGGTCTTGCCATATTCTGCACAGAACAATAAATAGTTTATAAATTTATCTCAAAAAAAGAAGAAAAATTAAAAAGCAACTTCAGGTGCTTTTTCTGCTCCTTCTTCTGCTTCAAATGACTCTCGTTTTTCAAAGCCGAAGGTTGAAGCTACTATGTTTGTTGGTATCTTTCTTATTGCTGTGTTGTAGTATTTTATGGCTTCGTTGTATCTTGTTCTTTCTACAGCTACTCTGTTTTCTGTTCCTGCAAGCTCGTCCTGCAGTGAAAGAAAGTTCTCATTTGCTTTCAGGACAGGATATCTTTCTACTACAAGCAATAGTCTTGATATTGCTCCATCCAGGCCGGTTGCTGCATTTACTTTATCATTTACTGTCTGTGCAGTCTGCCATTGCGACCGAAGTTTTGTTATCTCTGTGAACAGTTTCTCTTCATGAGCAGCATACCCTTTTACAGTGCTGACAAGATTTGGTATCAAGTCAACTCTTCTCTGGTATTGTGTCTCTACATTTGCCCATTTTTCGTCAACTGTCTTGTCTAATGTCACCAGCTTGTTATAGCTTCCAACAAACCAGAATGCAAGTATTACTACTAGCACTGCAGCTCCTAAGAGCCACCATTTTGCATTTGATTTCTTTTTCTTTGCCATGATTACACCTCAAATATGTGAATATAAAAGCTTTACCATCCTCCAGAGCTTCCGCCTCCGCCGAATCCTCCGCCTCCAAAGCCGCCGAACCCTCCTGAGAATCCTCCGCCAGACCTGCCTCCGCCGAACCAGATTCCTCCAGCACCGCCTCTGCCTCTTGCTGTCAGCCGTGCTGCAAGCACCCAGAACATTATTGATACCACAAAGGCAAGCCAGAGTATTGCTGCTCCGAGGAATATTGCGCTGATTATTACTATCGCATCTGCAAAAGTTCTTATTTTCCATTTGTGCTTTCTTTTTTCTGTAAGAAGCAGCACAATCAATAATAAGATACCATAGCCGACTGCAATAAATCCTTTGTAATGTTCAGCAGGCTGTTCCTGGTATTTTGCTACAATGCTTGGGTCTTCTTTTATGAGTCCATGGATTTCTTTTATTGCTTCATAGACTCCCTGCCCGTATTTTCCCTGCTTGAAATATGGAGTAAGGATATTCCTTCCAATCCTTCCTGTTCTTGCATCTGGCAGCACTCCTTCAAGGCCGTAGCCAGTCTCAAATCTAAATTTCCTGTCTTTGTAAGCGATAAGAAGCAGCAGTCCATTGTCAGTCTCTTTTTTTCCAACGCCCCAGCTTTCAGCAATCTGCAAAGAATATTCTTCAAGATTTCTGTCTTCTAGGCTTTCAATGGTCAGTACAGCGATTTCTGCTGTTGTCTCGTTCTCTATGGAGACAATCAGCTCTTCTATCTTAGGAGTCCACTCTCCAAGGATATTTGCTTTATCTGTAACATATGCTTCATATTGCGGGATTGAGAGAACCGAAGGTATGAGTAAAAGAAAAATGAGCAGTATTGTCAGTTTCTTCATTCTAACCAAAGTAGTTCGGCTTTTCTTTCTGCATCTCTTTTGCTTTTGCAGCGCTGAAGTGATCTTTCAGTTCTTCATAGTCTTTTTCAATGTCTTTTGTTGCAGAGGGCCTTACTTTCTTCATTGCTTCTTCAAAATGCTTCTTATTTATTTCTTTCGCTTTCATGTCATCTCTTAATGCAATCATTGCTGCTTCCCTGCATACTGCTTCTATGTCTGCTCCAGCATATCCTTCTGTGTTTGTTGCAAGGTCTTTTGCAGTCACGCCTTTTAAAGGCATGTTTTTTATGTGCACTGTGAAGATTTCTTCTCTTGCTTTTTCATCTGGCACAGGAGTCAGTATTATCCTGTCAAACCTTCCTGGCCTTAACAAGGCGGTGTCAACCATGTCTGGCCTGTTTGTTGCCCCGATTATCACGATGTCATGCAAATCCTCTAAGCCATCTATCTCAGTGAGCAGTTGATTGACAACTCTTTCTGATACGTGGCTGTCAGAGCTTGCTCCTCTTCTTGGCACTAGTGAATCTATTTCATCAAAGAATATGATTGTTGGTGCTGTCTGTCTTGCTTTCTTGAATATCTCTCTTACAGCTTTCTCGCTCTCACCAACCCATTTAGATAACAGTTCTGGCCCTTTGACTGAGATGAAGTTTGCCTCGCTTTCATGCGCAACTGCTTTTGCCAGTAATGTTTTTCCTGTTCCAGGCGCGCCGTACAGCAGGATTCCTTTTGGGGGCTTGACGCCCATTCTCTTGAATGCTTCTGGATGGTTTAATGGCCACTCTACTGCTTCTACCAGCTCCTGCCTTACGCCTTGCAGTCCGCCGATGTCTTCCCATTTTACATTTGGTATGTCTATCAATACCTCTCTTAGTGCAGAAGGCCTTACAACTTTCAGTGATTCCCTGAAATCTGATTTTGTTATGACTAGTTTTTCAAGGATTTCTTTTGGTATTGATTCTTCTTTGTCATATTTCAGGTCAGGAAGTATTCTTCTTAGTACTATCATTGCAGATTCTTTTGCTAATGATGCAAGGTCTGCTCCCACAAAACCATGTGTTTTCTTTGCAATTTCTTTCAGGTCAATGTCTTTTGCCAATGGCATGTTTCTTGTATGAATCTTTAGAATGTTCAGTCTTCCTTCTTCATTTGGGACGTTTATTTCCAGCTCCCTATCAAATCTTCCTGGCCTTCTCAAGGCAGGATCGAGTATGTTTGGGACATTTGTTGCTGCTATCACGACAACTCTTCCCCTGTTTTTCAGGCCGTCCATCAGTGCAAGCAGCTGCGCAACAACTCTTTTCTCTACTTCTCCTTTTGTTTCTTCTCTTTTTGTTGCGATTGCGTCAATTTCATCTATGAACACGATTGCAGGAGCATTTTGCTCTGCTTCTTCAAACTTCTTTCTTATGTTTTCTTCAGACTGCCCGTAATATTTTGACATTATTTCAGGGCCGTTTATCAGTATAAAGTGTGAATTGGTTTCATTTGCAACTGCTTTTGCCAGTAATGTTTTTCCTGTTCCTGGCGGGCCGTGCAATAAGACTCCTTTTGGAGGCTCTACCCCTAATCTTTCAAATATCTCTGGGTGTTTTAGCGGAAGCTCTACCATTTCTCTTATTTTCTTTATTTCTTCGCTTAATCCGCCGATGTCTTCATATGTTACTTCTGGGACAGTGTCTTCTTCTATCTTTACTGCTTTTGGGCTTAGCTGCAGCTCTGTAGCTTCTGTCACTATGACCGGCTGTTTTGCAGGGACTGTCTCTGCTACAACAAGCTTCAGGTCTCCAAAGCCGAATCCAAAACCCGCAGAATTGTTTTCTTCCATCATGCTGAACACTTCATCAAAGAATGGGCTGCCAGTCATTGTCCTGCGCCTTCTTTTTGTTCCGCCTAAAGAAATAATGTCTCCCTTGATGACTGCTCTTCCAAGCAGTCCTTGCTTGAATACATTTGTGTTTGAGGTCCTTACCTCCACTCTCTCGCTTGCTGGCGCGATTGTGATTTTCTTGGCTTCTTTTATCTCTGCTTTCTTTACTTTTACCTGCTCTCCAATGCCTGTTTTTGCGTTTCTTCTGAGAATGCCGTCCATTCGTATCGTATTAAGGCCTATGTCTCCTGGCAAAGCCCTGTCTGCCATTGCCACTGTTATCTTTCCGCCTGCAATCTCTACAATGTCTCCTGGTTTGATGCCTATCTCTCGCATGAAGTTAGAGTCAATCCTAACTATGCCTTTATTTACATCATCTTGAATAGCTTCTACTACTTTTAGTTTGATTTCCTGTTTCATCTTTCACCTGTAAATAAAGGCCAGCCAAAAATCTTTAATTTTTGAGCGCTGCCTTTATTTACATCATCCTGTATCGCTTCTACGACCTTTAATTTGATTTCCTGCTTCATTCTTGTTCTCCCAGCTAGTTAATACCTACTATTAGAAAGCCTTTAAGTCCAACCTATTTAACTGTAACTTTTGGTAATTGTATTGGTGGCGGAAGGTTCACTTCCCTTGCCAATATCAATGCTTCAATGTTGCATCTGGTAAGTATGTTGTTGAGCAAAGGCGCCATGATCTCTTTTGGTATTTTCTTGTCTTTTTTCCAGCCTTTTATCAGCTCTTCAACCTTTTCTTCTTTCTCAACATACGTTGTTGTTCCGTTTAGCGTGATTTTTGCGATCTTTGGCTCGTAATTTGCCTCAAATTCAAACTTGAATACCAGCAGGTTTTGTTTTGCCTTGCCGACATTGATTTCCTTTTTTTCAAGGTCTTTTATTACAATGTTGTTCTTGACATTCATCTTGCCTTTTGGCGCATCCATTCTGTCAACAACAATCTTGTCAAACTGAAATCCTACTACTGTCATATTTTACCACCTTCTGTCCTTTTTTTAAAGGCTTTATTCATCGAAGGCCGTGTTGATATTTAAAGTTTTCGGTCTTCATTACTCGCGGGTCATGAAGGACTTTACCATTACTTTTATAAACATACCTGCTTTTTTATCGTCTATGAATCCAGTTAAACATATGCGCATAAGCAAGGGTATGAAGGCCTCTGATTTAGTTAATCAGATGGCTGGCTCTGGTGTGATGGGTGCTGGCAGGATTGCTAATGCTTCAAAGATAATGCGCAGCATGCTCACAGATACTGAATGTTCTGTTTTTCTTGGTGTTGCAGGGGCAATGGTTCCTGGTGGCATGAAGCAGATTTTTATTGACATGCTTAATTCTGGTAAAATCAAAGTTTTTGTCACAACAGGGGCTAATCTTACGCATGACGTGTTTGAGGCTCTTGGCTTTAATCATTTCCAGGGCAGTGCACGAACAGATGATGCAGAACTGCACAAGGAAGGCATTGACAGGATTTATGACACATTCATGAAAAATGAGGTTTATGAGAAGATGGAGGATTTTTTCAAAAATAATTTTGATGCTTTGTCACAGACTAAAAATATCAAGGAATTCTTGTGGAAGCTTGGAGAGCTTCTGCCAGACAGTGATTCAATCCTGAAAGTCTGTGCTGAGAAAAAGATTCCAATATTCTGCCCAGGCATTGCAGATTCTGGAATCGGCTTGATGATATGGGGGAGGCAGGCAGAAGGAAAGAAGTTTGACCTGCCTGTTTTTGATGACATGAAAGAGATAATAAACATTGCATGGGATTCAAAGAAAAATGGTGTTATATATATTGGGGGCGGCCTTCCAAAGAATTTTATCCAGCAGTCAATGCAGTTCAGCAAAGGCGCTTCTTATGGTGTGCAGATTTCTACAGACATGCCGCAGTGGGGCGGTTCTTCAGGAGCAGAATTAAGAGAAGGAATATCCTGGGGAAAGATGAAAGAACAGGGAAAATATATTGATGTTTATTGTGATGCAACAATTGCTTTGCCTTTAATCTGGGCAGATGTGAAAGAAACACTTTAGAATTCAAGTATTCTCGTCAAGATTCTGTTATACAGGCCTATTGATTTGTCATAAGGAGCATCTGGCTGAAGTTCTTTTGCTTTAAGATACAAGTGGTCCAGTGTTGGATCATCAAATCGCACTATTAGTCCTGCAGCATCTTGCGCAATAAGTTTTGGCCCGCTTTCAAGAGTCAAGGAAACAGTGATTTCTTTTGAAGCAATTCTCTTGATTTTGCCTGCAAAAGATACAATCATGTTTGCAGGATTGTCAAGCGATATTACTGTCATTATTGTTGTTGGAATCTTTATTTTTTTATTTAGAAAGTTGTATTCAACATAAACTGGCTCAGGTTTTAGCTTTATTCTTCCCATATTGCTTGTTTTGATTATTCAATTATTTAAATATTTCTAGAAACTTTTATATAAACTTGTTTTATCGGTAGAAGCATGAACTTAGTAGATGTGCACTGCCACTTGAATCATGAAAAATTCAACAAGGACCGCGATGAAGTAGTTCAGAGAGCAAAAGATGCAGGTGTCAAGGCAGTAATTACTTCTGGAGTAAATGTTCCGACTAATAGGGAGGTTCTTGAGCTGGCCAAGAAATATGATGTTGTCAAGTGCACTCTGGGTATTTATCCTATTGATGCCTTGAATATCAAGATTGATGCATTGGATGAAGTTGGATTGACAAGGCAGGCAGAGCCTTTTGATGTTGACAAGGAATTAAAGTTTATTCTCTCAAAAAAGAAAGATATTGTTGGCATTGGCGAATGCGGGATGGATTTCAAATATCTGAAAGAGCATGAGAAAAAACAGAGAGAGAATTTCCAGAAATGCATTGATTGCGCTGAAAAGCTAAAGAAGCCGATCATTGTGCATACAAGAAATGCTGAATTAGAGTGTGTTGAGATGCTTGAATCCTCTAAATTAAAGAAAATCATCCTGCATTCTTTTGGCGGAAGAAAAAATTTAATCAAGAGAGCTGCAGATAATGGCTGGTCTTTCAGTGTTCCTGCTGTTATTGAGCGTTTGCAGCATTTTGAGACTCTTGCATCTTTGGTTAATATAAATCAATTATTGACAGAGACAGATGCTCCCTGGCTCAGCCCTGTCAAGTTTGAAAGAAATGAGCCTGCTAATGTAATCTGGAGCATCAGAAAGATTGCAAAAGTCAAGAAATTCAATGAAAAAGAGACTGCTGATTCAATATTCCTTAATTATCAGAGGATGTTTGAATGATTAAGACAAATTTTTATTCTTGGAAAAAAGGAAAATTGCCTAAAGGATGTGCTTATTGTGTCAAAGGAGAGAAACTGGTTTTGTTTGTGACTGGGCTCTGCCCTAACAAGTGTTTTTTCTGCCCTCTGTCTGAGAGAAAATCTGGAAAAGATGTTGTTTATGCCAACGAATGGAAGATTGCAAAAGAAAAAGACATTCTTGAAGAAGCTAAATTAACTAAAGCAAAAGGTGCAGGCATTACTGGCGGAGACCCTTTAGTTAAACTGGATAGAACAATAAAATACATCAAATTGCTGAAGAAAAAGTTTGGAAAGAAATTTCATATTCATCTTTACACGCCGCTTAATTTAGTTACTGAAACTAAACTCAAGCGATTGTATCAGGCAGGCTTGGATGAGATTCGTTTTCACCCGATGCTTGACAAGCCTAAAGAATGGAAAAAGATTGCGCTTGCTAAAAAGTTCAAGTGGGATGTTGGTGTGGAAATTCCAGTCATTCCAGGCAAAAAAAGAGAAACAAAAAAATTAATAGATTTCATAAAAGACAAGATAGACTTTCTTAATCTTAATGAATTAGAGATTTCAGACACAAATGTGAACAAATTAATAGAAAAAGGCTTCAAGCCAAGAGATAAAATCTCTTACGGAGTAAAAGGAAGCGAAAAACTGGCTAAAGAATTATTGAAATATCTCAAGAAAACAAAACTGAACATACATTACTGCACTACAAAAACAAAAGACAAGGCGCAATTGGCAAGAAGAATAAAGAAAAGAGCATTAAGCATTGCCTTAAAGACTGATTTCATAACAAAAGAAGGCACTTTAGTTCGCGGCGTAATCTATCTGCCTGAATTAAAGCCAGGTTTTGGCTATGGCCTGCAGGTAGAGAGCATAAATACAAAAAAATTCATTAAAAAACTAAAGAAAGCTAAACTAAGACTGCAAAAGCAGTTAGATATTCCATCCAGCATCCTGCATATTGATGAGCTTAGGCCAAGGATTTTGACGTCTATTGCTGTTGTTGATGACTTGAAAGATGAGATTAAAAAACTAAAGCTGGTTCCTGCCATCATCGAAGAGTATCCGACATGGGACGCTTTAGAGGTGGATGTCCAGTTCTTATAGAAAAATATTTATACTCTATTTTCTATTCTTGATAATATGAAGATAACTATTGACACTTCACAGGATTCTCACGAAGATATTCGTAAGGCTATAAGATTATTGCAGGGCATTGTCGGGCAGCAAGGAGTATATACAAATGCTCCTTCAAGAAACATCTTTGATGATCCTTCTCCATCTTTGGAGTCAAGCGAAGAGCCTTCTGAAGAGTCGTCTGGCAATGCATTTGCAAGCATTTTTGACAGTCCTGCTCCTGCTTCTGAATCAGAAGAGCAAAAACAAGATGAGGATACTGACCTTCCTGAAATTCAGTTCTATTAAAATGAAAAAGTTTGATATTCTTGAGCACACTGCTGATGGAAAGTTCCGTGCTTATGGAAAAAATCTGGAAGAACAGTTTGGAAATGCTGTTCTTGCAATGTTCTCTTTCATGTTCAAAGTAGAGGAAGTAAAGCCAAAGATAAAGAAAGAAGTGAAGGCAGCTGGAAAAGATGAAAAAGCGTTATTATATAATTGGCTGGAAGAGTTCCTTGTTTTGCTGGACCTGGATGCCTTTATCCCCAGCAAGATAAAAGAAGTTAAAATAACAAAGACAGACAAGGGTTTTGAGATAAAAGGGATTGTTCTGGGTGATAAAGTCGGAGAGCACAAGCACATCGGCTCTGTAAAGGCAATGACCTATGCTGAGATGGAAATAACTGATAAATATGTGCAGGTAGTTGTGGATTTGTAGAAAGATTTTTAAATAATCCTATACGAGGTATGTTCTATGGGGGATGAAATAGAATTTAAGAAGAAGTCTGAGTATGTTTGGGAGATTCCTAAGACTGGTTCTATGAGAGTTCCTGCCATAATATATGCTTCTGCTGCCTTGATGGATAAGATCAAGGAAGACAAGACCTTGCTGCAGGCATCAAATGTTGCTCATTTGCAGGGCATACAAAAAGCGTCCTATGTCATGCCAGATGCGCATCAGGGCTATGGTTTTCCTATAGGCGGTGTTGCTGCTTTTGACATGGATGAAGGAATAATCTCTCCAGGCGGTGTTGGATATGACATCAACTGCGGTGTGAGATTGCTAAAAACAGACTGGACTTTCAAGGATCTGCAATCAAAAAGACAGGAACTGCTTGACATGCTGTACAAGGAGATCCCTGCAGGTGTTGGCAGGGGAGGAATCACAAAACTATCAAAATCAGAATTACTAGAAGTTCTAAATACTGGTGCAAAGTGGGCCTTGAAAAATGGCTATGGCACAAAAGAAGACCTGCAGAGGACAGAAGAAGACGGCCACATGGAGGGTGCGGACCCAAGTGCTTGCTCAACAAGAGCTTTGGCAAGAGGCCTTCCTCAGCTAGGAACTCTTGGAGCAGGCAATCATTTTCTTGAGATACAGAAAGTTGACAAGATTTATGACAAAACAACTGCTGATGCTTTTGGAATTGACAAAGAAGGGCAGGTCACTGTGATGATTCACTGCGGTTCAAGAGGATTTGGTCATCAAGTAGCTTCTGATTATATCAGGTTAATGGAAGACAAGTTTGGCCACGCGCATCTGCCAGACAGGGAATTAATAAACGCTCCAATTAATTCTGATTTAGGCCAGAAATACTACAAGGCAATGTGCTCTGCAATTAATTTTGCTTTTGCAAACAGGCAGATGATTGCGCACTGGACAAGAGATGTTTTCAATAAAGTGCTGGGCTCTTCAGAAGGCATGAGAATGGTGTATGACGTGTGCCATAATATAGCTAAGTTTGAAGAGCATGATGTTGACGGCAAAAAAAAGAAATTGTGCATTCACAGGAAAGGTGCTACACGGTCTTTTGGTCCGGGCAGGATAGAGATTCCAGAGGTTTACAGGAAAGTCGGCCAGCCAGTCATGCTTCCTGGCTCTATGGGCACTGCATCTTATGTTTTAGTTGGTACAAAAAAAGCAGAAGAGATATCCTGGGGCTCTACTGCGCACGGCGCAGGAAGGGTTGCTTCAAGGGCATGGGCTCTGAAGCATTATCGTGGAGAAGAAGTCAAGAAGCATCTTGAAGAGATGGATATAAAGGTCAAGGCAGGCTCTTGGAAAGGTTTGGCAGAAGAGTGTCACAAGGTTTATAAAGATATAGATGAAGTAGCTAGAGTAAGCACTAATTTGGGGCTTGGAAAGAAGGTTGCCAGATTAGTTCCAATTGGGGTGGTTAAAGGATGAGCTTGATACTTGCAGGCAGAATTGGTGGAACCAAATCAACATTTGCTATTTTTGATTATGCAAACGGCAGTTTTAAGAAGCTGGCATATGAGGTCTATACTACAACTAAATTCAAGAGTTTTTATTCTATGCTGAAGAATTTTTTGGCTATTGCAAAAGTGACTCCTAAAGCAGCTTGTTTTGCAGCTGCAGGCCCGTGCCGGGATAATATCTGCAAGATGACTAATGTTCCTTGGTCAATCGATGCTGCGAAAATAAACAAGTTATTTGGCATAAAGAAAGTGGCAGTCATTAATGATTATGAAAGCATTGGTTTCGGTGTAGAGGTATTGCACGCAAAAGATTTGATGAAGATAAAGCCAGGCAAGCCTCTTAAATTCAGCTCAAAAGCAGTTCTTGGAGCAAGCACAGGCCTTGGAGAAGCTATTATCGCATGGCTTGGACATGATGATTTTGTTCTTCCTTCTGAAGGCGGCCATGTTGATTTTGCTGCAAGAAATGAGCTTGAATGGGAGCTAAAGAATTTTATCAAGCACAAGACAAGACGTGCTGATATAGAGACTCTTGTCTCAAAAGGCGGCTTGTATAATATTTACCAGTTTCTCACGCAGACAGGCAGATTCAAAGCTTCTGATAAAATCAAGAAGCTTTTCAAGAAAAAAGAGAAGCACCTTGTGATTGTAGAAGAGGCATTGAAAAGAAAAGATCCTGCCTGCAGGAAGGCTGTTGATATGTTTGTGTCTTTCTATGCTTCAGAAGCAGGCAATCTTGCTTTGACAGCAAAAGCAAACGGCGGGGTATTTCTTGTAGGTTCTTTGTCAAGGCTTCTTGCCAAAAGATTGAAATCTGCAATTTTCAAGAAATCTTTTGAAGACAAGTCAAAGATGCGTGTTTTATTGAGACAGATTCCTGTTTATATTGTTATGAATGAGGATGCTGCTCTTCTTGGTGCTGCTAATCTGGCTTCAAAGCTTTAGTCAAGCACTGCAATGACTTTTGGAGGATGCTTGTATTTAGGTTTTTTTGTTAGCCTTAGTGTGGCAAATCTAAGTGTATATGAGTATTGTGTTAAAAATCCAGTCGGGTTGTCTAGATCTACCAGATGCTTAAGTGGCGTCAGCATGTGTCCGATGTATCTTGAGTCAGCCAGGCCTAATTTTTCCTTTTTTTCAGATAACTGACGCATCAATAAACAGAGCCCTGCAAAATTAACCAGTTCTTCTTCTGATAGCAGGCTGCCGATTCCAAGAAAATGATAGTTTCTTTTTGGGCCGGATTTAAGTATGACTCCTTTTTCCAGCTGCGTGTCTTCTCTGATTTTTTCTTTAAGCAGGTCTAACAATGCTGCTTCTTTCATTTCACTGAAATTATCATGCGTATCAAAGTCCATCATAGGAAGATGCGCGTATCTGTTCTCATGCTGTTCGCCGATTTGCACCTTTGATGTCAGGCCAATCATTCTGCCATCCTGGACCGTTACAAAAGAAAGATCATCCAGTGATTTTAAGCTGTCAGCATCAACAGGCGGGTATCTGTCTATGTCTGTTCTTGGCTTTTCCTGCTGATAAGAAACAAATATGAGTGTGCATATGTTTGTCTTGATAGGTGCGATTCCTTGCCTGTTGTTCATGTACCAATCAAATTTAGGCAGTTCTAGAACTACGTCAAGAACACTCTTTCCTTTTAGATAATCAAGTTCCCCCATTTTACAGCTTTAATTTTTTTATTGCTTTTAAAATATCTTCTGCGTCTTCTAAAAGAAGCATTTCTATCTTTTCTGTCCTGGATTCGTCTTCATAACCTTCGATATTATATATGCCTATTTCATCAAGGAGTTCATCTAATTGATCGTTATTATATTTTTCAAGTTTTTTTCTTAATTCTTGTTCATTCATAGTTCTATTATCTTGCCTTTCTTGCCCACGTTTATTACTTTAGTGTTGCCTATTTTTTCTTCTATGCCTTCTGCCTCGTGCACATGGCCGCATATCAGAATATCTGGCTTGAACTCGTCTATTGCTTTCTTGAGTCCTGTGCTGCCGTCCATTGGTATGATGCCTGCTGTTTTAGATAATTTTTCTATTATGCTGTCTGCTGGATGCACGTGCGTTACCATTATTTTCTTTGGCAGGTTCTTCACTCTTTCAAATCCTGTTCTCAATGCATAGAATATCTCTTTCTCGCTCAGCTGGCTCAGTCCTATATTTGTTCCGCCGCATCCGAAAATGCCGACATCTCCTGACTGCAGCGAATAAGCATGAAGGTTTGTGAAGCCGTAAAGGTCTGCTAAGAACTGTGTTGTTGCAGGCAGTTCATGATTGCCTGATAATATCATGACTTTTTGTTTTTTTTCCTTGAATATGCCGATTATTCCTTCTGCCTGTCCTTCTTCCACTAAATCTCCATTTAATATGACTAGGTCTACTTTTTCTTTTTCAGCTTGTTCAGCCAATTGCTTGGCTATTGTTTTGTCTCCGTGGAAATCTCCAGCTGCGAGTATCTTCATTTTTCCTCTCTTAGGAACAAGAAAAAACTTTATCTTTTGATTAATCCACGTTTCCTGGCAAGGTCGACTATTGTGCTTGGTCTTCCTTTTTTCTCGCCTTCATAGATTACAAAATCCATCTTTTTCTTTACATTGACGTCTATGTTGTCCATGCTTGTCATGAAGTTTTTCCCTGTTATGTTTGCTGATGTTGTTATTATTGGCTTTTCTAGGTCGTTTGTTATCTCACTTATCCAGTGGTCTGGCCTTCGTATTCCTATTGTGTTATCTCCAGTAGGATTGACGTTTTTTGCCACAGCACTGTCTTTTTTTAATTTGAGTATGATTGTGTAAGGTCCTGGCAGTTTTGCAAGCCATTCTTCTGCTTCTTTGTCTACATGGCAGTTTGCCCTGACCCACTCTCTTGATGGCGCGATAACATTGAATGGCAGGTCTTGTCTCTGTTTTGCAGCTCTTACTTTAGCAACTGCTTCTTCATTTGTTGCATCACAGCCTATTCCGTAGATTGTATCAGTAGGATGTATGAATACTGCTCCTTCTTTTATTTGCTTCAGTATTCTGTGCTTGTTTACGTTGTACTCATCCTTGTTTATCGTCGCCATAGTACTTAGAAGCAGTAGGGCCTTTAAAAAGCTTGTGATTCCGATTTATATAAGTATTTATAAAAAAATTAACTATATTGCTCCTTCTTTTATCAGATCTGGAATATATTTTTCAAAAGAAGAGGGTGTATTGAATTTTCTTGCGTCAAAATCAGCTTTACTCATCCATTGGAATATTGCAATCTCAGAAGAAGGTATTATTTTGCCAGATATCTTCACAAAGTATAATTCTAGTATTAAGGGATGATTGCTGTGTGCTGCCTTATCTACTGTGTAGGTTTTGAAATGTTTCATTGAAGTGACGTTTACTTGTAGCTCTTCTTTTAATTCCCGTCTTAAACAGTTTTCAGCAGTCTCTCCTGCTTCATATTTGCCGCCTGGATTGATGAAATATGGCTTTCCTTTCGGCTTGACAATTAGTAATTTTTTATCATTAATAATCAGCGCCCCTGCTTTCCTGATTGTTGTCATATGCCGTATTTGTTCTTTATACTTTAATAAATTTGCCTTTAGATATATAAAAGAAAAAATAAAATCATGATGCTATAAAGCCAATCATGAATCCGCATTCTGCATCAGATATGCCGTTTTCATCCATCAGTGTCTCCACGCCGTCTTCTTCATATATGTCCAGTTCTTCCATCAGGGGTTCTTCAAATATTGGGGTTATTTCCACAGGTATCACCTCTTAGTTTTTTATTGAAAGTGCTTTTGTTTGCTCGAAAAATAATCGTTTGATTGTTGATTGGCTCAGGTCTATCATGTTAATCACCTCTAAGAATTACGTTACAGAATTCATTTAAATACGCCACGACAGCTTGTCCAGTGTCCAGTGGTTTGATTATGGGATAATGAGAGAAAATCTAATAACTTACTAGCAATTTGCATGCTTCGTATGTTTGTATTGGGTAGTTTGTAGCAACACCCAGTGCATAAGGGATTAAGTACGGGCTGGGACGTGCCACCAGTAAATCGCATAAAGGCAGACATGCTGGAAAAACATATTCCCAAGCACCACCTACTTCTTTTCCAACGGCCCCTGTTGTTAAACCCAATAAGTATGAGGCTATTGTCAAGCTTGCAATCTTTCCTCCCTCTGTCCTTAGTATTCTTTCAAGCGTCTTCCGTGCTTTCTTTAGTTTACTGTCTTCACTCATTTTGATCACCAAATACTTTTACTTCTCAGAACTACTTAAAAGACAGTTGTTATGATAAATAACAACAATTTTATATACTTCAAGCAATTCTTATCATGTATGGCGGCATTTGAGGAAAGACTGCAGAAAGCAGGGCTTACAGGCAATGAAGCTAAAGTGTATCTAGAGTTACTTAAGCGTGGCTCTAGCTCTGCTAATGCTTTGGCTAAGAAGATTGGTATGGATAGAACACTGGTTTATACTATCCTTAACCATTTGATAGAAAAAGGCCTGGTAAACTACATCGTAAAAGCAAACAAGAAATTCTTTTCTGCTTCAGAGCCAGAGAATCTATTGAATCCTGTCAAGGAAAAGTCTGCTTTTATCCAGGATTTGATTCCAGAATTAAAAAAGATTGAGAAAATCCAGGAAATTCCTCAGGAAATCAAGATTTACGAGGGAAAAGAGGGCTTGAGAGTGATGGTCAATTTAATGCTTAAATCAAAAGAATATTGTGCTTTTGGTTCAACTGGCAGGGCGTTTTATGCATTATATGAAATGCCTGTTGTTGCCAAAAAAGTCATGAAGGCAAATATTCGAGTAAGAATTATAGGAAATACTAAACTAAAAGGTACCCCGCCATTCGCATATAAGAAATTTGAATACAAATTCCTAGATATTGACAGCGAAGCCACAACAAATATCTTTGGAGATTATATTGCAATTCATTTAATCAAGCAAAAGCCTTTAGTAATACTTATTAAAAACAAACTAATCGCACAGACTTACAGGAATCATTTTGAGGTTCTGTGGAAGATAGCTAAGAAAGCTTAGAATTCAGTCAGCTTCTTTGCATAACTAATTATAGTTGTATTTCCTTCTTTTCCAGTCACTTTATTGGTGATAATAAACTGTGCTTTGCTTAGCTTCTCAATACGTCTTTGAAATGTTTTATAGCTTCCAGTTCCGCCTTTCTGTTTATACACTTCAAATAAATCTCCTATTTTCTTGTCTGAATTCTCTTTTACAACAGAAAGAACTAATCTTGTGTCTTCATCTAAATCAGTTGATTTCTTGATTTTGAAATCTTCTAATTTGCCTATTGCTTTTTGTGCGTGCTCTTCTGCTACTTTTTTAGAGCTCAGGCTTTCTGCAATCCTGCCTGCCTCTCTTAGCAAGTAAAGCCCGGCTCTTATGTCTCCTCGTTCATGAGAAGTTCGGGTTATCAGGTTAAATGCAGCATCATCTAAGACTCCTGGAAGAAATGCATACATTGTCCTTTGCTTTAGTATCTCAGATGTTTCTTTTTCATCGTATGACTTGAATTCTATTATCTCTGGCAGTAGTCTTGATTTTATCCTGTCTTCAAGCTTATCCAGCCATTCTTTGTAGTTTGTTATCAAAAATATGCTTTTCTTGTAAATATCATTCAGTATGGAATATAAGAAATCAAAATCTTCAACTTTGTCTATCTCATCAAAGGCAAATACTATTGGCTTTCTGTTAGCCATGTTCTGGATTACTTTAAACAACTCCTCTGTGTTTTTGTTCTGCGTAAACTTATAACCTAATTGATGACAGATGTCAACTATTATCTTGTATGTCGTGTTTTTCTGCCAGCAGTTGATATATATAGGAATAACGTCATCTGTATTGTATTCTAAATCGCGAAAAATCCATTTTGTTGCAGCTGTCTTGCCTATGCCTGGAGCTCCGCAAATGAAAAGATTCTTTCCATTCCTGTTCTGCATAAGAGGCTTGATGCTAAGAATGATCTCTTTTTGCTGCCCTTCGCGAAAAGGAAGTATTTTTGGCACAAACTCTGTGTCTAGTGCATCCTCATTCTTGAAAAGTGTTTCTTCATCCCCCAATATGCCGTCAAATAAGTTCATACTCCCACAATATCTAGTACTGTATTTAAGTTTTATTGTAATGCAGAAATCATTTTTTGAGCTTGATTTTCTTGAATCCAGTGTATTTGTGCAGTGCTTTAGGGATGTCTACAGAGCCGTCTTTGTTCTGGAAATTCTCCAGTATCGCCACCATTATTCTGGATGTTGCTATTGCAGTGTTATTCAAGGTATAAACAGGATATTTGTTCAGCTTGTTGTCAATTGCTTTCATTCCTAATCTTTTTGCCTGGTAGCCTGTGCAGTTGCTGCAGCTTCCTACTTCCTGGTATTTGCCTTGCTTTGGCATCCAGACTTCTATGTCTATTTGCTTTGATTTCAGCGGGCCCAGTTCTCCTGAGCACATCTCTAATACTTGATATGGCAGCTCCAGAAGTTTCATGAGTTCTTCTGAATTTTTAATCAATTCATTAAAATAAAGCATGTCATTTTTAGGCCTGCAGATGATTATCTGCTCAACCTTGTTGAACTGGTGCGTCCTGAAAAGACCGCGAGTATCAACGCCGTGACTTCCTATCTCTTTCCTGAAGCACATGCTATATCCTGCCAATTTTATAGGAAGTTCATCTATAGGAATGTTTTCATTCATGTATTGGGTTATCAGGCTGTGCTCACTTGTTGCAATCAAGTACAAATCCTCGTTTTCTGTTTTATACATCACGTTCTGAAAATCTTCCATGTCAACAACACCTTCATATGCTTTTCTTCTTAACATAAGAGGCGGCTCAACATATGTGTAGCCTTTTTTCATCAAGAAATCAATGGCAAACCGAATCAATGCTTGGTTCAAGATGCCTAATTCATTCTTTAGATAATAAAATCCTGCTCCTGCAACTTTTGTTGATCTTTTAAAATCAGCAATGCCAAGGTCTTCAGCAAGCTCGCCATGCCCTTTCAGCTCAAAAGCAAACTTTTTTGGCTTGCCTACTTTCCTGATTACCTTGTTCTTGCTTTCATCTGCCCCTATCGGCACAGAAGGATCAAGCATGTTTGGCAGGTCCATCAAGTAATGGTGTATGCCATATTCAATCTTTTTCAGCTTTTCATCAAGCTCTTTCAGCTTTTTAGGGATCTTTGAAGCTTCTTTTATCTCCTTGTCTGCTTTCTTGCCCTGCTTTTTCAGCTGGTTTATTTTTAAAGAAAGTTCGTTCCGCCTGGCTCTTAAGTCATCATTCTCTTTTTTAAGTTTTTTCCATTGCTTGTCTTTCTTAAGAAGATCGTCAACTAGCGGTATCAGTTCATTGTCATATCTTTTCTTGAGATTTTCTTTTACTAGCTTTGGCTTTTCTCTTACAAGGTTTATGTCAAACATACGACTGAGTCAGAACTATTGATATATATACTTTTCTGTGTCATAAAGCTTTTATATGCGACCCAACAACTTAGTGCGGGGATATTGTGGGCAGTGATAGATTAGAGCGTAAAACTAGACAGATTCTAAAGCAAGATAAATATGAGGAGTGTATCAATACTTTGAGCACAGATGCTGAGAAAAATACTTTTATCTGCAGTATCGCGAACAAGGTGATTCGCGCAATTTGTGCTATTGATGTGAAAGACAGAGCTTCTTGTGTTCGTGCCTGTAATTATGTCTGGGCAGCGCCACCTGAAGAGATTCCAGAGCAAGACAAACCATATGTCATATCAAAATTGACTTATTGGCATAATAAGCAGCGTTAAGTCAAGAATATCCTTATCTTCTCGCCGTATTTCTGCGCATTTGTTATTGCTTTTCCTATTGGATTGCTTTTCTTTATCTTTATTATTCCTTTTTTGCCGATATTAAATGTGGCTAAGTAGTCTTTTTCAACATAGATGTCAACATCTTTTCCTTTCATTCTTTCTCCAAGATAGATTTCAATGTATTTGCTGCTTATGTTTATTTCATGCCTTACTTCTTTTCCTTCTGGCTCTGCACCTGCCTCTTCTTCGCCAAGCTCCCGGATATCAAGCCCAATGCCCAGTTTTTTCTCCAGCCCCATTACATTTTTGCCTTCTTTTCCTATTATTCCTGCAATGTATTGCTTTGGCACGTGCACAATTGCCTTGTGCTCAGAAGGAATCTCTATCTTCATCTGGTCTGTGTATTTTTGCATTACTTTTTGCACTGCTTCTGCTGCAAGCTTTTTTGCTCCAGTCATCTTTTCAGAAGTTTCAGTCACTGGAACCACCACAGTCTCTTCTCCGTATGAATAGATTTCTGCCATCGGCTGGTTGGTCTCAAAGTCAGAGATGACAATGACCGGCCTTGCAAGGTCTGCTTCTGTCATTCCAGAAGGCACTTTTACCATCATCTCTATTGCAAGAACTTTATTGATTTGCCCGTCTTTGATGAATACCAGTGTGTCAATTACGTGCGGGATGACCCCCAACTCTAGTTTTCCGATGAATCTTTGTATTGCGTCCAATGGATTTGTTCCATGTATCACGCCGACCATTCCCACTCCTGCTAATCTTAAGTCAGAATAAAGAAGAAAGTCTGGCGTGTTTCTCATCTCATCAAATATTGTGTAATCTGGCCTGGATAATAACAAGACATCATGCACCTCTTCTGGTGTTCCCCTGCTTATTGCCAGTTGTGTGATTGTGTCTGGCAAAACTAAATCCCTTGGAGCCTCGACTGTCTTGACTATTTTCTGTTGGTCTGCAAAGTATTCTGCAAGTGCCTGTGCAAAGGTTGTTTTTCCCTGTCCTGGCGCTCCTGCAATAAGTATTCCTTCTGCCTGCTCTGCAATTCTTTTCTGCATCTTCTCGCTTAGTCTATAATCCGCTAATGTCAGTCTTTTGATTGGCTTTACTGCTGTGATTTCCCAGCCGTCTGAAAAAGGCGGCTTTGTGATGACTATCCTGTACGGCCCAAGCTGGACTATTGTGCTTCCTTCTCTCTCTATCTCAAGAAAGCCGTCTGCCCTGGACCTTGCTTCCTCTATTATCTCTTGGCTAATATCTTTTATTTTCTCTGCAGTTAGTTTTGTCTTTGCTAATTGAACAAATTTCCATTGCCCAGGAACTCCTTTTTTTGCCATTGGCACAACATTCTCTCTTAAGTGCACGGACATTGTTGTTGGGTCAAAGTAGGATTCTAGTTTTATCTTTTTAATAGGCCCAATCTCCATCGGCACAAATATCACTGTCATTCCTTTTGCTTCACCCACTCTTGCCTGAACCTTGTCTGATGTCAGCAATGCTGCGTCTTCATCCCAGGCCAATTTTCGTATCACTGCATCTATCTCGCCCATTCCTGCGTATCTTATTTCAGAAGCAGTCGGTCTCTGGCCTGTGATTTTTACTGTGACCTGTTTCTTTTTTGCAATGTCTTGTATCTTTTTCAGCTCGTCAAGGCCTATGAAGCCGGTTGATCTTCCTTCATTTGCCTGGTGCTCCAGCTCTGCAAAGACAGCCTCATGAAGAAGAAGCTCTTTTCCTTTAAGCTCTCCTTTTTCTATCTTCTGCCTCAGCATTCCTTCTATTATTACTGATGTGTCTGGAACTATTTTTTTTGTCATTTTTTAATCACGCTTCCGATGAATTTTTTCTTGTCAAGATAATTTTTTACCTGCATGAGCTTGTGGCCGTTCATCACAACCACTTCAAGCTTTAATTTCTCTGCTAATCTGCTTGCAACTGGGTCAAATGGCGTGTGCATGCCGTATTCAAATTTTTCTGGGATTATTTTCCTGTACTGCGCCCATGTCAGCTCTTTTAATGGCTTTGCAAATGTGTGTTTTTTAGGATCTTTGTTGTATACATAATCAATATTGGTGAGGTTTAATATTCTTTTGGTCTTGAATGTCTTTGCGAGCATCACAGCGTCATAGTCACTGCTGCTTCCTGGTTTGTATCCTGCTGCAACAACAATCGGTTTTGCGGTCTTTATTTTTTTGGTGGGATCTTTCATCACTTTAGCATATGCTTTTTCGCCGAATATTGTCTTTACTAAGTGTGCATTGAGCCGTGTGCAGTATATGCCAAGCCAGTCTTTGTCATCTTTTGAGACTGTTTTTGCTATTTGGTCTGCTGCTTCTGCATATTCTCTTGCTGTCTTTCCCCCGCCTGTTGCGATTATGAATTGGTATTTGTCAGTATAATCAAGGATTAACTTGCGGAACTCCTTCAAGAAACTTATGTCTATACTGTCTGGAACAATTATTGAGCCTCCAAGGCTTATCACCAGTATTTCTTTTTTCATGGTTTAAAACGCCGCGGATGGGACTTTCAGAGAGGGATTGTCACTGCAGTCCCTCACATTTGAACCCATATATCCCGAAGGAAACTGGATTAGCAATCCAGCGCAATGTCCTGCGCAAGGACACCAGCGGAAACCGCAGGTTTCCAGCGCGTACCAGGTTATGCGACCGCGGCATACTGAATATGACTCGCCAGATATTTATAAATCTTCTCATTTAAAGAAGGAGTCTATTTCTTTTTGACTTTGAAGCCGTATTTTTCCAGTTCTATTTTGTCTTTTCTTCTTGACGGCTTGTGTGTCTTGCGCGGCATTGGAGTTTTGATAAAAGTGAGGTATGCTACTGCGCCGAATAATAGTGCTATTGCGAGTATGCCTGGCAAAAGCGCTTTTGTGCTAGGTCTGTACTGAAGTATTGTTTTTTCGCTCTCTGGTGTTTGTATTTCTGTGTTGATTTCAGGTAGTTTTAATGTGGCTTGCGGGTTTTCTTGCTCAGTTGATTTTTCTTGTTTTTCTTCTGTTTGATGGTTTTTTATTTCTGATTCCTGTTCTGTCTCTGGCAGTTTTTCTTGTATTTGCTCAACCAGTGTGTTTTCATATGCTCTTCTGGCGCTTCCTCCTCCGCCTCCTCCTGCTGCGCTGCGTGAACTTTTTGATTGTCCGAATATGCCGAACATGCTGAAGCTTGTCAGGTCTGCTTTTACATAATTTGCGGTGGTGTTTACTGTGCTTCCTGGCACCATTGTCCATCTGTTGTTATTGTATCTGTATATGCGCAGTGATGCTTCTTTCTTGATATTGTTTAAATCCGCAGCAGTATAGTATATTGTCAAATTCACAGATTGATTTGGCGCAAGATTTGTGTTATTTGTTATTTCTATGAATTTGCCTATGCTTGCTTTTCCATATGGCGTAGTTCCTTGCATGCTGCCGTGTGTTATGTTAAAATGTCCTTTGTAATCAAAGCTGGTTCTTAATGTGTTTATTGTGGTGTTTAGTATCTGGTTTTTTGCTGCAGGCAGGTCTCCTTGTATTGTTATTTCTTTTGTATTTCCGATGAATATGTTGTTTGTTGCTGTAATGTTGAAGCAGTTTACGAAACAGATTCCTTGTTTATTTTGTGTTATGTTGTTCCTGTTGAATATGTTGTAATTTGTGCTGTCCATATAGATTCCGTTTGTGTTGTTGTATATTTTGTTGTTTTTGATTGTGTTGTTGTGGCCTCCTGGTGATACAAAGCCGGCTATTAAGAAGGATTGGTTTTGAAGAAAAATTCCATATGTGTTATTATATATTGTATTGTTTTCAGCAATAGAGTTATTTCCCAGAAGTGCAATCCCTACGTCGTTATTGTATACTGTGTTGTTGTATATTCTTGCCCTGTACTCTGGAATTATGGGAGGCTGCAGGTCTATTGTGGCTGCTATGATTCCATAGCCATATGTTGAAAGGTTCGTTCCTCCTGTGTGCCCGTATGCTATGTTATTTCTTATTATCGTGTCATTTACGCCCATGCTAACTATTCCGCCAGGCCCAGGGCTGTTGCAGGTATTGTTCTCTACCAGGTTTCCGCTGCCTATGTTGTATATGACCAGGTCTGCTGATGCACTGTTTTCAAAATAATTATTTTGTATTGTCCAGTTATACACGCCTTGCTGCCCTATCATGCCGAATCCTTGCGGGTATGGATCAGAGTGGTTATAGAAGCTGTTATTGTAGATCCATACATTTGTAGTGTTTCTTGCATCTATTCCTTCTCCGTTGTGTATGAATTTGTTGTTTGTTATGTTTGCATTTTTGAGATTGCGGATATATATTCCATATGACCTGTTGTAGTTTTGTATGGTGCATCCTGTTATTGAAATATTATCAAAACTATTCGCGCCTATTGCATGCAGCCCGTTTGCAGGATTATTGTTGTTTATTGTTGTGTTTTGGCACACTAATTTTATGTTGGATTTGTTGAATGTTACGCCTGCTATCGCGCCGGTTATATTGTAAAATCCAGTGCAGAGATATGTGTTATTGTTGATAATTTGTCCGTAGTAGGGGGGTAAAATATTTGCATTGCTGTCATTGCAGTCTGCTATGTTTCTTTGGGGGCATTCAGTCAGGTCGCCTGCTGTGAAAAGTTCGAATACTGCATCTGATTTTCCTCCGTCTACTGCTGCTCCGTTCTCAAATAATTGTCCGCTTTTGTATGGGTCTCCTGATCTGTTGTATATCCAGCAATGGGGGTTTTTTCCTGCAGGAGGGCTTCCTACAGCTAGATAATATGTTTTTCCTCCTCCGACATTGAAATTTACTGATTTATAATGCCAGCCTCCGTTCGGGCCTTGGGGTATTTCATCGTGCGGTATATCGTATTGTGCAAGAAAGTCATTGGGCTTGTTAAGGTCTGCCCTTACCTGCACTGTTATGTTGTTTATGTTTGGAAAGCATCTGTTGAGTCTTACGCCGACTCTGACAATCGAAGCATCTTTTGCTGTTGAAAAGCTCTGTGCAAGAGTGTTGCTTGTATTCACTGTTTTGTTGATGCTGTAGTGGTTGCCTCCGTTCCTGTTTCCAGTTGCAGTTACATATTCTGTTCCAAACCCGTCTCCGTCATTGTCAGTGCATGCAGCTTGTGCAGAATACAAAAATAAAAGAAATACAAGTATTGTTAAAAGACATACTCCTATTTTTTTCTGCACAGTTTCCCCTCTTTTCTGCAATTCTTTAGTTCAGAATGTTTTATATATAAATCTTGTCATTAAAGTAAACTTTATAAATAAGCTAGAATTCTTTAGCAACACAGCGGGGTGGGGCAGTCAGGAGTGCCCGGAGGGCTCATAACCCTCAGGTCGGTGGTTCAAATCCACCCTCCGCTATATTTTTCTCTTCTTTTTATTCTTAAAATTAGAAAAAGAAATTGATTACTCGTAAGGCTTGTCCCAGCCAGTGTCTGTGTGCAGCTTGTGATGTATCTGTTCTTTTATGTCATTGAATGCCTTGTGAAGTGCTCTCGGCAGTTCAAAATCATGCGCTCTGCAGCTTTCTATTGCTTTGCCTGGAAAAGACACAAGAATGTGTATTGAGTATTTCTTTTTTGTTCCTTCTTTTTTGTATGTCTTGACATGCACTTTCATGTCTGTCATGTTTTTCAGGTCTCTCTTGATTTTCTCATAATTCTCAGTAGTCAATCTCTGCACAGTTTCCTGCTCCATCGGCTCAAGGTCTTTCACACCGATGAACTGGATTATTTCATGCACTCCGAATTTAGGTATCTCTTTGGCCATAATCTCTTGTTTTGTTTGCTTGTATTTATATTTTTTGCAAATATTTAAAAATACTAAGAATATCTTTGTATTCATGGCACTATTGTGCGGTATTGAGGAAGCGGGGAGGGGGCCAGTGATAGGGCCATTAGTAATGTGCGGTGTATTAATCGAAGAAAAAGATGAAGCTAAATTAAAATCCATTGGCGCAAAAGATTCAAAATTATTGACGCCTAAGACAAGAGAGCTTCTTTTTGATCAGATTAAAGGCATGATAAAGGATTACAAGATAATAATAATTCCGCCTGCAGAGATTGACAAGGTTCTGCTTTCAAAAGATTCTAATCTTAACTGGCTTGAGGCAGACACTTCTGCCAAGATAATCAATGCCTTGAAGCCAGACAAGGCTGTTCTTGACTGTCCCAGTCCGAACATCAAGGCTTACATAGCATATGTCAGGAAGAAATTAGACAACAAGAAGATAGTGCTTGTTGCAGAGCACAAGGCAGATGTCAAGTTTCCTGTTGTTTCTGCAGCCTCTATTATTGCAAAGGTGACAAGAGACAGAGAGATAGAAAAGATCAAGAAAAATATCGGCATTAATTGCGGTTCTGGCTATCCTTCTGACGAGATTACAAAAGAGTTCTTGAAAAAGCATTACAAAGATTTCCCAGATATTTTCAGGAAGACCTGGTCTTCTTACAAGCGCGTTGCTGGTGTAAAGAATCAGAAGAAGCTTGGGGAATTTTAAGTATGCAAGCAGAGCGCGCTGTGCGCTTTTTGACAAAAAGTTTATATAGTCAATTCATTTAAATTTGCTTAATCATACTTAAGAGGTGATATGATGGAGGAAAGAAAGCTCATGTTCATTGCATTGCTTTTTATTGCAGCTGTGAGCGTGGTAGGACTTGTCAGCATGATGAAAACAAGCAGCACAGGTCATGCCGCAGCATGGGGCAATGTGTATGCAGATTCATCAAGTTACAGGAATTGCTACTGCAATAATGGGGAATATGCTTATGCTTGGCCAAGAAATCCTTTCAGTGCAATATACGGCCGAGATGTCAGATTTATAGGCCAGCGTACTGAGAATCAGTGCATGCATGAGTGCCGCGAGGCAGGATATACTGATTATTTCTGGGTAAATCCAGACGCTATACAGAATCCAGTTTGGCCAAGAAGGGACTGGTAATTTATTTTTTTCTTTTATAAACTAAGAGCGAAGCCTTTATATACTCCTGTATTCTAGCAAAATTAGATGACAGAAGCAATAGCTACTGATAAGGATAGCAAAATAACAAAGATAAATAAACTGGTTATGGACGGCTTCAAGTCCTTTGGAAAAAGGACAGAGCTTTTGTTTGAGCCCGGCTTTAATGTAGTCCTTGGGCCGAATGGCTCTGGAAAATCTAATATTCTTGATGCATTGTGCTTTGTTCTTGGAAAGTCTTCCTCAAAATCCTTGAGAGCAGAGAAATCTGCAAACCTGATATATAACGGCGGCAAGTCAAAAAAGCCTTTGAATAATGCAGAGGTAAGCATTGTCTTTGACAATAAGCAGAAAACTTTTCCTGTTGAGGAGGACACTGTCAAGATTTCCCGTATTGTCCGCCATGACGGCGTGAGCAGGTACAAGATAAACAACAAGACAAAGACAAGGCAGGAGATTGTGGACATGCTGTCTTTGGCAAGTATCCATCCAGACGGCTATAATATAATACTGCAGGGCGATATTGTAAAGCTTGTTGAGATGAGCCATGTTGAGAGGAGGCAGATAATTGAGGAGATTGCAGGCATCTCTGTCTATGAGGAAAAAAAGCAGAAGGCCTTGAGTGAGCTTCAGAAAGTCGAGGACAAGCTTAATGAGGCTGAAATCATATTGAAAGAGAGGCAGACTTATCTTAAGGAGCTGAAAAAAGACAGGGACCAGGCCTTGAAATACAAGAATCTGAAAGACAATATACAAAAGAACAAGGCCTCTTACCTAAAAAAACAGATAGACAAGAAAGAAGCTGAAAAAGCAAGGCTTGAGGAAAAAAGCTCAAAAAACAAGGAGCGTCTTGAAAAATTAAACTCGCAGATTAAAAATTTAAGAGAAGAGACTGCAAAAAGAAAAGAAAAGATAAAGCAGATTTCTGATGAGATTGAGGAAAAAGGAGAGGTTGAGCAGATAAAACTGCAGAAAGAAGTTGAGCAGTTAAGGGTTGAGCTTGCGACAAAGAAGACAAGAGTGAGCTCCTGCCATAATGAAATTTCCAGGATTAACCATAGGAAGATGCAGCTGCAGAAAAATATTGATGAGCTTGATGATAAAGTAAAGCTGTTCAAGACCCAGAAAGATGAGCTGAATGACAAGAAGAAATTTTTCGTGAAAGAGACTGCCTTGCTTGACAAGAAGATTGAGGATTTCAAGAAAAAGCACAAGCTTGAAGAAAGCTCTGATTTTGAGGCAAAGATAGAAGAGCTTGACAACAAGGCAGATGAAATCCAGAAACAGATACAAGTATTGCGGGAAAAGCAGCAAAACCTCATAAGAGAGAAAGACAAATGCGAGTTCCAGTTGCAGACAGTTGACCAGCAGATAGAGAAGGTAATTGAGCTTGAGAAAGAGCACAAGAACGAGATTGACCTGCTGAAGAAAAAGAAGAGCCAGTTCAAGAAGCTTACATTCGAACTTAATGAATTGCTTAATCTTGATTCTGAGCACGCAAACAAGCTGGCTGATGCCAGAAAAGATGTGTTCAAGCTGAATGAGAAGGTTGAGAAGCTGCAGATAAAGAATGCAGGCATAAAAGAAACGCTTTCAGCCAATATTGCAGTGAAGAAAGTGCTGGAGACCAAGAGCAAGTTTGGACAGATATACGGCACAATTGCAGAGCTTGGCACTGCTGACAAGAAATATTCTCTTGCATTGGAGATTGCAGCTGCAAAAAGAATCCAGAGCCTTGTTGTTGAAGATGACAAGACAGCTGCAAAATGCATAAAGTTCTTAAAAGAAAACAAGTATGGTGTTGCTTCATTCCTTCCTTTGAACAAGATAAAGCCCGCTGGAAAAGATGCTGGAATAGACAAACTTGCAAAGCAGAAAGGAGTCCATGGCTTTGCTATTGATTTGATTGAGTTTGATCCGAGGTTCAAGAATGCTTTCAGCCACGTGTTTGGAAATACGCTGGTTGTTGATAATATTGAGACTGCGAGGAAGCTGGGCATCGGCAGGGCGCGGATGGTAACTTTAGACGGTGATATTGCAGAAGCTTCTGGAGCCATGATTGGCGGTTTCAGGCACAAGAAAGCAGGAAGCTTCAGGCAAAAGGATCTTTCTGAAGATATATCAAAGCTCAAGAAAGAGATGAAGAGCGCGCAAAAAGATGTTGAGGATCTTGAAAAGCAAAGGACTGAGAATGAAAAGAAGATTTATGCAACAAGAGAATTGAAGGCAAATCTTGAGGGGGACATAATAAAGACAGAAAAGAGCCTTCATCTAGATTCAAGCGACCTGCAGGCAAGCGAGGCTTACAAGAAAGAATTGCTGGAGAACAAGGAGAAGTTTAACAAGGATATTGCAAAGGTTGAGGATGACATTGCTGAAAAGACAGAAGAGCTGACAGGAGTAAAGGTTGAGAAGCAGAAGATGCGGGCAGAGATAAATGAGCTGAGAAATCCAAGACTGCTTGCTGAATTAAACACGTTTCAGGAGAAAAAGAAGGAATTTTCTGAGGAAATCATAAAGATTGATGCAGATTTGAAGAACATCAGCGGCCAGGAAAAAGGAATAATTAGCAGTGACAAGGAAAATACTTTCAAGATTGTGAAAGAGCTGGAAAAAGAAGAAGCTGCATTTAATGATGAAATAAAAGAATTAAAATCATCTATCAAAAAACAAGAAGCAGACCTCAAGGTTAAAGATGCTGAGCAGGACAAGTTCCGTTCACAGTTCAAGAATTTGTTTGAGCAAAGGAACAAGATTAGTGATGAGATAAATGATGCTGAGAGCAAGGTTCTTGGCATTGAGGAAAATTCAAGAAAAGAAGAACTGACAATCAATACTTTCTCAATTGAAGAGGCAAAGGTCAAGGCAGAGCTTGCAGGAATGAATGCAGAGTTTGCGCAGTATGAAGGAGTGGAGCTGGACATGGAAAAGCCAGAAGAAAAACTGAAGAAAGAGATTGCTGATTTTGAGAAGATGATGGCAAACATCGGCAATGTTAATTTAAGAGCTTTAGAGATATATGAGACTGTTGAGAAAGAGTATAGCATCCTTATTGAAAAGAAAAATAATCTTATTGGGGAAAAAGATGATGTTGTGAAGCTGATGGAAGAGATTGAAACAAGCAAGAAAGGATTGTTTATGAAGACCCTTGAAGTTGTGAACAAGAATTTTGTTGACATTTTTTCTGCATTATCCACAAAAGGAGAGGCATTTCTTGAGCTTGAGAATCCTGAGCAGCCTTTTGAAGAAGGCTTGAGGATTAAAGTCAGGTTGACTGGAAAGAAATTCATGGATATAAGGAGCTTGTCAGGAGGAGAAAAGACTCTTACAGCGCTTGCTTTCTTGTTTGCTATACAGGAGCATGAGCCCGCATCATTCTATGTTCTTGATGAGGTTGATGCTGCATTGGACAAGGCAAATTCCCAGAAGCTTGCAAAGCTTGTGCGTGATTATTGCAAAAAAGCGCAGTATGTCATAATAAGCCATAATGATTCTGTTATTTCAGAAGCAGATGCTTTGTATGGTGTATCAATGCAGACAGATGCAGGCCTCAGCAATGTTGTGAGTCTCGACATAAGCAAGGCAAAAAAAGAAGTCAAGGCTTGATTACTGATAAGTTCAATAGTTTTGTTATTTTCTGCGCAGTTGTTTTCCATTGATGATTCTTTATTATTGTTTTTCTTGCATTATCGCCTAATTTTTTCCTTAGTTTAGGGTCTATTACAAGCCTTTGCAGGTCTTCAAACAAGGCTTCTGAATTGCGCCTTGGAAAGATCAGGCCGTTGACTCCGTCTTTGATGTATTCTCTTATGCATCCCACAGGTGTCGCGACTACTGGCAAAGCGCAGGACATTGCCTCCATTGTTGCCAAAGAGCTTGTCTCTGTCAAGGAGGGTATTGCAAAGATGTCCATTGCCTGAAGATATTTTGCTACTTTATTTGTTGAGCCTGCATAGATTATGTCTTTTCCTTTAGGCAGCTTGATTCCAGAGCCGACTATCAATAATTTGAGATTTTTATTTAGTTCCTGCAGCTTGTTAAATGCTTGTATTAATGTTGGCAGGTCTTTTTCTCTCCCTATCCTGCCGCTGAAACCTATAACTGTGTTTTTAGGATTGATTCTTATCTTCTTTTTTGCACTATTCTTTGATTTTGGAGGCGTGAACCTGTTTGTGTCCACCCCTAATGGAATAACCATCTTTCTTGCTGCGACTTTGTCTGCAGTTAATAGGTCTTCAAGTGATTTTGAGGGGACAAGAACAAGATCGCATTTATTGTACATGCTTCTTGCCAGCAGTCTTACTGCGTGCCACACAGGCCTCTTGAAGAATTTTATTGCTCGTGCGCTTAGCTCCCATTCAACACTGTGTACATAGCTTATCAATGGCTTTCTGAGCTTGTATGCTGCCTTTATTGCTGTGATTCCTATTGGCCCTATTGTCTGGTTAAAGACAAGATCTGCTTTTTCCATCTCTTTTTTTATTTCTTTTGACTTGAACCATGAGAAATAAATGTCTCCAAATCTTATTTTCATCAATGGAAGCCGGATTATCTTTACTCCGGATATTTTCTTGAACTGACCCTCAAATTTTGGCGCAATTACTGTTATATTGAATTCTTTTTTCAGGTATGGGATGAGCTCTTTCAGGAATCTTGCAATGCCGTCCCATCTCGGCAGAAAACAGTCTGTTGTGATTAATAGGTTTGGTTTCATTCTATCTTGTCAAAGACCTCTGCATATTTGCAGTTGTTGTTCCAGCCGTTTATTACAGCTTTGAAGTACACCATCCAGATTATTGGCCATATTATCAAAAACTGTGTTGCTGGCAGGCATTTCTGGCTTTCATGCACTTTTGTTGCTTGTATTTTTTTAGGAAAGGTTTTGGTTATGTCCACTACAAGCCTTGGCACCATTCTTTTTCTCACTCTAACAATGCTCCAGACATCAAATGAATAGACATCGCATTTGATTTTTTTCTTTTTTATCATGTCTTTTATCAGTTTGTATACTGCAAAATGGTCTGGATGAGCATCATTTGCCCCGTGCGTGAATATCTTGACTGGTTTTTCTTTTTGTATTAGCTTGTTCAGTTTTGATTCAATATTTTTTGCTTTTATGTCCAGCAGGAATCTGCCGTCTTTTACTCCCAGAAACACAACTCCGCTTCCTTTGAATATTTTGTCTGCCTTGTTTGCTTCCTTTATTCTTTTCTCTTTCACTATCTCTGGCTTTAGGTGCGGAGGGCTTAATTCTCCATATGAGAAGATGATTGTCTTTATTTTTTTGCCTTCAGAAGCATATTTTGCCATTGTTCCGCCTGCCCCGAAAGTAGGGTCATCACTGTGCGCCCCTATCACCAGAATTGTTTGTTTTCTTGCCATTTAGGAGAAAATAGTTGTTTTTATTTAAATAGTTTGCTTATTGCCTTTTCGTATTACTACGTAATTTCCTAGAAGAATCAGCGCACCCCCAACAAGTATGAATGCTGTTATTGGCTGGCTTAAGAATACTGCAGCCAAGATTGCCGCGCTAACTGGTTCTAGCAGCAATATTATTCCTGCATCTGATGCAGGCACTTTTCTAACACCTGCAAAATAGAATAAATGCGGTGTTATGTTTGCAAATACAGCAAAGAGGAGCAAGTAAAGCCAGATATTTGCAGGCAGACTAAATGTGAATGCAGTTATGCTGGGGTCTTTAATGAAAATCGATATTATTGGATATGAGATTGCCAGAAAGATTAGAGTGAATAAGACGCAGCCGAATTGTGTTGTTATTGGGTGATATTCTTTTATGCCAGACACTCTTCCAAATATCACCCATCCTGACAAACAGACGCCGCCTAATATAGCAATTATGACGCCAATAACGTTTCCGGCATGTGTTATGCTGAAGGGGTTCACTAAAACAATTACGCCCGCGATAACAAGCACCATCGCTAGAATTTTATTTTTTGTTATCTCTTCTTTTAAGAATATTCTGCTTAAAAGCACGGTCCATAAAGGTTGGGCATAAAAAAGAAGGACCACTATTGCTACAGGCACTCCTAATATAACCGGACTGAATTCAGCAAGCGCCGTCAGCGCTCCAATTATGCCGTATGGCACAAATACTTTCAGCATCTTTGCTTTTATCCTGCATTCTTTTTTGAATAGAATAAATGGCAGAAGAAACACAGTAAATAATAATGGCAGTATGGAAATCTGATATAAGGATAAACCAGCATCTGCAAGTGCTTTGCCTCCAAAGACGATTAGGCCGGATAGAATTCCTGCGATTACGACATAAAGATATTCTTTTTTCATGGTAAAAAGATTGAATGCGCCGACTGGGATTCGAATTCCTGGGTGCAAAGCCTTGACTTAAACACCTCCCAGATAAGCGGCTCCCTTCAGGTCTTACGGCCTATGGAAGGCCGCTGTTTGCTAGGCACGAGATGAACTCTATGCCTCATAGCCATTAGACCATCGGCGCATCTATGCTCAGTAATTTTTTAGTCTTATATAAAGTTAACGTTTAATCAATTCTTTTGTCAAAGGAACTCTTTGATGCTTTTTATAGTATGTGTATTTGTAATTATGTTTGACATTTGATGGTTTGATTTCTTTAAAGAACTTGTCAATTTCCTTCTTTTTGTAAATATAAAGATTTTTATTGCTTAGAGACGTGGTAAAATTAAGTGTAAGTAGCGCTTGTTTAACTTCTTTGATGAAAATAGGATCTCTGCTGATGATTCCTAGCATCGCTGTTTTTGGGTGATGTCTATGAATGGAACCATCTGTATCAAATAGGCCACGGATATATGCGCGCAATAACGGTTTATTGCTTTTGATTTGTTTTGGAATCTTGAGATTTCCTTTCTTTTTGCCAATAGGGACAGAATATGTGCTTGATAAATGATTTACTACTTCTTTAGAATATGCAAAACACTTAATTTTATTGCATTCTTTTTGAGTGTAAGTTCGTGCGGTGATACCAAACAGATCTTTGTATAATTTTAATACGTGCATAGAATACTTTTTATCAAGATCTTTGTCCATAGAAATAGATATTTCATATGTTATTTTGTTCATGTGACCATCTCCTGCTAATGCACCAAGAAATTCTGCGAATTTTTCAGTTAAAGAAGGAATTTTTATTTTTTCTGATTTATTTTTGATCTGCATTGTTCGCAAACTCAGATCTATTTTAGTATTTGTCAGTCTGCATAGAGTTAGATAGTGTTTGCGGGGTAATTTAGAGTGTTCATTGCGATAGAAAAATATCATGCTTCTGCTGACTTTTAAAATTTGAGCTAGTTTTTCCCAAGATTTTTTGGTCTTTTCTTTTGTTTCTATTAGAAATTGTGTTTGTTTGCCTTTTGGAAAGATAACATATTTCATATGCTCCGTAAGGTTTTCGAGATATTTAAACTTTTCTACATCATAACCATTAGACTAATCATCATCCACTCCTGTGCAGAATACTGCATATACTGGCCTGTGGTCAGAAATAGCTTGTTTTGCTGTGTCCATGTCCATTCCAGAATCAAAGTAATGTATTCTGCTTAACCTGGTGTATTCAGCTGTATTAGAATCAAAGATTATATTATCATAAAGGTTTCCTGTTTTTCCTATTGTGCTCTTTCCTTCTTGTATTGCTACGTTTACATCTGGTATTTGCCAGATATAATCAAAGTTATCTTGTGTTGGCTGCGTGTTGAAATCTCCTGTTAATATCAAGTCATTTTCAGCAGAATCTTTTTCCTGATAATATTCATATACGCTTGCTATTTGTTTCATCTCTTCTGTTCTGTCTTTTGCACTTTCTCCGTATTTTACGTGCACAGTCAATATTGTAAAGTCAAATTCTCCTGCTTTAAAGCTTGCATAGTATGGCTCTCTCAAAAACTTGTCAAATTTGTCATAATATGTCCTGCCTTCTGATGTTGGTTTTATTTTCTCATTGAAAATAAATGCATATCTTTCTTTTTGCACATTTCCCACTTCATCGCTAACTATATAGTCATAGCCAGGAAGCATCTTAACTGTCCTGTTCAAGATAACAGGATCTCCTAATACTTCCTGAACTGCAATCAAGTCAAATTCAGACAAGACTTCTGCTATTTGCTTTAATTCCTCATCTGTCCTGCTGTTGTCTGAGAATTTTCTGATGTTAAAAGAAGCGATTGTGATATTTGGAGAGCAGACTTTAATTGGCTCTTCAAATTCTATCATTCCTGTTATTCCGCATCCAGTAATCAATATTAATAATGCAAATAATATTATTTTCTTCATGGATTTTTATCTGGAATGTGTTCTTTATATGTTTTTCCTAAGAATTTCCGCAATATTTACGATAATTGCTTTTCTATGTTAGAAATAAACTTGTCAAAATCATGCGCTTTTACTGCGCATCCGCAGGCATGCTCATGTCCTCCGCCATATCCTTCTACATCTACTAATGCTTTTTCAACAATTGGCTTCAGGTCAACGCTCATTGCGCGGATGCTGCACCTGAGCTCTCCTGATTTTTCTCTTCCTAACACGATTATGCTGTCTGGAAACAAATGCATTAATTCATTTGAGAGATCTTTTGTGAGGCTTAGCTTGTCTTCTGTATACTTGAACACTTTTACTTTCTTGTCTGTCTTTTGTTTAAGCAGTCTTTCCTTGAGTTCTTCATATACCTTGTTTATTTTCTCGTATTTTTTGTACACAAATTTTCCTTTAGGCGTGGTTTGGTCAAGTATTTCATAAGGAGAGTTTATTCTTGTCATTGTCTTGATTGATTTAAGCACTTCAGATGTGCTTCCTTTAAGATTAAATGAAAAAACCTTGTTCAATACGCTCATTTTTGTCTCAAACAATATTTCTCTGGCTGTTTTGTATTTTTCAGGCATAAGATCAGAGTATTTTTCCCTGAATTCATCTGCAAAATCAGGAAGATACCAGTCTCCCAGGCATCCGACCATTGCTATCCACATGTCTTCTTTGACTACCTGATAGCATAAGTATGCTGCAGGAATGTTCAGGTTTTCATTTTTTATTCTTGGATTGAAATATTTTACATTTTCTCTTTGCAGTACAGGATGATGGTCTATCCATATTACAGGAACACCTGCCTTGTCTATGAATTCCTGGTCAACCATTGCTATATCTAGTACAAACACTTTGTCTGCGCCATATTCTTCCACTTTTCTTGCATATTGTTCTGTCAGGTTTGGTTTTGCTTTCAGGACAAGCCCTTTTCCTTCTTTTACATGCTTATATAATAATAGAAAGCTTGCCAGCCCATCCTGATCATCATGGAAGAAGAATAAAGGCCTCTTGCAAGTATCTAGTTCTTCTTTTATTTGTTTTATTTCTTTTTCACTCAGCATAGAAATCTGAAAAGGCAAAAGGTTTTTAAATCTTCCTTAATTTCTTTATATCATGGCTTTGTGCGATGGATGCGTAAATCAGAAATTTGGAAAAAAATGCTGGTTTTATTGGGAAATGAAAAGCAAGTGCTCTCAATTCAAGAGAGACCATACTTCTGAGCCAGAATTCAAGGAAGAGGAATGATTTTAGTCTTCTCTAAAGTCTCTTTAATCAATTTCTGAAAGTCTATCTTGCTCTCTAGTTCTTTTATCTTATTCAGATTAGCCCTTGTTTCAGGATGTTTTGCTATCATGAATGAGCAGCAGTCAGAATAAGGCAGTATTGATGTCTCAAATGTTCCAATCTCTTCTGCTTTTTTGATTATATCTACCTTGTCCATGCCTAATAATGGGGTGAAGACAGGCTCTTTTGCAGCGTCATAAATAACTTCAAGATTATCTAGTGTTTGGCTAGCCACCTGCCCCATGCTGTCTCCTGTCACAAATGCTTTTGCTTTCTCTTTTTTCAAAATCTCTTCTGCAATCATGAACATGACTCTTCTGTAGACAATCATCCTGTATCTTGCAGGCACTTTTTTGATTATTTCCTGCTGCAATTGCTTGAAAGGAACCAAGTACAGTTTTGTTTTCTTCTTTGTGAACTTTGATAATATCTTTGCTGTCTTCACAACCTTGTTCTCAACATATCTTTTCTGTATAGTCTGGTTGTGGAAGTGCACAAACACCATCTGCGCCCCTCTTTTCAAGAGCATATAGCTGCTCACAGCAGAATCAATTCCCCCGCTTAATAGAGATATTAGTTTCATTTTAGTAGTTCATTGATATGCGCTATTTCCTTTTTTAATTGTTTTTCATGTTTTTCTAGGTCTGCACCAACATGTTTTTGTTTTCCTTCCTTAATTAGGCATATTCTTTCAATCAGCCAGCTGATTAAGCCAAGTATCCTGTACGTTTTTGTGATTTGGATTATTTGCTTCTCTTCATCTGTCTGCCCAAAACCATATGCTTTTAGGAATTTTTCTTCTTGTTCTTTTGTTATGTGGTTTTCTGCTATGAATGTTCCTAAGTCCATAAAGAAATAATCATAGCCTGCAAGTTCCCAGTCTATCAAAACAATATTTTCATCCTGCACAAGAAAATTTTCTAGAACAGGGTCGTCATGGATTAAATGTATTCTTTTGTAATTTTTAAGAAGGGGCTTGATTTTATCTACTCTTGTTTTTACCTGATTATACAATTCAACCATAGAAGTATTGAACTCTGCACCCATCTTTTTGCTTGTTTCTAATAAGTTTTTCCTGCACCAGTCGCTTATTATTTTTGGCGGCCGGTCTTTTGATTCGTCTGTTATTGAATGCACTTTTTTCATCAAATCCGCAATCTTAACAAGGAGATCATCTGATAATTCTTTTATTGGTTGTCCTTCTATAAATTCTTGAATCATGTAATTATACTCTATGAACTTTTTAGAGGTATCTGACAAGAGTGCTTTGGGCGCAAACTGTCCGTCAAGTTTTTTAAGTATGGCATACTCTTTTTCACAATTGTCAAACTGCAGATTAGCATAAATCCTCAGCACAAATTTCCCTTTGTCTGTTTCTAGAAGATAATTCAGATTGTGCGCACCGCTGCCGAGAACTTTGTGGGAAGTTATTTTACAATTCAGTTTAGACTCAATATTTTTTATGAGTTCTTTTGGTATTTTCATTTTTTCTTCAATAAATACCCATAATATTGTATTTTTCTTCTGTCTTTTGTATACCATCCAAAAAATTCTGTTTTCTTCTCTATCTTGAATCCTGCTTTTTTGAACATTGGTTCTATTTCTTTCTTGTGATAGCTTTCAATAGTCCATTTTGTTTTTCTTAGGCTTTCTTGCTGTTTTTTTGTTAATTTCTTTGGTACTGTTAATGCAAAATATCCGCCGTCCTTCAATACCTTGTTAATTCTTTTGAATAATTGCAGCGGATTTTGTATGAATTCCATCACACTGGTTAGAATTGCTGCATCAAAATGATTCTTAGGCACTTTCAGCGGTTTTTCTATGTTTTGGCATATCAGTTTTTGAAAAGGCAGTTTTTTTGCTTGCTTTATCATGCCTGGCGCAATGTCGATGCCAGTCACTTGATATCCTTTCTTGAAAAAAAGCGCAGAACTTATTCCTGACCCGCACCCCAGATCAAGCACTTTTGCCTTTTTATTGCTTATCTTGCCGATTATCATTCGTGCTATTTTCAAGTGTGCTGTGTATTTTGCCCATTTAACAATGCGGCCATATTCTTTTGCTAATTTAGAATATTCTTTCTTTATTGTTTCAGGTTTCATTTCAAATACTTCATCCTTGTTTCTATCAAATACTTGTTCAATTCCTCTTTATTATTAGGTTCTTCTGGCAGTTTGCTTGTTTCCCTGCACTCTTTTAGCTTGTAGAACAAGTCTGCAATCAATTTTTGCGCCTGGTTATGCACTTTTGAGTTTTTTGGCAGTGTTGATTGCTCTTCTTTTTTGAGTTTTATCAGTTCTTTTACAACAGGAAACTTGAAATGCTTGTTTGTTATAGTAATATTTGGTTCTAGCTTGCCTTGTTCCAATAAATAAATGCCAGTCATCAATGATCTCAGCACATAAAGGTATTTTTTTACAGTATTCTTGCCTTTATCTAAAAATTTTTTGTAGTTCTGCATCGCCATGCCGTTGTAATGGAAGTATAATCTTCTGCACATGCATCCTTTTGCAAGTTTTTTCAATTCCCTGTGCTCTTTTGAGGTGACTATGTTCAATGGAGACAGCAATTGCTCAAGCACGTTTCCATTGGGCTTTATCATCAGTCCAATGAATTTCTCAATCTCCTGCGATACAAAATCATTGTCACCCTGCATTATCTCTACCACAGGCCATGGCTTGCGCAGCCCTAATAATTCTTTTGTTGGCACTATATGACATCCGCGAATATCAAAATCAGAGTCTTTTGATGCAAAGCCGTACAGATGAGCTCCGCTCAAGCTGTAGAACACAGGATTCTTTACCTTCCCCTTCACAAACTTCTTCAGTTCTTTTAGCTCTTTCATATTGTATTTTTCAGTATATGAGTATTTAAATATTTTGCAAACATCTCTGGATTCATGAGAGTTCCTTGTATAAAATGCAAAGGCAGGAATCCAGCTAATTGCGGCCGTACTTTTTGCCCGATTATAGCTAAATCAAAGGCCTTGTTCAAGGTAAAGGACCAATTGAACAAGGAGGATTTCTTTGGCTCTTCTCCTGCTCCATTTGTGGGAAGGTTTGGCTATCCAAACATCAATGTCGGAATATTGAGCCCTCCTGAGCAGAAAGATGATGCCTGGCTTCATGATGCTCCTCTGCACTGGTCTGCTGAAAATTTTGATCTGCATCAGATAATTGATTTAAGGTCTGCTTTGATTAATTCAAGATTCAAGGCAAATGTAAAAGAAAGAAGCAACAGGTTATTAGGGATTTCCCAGGAAGTTGGCATGGCTTCAAAGCCAGTTGATATTGAAGTGAACCTGAAGAAAAAGCCTGTTTTTCGCTTGAACACAGATGCTTACATGGCTCCTACTGGCCCAAATGCCCAGCTAAAAAAGATTGAAATCACCTCTAACCCAAAAATACATACAAAAGTTGACAAGGTTGTATCAGATACTGGCTTGAAATCAGTTGATGGATTAAATTATCTTTACAATAAAGGCTTTGATGAAAACTTTTTAAGCAAATTATTGAGTGTAGGAACTTTAGGCTTCAAAGACAGGAGAAAATTAGTTCCAACAAGGTGGAGCATCACTGCAACAGATGATATTTTGTGCAAGAATCTGATGAATGACATAATACAATATCCTGAATCAGATTATCTTGCTTTCTTTGGCTCTTATTTAGGAAATTATTACTTGATTTTGTTCTTCTCAGAGTTCTGGTCTTATGAATTGTTTGAGTCTTATTTGCCTAAGGCTGGCTGGAATCCTACAGATAAGCTGGATTACATGACAGATTATGAAGGCTTTACTGGCAGGAAATATTATGCAGAGAATTGTGCAGGAGGTTATTACACTGTAAGATTAGCAATCGCTGAAAAGATGAAACAAATGAAAAAACAAGCTTCTGTTTTGACATTAAGATTTATCACAGGAGAATATGCTGTTCCATTAGGTGTCTGGGTAACAAGGCAGGCTGCAAGAAAGGCCTTAAGCAATAAGCCAATAAGATTCAGTGACAAAAAGCTGATGTTAACTTATGCAAAGAACTTAATCAAAAGAAAATTTGGGGTTGATATTGATTTCTTGTTAAAAGAGAGTGTTCTGCTGAAGGAATTAGGCAGGCAGAAAAGGCTTGGCGCTTATTTTTGAATGCTTCGAGAAAGGAAATTATATATTTCGCAGTTTTTTCCTTAAATCTTCAAGAAGTTTTGATATTTCTGCTAATTTTCTGCCATCTTTAATATCTTTTCTTGATTGTTTTATGTTTTTTACTTGGTTCTCTATGGTTCCTGCTGATTTCCTTATTCTATATTTAAGATTCTTCAGATTTAATGAATAAAAGATATATTCTCCTAAAATTTTTTCAATAGCACAATTTGCTTGTTTGCAATCTTCAAGCTTCTTCTTAAAAGATTTTTTCCATTCGTCTGCTCGTTTTTGAAAAAAGTTTTGCATATTATATTAAGAATAATAGGTGTTTATAAATGTTTTCCATTTACATAAAAAAGAAAAAAAATAAAAATTTATGGAAGTTTTCCGTCAACTTCTTGTGCCAGTTTCAGAAGATTTTCTTTAGAGCAAAGATCTGTTGACGCTCCGATGCTTGTCAAGTACTTGTCGTGCGTCCATACGATGTTTTCTCTTCCTACCTGTTGGTATTTGTAGTTTCTTGTTCCAACATCTGTTTCTGCATCCAGTCTTCGCATGCCTAGGCCCCTGTCAAATTCCCTGTCAGCTTCTTCTGCTGTTTCCCAGTCCACTATTGTGAATCCTGAGGTGTATTTCTTGTTCATCATGTCGCTGAAGGTTACCCAGCAGGTCTTGTCGCTTGCCTTGACTGTTGTTATTACGTTTTCTTCTGTCACGCCGCAAAGTTCTGCAAACCTGTGTACAGGCACAAACATGTCGCATACTTTCTCAATGTCTGCTCCAAGTGGCGCCAGGTTTTTTGGCGGTTCCATTATTTCTTTCTCTGGCTCTGGTTCTGGTGTTGTTTCTGGTTCTGTTACAGGTGCTGGTTCAGCTTCTTTTTCCATTGGCTGACAAGCAACAAGAAGAACTAGAACAAGTACCAGCAAAGCGGTTATTATTTTCTTCATTTATTATCACCTTGTGCTGTTAGTAGGGTATCTATATAGAGCAGCATATATAAAGATTTTGCTTTCAAACTGTCTTTTCCATCACCAATAAATATTTAAATCTGGCATTCAATAGGAGGCGTATGCAGTCCTTAAGAAGGAATATACAGGATCTGGCAGTTGCCTTGGATAATCTGCAGTCCAATAATGTCTCTCTTGATAAGCCTTCAAAAGATGCATTGCCTACTGATTTCAAGAGAAATCAGAATGATTATTTCAGGAATGCTGTTTATACTGCAATTAAATTTCTTGAGAAAGATGCTTCTGAGATAGGAACTGTTCCGCCTGAGAACCTGCAGGATGTTGAGCAGATAAAGGCATTGATTATTAAGCTGGGATTGTCAAAAGATGTGAATGAGCTGAAATTGATTGTTAATCATATTGCAGCGCTTGCTGCAAAGATAAAAATGCCTGAGAACAAGATGCCGGTATTGCCTGCAGACATAAGCGATGCAGTGAAGGCAGATGTAGATGAGCTGCAGAAGTGCTATGCAGCTGGATGCTACAGGAGCACTGTAATTATCTGCGGAAGATTGTTGGAGATTGCCTTGCACAGGGTTTATTTTGATGCAACTAAGAATGATTTACTGGAAAAATCACCAGGCATAGGCCTTGGCAACCTGATTGCAAAGCTGAAAGACAATAATATTGAATTAGATCCTGGATTAAGCAACCAGATTCACTTGATTAACCAGGTGAGGATTCATTCAGTGCATCACAAAAAAGAGGTATTTACGCCAAGCAGGGAGCAGGCACATGCAATAATGCTTTACACAATGGACGTGCTTGGCAAATTGTTTAGAAAATGATCTTAGAGATTATTGCATTGCTTGTATCTGCATTATTCTTTCTTGCAGGCATAATAATAACAATATTAGGCATTGCAGGCTCTTTTGTTGTTTTGATAGGAGCAGTTTTATACGACGTTATCACATGGTCTTGGCAGATATCTCCAAGGACTTTATTGATTCTTTTTGGAATTGCCTGTTTAGGAGAGATTTTTGAGTGGGTCTTTAGTGTCTATGGCGCAAAGAAGTTCAAGATGTCTAATATTTCCATAATCGGCTTTATCATCGGAACAATTGCAGGAGCGATAATAGGTGTTCCAATCCCTATCATCGGCCCGATTATCGGCGCTTTCATAGGAGCTTTCCTGGGAGCTGCAATATTCTCTTTCATTGAATTGCATGATGTCAAGAAAGCATTGAAAGCAGGCATTGGAGCGTTTGTTACAAGAATTGGTGTTATAATAATGAAATTATTTCTTATACTGATAATGCTTGTTATTTTTTATTTCGCGGTATTTGTCTAAAGAAACGGTCGCTGTTTGCTTTTTTGTACTTTCTTTTTTGCGCTTCAACTATCTGCTTTCGTGAATATTTTTGTTTTATGTCAAATAAAGCAATATAATATTCTGCGCCATTATCATCCTGCAATGCAGTTATTATTTTAGAATAAGAATATTTTTTATTTCCAGTCATTTTTTCTAATACTCCTGTAAGATTCCCAATCTCTTCAGGATATGTTTCTTTTGCTCTTTCTATATCTCTTTCAAAAGGCAGTAAATATGCATCTATTGCAAATACTACAAGATCTTTTGCTGTTAATTCCATATCTTAAAGAAAAAAAGTGATGCCTTATAAAGCTTTTATGTTCTTCTTGAACTCTTCCAGCTCTGTCTTGAATCTTGTTAAGGTCTTTTCTAAATGTGGAACCTGGCTTTTTATCAAATCAGCTGTGTGCTGCAGAATGTCTTCTCCCTCATATTCTTCTTTGGATGTGAGTTCAAGCTCTTTCAACTCTATTTTCTTTCCTTTTGTTGCTGCTTTTCTTGCTTTTTTCCATTTGTCAAACAGTTCTTTTGCTCTTGCAGGCACTTGTTTTGGCTCTACACCGAGCAAATCAGCGACTTTTTTCACATGTGCTGTTGCTTCTTTTTCTATTTTCTTTGCAGCATGCCCTGCTGCAAACACAATCCTAACAACACCGTCTTTTACTTTTGTTGTTTTCAATATCTTGATTTCTTCAGCATCAATTGTGTTATTTAGGTGTGTTCCTCCGCAGGCTTCTACATCTATTCCAGGAATATCCACGATTCTCAGGAATTTTCCAGGCACTGCTCCGCCTTGATACAGGCGCATGCCGTATTTTTGCTCTGCTTTTGTTCTTGGCATGAAGCTCAGCTTTATTGCAATTGCTTTTTTTACTATCTTGTTTGCTTCTTTCTCTATTTTTTTCATTTCTTCTTCTGTTATTGCCTGGTAGTGTGTTACATCTAAGTATGCTTTTGTGACATCTTTTTTTGCAGAGGCCTGGTTGACATGATTTCCTAAGACTATTCTTGCAGCTGCATTAACTATGTGTGTTGCAGTGTGGTGCTGTGTCAATTGTCTTCTTCTTTTATAGTCTATCTTGCATTCAATAACATCTCCTTTCTTGAACTTTGGCTTTTCTTGAAGAGTGTGTATTACATGATTTTCCTGCTTGAACACATCAATGACATCTGCTCCGCCTATTGTTCCGGTGTCATGCAATTGCCCGCCTGACACTGGATAAAAGCAGGTCTTGTCTAATATGACATGATTGTCAACAACTTTCAATATTTTTGCATTGAAATCAACCAGTTTCCAGTCATCAAAATAAGTGCATTTTGTCTCAGGTATGTCTTTTCCTATCTCTATTCTTTCTTCTCTTTCTGTTGCAGTTACAGCTTCTTCTTGCTCGTGTTTTGCTGCAACCAATGCATAGAAATTGTCAGGAATGTCTATTTTCTTGCCCTGCTTTTCAGCTTCATCCCTTATCAGCTCTGGAGAAATGCCCTGGCTGTCATATAATTCAATCAGTTCTTCTGGTGTTATTTTCTTTCCTAATACTCTTTTGATTATTTCTTTGGTCTTTTTCTTTGTTGCATCATATTTTTCTTTTTCAACAGCTAATATTTTTTTAATGCCTACAAGATTGTCTTGCAGTTCTGGAAACAATGGCTTCAGATAATCAGCATGCCATTTGAATACATCAATCAAGTCAATGTTCCATTTGTACTTGTCAATAAAACCAAAGCATCTTCTTAATATGACTCTTAGATTGTACATGCCGCCTACATTGCTTGGCAAGGCCCCGTCTGTCAATGCAACTAATAATGCTCTTGTGTGTTCTGCCACTGCATAAAGCGCGGTTATTGGCATTATTTTTTTCTTTAGTTCATCTACAGTCATGCCAAGTTCTTTTGCGACTTTTTCCCATGCTTTTCCTATGTCTTTTGTTTCCTGTACATTCAGGTATGGTGCTAATGGCACAAAGTCTTGCATGAATGATTCATCAATCTCTATTCCTGTCTTTTCTTTTAGTTTTTGCATCACTGTAGGGAATGTTGCGTCATAGCTTGTTGCTGTTCCTTGGGTAAACCAGGGGATTCTTTCATGCCCCTGCCCCATGTCTAGGACCTTGATGTCCAGTTCTTTTGGACCGTCTGGCGTGTTTTCATACTGCATGTACACTTGATTGCTCACTTCAAGTCCTCTTGAGAAGAATTCAACACATGGGCCGAAGTTTCCTCCTCCTGCCCAGGCATCTTCGTGTATTGTCAATTCAGTGAGCGGGAGCCCCATGCCTTCCTGCAACCACGTTAAATGATCTTTCAGGTATTTGTTGATGTCATATTTTTTTGGAGATACAAAAGCATGCTCTCCAAGCATCACAAAGCCTACAAAGTGGCCTGTTATGCCGACATTGTCAATATCAGAGAATCGTAAACAAAATTGTGGTATTACCAGTGGATTTGCAGGCGGCTCAACCTCTCCTGAGACAACAAATGGCTGGAATGCAGCGATAGAGGCGATTGTGAATTCTGTTGTGGGGTTCCATCTTGCAACCACAGGGTATCTTGTTATGGGCGTGTAGCCGAGTTTCTTGTGGATTTTTGCATATTCTTTCCATGCCTGCAGGTAATCAAGCTTTTTCTTTGCAGGACTGTCTCCTATGAACCTGAATCCTCCTGAGCAGGCTGGTTCTCCGCACAGTTTCTGGTCTTCATTGACTGTCCAGAACCACTGCCCGCACTTGCATTTTCTTCTGAAGAAACCCATTTCAGCAAGTGTCTTGACAGGATAATGCTTCTCATAATCCTTTGTGCACTCTGATTTAAACCATTTCTTCAGTGCATCGTCTGTCTTGAAGTATTTTTTTGCAGAGCACTTGGATACATCAAAGCTTTTAGTGGATTTTTTCTCTTTGTGCATATCCTGAGGATTATGACTACCTATTTATAAAATTTGTCTTGAATTAAAGAAAAAGGGTAAAGAAAAAAAAGAAATTTTAGTAGTCGTCGTCTTCAGTCTTGTTCCTGCCAAGCCTTGTAAAGCCGATTACAAGTCCGATTATGACAAGCAGTACGACAAGTACAAGCAATAAGATTTCAAGTGCTTTCCTTATTTTTGCTGTGTCTTGAACTTTTTCTTCAGCTTCTTCTACTGGTACAGCTTCGCCTTCTGTTTCCTGGTCTTCTGTTACAATTAATTCAACAGTGCCTTCTTCTGGAATTATGCAGCTTTCATCCTGTTTGAAGTTGATGTATGTTCTGCCTGTTGTCTTGTAGTGGCCTTCTCCATACTCAACTGTGATTTCAACTGCATGCAGGCCGTCTGCACCGCATTTTGGCATTCTCAGGTACATCTCTTCTGTCTCTTGCTCGTCACCATCTTCAATCTCATTGATGTATGTGGTTGCTGCAAGCTCAAAGTCTGGGATGTATAGTCTGACCTTGACGTCTTCCTGAGTCTTTTCTCCGTTGTTCTCTACCCTCACAGATGTCATCAATGCTTCATTTGCATTTATCTGTGTTTCTGGATAGAAGATTACATCTTCGATTTTTAGGCTGTGTCTTGGAACATCCAGCTTGATTGGATATCTTCCGATTGTTTCTTCGTCATTCCTGTCTATTAGCATGACTCTAAGCAAATAATCGTCCTGATCAAACTCGTCTGAAAAATCAATATCAAATGTGAATTGTCTTACTTCGCCAGCTTCCATGCTCACAGGGCCTTTATGATCTTCTGCCCGTTCTGTCAGTGAGTATTCAAAGCCAGATACAAAGACCTTGATTTCCATGTCATCTACGTCTTCATCTGCTTCCAATAGAACGTCAACTTCATATTCCTGATTTTTCTCAATGTCAAGTCTTGTCACTTGATCCTGTCTTAGCAACACATCATCAAGCTCGACTTCTTGTATTGTGACAGGAACTGCGCTGACTGCTGCAGTCATTGCTAACAGTGTTATCAAAAACAAACACAGCATTCCTATTGTTTTTGTTTTCATGTTTTAAACCCCCCTATCAATGTAAAATAACTATTGTTACTACTCTCAAAGAGATAAAAGTATATAAAGCTTTCGGAATTGTTAGCATTACTTAGTAGCAACGCCTCTCTTTGAGGATAAATTAAGCAAAGTTTTTTATAAGGTCATAAAACTAAGATTTTTGGGATGAAAGATGATAAGGCAGCCTATTGTGGCCATAATGGGCCACGTGGATCATGGAAAGACTTTGCTTCTTGATAAGATTAGGGGTACGGCTGTTGCAGCTAAAGAGCATGGCGGTATAACACAAGCCATTGGCGCTTCTATAATTCCGATTGATACAATTAAGAAAGTGTGCGGAAACCTTTTGAGCAATATCAAGGTGACTATTCCTGGCCTGCTGTTTGTTGACACTCCTGGACACGCTGCTTTCAACAGCTTAAGGAAAAGAGGCGGCAACCTTGCTGATATTGCCATCCTTGTTGTTGATGTCAATGAAGGATTCAAGCCCCAGACAATAGAATCAATGGAGATATTGAAGGCTTTCAAGACTCCTTTCATAATTGCTGCTAACAAGATTGACTTGATTTCTGGATGGAGGCCTGATAAGGGGCCTATTTTAAAGAAGATTTCAGAGCAGAATGATCAGGTTCAGCAGGAATTAGACAAGAAGATTTATGAAGTTGTCGGCAAGGTGTATGAGATGAGCCTTGAGGCAGAGCGCTTTGACAGGGTGAGTGATTACACAAAGCAGATTGCTATTGTTCCTACCTCTGCTGTCACAGGAGACGGCATTCCAGAGTTATTGATGGTTCTAACCGGTCTTGCCCAGAAATTTCTTGAGAAGCGGCTGCAGGTAGACATAAAGAAAGCTGCGCAAGGAACTGTTTTAGAGGTCAAGGAAGAGCGCGGGCTTGGAAAGACAATGGACACTATAATCTATAACGGCTCTTTGAAAGTAGGAGATAATATTGTTGTTGGTGGAATGGCAGGCCCTATTTCTGCTAAAGTCAAGGCTTTGTTCTTGCCAGCCCCATTAGCTGAGATGCGGGAGAAAAGAACAAAGTTCAAGTCAGTCAAGGAAGTGCATGCTGCTAATGGCGTGAAGATTGTTGCTCCTGGAACAGAGGATGTTGTTTCTGGCATGCCTTTGAAAGGAGCAGGTGATGATTTAGAGAAAGCCAAAGAAGAGGTGCAGAGCGAAGTTAAAGAGGTCTTGACAGAAGCCACCTCAAAAGAAGGCATTATTGTAAAGGCAGACAGTCTTGGCTCTCTTGAAGCTTTGGCTGTTTTACTTAAAGAAAAAGATATTCCTATACAGAAAGCATCTGTCGGCGTGATAACAAAGAGGGATTTGTCAGATGCAGAGGCAAATTATGAAAAAGATCCATTAAGAGCAGTTATTCTTGGATTTAATATTCCTATGCCGGAGAATGTTCCAGAGCATGTCAAGGTGATTGCTCATCCTGTTATCTATAAGGTCATTGAGGATTATGAAGAATGGGTTGAAAAGACCAAGAAAGACATGGAGCTTGCTGCAATGGGCGTTCTTACAAAACCCTGCAAGGTCAAGCTGTTGAAAGGTTATGTGTTCAGGCAGAATAATCCTGCTGTTGTTGGTATTGAGGTTATAACAGGCACGCTCACAAATAATATTCGGCTAATGAATCCAGACGGCAAGGTCTTGACAGGTGTCAAGGGAATGCAGCAAGAGCAGAAGAATATTGAGTCTGCTGAAAGAGGAAAGCAGGTTGCTATTTCACTGCCAGATGTAACAGTAGGAAGGCAGATAAAAGAAGGGGATATATTATATTCATTTATTTCTGAAGATGATTTCCGCAAATTTAAAGAATACAAGCAGTATCTTACTGATGAAGAAAAAGATTTATTGAAAGAAATTGCAGAGATTATGCGAAGAAATAATCCTGTGTGGGGGGTTTAAGATGAAGAAATATAAGATAAGCATTGCTGAGGGCAGTGATGAACGCTTGAAAGGAGCTCTTGGTTATGAACAAGAGCACACAATAGAGATGGGAAATGATTTCTTTAGGTTTTTTTATGAAAATAATCTTGACGATATTAATGCTAAAAGAAGCAGTCTATTCCAGAAAGTTAAAAAAGCTATTCTGGATAATAAGGACACAGACGTTGTTGTGGAGCTTCTGCATCATTCTGAAGGAACAGAAAGGTCTATTGCTTCAAGTATTCCTTTTCATTTAAGCATGTATGCTCTGCTGGTTAAGGATTTGATGCAAGAGCTGGCTCCTGATGCAAGTTATTCTTTTACTTATACTTTAGAGAATCCAAAGCCGAATATTCCGCCGCATCAAGACAAGCTTGAAAGCACTACTTGGGAACGGAATTACGTTCTAAGGATTGGGCCTGGCCTGGATAATAGTTTCAAGCTTGTGACGCAAAAAAAAGAGCGAGTAGAAGAGCCTGATCCAGATGATAAGACAAATAAAAAAACAATAACCGTGACAAAAATAAAAACATTAAGTGAGCATTTAATAAGCATCAAAGAGGTATCTGAACTTGAAGAAGTCGCTGAAACCGCTGGCAAGCAAGGACAAGAAACAGCTGTTGGCACTGATTAAGGCTCAGTGGACTGCTGATTTCAAGCCGGATTTTGTTTTCTTTAGGAATGAGAAGCAGAAAATCTATGTCATCCATAAGGATATTGCAAAAATAGATTTATCTGGGGCGAGGATTAACACTGTTGGCATGTATTTCGGCGAGCAAAAGAAAGGAGAATTGAGATTAAGCATTGAAGGCTCTCAATTAATCGGCCCTTTGGCTAAGAAGAATGTTGTTGAACTTGATGAAAAAGAGGCTATTGCATGGCTGAGAGGAGAGGATTTAAACAAAGAAGGTGATTGGTCTGGCTTTGTCATCGTAAAACACAATGATGATTATATGGGCTCTGGCAAATACACTGCAGACAAAAGACTGCTTAATTTTGTTCCAAAGGCAAGAAGATTGATTTCAGGAGAGCTTCCGTAGTATTTGTTTAACATTTGGCGCGGTTTTTATTGTTTCAATTTCTTCTGGCTTTATCCAAATCAGTTCTTCAAATATTTCTTTTTCTTTTATTTCTGGTTCTTCTTCATATTCTTCAATAAGAAAACCATAATCTGTTATTTTTTTGTTTTCAAATTCCATGCTTAGTTTTGCTATTTCCTTGTATTTAACAGGCAATATGCCTATTTCTTCTTTGAGTTCTCTTTTAAGGCAGTCTGTCGGGGATTCTCTTTTTTTTATTTTTCCGCCTGGAAATTCGTAATAATTTTTTGTAAATTTCTTTAATAGCAGTATTTTATTGTTTTTTATTATTACTCCATCAACTATCGTTATTGTTTCCATAACTTATCTCCCACATAATGAATGTTCTTGATTACTTTTCCTGATTCTGTTGCTTTCATTTCCTCAGAATTCATCATTGCCTGCCCTATTGCAATTGGTTTTTTGTTATTTTCATCTATTATTGAAATAAAATCATCTTTTTCTATTCCTTCTTCTATCTCTGTTATGCCTGGCCGCATCAAGTCAGCTCCAGAGGCAATGAACTTGACTGCGCCCATGTCAATTGTTACTTTCTTTAGAAAATTATTTTTTAACAGCAGTTTTAGTGTTGGTATTATCTGCTTGTCTAAATAAAAAAAGCAAGGTTCTTTATCCAGTGTAACAACCTCAAACTCTTCTTTGACTAATTCTACATTTGCTTTTTTGTCAAAGAAGTCTGCCACACCGTAAGAAGACTCTATCTCCTGGTTTATTTTCTTGATATCTGATTTGCTTAATTGTTTTCTCATTATCATTAGTTTTATATAGTAATAATTTAAATTTTGTGCTAATGAAACTGATTCCTGAGAAAAAATGGATAAAGAATTTAGTTGAGTTAGAGAAAGCCAGCAAGAAATCCACAAAGAAGCAGGTTGAAAAAGCCCTTGTTGAGGCTGTAAGGAAACGAATTCCTAAGAAAAAGTTTGGTGTTCTTTTGTCAGGTGGTGTCGATTCTTGCTTAATCGCCCTGCTTTGCCAGCAGGCTGGCGCAAAGTTCACCTGCTACACTGTGGGCATGCACGACTCTCCTGATATTCCTTGGGCAGCTGCATTTGCAAAGAAGTTCAAGATTCCGATAAAAGTAAAGACTTTTGATTTAGAGCAGATTGAAAAGCAATTCAAGAAAGCAAAAAAAGCATTAAAGCACGTTGATATATTGTCTGTTGGTGTTGGCGCTGTTCTGCTTTCTGCTATTGAGATGGGAAAGAAGGATAAAATAAAGGATTTCTTTACAGGCCTCGGATCTGAAGAGATCTTTGCAGGTTATCATCATTATGAGGAAGCTAAAGATCCTCACGCAGAGTGCTGGAAAAGATTGAAGTCCTGCTGGAAAAGAGACCTGCGAAGAGATTGTGCAGTTGCAAATGCCATGAAAGTCAATCTGCTTGTTCCTTTTCTTGATGATGATTTGATAAAGACTGCAATGGGCATCTCAATCAAGAGAAAGATAAGCAAGAAAGAAAAGAAAATAATTCTTAGAGAGATTGCGCAGGACCTTGGCCTGCCTAAGAAGTTTGCCTGGCGCTCCAAGAAAGCTGCGCAGTATGGCTCTTGGTTTGACAAGGCAATGTTTAAGCTTGCCAGAAGAAAAGGATATCAGTTTAAGCAGGATTACCTTGATGATTTGTAATTTTTTCCTTAATTATTTTCTATATAGAAAATAAATAGCAATAAAAAAGGCCGAGCTACAATGAACGTGCTTAGAAAGCGTGTCATTGTATCGGCCTTTTCTTTATTTTTTTGAGGATTTACAAGGCACACCAAGATTGGCATACCTCAACCCCGCTCAGACTTTGCGTCCTTGCTCGATCTCCCTTGGAGATGGTTAGACAATCAACCTGGGCCTCCTTTCCTTACTGCTGGCTGCCTATCGATATGGCCAATGCTGCATCCTTGCAGCGGGGTTGGCATTTTTGCCAGTTTGCCTTCTGGTGCCGATACGTCAGGCCCACATCTTCTTTTAGGCCTTCACGCGGCTCTTGGGCGTTAAGTTGAGGACAATCAATTTGTACCGTCCTTTCTGGCACAAAGCCAAAAATAATAAAATAATCTTGTGCGAGCTATTTGCCCGTTATATTTAATAGCGAACCAGAATAACCAACAGGGTATTGGTAAAGGAAGGAAGCTTGCTGAACTTTTTCCCATTCTGGTTCGCCCGAATCTTAAAAGCAGGCTGGTTGAAGAAATTGTCTGCATCGTATGAGGGTATTGGAGAAATTCAAGAAAAAAGGCACTGCGCATGAAGCAGTTGTAGGAACAGCGCCTCACTTCTTGGAATGGTCCAGCCTGCCTGTTATCCAGCAGCATTCCCGGCTCTTTCCTTAATCCATCCTGTTTCCGATACAGGTCTGGAGAAGTACTTAACTTCCAGGCTGCCAGTGCTGGTTAATTTGTAAGGAGGGAGCAAGGATTGCTCCAAGCCCCCTCTGTCGTAAGACTTCGTTTCCTGTTCTTCTTCTTGATCTAGAGAAACTGTCTCAACCTGGCCATAAGCCTCCTTCGTCGGCTCAAAAGAAATATTGCAATAGGACCCAATGTCCTGTAATCTTCAAAAAGCGGGCAAACCTAAAAACAAGTTTTAGGCCCACCCGCCAGGTTCGGACTCCCACTAGGATATTATCCCAATGGGTTTGCTGCCAGAATCAACATCTCCCGCCTTTTACCTCAGAAGACTCCACTGGCAGCGGGCGGGCAACCGGATGGGTGGCCGGAAGCCCTAGGCGTGAATGAGGAGGTTAGGGTCCCTCTAATGGGTATAAGGAGAGCCTGGCGTGAGTGATCCGCACTCAGAGAACGTACAAGTACATTTTACAGCGCCGCCAGGCTCATTGTTTTTATGCGGGCAGGCTCCCCATGGGCCGAGGCTTTTCGGAGAGAGGGAGCCTGCCCTATGTAAGGGAAAGGAGTTTACAAAAGAAGCAGGGGTTGGCTGGCTTCCTACGAATCATCTCTAAGTCAGGAAATGGGGCCGTAGGCGTGGCAGAAAACCCCCGCTTTATTCTCAAACCACCTGCATATTTTAGAGAGGAGGTTCTCATATGCAGGCGGAACTGGTTAAAGTGGGCGGAGTCAGAGGCTGAGTTGTGACCCCGCCCGTGTAAGGGAAAAGGTGTAGAGGATTCAAGGAACTCGCCTGCGCAAGACAGTTTGCTTGGTCCTCAATGGATTTCGCGCGGAAGGCCTGTTCGCGTTCCAGAGGACAGGAGACAGCTAAGCTGAATCTCCCCAAACCTTTGTGTCTTACGCAGGCGAGACGCGTTTTAAAGATGCAGGCAGACTGTCCCGCATGTTTAGCAGCCTGCCTGCAAAGTCGTGCCTGAGTCCCACACGACTGTTTATACAAAAGGAGCAGCAGGCAGGTCGGCTCGCCCGTGGTGTGTAACCTGCCTGCCGCAGAGCGAGATGCTTCGAAAGCACCATCACTCGTCGCAAGTAAAGAAGCAGGCAGGTCGCTCCAGGGTGCTTTTTGCAACCTGCCTGCTCAGCTCGATTCAGAGGCCCCCCTCTGACAATCCATGCCTGCACACGGCGAGTATGGGCATCCCTTCAATCGACAAGGCTCCTTTTTTCAAGGTCTCCCTGACGTTAGATGCCCGCTGGCCGGCCGCACACTGCCCTGCACAGGTCTTTGATTCAATAGCAGATCCGAAAATGGTAGGCTGTTTCAGATCTGCTTCCAGCGAGGTCCTGTCGAACCGTTTTTTTATAGCAGACCCGAAGCTCGCACTATCTTCAGATCCGCTTGCATGTCAATAACCCATGCACTAACGAGGGTTTGGGTTAGAGGAAGTAGTGCACAGGTTTGTTTTGCAAAAGCAGGCCCAGAACCGTTTCCAGACCTGCCGAGAGGGGTCACTAACCCTTAGAAAGGGTATATTGTATAACCCGCACGCTTTTGGTAGGGTACTAGAATGACTGTTCTTGTCGAGCTAGCGTGCAGGTAGACAGTGAGATAGACATTCCATTGTGTTTCCCTCTTTTTCCGCGGTGTGTTTTTAAAGAAGTCTGAAGGGATTAACAATAAAACCTATAGAAAAAGGGGGTTTTCCGCAATTATTCGTTTTCTCGTCGATAACTGCGCTCGCGTTTTCAGGCTTTTATGGCTTTCTTGCCCAGGTCAGTAAGCTGGATAGTTTTCTTCCAACCTTTTTGATCCTTGGTTTCTGCCACTTTGACAAAGCCCAAGCTTACGAGTTCTTGTTTAAGCTTGTTTCCTTTCCGGGCTGACAAGCCAAGAGACTCGTACACTTTTGCGACACCCATTCTGGGTTTTTTGTTGCAAAATCTCAAAAATTTTTTTTGTTCTTTTGCTAGTTCGTAGGAATGTGAAATTGGTTTAGTTGTTAAATCAATAGCAGAGCCTTTTGTCTTCACTCCGCTTCTTTTGCATATAAGGTCAACCTTTGATAATTGCTTTTTAAGGTTGTTAGTATCGCATCTCTCCTTGAATAGTCTAAGTGATTTGTTTTCCTTTATAATGTTTTTCATTTTTTGGGCCAGTTCTTTGTCACTCACCTGTTGTTTTTTGATGCCTGACAAGGGTACTTCCATTTCAAATGGTGCAAAATGCCTTTCTGCAAGCTTCACTATTGCAGTGCCTACTGGCAGCATTGTAAAGTAATTCCTGTTGTCCCTTATCTGCATCAGCCCTGATATGCAGTCAACATCCTGTGGCAGCATCTGCTGGAATGCTATGTTGCATGCGCTGTTTCCTGCAACTACGTCGCTTAATTTAGAGATGTGTTGGTCAAGGCATATCAGGCTTATTCCATATTCCCTGACTTCCCTGTATATCATCTCTGTGACGCTTTCTTTTATGAATGTGGTCTTGTCTTTCAGGAATATGTTGTGCGCTTCATCCACGAGTATTGCGCTCTTGAAGTCCTCTGTGCTGGATTCATCGCTTGCTTTCTTCAGCTTGTAGATGTATGTGAGTATGAATTCGCAGAAGAATTTCTTCTCTGCATTGCTTAATGAGTTCAGCTCAAAAAGAACTCTTTTGTCAAGCAGGTCTTCTACTTTTAGCGCGTATTTGTCTTTGCAGTTCACTGCAGCGCCAAAATGCCCGAATGTAAGTGCGTGTGCTATCCTTAATGCGCTTGTTATCCACTCAGAATCACGGCCTTTTTTGCCTTTCATGTCAGCTTCTTTTTCTTCTAACCTGTCTTTTATCTGGTGCCATGTAGGGTAGTTCTTGCTGCCGTTATAGACGCCAAAATCCCTGAATGCCCTGTCAACTGTTTCTGTGAGTATCTTGTGCACTCCATAGCTTGCAAAAAAGCTCTCTGTTATTAGGTCGCATAATAGGCCCACCCATTCTTTTGGATCCACTCCTGCTGGCGGCTCGTTTATGTTTATCCTGAATAAGTTGCTTACATTTGCATTTCCTACTGTGAAGCACAATAGTTTCTTGTCTTTTTTCAATAATGGCCTGAAGCTTCTTTTCCAGTCAAATACTATGAATGGCTTCTTTTTCTTGATTAGATCTTCGAGAATGATGAATGCAAGGTTTGTTTTTCCAGAGCCGCTCATTCCTGAGATGCACACGTGCCTCACAAAATCATGCTCCCTCAGGCAGAATGGATTGAATTTCTTTTCAGCATACTTGATTGTTCCCAGCGGGTATTCTCCGTCCAGGTTCTCTGGCGGCAGTAAAAGCACTTTTTCGTCCAGTAATGATGTGTTAAGCTTTTTCTCAAACAAGGCATGCAGTGCTTTCTCTATCTCTGCTTTTGTCTCCCTGTCGTCTGCAAGCTTGTATCTCAGGTAGATTGAGTCTACTTTCTTGCCCATTATTGGCTTTAGTTTTTTGCAGATTTCCTCTACAGTAAGCGCTCTCAGCATTTTATTCCTCTAGAAGCTCAGAAACCATCTGTGTCTTGCTCTCAGTTTCCTTGAACTCTTTAAGCCTGTCTCTCAGCTCTCTCTTCAATATTGCAATGTCTTTCCACTTGTCTATCTTTTCCTTGACCTTGAACTGGTCCAGCTCTATCTGCTTCTGCCTTATTCGTGCTTTTTCCTGCTCCTCCATGTCAGAGGTGGAGAGAATAAGGTTGCTCAGGCTGGTCTTTATCTTGTCAGCTTCAGATAGAATTTGGCTGTGCAATTCTTCTCTTAATTGTATCTGTCCTTGGATATCCATTACAGCTTCTTTAGTCAGGTTGACCTTGTCTTGCTGCATTGCCTCAAGAACTTTAGATACATCCTTTTCCTTCTTCAAAGAAGGAACCTTGATCTTGTCGATTGAGAATTTTTTCTTTTTCATCTTCCACACGTATTCCCCGGTATTCCCACGTTTTCCAAGGTTTAGGAATATACCGAATTATTTAAATGTTTTTATTTTTCTATATAGAAAAGAATTAAGAAAAAAAAGGAGGAATTTGAAGTTCCTCCTTTTGCCCTAGTTATCTTTTCCTGGCAAGCCTTGTGCTCCTCTTCTTGGCTTGCATCCCCCCATTCACGTATTTGAGCTTTTTCCTCTGGCTGTCCTCGATGGGTTCTCCCTTCTTCTCCTCAAGCTGCTCAACAAATTTGCGCTTTTTCAAGGCATTCTCCCTTCCCTTACTTTGAAATAAAAGAAACAATTCAAGCTAAGTCCTTTCCTGTTAGTGGTGCACAAAGGATATGACCAGCATCAGTGCCATTCCGACCAAAATGGATACTGACGCGACTGCCTGCACCTGCCTTAGAAAGAATGCGAACTCTGGCGCGGGCGAGTTTCTGGCGTCTTCTTTTGTCCTCGCATTGCCCGCATTCAATGCAAGAATAAGAATCGGCCCGTTAGTCATCAACAGCAGGAATGCCAATCCATTCTCCCCCGCGATGATTGCGACAATCGTGAGCGTGCTCAAGACAATCGCAGTGATTGCAGCAAATCCTGCCAACACTTGTGAAGCCTTGCTTGTTGCCAAGCCTCACCTCCTTTCTGTTACACACGCATTTCATTAAGATGATCCGCGACCTCATCTATGAAAGCGCCTAAGAAAAGTAACGATAGATACCCGACTGCCAGCGAGACCAGAAGTGCTCTGCCAAGCAGACCTGAAAGTCTTTTGCCAAGCGCTTTCAGGGTTCACCTCCTTTCTTGTTAAGCTGGAATGTCGAAAAATGCGGCGGCAGCCAGGCCAATCCCGACTAATAACGCCACAATGATAAACAGTCCAACGTCCAAGCCTTGCCTCCTTTCTTGTTAAAAAACTCCTAAGATGAATCCCAGGATTATGCCGGCAGTGCTCAAGAGCATTATTGCCAGGAAAATCCCCAACCAAAATGCTTTTTGGGCTTTTTTGTGAGCCAGTTCCAGGCCGTGCATGCTCACCTCCTTTAAGGCCTGTAATTCTGTGCAAAGTCCAGGAGTGTCCCCAAGGTTGCGCCGAACACTGCCACTGGTATGCCAATCAGCAGCAGTATAAGGTCTGCCTTGCTTAGGTCAGTCTGTTCATTGGAACTTTTGTTTGAGAGTTTGCCCCCTTTCTTTTTCTTTGGCAGTCCATTGCTGCATATGAATAAACTGCACAAGAATAAAGCCGGCACCACCAAGACAAACATGCCTGCTGTGATTCTTTCTGACAGCAGGACTTCTTTTGCGAAGACGGCTGTTTTGAATGCAGGAGTAATGATTGCCCCTGCCAGGATCCCCAGTAGGAATATTGTCGTGCTTATGCCCCGGTCCATTTCACCCCCTTTCAGATTTTTGCTACTTTCACGTCATCGTGTTTTTATTTGAGGTTTGCCTCCTTTCGATTAGGCTTTTTTCAGACGGCCTTTGTTGACGCCTTTTTGCCTTTGCAAAACTCCTGGAGCTGGTACAGGCCTTCCATCAGCAGGAGAAAGAGTATCACAAGCGGCCCCACTGTGATACAGAAGAAGAAGCCCCAGAGCAGTTTTGCAGGCTCTTGTTCAGGCGTTACGGTCTTGACAGGTGGTTCTTGTTTCAAGTTACCTCCTTTCTTAGATTACTCTGAAGATGAATAAGACCCACACGCTAAGTACGAATGCCCCCATTCCGCAGATGATTAAGGATCCGATGAATCGGCAGACTTTTGCGAATTTTTCTGGCAAGAAGAGCTCTGCCAAGCCCAAATCTTCGTTTGCCATGCTTGACTCCTTTCTTATGTGTTGGCGAGTGTGTTAAGGAACACCCAGGTGCCGATTAAGGCAATTACTACGTAAGGAAGCAAAATCCAGGATGCGATTGCGCCTTCTCTTATTATCTTCTTCATTCAACCTCCTTTCTAGCCTGCCGAACATACTCCACACAGTACGAGAAGACCTATGAGTGCGAGCAGTAGAACAAGGCACCCTTGTGCCAAAACGTCGACTCCGGTTGTCTCTTCATCCTCGTCATCGAAATTGTCTGGGTCTCCTCCCATGAACAAGATGAGTTTTCTTTCGTCTTTCGAAAAATCATTATCATTGCTTTTCGGCCTTACACCTTTTCGCATTTCACTTCCTTTCTCTTATTCTGAAAATAGTTTAAATTCTTACTTGCAGGCCTGGTGCAAGAGGCCCATGAAGAACATGCTGAATGAGAATATCAGCGCTGTGATGACTGCTGTTTCAACGATAAAATCCGCGATTTTCTTGTTGGTTTTTGAAAGGTCTTTTGTCCAATAATACCAGAGGTTGAACAATTGATCCATTTCTCACCTCCTTTCCAAGGTTTTCCCTTTAGAACTGGTTCTAATCTATGATTAAGAGCAGACTGCACTCTAGAATAAAGTTATAGGTTTTCCGCAATCACGCGTTTTATCGTCGGTGATTGCTGCAGGATTCTGAAGACTTTCTGTCTTTCTTTGAATCCAAAGCCAGTTGATTCCTTGCTTCGGCTTTTCCAGCCTGAAGTTTCAGTAATCATCTGACCTTTGCGGCCCCCATTCTACACTCTGTGTGTTTTTGGAAAAAATTTTGTTTTAAGAAGTAAAGTAAGTATATCTTATTTTTAAAGTTTCGTGTCTCAATGATGCCTTGCGTAGTCTTAAGTTTTATATGCTGTATCTGATACCTCAGGAATACTTCTTGTTATTTGTATGTGAAGTATTCCTGATGGTGCTCAAGAACCTTTGGTTCTTGACAAATCTGAGAAACAGGTGATTAAAGAAGCAAACGGAGCGCATCATTGCTCTCAAGTTATATGTATCTCTATAATATCGCCGTCTTCAAGCTTCTTGTCCAGTTTATGGAATATCTGTCCTGGAAACTTTGCAGATTTGCCCCATATCTTTGCATACTTGAATTTTTTAACAAAATCCCTGTGTATCTTCCTGCACACCCCTTCTATTGTTATTCCTTTGCGCACAATCATCGGCTCTTCCAGGTCAGGGTTCTTGCCCACTTCTTTCATGAACAGTCTCATCAAGTTAAGTTTCTGGAATATTGCTTCTTTCAGTTCTGGAATGTTCTCTCCTTTTTCTGCGCTCACGACTAAGTCCGGCTTTATTTCTTTTATCAGTTTTTTTCTTTTCTCCTCGCTTACAGCATCTATTTTTGTTATGACAGTCAATGCAGGAATGTAATTCCTGTTTCCTTCTATTGCATCTATGAATGCATCAATGTCTATCTTGCTCCTGATGACCACGTCTGCATTGTTTATCTTCAGTTCTTTTAGAATGTCCTGCATTGTTTTCTTGGATATGCCTAATTTTACGGTGCTTCCTATGCTTATTCCGCCTTTTGGCTTTTTCTTCACTTTAACATCAGGTTTTTTCTGGTTTATCCGCACATTTGCGTCATATATCTCTTTCAGTATTGTCTTGTAATGTCCTGGATGTTTTGCATCAACAAGTATCAGGACAAGGTCAGAGTTCCGAACCATTGAAAGTATCTCTCTGCCTCTTCCTTTTCCTGCAGCTGCCCCAGAGATAATCCCTGGAATGTCAAGGATTTGTATCTTTGCAAAATTATATTCTAATAATCCAGGAACAACATCCAGTGTCGTGAATTCATAAGCCCCAATCTTTGATTTTGCTTTTGTTATTGCATTAAGTAGTGTGCTTTTTCCTACTGAAGGAAAGCCTAATAAGACTACAGTTGCATCTCCTGATTTCTTGACACCAAAGCCCTGTCCAGCTGTTTTCTTGGATGCTTGTTTCTCTATCTTCTCTCTAAGCTTAGCAATACGAGCTTTAACAACACCAAAATGGTGCTCAGTGGCTTTGTTGTATTGTGTTTTTTTCAGTTCTGCTTCTAGTTCCTTTATCTTTGCTGCTGCATCTGCCATAAAGGAATTTTTAATAGCAAAGGTTTAAAAATATTGTCCTTTTTTTAGGTGTGCATGGATATCATCAGGGATGCAAAAACTTATCTTGGCCCTACAATAAATAATGTCATAACTGCAATCATCATTCTTTTAATCGGTTTTATCATCGCAAAATTAATCAGCAGGTTGGTGCAGAGGATTTTGCATGAGGCAGAACTTGATTCTTTACTGAAAAAGGCAGGGGCAAAGGTCTCTTTTGAGCTTGCCTTGTCGCATATTGCAGAATATTTTGTTTATTTCATAACAATCATATTTGCATTGAATGTATTAGGCATAACTGCTTTTGTGATGTACATACTTGCGATTGCAGCAGTCGCTGTATTGATAATATCAGTCTTCCTTGGCATGAAGGATTTCATACCTAATTTCATGGCAGGCTGGTATATCTACAGGAAAGATCTGTTGAAAGAAGGCAAGAAAGTGAAGATAAACGGTGTTTCAGGAAAAGTCGTGAAGATGAGCCTTTTGAATGCAAGGATAAAGACGCCGAAGGGTGACTTGATTTACATGCCTAATTCTGTTATAATCAAGTCAAAGATAATCCAGAAGAAATAATTATACTATCTCTAGTTCGCTCACGATGTTGAATAATTGGGTTCTTGTGTCTGCCTGCATGTTATTGTCTTCAGTCAGCTCTTCAAGTGCATGCAGCGCCCTGCTGATTTTTATGGACCTTTCCTCTTGGCTTGTCTCAAGGTCTTTTATTGTTAGAGAAATCTTGCTTTTGACATTCTTAGGCACGCAGGAGTCTTCTTCTACTTCGCGCAACATGGCTATTACTGTGGTGATTTTGTCTTGATTCATTGTGCATGCCTCTTATTTCTTTTTGAGTGCTGATAGTAACTCCTCTTGCAGTTTTTTTGCTTTTTCCTTGAGCTTTTTCTCTTCTTTGTCAAGGTTTGCTATCCTTAGGTCGATTATTTCTTTCTTCTGCTTAAGCTCTTTTTCCAGCTTTTCTTTTTCAGAAAGGACCATTATGTTGCCGACGATCTTGTAGGCAGTCTTGCTTGTCTTCAGCTCTTTCAGCGCGTTCTCAACCTCAAACAGCTGTGTCTGGAACTGCTGTTTCTGCATAGCCATTGTCTGCACCTGCTGTTCTATCAGTTGCAGCTGCCCTATGCTCTCTTGCGTCTCTTTTGATTTGTCAGTCATCTTGCTTTAACCTTTGTTATCTTTGATCTTGATTTGTATAATATCTTGCTTCCGCAGTAAGGGCATCTAACCCTCTTGCCCATCATGTCTTTTGATATCTTTTTGCCGCATTTAAAGCACGTGTATTTGACCATTTTTATGCTTCAGCCTCTTCTTTTTTTTCAGTAGCTTCTTCAGTGACTATTGCCACTGGAGCTTTTTTCTTCAAGAAATATGCTCTGCCGGTGAATTTTGCCTTGCATTTACTGCATTCATATATTCCTGCAGAGATTCTTTTTGCTTTTGGCCTGTCGCAGTAAGGGCATATCTGTGGCTTTCGCTGCTGTTTCTCTACTTTTGCAAGCTTGAATTTCACTGTCCTTCCATACCTTGGCCCGAATCGTTTAGCAGGACCAAGCCCCTTTTCAACTGCCATAGCACTCTAAGAACCACGAGTCATTTAAAAAGGTTACTAAAAACGCACTAAGGTACAAACTTTTATAAACCCCCTCTCTAATAATTCTGTGTATGGTATTGACAGCACAGCAAAAGCATAAACTGAAGAAGTTTATCAAGGAATTAGAGGCATGTAAGGCCGCGCATACTGAGTTTGTGACAGTCTATATTCCGAAGGGCTATGATATTAACAAGATAATCAATCATCTGGCGCAGGAGCAGGGCACTGCGATGAACATAAAGTCTGCTGCCACAAGAAAAAATGTGACAGATGCTCTTGAAAGAATGATCCAGCATCTGAGACTGTTCAAGCAGACTCCTGAGAACGGCCTGGCTGTTTTTGCAGGAAACGTACTGGCAAGAGAGGGCAAGACAGATGTTAAGGTATGGTCTATTGAGCCTCCTGTCCCCTTGAAGACGCGCATCTACAAGTGTGACAAGAATTTTGAAGTTGACTTGTTGAGAGATATGCTTGATGTAAAGGAGATGTATGGTCTTGTTGTGCTTGACAGGAGAGATGCAAGCATTGCCTTATTGAAAGGAAAGTCAATAATCCCTTTATTGAAGACACATTCTCATGTTCCTGGAAAGATGAAGGCTGGCGGGCAGAGCGCAGCGAGGTTTGAGCAGAACAGAGCTTTGGCACTAAAAGACCATCTGAAGAAAGTTGCAGATTACATGAAAAATGAGTTCTTGATGAGAGAAGGCATCAAGGGAATCATTGTAGGAGGCCCTGGCCCTACAAAGCATGAATTAGTTGAGGGAAATTTCATAACAGGTGATGTCAAGAAGAAGATCATAGGAATAAAGGATTTGTCATATACAGAAGAATTTGGCTTGCAGGAGCTGGTTGACAAGAGCGAGGATTTATTGGCAAAAGAAGAGGTTGTTGATGAAAAGAAAGCAATGGGCCAGTTCTTTGAAAAACTTGCAAAAGACCCTGATACTGTAACATATGGCGAGAAAGAGACAAAAAAGGCATTGAACATGGGTGCTGTTGATGTTTTATTGCTTTCTGAGAGTTTGAGTGATGCTTTGATTGATGAGTTTGAGGAGCTTGCAAAGCAGTTCTCTACAGAAGTTAAGATTATTTCTACTGAGACAAGGGAAGGTGTCCAGTTAAGGGATCTTGGCGGTGTTGCCGCTGTATTAAGGTATAAATTGGCTGCATAAAAAATGGTGGGAATGATTGAAGAGGCCTTTATGGAACTTTTTCCTGAGAAAGAGTTCTCTTATTCTGCCAAGATAAAATATTCTGGAAGGTTCAAGGGCTATAATGCAAATGTCCAGATGAACAGGTTTTCAAAAGAGATTATATTTAATTTGAGCAAGCAGTGGCGTTCTGTTGACAAGAAGATAAAGCTGGGCCTTTTGCAGGAATTGATGTGCAGGCTGTTTAAGAAAAAAGCAAAGACAACTAATATGGACTTGTATAATATTTTCATCAAGCAGGCTCATTTAGCTGTTCCAAAGACAAAATCACATCCTGTTCTAGAATCTTCTTTTAACAGGGTCAATGAGAAGTTTTTTGCAGGCATGATGGACGTGCCTAACCTGAAAATCAGCGAGGGTTTAAGGACTTTAGGGCATTATGATTATGGAACAGACACTGTCTCTGTGACAAGACATCTGCTGGATCATGATGACTGCCTTGATTATGTGATGTATCATGAATTATTGCATAAGAAGCATAAATTCAAGACAAAGAATGGAAGGCATTTCCACCACACTGCAGAGTTCAGGAAAAAAGAAAAAGAGTTTCCAAACAGTGATTTGATTGAGAAAAAGCTTTCAAAAATCCTTACTAAGAGGAAAATAAAGGGTTTTTTCAGCTGGCTTTCGCCTTAATCAAATGCAAATTCCCTTTAATTTACGCAAGTTTTATAAATAGTTTGCAAATCCTAGATGTTATAAGAAACAGGGTGTTATTATGTCAAAAAAAGTAGTTGGGGTAAATACAATAAAAGTTGGCAGTTTCATTATTATTGATGATGTTGCCTGCAAGGTCACAAGCTGTGAGTCTTCAAAGTCAGGAAAGCACGGCCACGCAAAGTACAGGATTGTTGCAGTGGGTCTGCTTGACGGCAAGAAAAGAGAGATATTGAGGCCTTCTGGCGAGAATGTTGAAGTGCCGATAATCGACAAGAAGACAGCGCAGGTATTGTCTGTTACAGGCGATACAGCAAATGTCATGGATGTTGAGAGCTATGAGACATTTGACCTGAAGATCCCTGAGGAATTCAAGGGACAGGTTGTTGAAGGCGCTAATGTATTGTTTTGGACAATACTTGGCGAGAAAGTGTTGAAGCAGGTTAAAGGAGCAGAGTAAATGGCTAAACAACAAAAATTGAAAATTTTTGAGCTTACCCAAAATTTCACCAGAGGTGATAATTTTGGCTAAGTTTCCAGAAGCAGAAGCGAGAAAGTTCAGGAATCGTTATGTTTGCCGTAAATGCAAGTCTGTCATGAAAGCCCCTCCAAGAAAGATGATTGAGGGACAGATAAAGTGCAGGAAATGCGCCAGCAGGGCTTTCAAACCAAAAAGAAAGAGGTAAATTTTCTATGGATTACCAGGCAATTGCCGCTGCAGTATTCATATTGTTGATGGTTCTATTTATTTATCTGAAGCGCAAGAAGATAGAGGTCCAGAAGATTTTCTTTCCTTTGCTTTATTTTATCATGTACAAGACAAAGCTTGGGCTAAAGGGCATGGATTCTGGCGCAAAAAAGATTCCTGGCCTCTTGAAGACTGTTTCATTCCTTGGTGTTGTTCTCGGTTTTCTTGGCATGCTGCTGATTTGCTTTGAATTGCTGAGAAACACTTTTAATCTTCTCTTGAAGCCCGGCGTTGCTCCAGGCATCCAGCCTGTTTTGCCTTTTGAGGTAAAAGGTGTTTTCTTTGTTCCATTCATCTACTGGATTCTTGCGATATTCTTTATCGCAGTCATTCACGAGTTTTCCCACGGCATCATCGCGAGAGTGTATAATATAAAGATAAAATCTTCTGGTGTTGCTTTTCTTGGCATTGTGTTGCCATTGATTCCTGCTGCTTTTGTTGAGCCAGAAGAAAAGCAATTGGTCAAGAAAAGCTTGAGAGCACAGTTGAGTGTCTTTGCAGCAGGTCCGTTTGCCAATATAATCGCTGCAGGCCTTGTTCTTTTGCTTGTCTCGCATGTTGCTGCTCCAGTGGCAGGCGCTGCTTTTGACGCAAAAGGTGTTGAGATTGTTAATATTGTTCCAGACGGGCCTTTTGACAAGGCAGGCATAAAAGAAGGGGAGCTTATCTTGAAGATGGAAAGCAAGCCAGTTACGTCTTCAATTAATTTCACAAAAGATATTGCAACGCACAGTCCAGAAGAGCGGGTTGTGTTCACTACAGACAAGTCTTCTTATGCAGTTGAGCTTGGCAAGAACCCCAAGAATGAGTCAAAACCATATCTTGGCATAAGCACAAAGCAGCACACAGAGATAAATCCTGGTTTCAAGGCAAAGTATGGTTCATTTGTTCCAGGTGCAATTGAGTGGATTTCTGGATTCCTTTACTGGCTGTTCATCTTGAATTTAGGTATCGGCTTGTTTAATCTTCTGCCTTTAGGCCCTATTGACGGCGGAAGGATGGTCAAGGCTGTCTTAGAAAGAATAAGCAAGAAAAAAGGGGCGATTATCTGGAAATATATCAGCGTGTTATTTTTTATTCTGGTCTTGTTTAATGTTATTGCTGGGTTCTTGTAAAATGATATCAATAATACTCATCGAGCCAAAGAAATCAGGCAATCTTGGTGCAGTTGCAAGGGCAATGGCTAATTTCGGCTTCAATGATTTAATATTAGTTAATCCCAAATGCAAAAAAACAGCTAAAGAAGCAATAAAGAGAGCAAAGCATGGCATTTCTGTCTTAAAAAAAGCCAAAGTTGTAAAGAAAATTCCTAAGATGGACACTTTGATTGCAACTACTGCAATGCTTGGCACTGATTATAATATTCCCCGCTCACCAGTATCTCCAGAGCAATTAAGTAAAATCATTCCAATCAAAGGTAAAGTCGGGATTGTATTTGGCAGGGAAGGCCCTGGCCTTACAAATGAAGAGGTTTTGGCTTGTGATTTTGTGTGCACAATTCCCAGCTCTAAAAAATACCCTACTTTGAACTTGAGCCATAGTGTTGCAGTTGTTTGTTATGAACTGAGCAAGCAATTAGCAGGCAAGAAAGTCAGCGAGCACATTATTTTTGCTTCAAAAGCAGAAAAAGACCAGTTGATGAAGCTCTTTAATCAGGCTTTGAAGAAAATGCCTTTCAAAAATGCTCAAAAGCGTGAAACTCAAAAAAAAGTCTGGAAAAGAATGATTGGCAAGTCTTTTCTTACAAAAAGAGAAGCATACGCATTGATGGGTTTTTTTAAGAAGCTCAATTAACTTTTTAAATAATTGCAGTTTTCTTTATTTTTGGTGGGAATGGCAAACTGTATTATTTGTGATAAGGATATTTCAATGTATTTGTTTGAAAAAAATGGTTATCAGGTAGTTAAGTGTCTGGGTGATGGGCATTTGTATGTTGCAAATCCGCCTGATATTGCTGCGCTTTCTGATTTGTATTCTAAGGAGTATTTTGAAGGCACGGCAAAGGTTGGTTATCGCAGCAATGTTTTTTTAAACAAGCAAAAACAGGCGCAGAAAGCAAGCAGAAAGCTTGCGCGTTTGCAGCAGTTGAATAATATTCGGCAGGTTCTTGACGTTGGTTGCGGTCCAGGTTATTTTGTTAAGGCAGCGGGTGATGCAGGGCTGGATGTTTCTGGTTGTGATATTTCTCAAGCTGCTGCTGATTTTGCAAAAGACGAGTTAAGTGTGGATGTTGTGGTTGGTGATTTTTTAGAGTTTGAACATACTAGATTTTTCGATGCAATAACTATGTTTAGTTATCTTGAACACACGATTGATCCGCGCGCACATCTAGATAAGGCATATAAGCTTTTGCGGCATGACGGCTTGCTTCTTTTGTCAGTGCCGAATACAGAAGGATTAGTTAGGGGCATAATGGGTCCGCGTTGGAGGGGATTTTCTGTTCCTGAGCATCTTCATTTTTTTAATCAGCAGAATTTAAGCAAGTTAGTACGCGATGCAGGTTTCTCTGATTTGCGTTCAAGATATGTTGATAATAATTTTTTAAGAGATACTGTTTACTTTTATGCTAGAAAGAAGTCATTTTAGAGAAGCTTGTGCACGGTTTTTTAAGAAATTTAGCTTAAGTCAAATTCTTCAAACACTTCTTCACTTGTCTTAAAGATAGGTGCTGTGCCGTCGTTTGGCAGGTATCCATCATTAAAATAGGTTTTTACAATCTCAAAAAACTCAGGAACCTCTTCTTGGATGTATTTTCTTAATCTGACTAATGCCCTGTATCCGCGGTAGAGTGTTGTTACTGTGGTTTGTTCTCGCTCATCTAGCCCGTCTAGTTCTGGAAGTTCTCCTTTTTCTAGTTTAGAAACAAGAAGTCCTTTTTCTTCTGTGTGTTTCCAGCCGTCGCCTGTTAGCAGGTCTTCTAATTTTTGGAATGTGTTTTGCAGGTCTCTGTTGAACACCTGATTTATGCTGTGTATTGTATTATTTAGCTTGACTTCTTCTATTTTCATTGATAATCCTGGTTTTGTGGTTATTTCTATCTCATCTTTAGTTGATTTAAGTGATATTGTGTTTTTGTGTGTGTCAACCCCGTATTTGAAATAGAAATTATTCAAGCGGCCCTCAATATAGAACAAGGATTCAAGAGCTTTATTGGCATCTATTGCCAGCTGACTGTTTTGGCTTGCAATTTTTCTTGAAAGCTCAAGCATTGCAACTATTGCCCTGTGTTTTGCAAGTCTTTCTTCTTGCGGTTCATCATACTTCATACCTTATAAGAAATCCTGATTGCTTTTAAAGTTTCACTCTATTTCTTTTGAGTGCTTTTCTTTTGTTTCTCAAAGAATTCTTTAACTCTTGTGTCTCCTTTTGGCTTTGCATTTGGGCCGATGGTATAGTATTTCTTCTCAACAACACTTCCCCAGGAGTATTCGCCTTTTTCCTGCTTTATTTCCTCGATCTTCAGCTCTCCTAATGCAACGCCTTTCTTTAAGTTATAGTATATGTTTTCTCGTGTGCATGGAGGAAATATCTGGTTATACCATTTGTGAATCAGATAGCCGTATGCTTTTCCAGCTACTGCAAGAATTTCAATTATGTTCTGCCTTATGTCTGATTTTACAGGTCTGCCTCGTTTCATATACTGTAGTATACATTTCTACTATAAATAATTTTCTATATGTAAAAGAAAAATTCTAAAAAAATTAATCTATTGTGTTAAATTGCAATCTGTCAATAAATTCTTCAGTATGTTTAATATCTTTGTAAGGCAGCTGAAAAGGCGCTTCATCATTTCTTATTCTTCTTAAGCATCTCAGGATATTATGTGTCACGTTCCACTGATACCGAATTATTTCATCATAATCAGTGATTTCAGTTTCTCTTAATCTCAAGTTAACGTAGTTTGTAAAGTGTTTTCTTATTTCATGGCCGGTTACATAGTTACTGCCATAAACTGTTTCTTGAAAATATTCCTCTGTTCTTGCTGAATCTTCTTGACCTGTTGCAAGTTTTATGATGTGGTCTATGAGATTTATCACTTTATCCAGGGATTCTGGATCTTTTTGCATCAATTTCTTATGAAATTTGCGCCAAGCTTCTCTTCTTTTAAATTTTTCAAAAGATGGAGGGGGTCCAATGCATGCTTGTGCCAGTGTCATGCTCTCTTCAAATAGCAAGAAGGTTATAAATATTATTGTGATACAGTATTGAAATAGAAAGTCTTTTATAAATAAATCATTAAAAAACAGCTTGCTGGTTTTTTTCATGTAAATTATTACTCTTTTTTCTCAAGTATAGCTTGAAGGTATTGGTATTTTTTGACCAGTGCAGAGCCGAGATGTTCTGAGCCGTCTTCTTCAAGCATCTTAAGGTCATAAACAAGCCCTTCGCAGAAATTTTTTATTGCTTCATCAAGTGATTCTGCAGGAGGATACATTGTTGAAGGATAACTGTCTCCATCATTTAAGTGAACAACCGTGTATTCTCCTTTATTGTCACTATCATGAACAACAGGCCGGTCCTTGTAAACCAATATCGCGATTGGACTTTTAAGGCAGTATTCGCTTTCTTCAGGAAATTGCTCTAAGACTCTTGTTTCATATATCAAGTCTTCAAAAGCACTATCTTCAATATTCCTAAATAGCAATCTGTGAGGAAGGTCCATTTTTGAAATAGATTCGCCTGCCAATATGCACATTCTTTTTATTTCATTCTCCAGCTGGCGGACATTGCCAGGCCAGTCATCTTCCTGCAATAGTTTCCTTGCTTCCGCACCCATCCCTTTTTTCTGTCCAGCAAGAAAATGATTAATCAGTAAAGAAATATCTTCTTTTCTTTCTCTTAATGGAGGAATGCGAATTGTTTGCTGGGAAATATAATCATAAAAAACTCCGTAAAGCTTGTGTCCTTCATCCACTCGTTTAGCAAGATTTTTGTCATTTGTTGAAGTTATCAGCCTGACATCAAATTCAATCCTTTCTCCAGCAGTATTGATATAAAATCCTTCTTGCATAGCCTCCAGCAATCGCACTTGAGAATCAAAAGCCAGGCTTTCTATTCCATCAAGAAGAAGCGTGCCTTTGTCTGCAAGCTGTATCTTGCTTTTTCTATTCGGTCTCTCAGCATCTCCAAAAAGCTCTTTCTCTAATAATATAGAGCTTATTGCTGCGCAGTGATCTGAAACAAAATAATGCTCTCTTCGTTTTCCTTTGTCATGTATCACTTTTGCAATGAGCTCCTTGCCCACTCCAGATTCTCCAACCAACAGAACCGGAGTATCAGAATCAACAGTCTGGTCTACTTGTTTTAGAACTTGAATCAATCCTTCGCTTTTTCCAATAATCTCAGGATATTCGTATTTTAAGTCTGTTCTTCCAGCCATATTCTATAAAAATAGGAACAAATATAAATATGTTTTTATCAAGATAGCTTATGAAGCTGATATTCCTGCTTTCAATGCATAATCCTGCCTTGAGCAAGGCAGAGATACTGTCTATTTTTGAGGGAAAGCATAAGCAGCTTGATAATTTGTTATTCATTGATTCCAGAAAAACTTATTTTAACAGGCTGGCTTACACAAAAGCAGTGTACCAGCACTTGTTCACCTGCAAAAAAGCAGCTTTAGAGAAGAAGATAAGAACATTTGACTGGAATAAACATTATAAGGATTCTTTTTGCGTCCGTTCTTTTGGAAAAGGCCATATTCAAGACAGAAAGATTGCAGATTTATTATGGGAGTATTTGAACAAGCCTGTTGTAAACCTGGTTAATCCTGTCACAAGCTTTCATTTTTATTTTGAAAAAGACAAGGTGCATTGCGGTTTATTAATTGATGAAATGACAGAGCCGTTTGAAAAAAGAAAAGCTCATTTAAGGCCGATGCTTCACCCGACTTCTTTGCATCCACGGCTTGCAAGATGCCTTGTTAATCTCACTGGTGCAATATCAACGCAGAACACGATTGTTGATCCTTTTTGCGGCACAGGAGGGATATTGATTGAGGCTGGCTTGATGGATTTCAAGGTGATTGGCTATGATATTGATGAAGTGATGCTAAAGCGTTCTGAAGCAAACCTGAAGCATTTCAAAGTCAAGTATCAATTGAGAAGAAAAGACGCAACAAAGATAGGCATAAGGTACAATTACATTGTGACAGACCTGCCTTATGCTCGAAGCTCTAAAAAACAGGATTTAGAAAAATTATATTCTTCATTCTTGAAAAACATGAAAAAAATCCTGAAAAAGCAGGCAGTTGTGTGCTTTCCAAGCTTCATCAACCATAAAAAATTCATAAAAAATGCAAAATTGAAGCTTAAGGCAGAATATTCTTACTACCTGCATAAGAGTTTGAGCAAGAAAATCTGCGTGATAGAACCGTAGCTTTAAATATCTCCTTTACTATTTCTTTGTTATGGAATACTCAATAATCATTCCAGCGCATAATGAGGAGAAGATTATTGGAAGGACCTTGACAAATCTGTTAGTCAACATGCCTCCAAATGGGGAGATCATTGTTGTTGCAGATGCTTGTTCTGATAATACTGTTGAGATTGCTGAAAAAATGCCTGTAAAGGTGCACAAGGTTAATTTCAAGAACATAAGTAAGACGAGGAATCACGGCGCTTCAAAAGCAAGCGGAAAAATCCTTATCTTTAATGATGCAGATACCTTGGTGAGCAGTAATTATGTCAAGCAAATATTGGAAAAAGTTCAGAAAGGTGCAGAGTTTGGCTGCGCAAGATGGGTTCCTGAATCAAGGCATCCTGTTGCGCATTTCTGGGCATTGTCATTGAACACTGCATCAAGGTTTTTCAGCTATGCTCATGGCAATTGCTTCATGACAAGAGAAATTTATGATTCTTTAGGCGGGTATAGGGAAGATTTAATCATCAACGAGGATTCTGATTTTTCAGACAGGGTGCAGGCAAGCAAGCGAAAATTTCATTTTCTTCAGGATTCCTGGATAAAGCCTTCAGAAAGAAAGTGGAGAGAAGATGGTTATCTGAAATCTTTTATCAGGCGCGGATTCTTGGATGCTGCTGCATACTTGATTCTTGGAAAAAAGAAGTATTACAAGCGGTCTGGTAAGCGTCTTAAATAGGCTGCGACAGAATGTCCAGCGGCTTTTGGTTATTCACGATAAAATCGACAGATTTTCGGATATTTATAGAAGTTTCGGTAATTGGATTGATTGTTCTTTCGATTGGTAATTTGATCAGTTAAATTAATAATAATTTCATTTACTAATAGAAGTTTGTCTTATCCTGCTATATCTAGCCAATTGTAACCTTTACTCCTTAAAATCACATAAGCCTTATAGAGTCTTTTCATTTCATCTGGATAATTTTTTCCAGTAATTCTTTTAGTTCTTCTTGCTACCAGATTTAGTTGCCCAGGAAATGCCTCTTGTGACTCAACAACAGCATCAACTTCTGCGAAAAATTCATTCCATGTTTTAGATAAGTATAATTCTGAATGATTAGAATCTTCTTTGCAATCTCTAATGATCGTATCCAATGATGTGCCATCAAGAACTAAATTTGAGCGTATAACCCCACCATTAGGAATTTCAACTGGAAAATTATTCAATATATGAGAATAAACCATCTCCTCAGAAATAGGTCCATCTCCTGCGTAGATTGGTTTATAAAAGGGTTCGCTAATTTTCTCTCGTGCTTCATCTAATTCAGCTTCAAGTTCTTTCTTTACATCTTCAGGTATATCCAAACCAAGATCGTCTAATGTCATAAATATGTATATATATTGAGGATTTATAAAGATTCATTAAAAACACCCTCCCTGTCCCCACAGTCAATATAACTATCCTCTCTTGCGTCTTTTCAATCGTTTTTCCATCTCAGCAATAGCTAAAGTAGTCTTCACAACTGCATCTGGTGATAAAGAAATAGAGTCTATTCCGCACTGCACCAGGAATTGTGCAAATTCTGGATATGTTGAAGGTGCATCGCCGCAAAGGCCGATCTTTTTCTTATTTTTCTTTGCTTTATCAATAACATAATGCACTAAATCCTTAACAGCTTCATTCCTCTCATCATAAAGGTCTGCAACTAGTTCAGAATCCCGGTCCAATCCTAATGTCAATTGCGTCAAATCATTTGTTCCAATGCTGAAGCCATCAAATACTTTTGAAAACTCATCTGCCAAAACAACATTTGATGGAATCTCGCACATTACATAGACTTGAAGCTTGTTCTTGCCTTGCACTAATCCATTCTTGCGCATCTCTGCAATCACTTTTTTGCCTTCTTCAACTGTACGACAAAAAGGAATCATTATTTTAACATTCATCAATCCAAATTCTTCCCTGACTTTCTTTAATGCCTTGCACTCAAGAGCAAATGCAGGCGCATATTTTGGATTGTAGTATCTTGAAGCTCCTCTCCATCCTATCATCGGATTTTCTTCTTCTGGTTCATACAACTTGCCCCCAATCAAGTTTGCATATTCATTTGATTTAAAGTCACTCATCCTTACAATCACGTCTTTTGGATAGAATGCCGCTGCTATTGTTCCTACTCCTCTGGCTAATTGCTCAATAAAGAATTGTTTTTTATCTTTATATCCTTGTGTAAGTGCATCTATTTTTTTCTTTACATGTCCTGGAACTTTGTTATACTCCACCAAGGCCATTGGGTGTATCTTGATGTAAGAATTGATGATAAATTCCTCTCTAGCCAAGCCAACTCCTGCATTTGGTATGAAGCTCAGGTCAAATGCCTCGTCAGGGCTTCCTATGTTCATCATGACTTTTGTTTTTGTTTTTGGGAATTTCTTGATATTTATTTTCCTCACTTCATATTTCAATAATCTTTTAAGCACAAAGCCTGTATCCCCTTCTGCGCAGTTTATTGTGATTTTATCTCCATTTTTTATCTTTTTTGTTGCATTTAGTGTTCCTACAACGCAGGGTATGCCTAATTCTCTTGAGACAATTGCTGCATGGCATGTACGTCCTCCTTTGTCTGTCACAATTGCAGCTGCCTGCCGCATTATTGGCACCCAGTCTGGGTCTGTCATCTCTGTGACTAATACTTGTCCTGGCTTGAACTTGTGTATGTCTTTCACGCTTCTTATCACTGCTGCAACGCCGTTTGCTATCTTGCTTCCAACGCTTTTTCCTCTTGCAATAGCTTCTCCTTTTTGTTTTAAATAATATTCTTCAAGAACATGCTTTGATTTTTGGCTCTGCACTGTCTCTGGCCTTGCCTGCACTATATATAGTTCATTTGAAATGCCGTCTTTTGCCCACTCAATGTCCATTGGTGTCCATTTTCTTTTCTTTGCAGAATAATGCTGTTCAATCACGCATCCCCATTTTGCCAGCTTCAATACTTCCTTGTCTGTTATGCAGAATTTTTTTTGTTTTTGCAAAGGTGTTGGTATGTTTTTTGTGGGTTTTTTGCCTTCTGCATAGATCATTGTCTTGCTTTTGCTTCCTAAGGTCTTTGTTATGATTGGCTTGAAGCCTTTTGACAATGTCGGCTCAAAAACATGGAATTCATCTGGATTTACAGCGCCTTGCACAACATTTTCTCCCAGCCCCCAGCTTGCTGTTATGAATACAACATCATCAAATCCTGTCTCAGTGTCTAGTGTAAACATTACCCCAGAACTTGCCTTATCACTGCGCACCATCTTCTGCACTCCTATAGAAAGATAGACTTTGAAATGGTCAAACCCTTTTTCTTCCCTGTAAACAATTGCTCTGTCAGTGAAAAGTGATGCAAAACAGTCTTTACACGCATTAATGAGTGATTTTTCATTGTGGATGTTCAAGTAAGTCTCTTGCTGCCCTGCAAAGGAGGCTTCTGGAAGATCTTCTGCAGTTGCACTTGAACGAACAGCAACATCAACATTCTTTCTGTTGTATTTCTTGCTTAATTTGTGATATGCATCTTTTATTGCCTTGCTTAATTCTGGTGGGAATGCGCATCTCCTGATAATATCTCTTATTTTCCTGCCTCTTTCAGCAATGTTTCTCACATTTTTTGTGTCTAATCCTTTCAATGCCTGCTTTATGTGGTCTTCTACTCCTGCTTTTTCAAGAAGATACTGGTAAGCATATGCTGTGACAGCAAAGCCGTAAGGTATTCTTATCTTTTTCTTTGTCAATTCCTTGTACATCTCTCCTAAAGAAGCATTTTTCCCTCCAACCAGTCCTACATCCTTTATGCTAAGCTCATCAAACCACAGAATAAACTTCTTGTTTCTAGCTGTCAAACTGCTTACCTCTTTTTTAATTAGAATTCTGCACTATTGGTATTTAAATGTTTTTGCCGCGAAAGATTTATATACGTGCTTTCTAAGATTATTGGAATGGCAAAGCCGCTGATAATAGGCATCAATGGTTCTCCTAGGAAAGACGGCAGGACTGCAAAACTCTTGAAAAGAGTGCTTAAGGCTGCTGAAAAGAGGGGTGCAAAAGTAAAGATTATTCATCTTGCTGAAAAAAATATCCATCCTTGTGCAGGACATTACAGCATAAAGCCTTCTTCCTGCAGGTATCCCTGCAAGATAAAGGATGATATGACTGAGATTTACAAACTTTTGATTGAATCAGACGGCATTGTTTTTGCTTCTCCTGTTTATTGGTTTAATGTCTCTGGATTGATGAAGAATTTCCTGGACAGGCTCACCTGCCTGGAAGGAGATTATTTTTGCATGAAGAATCCAAATGACCCAAACGTGTTTCTTTTGGAAGGAAAGGTCGCAGGTTTTGTTATTTCAGGAGAAGAAGCCGGCGGCATAAGCGCCCTTAATGCATTGATGTCTTTCGCGCAATACAATGGATTGATTATTCCGCCTTACACTGCTGTTTATAATTTTGGCGATCCCAAGAGAAATGTCAAGTGGAAGCCAAAAGACTATGATTTGGCTGGAGAGAATCTTTTAATTGCCATCAAGGCCCAGAAATATCTTGAAAAATCCTGCCCAAAGAAATGGCCGTATCCGTGGGATTATAAGTGCAAGCCATGAAAAATCAAAAACAAGCTTTGTTAGATTACTGGATTAAAAACAAGATTGTTACAAGCAAATATATCATTGATGCTTTCAAGAAAGTAAAGAGAGAGAATTTTGTTCTGAAGAAATTCAAGTCAGATGCTTATGAGGATGTTCCTTTGCCGATACTTAAAGAACAAACCATTTCCCAGCCTACAACTGTCATGATGATGCTGGAGTTTCTTGAGTTAAAGCCAGGCATGAAGGTCTTGGAGATTGGGACTGGCTCTGGATACAATGCTGCCTTGATGGCAGAGATAGTCGGCCCTAAAGGAAAAGTAATCACTACTGAAACAATTGAGGAGCTGGTTGAGTTTGCCAAGAAGAACCTGAAGAAATCAAAGATAACAAATGTCCAGGTGATTCATACAGACGGCTCTAAAGGCTGGCCTACTGCAGCTCCGTATGACAGGATCATCTGCACAGCAGCTGCCCCCAAGATTCCAGAGGTTTACATCAAGCAGTTGCAAGAAAAAGGAATAATAGTGATTCCAGTCGGGCCGTTATACGGCCAGGTGATGATTAGAGGAAAGAAAATTAAAGGAAAATTAGAGACAGAACGCTTGGGAGATTTTATGTTTGTTCCTCTGACTGGGAAGTTTGGTCAATAGCTTTTTCAATTAATTTATCTCTGTGATACTTTATTATTTTATCTAACGAATAAAGCAATCTGTTTGTTTTTTCTGTAGTTATGTCTTTTTTCTCAAAATTAAAATATCCGCATGTCATTTTTCTTGCTCTGTTAACTTAAATGCAGTTCCCATTGCAGCTGCTACTGCACCCACATATCCTACTCTCACAACCTCATCTTTGAGCATGTATAAATCCCCGTAAAATGGCGCAAACGCGACATGTACCTGCATTGAGTCAAGGTATTCCATATGCGCTGCTTTTGCAATCAAGACCAAGTTCAATCTTCCGCAAGGCCCCGGCTTTCTATAGAAGTTTATTGCTTCCATTATTCCTTCTGGTGTAATCACTTCTTTGCTTGGATCTCCGCCAGATAAGAATGCAAGTGCTGCCAGCTCTCCATTTGCATATTTTTCTGCAAGTTCTGGATTCTCGCCTATTCGTGCAGCTCTTGCTGCATCCTTCAGCCATGCACTCGCATGCATGAATACAAATGATTTGTAAAAGTCAGTGTCTGGATGTAACTGCTCTTCGCGCATTTTTTCCATCTCTGGCCTGGTTACTTCTTCTCCGCGAACTTTGTATATAGCTTGTTCTGCTTTTTGTAATGGTAGCAATTCTTCAATCATATTCTCCCCCCATAACTGCTAAGAATTTGCTGTCATATTTAAAGTTTTAGAAAAGTATGAAGTCAATCACAGATATTTATTTATACTAGTTTTGCTGTATTCTTGTCATGAGCGAAAAGACATACAAGCCGTTTGATACTGTGCGTGATTTGCGCGGTTTTGGGAGAAGTATTACACTTACAGCAGCCACTGCGGCTGTTGAGACTGATTTGTATATCAATAAGACGCCGAAAGATCTAGAGAATGTCTACATAATGACTGAGCTTGCTGGCAGGAATGTAATTCCAGGTGATGAGCTTGAAACAATTAACTTATCTACTGACCATGTTCATTTGTGGCAGGTCCTGCATGCCTTTTCTGAAAAGCCTAAAACAGGCCATATTTCAGAATATGCTCTTGATTTAAAGCTCCTGCACATGGATTTAAAGAATTTCGAATCTTTGCCTAAAGAGCATCTGGAAAACTTGAGGGATTTCTTTATTTCGCTGGCCAGACATTTTGGCGCAAGAGAATACAGTAGATATCCTCACAGAAGATATGTTGCTTAAAAAAATAAAATAAAAAAATCAACCTATTTCTGTGCTAATGAATAGATTGACTTAAGTGCTACTACTAGCGCTGCTGGTGCTACAAATGCAACGATGTTTGCCAGTATTGACAAGATTATTGTTCCTAGAGCTGGGATTGCTCCTGCGCTGCCGATTACCAGCAAGGCGATTGCAGCGACCAAGAACTCAATTGTCTCTTTAGCAGTTATGTTCAGCAGTCCTACAACCAGTCCTAAGATAACAAGTACCCAGGTTATTGTAGGTGTTTGCCAAGCAGGCACTAATCCAGCGATAATCGCGATAATTATGCCTACTATAAATGCCCAATGTCCTATTTTTGAGTCCATTGTATTACCTCCTTTATGTTTAAATCAAAATCGTGTATAGAGGATTTGCTTAAACAGCATATATAAAATTTCGTTACTATCAAGACATAGTTAAACCACTTTATTGAGGATTTCGTGCGCGTTTATGCTCGCCAGATGCGCTCGGAAATTATCTCCGCCCTTGCTCATCAGCATCAATTTTAATTTCTCTTTTTCTTTTGTTGTGATTCTTGCAAACCTGTCTGCATCAATCAGGCCGTAAGGATATCCCAGGAAGCAGGCGTCTTTTGAATTATTTTTCAATGCCCCAAGTAAATCTGCCAATTGATCAGAAATAAAGAAATCAAGCCTGAAGACATAGTTAGAATTATTGTGCAGTTTTACAAAGCCTATATTATTGGTTATAGGATAATACCATTCACATGAAGGACCTATCTTATTCAACACAGCAGAAGCACTGTTTCCAGAGTCTGTCAATATGCTTGTTGTCTTGGACAATCCTGCCACAATCACATTTTTTTCAGCAGATTTTTGCTTCAATGCCTCAATCTGCTTTTTTTCTGCTTCTGTTCCTTCTGTCAAGTCCCCATCTCTGATAATAAAATCTCCTGAATTAAGCTCATTGACAATATCTGCTGCTATCTTCAGCTCAGATATCTTGCGCGCAGATTCTGCTATTTTTGCAGGCTCTGCCTTGTGCCCTGGCTCTGACAGTTCCTTGTCAAATGCATCAAATTCTTTGTCAATGCGCAGGTATGTGTTGAATGCCTCTGTCTCATACACGATCTTGTCTTCTTTTGCTTTAGCAGTCGCTAAGAGATAGAATTCTGTCTTGTTCTGCTTTATTCTCTTGTTGTTCTCAAATATCACGTAATATATTCGTATCAATTGCAAAGAAAAATTTGCTCCTCCAAGTATCTCTGCATTTCCGCCGTCAACAAAAGCTATTTTCCCGCCTTTCTTGTCTGCAATGCTGTAGAACAAGCTCTTGTCAATCTTTGCAGAGTTTGAATTATCCAATAATATGCAGTCTCCATGGTCATTCAGCTTTCCATTGAGATGATCTATTATTTTTTTGAATACCATTTTCCAGCTAGACCTTTATGAAGAATTTAAATGCTTCGTTTCCAGTCAAGGATATTGCAGTCACTATCACTCCTGCTATCAGCACGCCGATTACAGCTGCCTTGATGAAATCCTTGTAGCTCATGCCCAATATATATGATGCCAAAGCTCCTGAATACACTCCAGAGCCTGGGAATGGGATTCCGATAAAGATTGCTACCCCGATTTCTCCGTATTTTTCAACATATTTGTGTATCTTTTTCTGGGTGCGCTCTATATAATAATGATACAGTTTCTTGAACGGCTTGATAAAGAAAAATAAGTGTATTATCTTGTCAATGAAGAAGTAGACAAGCGGCGCTAATATGATATTAGTTATTACGCAGACCAAAAACACGACTGTCCAACTGAGGTTAGTGTTCAATATGCCGTATGGTATGCTTGCCCTTAATTCCAGGAATGGCAATAAGGTCAGTCCAATTAAGATAAGGATGTCAGTCTGCACTTTTTCACCTTGTCTTTGAGATATTTGTCTTTAAAGACCTCTTTCAGCACTTCTTCAGGAGTTCTTTTCTTGTGCTTGAGTATTGCAACAATTCTTTTTTTCTTTGTTTTTGTCTTTTTGTGTTTTTTCTTGAATCTTTTCACCTGCTCTCTCATCTCTATTGGCGGCCCTTCTCTTTCATATGTCTCTGGCAGTTTTTTCTTCTTTAAGACATATCCGAAAATCGCTTTTTTCTTTTTTTTGTCCCAGCTCCAACTACTTTCTGGCATTAACTCAAAATCTTTTAGCGTTTTCTTGATGAAAATATATGCCTTCAACAGCTTTGCTCCTACTGGGTCTTCTTTTCCTTTAGGCACGCTTATTTCTATCAATACAACTTTTCCTTTTTTCTTGTATTTTACCCAGTCTATTTCTTTTGTCTCAAAAAATTTTTTTGAAGGTTTTTTCAGGAATTTCTTTGCAGATGCAATGAATTTGTCAAACATCTTCATATTAACGGCTGCAGCGGCATTCCTGTCAGGCTGCACAGGGTCTATCACAATAAGTGGTCCTGTTGTCTTGCTCTTGTTCAGCACCATCATTGCTTTCTTGCCCACTTTCTTTGTAGGGTCTATAATCACTTTTGGCTTCCATTTTACAGCTACCTTCAACAATGGAATAAATCCTTTGTGATATATGACTAGGATGTCAACAACATGGCCTGAGAATCCATGGATATAGCTCTCTGCACCATAAACACCTTGTGCTTTGCAGAACTTCTTGGCCAACCTGATATCATTCTTGTATTTTTTTCCTTTTGTATTGACCCATTTGACATGCCATGGCGAAAAATCTGTAACATTCTGGGCCTGCTCTGCTTTCTTGATGTCCAGCACAGGCACTATCTCAAATCTTATCTTGTTTTTCACCCAGAAATAATCTCTTGAGCCGTGCACTTTTTCTGGCTTGAATCTCTTTAAGGCCTTGGCAAGCATCTTGCTTAAGTCTTCATCCTTGTGTTTCATGTCAAATTTCACGAACACATCAACATCATAGTCTCCTTTGAGCCAGGTGTCTTTTGCATAGCTGCCTCCTGCAGATGCTTTTGCCTTTATCTTGCGCTTTTTCAGCTCTGAATTGAGTTTTTTGAGAAAATCCTCTGCTTCTTTCACTTTTTTCTTTTCTGGCTTTATCTCTGAAAGCACCTGCTTCAGTATCTTTTTGGTCATACCCTGTCCAAAACAGATTCGCTATAAAAATCTTTTTATACTAGTAATAGATAAATTGATAAAAAAGAGGTAATGATGGAAGCATTAACTATACTTACGTCGATTTCAGCTGTCCTGCTTATTGGCATTATCTTTTCTATAATTGCTACCAAGCTTAAGATTCCTGAGATTCTTGTCTTGATTGTGGCGGGCATCATTCTTGGTTTTATTCAGTATCATGGTGAGCAGCTGATACAGTTTCCTAACATGTTCCTTACTTCAGTGAGTTTGCTTGCCTTGGCTTTGATTGTCTTTGACAGTGCTTCAAAATTAAGATTAAAAGAGCTTGACGTATTGTCTCTCAAGGCACTCAAGTTTGTGGGCATCTTTACCCTGCTCAGTTTGGTCATTTTCACGATTGCGGCAAAGCTTTTCCTGGGCATTCCTCTTGTGCTTGCTCTTTTGTTTGTTACAATAAATCTAGGAACATCTCCTGATGTCGTGCTTTCGCTTTTGAAGGAGACTAAGCATAAGATAATGGGTTTTCTCAAGCTTGAGTCTGTCTTTAATACTCCATTGAATGTCTTATTGCCGTTTATCATCATTGATTTTGTGCAGGGACAGTCAGAGATAAGCAATGCAGTGAGTTTGATTGTTCCTTTTCTGACAAAGTTTGTTGTGGGCATTGGAGCAGGAATATTTGTCGGCGTTATCTTGTTCAAGATAATGCAGAAAAGATATTCTCCATTGTATTCTCCTCTTGCAGTCATCATTGCTTCTTTGCTCGCTTATGTCTTGGCAGAGAACCTGCGCGGCAATGGCGTATTAGCAGTCATTACATTAGGAATCTTCTTTGGAAATGTCTATGTCAAGGAAAAGGTGGCATTATTGTCTGTTGAGTCTGTGCTTACAAAAGCATTTTTCATATTTGTCTTCATACTTTTGGGCCTGACAATCAAGCTGCCTTTTACAGCAGAGTTTTTCATAAGATCTCTTGTATTGTTTGCAGCATATCTGCTGATAAGGTTCCTTGCAGTTGTCATCAGCTTCAGGAAAGAGAAACTCAAGCCAAGAGAGCTTGCTTTCATCACCCTTAACGCGCCTAAAGGAATATCAACTGCTGCAGTCGTGTTCCTGCTGGCTATATATGATGTTCCTGGAACAATCTATTACATTCCTGGCATAAGCATTGTCCTTGATGTCACTCTTGCATTCATTTTGTATTCTATCCTATTGTCAACCGTTGTGTGTTCATTGAAGGACAAGTTCATTGTTCCTAGAACTGTGAAAAAATGAAGATTCTTGTTGGTCCTGCAGGCATTGGCAGTCCTGCAGTAAAGGGTTTAGAAGAGATTAAGAAAGCTGGCTTTACTTGCGCAGAAGTTGCTTTTACGCATTCTATCTATATGAAGAACAACAAGACTGCTAAAGAGATTGGTGCTGTTGCAAAAAGATTGAATATTGACTTGAGTATTCACTGCCCGTATTACATCAATCTTATCTCTGCAGACAAGATGAAGATAGGCGCTTCAAAGAAAAGGATTGTCACAAGCGCAGAAAGAGGGCATTATCTTGGCGCAAAATACATTGTTTTTCATGCAGGATATTATGGAAAGTTCTCTAAAGAAGAGGCATACGAAGGTGTGAAAGAAGCGATTGAGGATATGCAGGATTTTATCAAGGAAAAAAAGTGGAAAGTCAAGCTCGCCCCCGAAGTGATGGGAAAGGATTCTTCTTTTGGAACAATTGATGAATTATATGATTTGCACAAGGATACTGGCTGTGCTGTGTGTGTTGATTTTGCACACTTGAAAGCACACTATCGGGGCAAGATAGATTACAAGCATGTTTTTGAAACAATGAAGAAATTTAAGTTCAAGCCTCTTACAGCGCATATCTCTGGCATTGAGTGGGGTCCTAAAGGAGAAAGAAAGCATTTGCCAACCCCTACAAAAGACATAAAGGAATTATTGAACTGGGTCAAGAAATATAAGTTTGACATCCGGATAATTAATGAGAGTCCAGACCCTTTCGGAGATTCTCTGAAAACATTGCAGCTTCTTTGAATCATTAGCTTTATATATCAGAACTGCATATTCTGCATTGGTGGGTATGAATGAGCAAAAAGATTCCAGAAACTCCTTTTGAAACTTATTTGCAGGAAGCCCGTTATTTTGATATAGACCATTTTCTTCGCAGGCATAAAGATAGAGGATTCTTGGTAAGCCACGGTCCTGTGCCAACAGGCGCAGACAATATTGAGCAGACACAGGCAGTTATTTCTCCTTTTGCAAAGACCTATACTGGAAGCATTGATGAAGTGCTTATCAGCAAGCATATAGACGGCAGCGTGGTCTATGAGATTCCATTGGATGAGCTTAGAAAACCAGGAATGATGGGCATCTTGCCGGTCGGCAGGCAAAAGAGTCTTCCGATATGCATAAATAATCCTTGTGTTTCAGATTTTCATGGTTTTTTTAGGCTTAAGAGAGAGCAGCTTTATTATGTTGATGACGACTCTACGCACGGCACGATATTGAATGGCCAGCTTGCTCCTTCAAAACAGAAAGTTGCTGTTGAGTCTGGATGCCAGATAATCATTGCAAAGAGCATTCCATTTACCTATTATGGTGATAAGGAATTCTGCGATGTCTGCTATAAATTGAAATGATTTATATACTTCTGCCTTATTCTACACTGCATGAAAACAGTCATATTAGATACTGATTTTTTGATTCACTGCGCTAGTTTTAAGATTGATTATGTTGAGGAACTGAAGAGGATCCTTGAAAGCCATAAGGCATTCATCATAGACAAGACAATTGATGAGCTGAATTCTATCATAGAGAAAAAGAAAGGTAAAGCAAAAGCAGCGGCAAAACTTGCCAAAGCAATATTGAAAGCCAAGAAAATACCCAAGATAAAGACAAAAAAAGACAAGATTGTTGATGAGTTGATTCTTGAAAAGATAAGAAAAGATTTTATTATAGCTACAATGGATGCTGAATTAAAAAGAAAATTGAAGAAAAAAGGTATTCCTGTAGTTGTTATAAGACAGAAGAAATACTTAAAACTAATTTCTTACTAAACAGTTGTAAAATGCGCAATCTTTTTAAAGGGTCTCCTGTTTTTTAAGTCATTGAGTGAGGCAAAATGAGTAGAGCAAAAGGTAAGTGTTATCTGTTGAAAGTTGAAGATCCTGAAAATATCTACAAGATGGCGGGTTTTATCAAGCGCGCGCCGCAATCACAGATAGTTGCATTAGATACAAATATTGTTCCTACTATAAGCAACCGTGATTTAAGAGATACAACTACTGCGCACCTGAAACAGATTCTTAATTTCACTAGTGTACTGAAAAACTGTGTCCGCTATAATGATCCTTCCAAATTTATAATTACAAAAGATGTCAGGCAGGAGATAGATACTTCTTTGGACTTTTATGTTAGTGATGCTTTTGTTACAGAAGCCCATGCTGGCATAAAATCTAAAGCAGTGCTTAAAGAAATGTTAACTGCTTACAGGGAATTGCGCGAGGCGCTTCACCAGCGTCTTGATGGTTATGACAAGGCAGATGCATTCTATACGCCTGTAAAAGATATTGTAAGAAAACTGGTGCAGGACATTCCAAGACTGAAAAAAGACAAAAGAAACGGCGAGAACGAAGTAGATGAAAAAATGGTTGCATATGCTTTTGCACAGGCAATCAAGCAAGATGAAGGGTTGTGCATACTGTCAAATGATTCAGATGTAGTCAAGATAACACAAGCATTGTTTTGCGCACTGACTGCAAGGAATACTGTCGGCGGAAATGCTGCTGGCGAGGATTATATTACAAAAAGCGCAAAAACCCTCAGGACAAAGAATGTTGAAGTGCGGTATTTTGATGAGGAAAAACAGTTGTTTACTGACGAATTTAATGGGCGGACAGATTTCACAGTGGGAGAGCACTGGCAGCCTCTTGCAGGGCTTGATTATAGCACTCGCGATTTAGAGGATTTGATAAAATTCATCAAGCTTAAGGTTCTTGATATTGAAAGAGAGTTAGGAAACGGCAAGGTTCTTGCAGCAGACATACAAATACAAAAAGAGCTGGATGAAGAAAAAGCAGCTGCACAGCCAGCACCTGCGCCGGCTAAAAATCTCACACCTGCTCCTGAAGATGATGCAAAACCTGAAGAAAAAGATACTCAGGACATCACAGAAGTTGTGGAAAGGATGTATCAAAGATTAAAAATAAATCCAGATGATTTGAAATCTGCAGAGCAGGAAAAAATAAACGAGATTGTTGAAGCATATGAAGATATTTTGAAGTTATACGAGCATACAGGCATTGACACTGCTGAAATAAAGCAGGAGCTTGTTGAAATCAAGAAAAAAAGCCCGAAATACCAGCTGGATTTGCTTGCAGAAGAATATGCACAGGTTGAACAGCGTATACAAGACATGCAGCAAGATCCTGAGCACATGAGAGATCCTTCAAAGCGTAATCTAATGACTACATGGTATGCTGAATTAGACAGTTTAGACAGGCAAAAAGTAGAATATAAGCAAAGGATTGAAAGCGGCCCAACAGGGCCAGTGCCGCCTGCACCTCCTGCAGGAGAGATAAATTCTCTAGATGATTTGTCTCCAGAAGCAAAAGCAGCATATGATGCTTTTGATAAAAAAGGAATAATTATATCTAAGGATGGTGCCTGGGTTACAAAACAAGAGATTGCAGACGCAATGGATTATTCTTTGGCAACTGTAGCAAATAAGATTGCTGAGATATCTAATATAGATGTTAAAACCAAGTCAGGAGAGAAAGGAAAAAAATATTACAACATCATGCTGAAGCATATCCAGGGTTTGCTGCCAAAGAAAAAAGGAAGAAGAAAATAGCAACCAACACAAAAATCAAATTTTTGTGAGGCTCACAAATTGTAAAAACAATTTGCGAAACCTTTTTAAACCCCTTCTTATTCTTCCAGTACTAGTGAGATACAGGGGGTTTCTAAAAAATGCCTTCCTGTGTTGATGTAGGCGAGGATAAAAAAAATGTTTTACAAAATAAAGCTAAAAGACCATATACGGGTTGCTCCAAGATATTTTGAGCTGGACGTGAAAGATGCAGTGCTGAAGTCAGTCAAGCTGAAATATGACGGCCTGACAACAGCAGAGCTTGGGTTTGTCATTGATGTGGTCGGCGTGGGCGACATCGGAGAAGGTGTCATAATCCCCGGAGACGGCGCAAGCTATTATGAGACAACTTTTGAGGTTATTACATACAAGCCAGAACTGCAGGAAGTTGTTATGGGAAGGATAAAGGATATCGCTGATTTTGGGGCATTTCTTACAATGGGTCCTATTGACGGCATGATTCACATCAGCCAGACAATGGATGACTTTGTGAGCTTTGCAAAAGACAAGGTCTTGACAGGAAGAGACAGCAAGAAAATCCTGAAAGTAGGAGACCTTTGCAGGGCAAGAGTTATTGCAGTCTCATTCAAGGACATAACCAATCCAAAGATAGGCTTGACGATGAGGCAGCAGGGCCTTGGAAAGCTTGAGTGGATTGAGGAAGAAGAGAAAGAAAAAGAAAAGCCTGCAAAACAAGAAAAAAAGACTGTCAAGAAGGCAGCAGGTAAGAAAAAATGAAAAAGAAAGCTTGCAAGAACTGCAAAATCTTTGTAGAAGGGGATGAATGCCCTGTTTGCAAAGGAACTCAGTTTGTCACAAACTGGAAAGGAAGACTTTTCATAATGGACGCTAATAAATCAGCGATCGCTAAAAAAACAGGTGCGAAAGTTAAAGGAGAATATGCAATAAAAGTGACTTAAAATGAAGATAGATATAAAAAACAAAAAGGAAAATCCGTTATTGTCAAGGATTGAGGTATCTGGCATAATTGCTTTTGACGGCGCAACGCCTTCAAATGAGCAGGTGAGCCAGGGTATTGCAGCGCAGATGAAGGTAGATGTTTCTGTTGTAAAGATGAAGAATATCCGCACAAGCATGGGTTCTCATCAGGCAGAATTCCTTGCTTTTGTCTACAATACAAAAGCAGACCTGGACAAGATTGAGCCAAAGCCAAAGAAGCAAGTAGAGAAAGAGCAGAAAAAGGCAGAAGCTGCCAAGAAAGCTGCTGAAGCTCCTAAGGAAGAGGCAAAGCCTGAGGAAAAGAAAGAAGAAGCTAAACCTGAAGAGAAAAAAGAAGCTCCTAAAGAAGAGAATAAAGAAACTGCTCCTGAAAAAAAGGAAGAAGCCAAGCCTGAAGAGAAAAAAGAAGCTAAGCCAGAAGAAAAGAAAGAAGGTGCTGAATAATGGGAGAAAAAAAGCCGAGAAGAAAAAGAAAGCCGATAAAAACAGCTGATTTCTTTGAGAAGAAAGGTGATTCTTTGGATAGAAAACGAAAGTCCTGCCCAAAATGCGGCCAAGGTTTTTTTATGGCTAAGCATTCAAATAGATGGACTTGCGGCAAGTGTAGCTATTGTGAATTTATTTCAGAAGAAAAATCAAAAGAAAATAAAAAGTAATGAACTCACTGGACATTTCCGCAAAGTTTCCGGATTTCTATAGTCGATACATGCTAGTCAAAAAGCCACTGGACATACATTCGCAGACTATTTAAAGACAATTTCTCAAATACCATGAAAAGAGAACACGCAGAACTGCCAAATAATGATTTTCGGTCTGCGACACAAAAATCAATTATGCATTTCTGCTCAGGCGTTCCCTTTTCCCGAAAAGCGAGACTTCCTATAAACTTGAGGAAGTCTCACGCTAGATGAGGTTTTCCCGGAGAAATTAAAATGAGTACAAATCAAATTAACATCACAGATTTTCCGCCAAAGAAAATTTATGTCTTTTTCAATAAAAAAATGAGAACCAAACTTGTTAGTGATGCAAAAAAAGCTTTACAAATTAGCAAAGATTTTGACTTAGCTAATTGGTTAAATAAAAAGTCAGGAAAATACGAGTTGAATACGCAATTCAATGGGGGAGACATAAATAATTGGCTTGCAGGGAAAAAAACAGACATCAGAACTAAAATGGTTCATCCGAAATATATGCCATTATGGGTTATTCTAGAATTATCTAAGATAACAGGAATTTCTTCAGGCAAACTAAACAAAAATGTTATCTCTTATAGATCTGGAGGAAGAGGTAATTGGGTATATAATCCAAGATTGCCGATAAAGGTAACTCCTGAATTTGAAAGCTTAATTTTTCATCTTTTCGGTGATGGTTGTGCAGGCAATTTTACACCTTCTTATTTTCAAAAGAATAGGGAGGCTAATCAACAATTTTTACGAAAACTGACGACCTGTTTTGGAGATTTCTCTGTAACGCGTTACAGAAATAAATGGCAGATTAGATTCCCTAAAGCAGTTACAGACATATTAACTCATTTTTATAAAATTGAATCTTATCATTCAGACAAAATAAAAATCCCTTCAAAAATTTATCAGTCTAGTAAATTGAATAAATTGGCTTGCATTACTGCATTTATCCTTGACGAAGGCAATATTCGTGATTTAATCAATATATCAAGTAAAAATAAAAAATTTCTGGCCGAGTTAAAAGGGTTAATAGAAAGTTGCGGATATGCCTGTCGATCAATAAAACCGCATAAACCATCCAATACGTTTTATCTGAATTTATCTAATAAGTCCATAGAACGATTTTATCAAGATTATATTGATTTGATTAAACAGTTTCCTTGCTGTGGTCTAGCTAATAAGCATAAATCTTTAGTTTACATCATTTCCAGACGCAAAAACAAGTCAGATATCAAAGATATAGATGGCGCGATATTAAACCTATTAAAAAAGAATAAATTAACAACTATGAAAATCGCGCAAATTTTAGGGTTTGCTAATTGCACAATTCTTCATCATCTAGAGAAATTTCATGCAAAGGGAGTTATAGAAAGAATTCGCAAAGAAAGAAGTTTTATTTGGTCTGTAGCTAGGGTGAGGGAAAAGAGAGTAAAAATTGATTCTAGATGCGGTTTAAGAGGTTTTGGTTAATGAAAGCACAGAATAATTTATATATAAACAAAAAAAACACAATTATATGGAGGAAGTGATTATTTGTTTAGGAAATGTGTTCTATACACCCAAGACGATTGAAGATATGCGGCTCAGAGCAGAAAAATCTGTTGAAATATATAAAAGAAAGAACAGAAAAATAATTTTTACAGGGGGATTCAAAACAAGAAAAGATTTGTCCGAAGCGAAATTTATGTTGAATATCGCTTTAAAAATGGGCGTTCGCAGAAAAGACGTCATTCTTGAAGAAAAAGCAAATACCACTATTGGAAATGCAGTTTATTGCAAGAAAATTATGGAAAAAAAAGGATTCAAATCAGCCGTCGTGGTCACAGCGCCGCATCATTTAAGAAGAGCAAAATACATTTTTAAAAAAGTTATGCCCTGCAAGAAATTAAGTTTTGAAAGATGTAAGAGTAATCTTGGTTTTTTTGAATCAATTCGATATTACTTTGGCGAAAGGTATACTTTATTAAAGCTAAAAATTAAAGGAATAGATTTTTCAGAAGTGTAAGAAAAGAGTTATGAAATCTGCAGTAAAAAGAATTCTATTTCTAATCCATATTCTGCATAACAAGAAGATCTTCTGTAGTCAGTTTCTCTCCTTTAGCTAGCTTTTCTTCAACTTCTTTTTGTTTTTCTGATATTGTTTTCTTGCGTCTTTTTTCTTGCTTCTCTTTTTTTGTTTTTTTCTCTTCCTTGAATGTGACATCTAGTTCGCTGAGCTTCTTCAGCTTATCTTTCAATTGATCATTTATTTTGCTTATATCTTCTTTTTTCTCAGTTATGTTCTTTTTGATTTTCTCTTCTTCGTCCTTTAATTCCTGTATTTTCTTTGAGTTTTCAATGCTTGTCTCGTGTTTTTCCTGGCTCTCTTTTGCCAGGTCTTGTATCTTCTTGTGCATCTGGTCTGCCTGTTTTTTCTCGTCATCTATTGTCTTGGAAAGGTCATGCGTTGAATCCCACACTCCGCTGACGGCCTTCATTTCCTTGAGCTTTTTCTTCAGTTCTTTCATGTGCTTCATGAGCTTTTGCTCCTTGTCAAAGCTCAATGCGCTTGTCTCTATGTTGAATTCTATCTTTTCAATCTCTCTTTTCAGCTGCGAAGGGCTTTCTTTTATGCCTTTCTTGCGCTCAAGGTCTCTTTTTTCCTTGTTCAGTTTCTTGATGTGCTCAATCTTTTTTGTTATGTCCTGATTTAGTTTCTTTCTTTCTTCTTTCATGCCTTTTACAGAAGAAGTCAGCTCATCACGCTGTTTTCGCATGTTTTTAGTCCTGTTGATAAGAGAAATAATCTCTTTTCCAAGCTTTTCCCGCTTGTCAAAGAGTGCTTCTTTTTGGTCGTTAATCTGATTAAGACTCTTTCTTAGCTCTTGAATGTCTTTTTTGAGCTCATTTATTTGTTTTGTCGTTCCGCTTTTCGATGGGTGCATTTATTAAAAGGCTGTGTTGTTAATAAAAAAATAAAATACAACAACCTAAAACCTCCTTAGCCGAATAGTGCGCCAAGTCCTGCAGCTGCTTCCTCAGCTGATTTCTTAGGTTCTTCCTTTTTCTCTTTCTTCTCTTCTTTTGGCGCTTCTCCACCAGCTGCTGCCGGCGCTGCTGCTGCAACAGGCGCTGCTGCGGCGTTTTTTATTGCTTCATCAATATTCACGCCTTCAAGTGAAGCTACTAAAGCTTTTATTCTTGCATCATCTGCTTTTGCTCCAGCTGCTTCCAGCACTTTCTTTACTGTTGCTTCGTCAACCTTGCCTCCAGCCTTGTGGATCAGCATTGCCGCGTATACATATTCCATTTTAGTACCTCCCTAAATTATGATTTTCTCAGTGTTCCTTTTTCTTGAAGATTTTTTAACAAATCTTGAGCTTGATCTTGTGAAACATTTCCCTGCTTTGGGTGAGGCTTGCGCGAAACTTCGTTTCGTGAATTTGGAACCTCTGGTTCCAATTTTTCTTCTGCCTTTGGTTCCTCTTTAGGAGCTTCTGGTTTTGGTTCAGGCTTTGCCTCTTCTTTTGGTGGTTCTGCAGGTTTTGGTTCCTCTTTCTTTGGTTCTTCCTTTTTTTCTTCAGCCGCTGGTTCCTCTTTTGGCGCCTCTGCAGATTTTGGCTCTTCCTTTTTCTCTTCAACTTTTGGTTTCTCTTCAGCCTTCGGCTATTCTTTCTTCTCTTCTACCTTCACTTCAGGTAATTGTGATTTTAATGCAATCATCTCTCTTTCTGCTTTCTCAAGCAGCTCTGCTGCAATCTCATCTGCCATGAAATTTCCTTCTCTTGCGATTTCTTTGGCACCTAGATATGTTTTTTGTATCATTGGCTTGATTGTATCTGCTGTCACATATCCGATTTCCATTGCCAGCTCATGCGCCTGGCTTGCAGACAGCCTCAAGTCACTCATGAATTTAACTTCATCAATATCCAGCACGCTTTTTGGATAGATTGTTCCTTTTTCATAGACAGCCAATAAGTCCAGGCCGATTTCCATCGGCTCTATGCCTAGCCTTGTAAGCATTCCTGCCAGTTTCTCGCTTATTTCATCGCCTTCAGAACACACTTTTGTATCTGATTTTATTGCAATCTTTCCGCCTTCAACAGAAGCCTTTATGCCTAATGCTCCTAATTCGCCGATTACAGGTCCTGGTGCAAATGGTGTTGGTCCTGCTGGCACGATTATGTCTGAAGGTGCTGTCTGCCCTGCTTTTGCAGGCGCTTTTGACTTGTTTTGCTTTAATGTTTTAAACAAAGTAAAAGGATTTTCTTTGGTGAACAACAATGCAGGCATTCCTCTCATGCTTTCTTTAAGTTTTTCAAGGCCTGGCTTGTCTTTTATCTTGTCAAGTGCTTTAAGGATAAGCCTTCTTTTTGTCATAACAAGGTCAACTTTGCCTCTTAGCTGCTCTCTCATCCTTTGCAGCTGGGGCGTTGGCAAATTTTCCATGTTTACTATGCCGATTATAGGATACTGTTTAAACAAGTCTGTCATCTTCTTCACAATGTTCTTTTTCTTCGGCGATGCTCGGCTTGTTTTCTTGCTCATTTTTCCGCCTCTTCAGCTGGTTTTTGGCCTTTCATGATGACCTCTTTCTGCGTTATTGTCGCAGGAGGGCCCATTGTGAACTTTAATTGAATGTTCTTGATGTTCCTTTCTTCTGCAGGCAGTGTGTGAATCAGGTTATTGTAAACAGTCAGGATATTGTCAAGGATTTCTTCATCTTTCATTTCTTCTGTTCCAATAAGGCACTTGATGCTCAGTTCTGTCTTTGCAATCAGGCCGACAGTCTTTTGCAGTTTTTCAACAAGCGGCTTGAGGTTTGCATTAGGCGGGACAACACACCCTATCTTTGGGTTTGGCATCTTTCCTCTGCTTCCTAATATCCTGCCGAATGTCTTTGCCACGTTAGGCATGATGTTTGCCTGTGCAATGAAGAAATCATGTGTTTTTGCCAGCTTTTTTGTCAATACCTTGTTTTCTGCATATTTAGAAAAATCATCTGCAAGTATTACAGTATCGCAGTTTTCTTTTGCATTTGGCTCCAGCTCTGGCCCTACCAAGGCGCATACTTTAACTTTCTTGCCTTTGTTGTATCTTAAGGTCACCCAGCTTGTAACATGCTGGTCTGGCTTTTTAAGGTCAAGATCTCTTAGATTGATTATGAGGTCAAAGCTCTGCTTGAAATTCCTCTTAGGAGAAGTCTTTTTTACAAGTTCTATTGCTTTCTTGAAATTTTCTTTGTTCATTCTTCCCTCCAACTCCAAGAGTTGTGATGCGGGTAATAGCTCTATGAATTCGCAGTTACTTTATAAAGTTTGCTATTTCTGCAGATTTAGAGAAATCTTTATATACCTTCTTTTTTAAATAGTATATTATGAGCAGGGAAAGAATCATTACAGCATATTTGTTATTGATCTTGATAGCGCTAATTGGCGGTTTTCTTGCTTTCAAGGCAGGTGCGCCTGTGTCCGGCAGTGTTGTTGTGGAGATAGAGAATCCTGTAATCACGATTACTTCTTTTGAAGCTGTATTTGATCCAGATGGAACAACAAGCATGCAGCTGGTTGCTTCAGCAAAGGAAAAAATCAACCTAGGTGAATCAAGCAGTTTTACGCTGGTGATGGAAACATCTGGGCAGAAAATCTTTTATGAAGGTGTTGTTTTATTTGACAAGTCTGTTGGAAAGATAAAGTCCTTGAAGCAGATAGATGATGATGTAGCAGTAAACATTAAGGAAATAACAGGAACAGTTGCAGTCACAAATGCCCTTGATGATACAGCAAGCATCCTGGTCAAGATGGATTTCAAGAGGCCTGTTGCAAAGAAAATCTTTGTTCCGCCAAGAAAACTGCTTGTCAATTTTGATTTCACAGCAGCTGGCAAGACTTTTGTGAGCAAGGTATTGCCGATCAGGCATTCTGAGAAGCCTATTCAATTCCCTTATTACCTGAACAATTTTGATATTTTTGAGATTAAGGCCTGACTATTTCCCAAACCTTCTTTCTCTTTTAGAATATTCTTGTATTGCCTTTACATAATCTTCTTTTTCCAGTTCTGGCCAGTGCTTGTCCAGGAACATGAGCTCTGCATATGTTCCCTGCCACATCAAGAAATTAGAAATCCTTCTTTCTCCGCCTGTTCTGATTATCAGGTCAGGGTCAGAGTTCAGGTAAAGGTTGTTTGCGATTGTCTCTTCAGTCACTTCAGTTATCTCTCCTTTCTTGACTTTTTCAGCAATCTTGCTTACTGCATCAAGCACTTCCTCTCTTCCGCCATATGCCATTGCAAAATGAACATGATATCTTGAATTATTTTTTGTAAGTTCCATTAGCTTAAGCATCCTTGAATGCACTTTTTCAGGAAACATCTCAAGCCTGCCAACAAAATCAATCCTTACACCTTCTTCTTTCATTTTCTGGAGATTCTCATCTTTGATCAAGTCATCAAATTCCTTGCAGAATATGTTCATTAGATAGTCAAATTCATGTTTTGGCCTGTTGAAATTCTGTACTGAGAATGCATAGAACGTAATTTCCTTGATGCCGAGTTCTTTGCTCCAGTCAAGTACATTGCGCAGCTTTTTTGCGCCCCATTCATGCCCCATCCATGGCTTTAGCATCAGCTTTTTGGCAAATCTTCGGTTGCCGTCCATGATTATGCCTATATGCCTTGGTACTTTTTCCATTATTCACCTGTATTTTTGTTTCCTTTATATATTTTTTCAAACAATTGTACAAAAATATCTTTTGGCAGCTTTAATCCAAGCTCAAGCAGAGCTTTTGCAAGCTGTGTTCCTGCTTCCTCTTCATACCCTGTCAATTCAATGTCAAGCGCGTCTTTTAAAGTTTGTGAACAAAGAAACCCCTCGTTCAATGCCAGCACAATATTCCTTCCTTTGTTGATGAACTTTATTTCAGCAAGGTCTGCTTTGACATCATCAAGAGCTAGGTTCTCATCAAAGCCGTGGTTCAATAGTTCTTGTTTTACCAGCGCAAGTACTGCCTGCTTGTAATCAAGATTCCTGACATCAGTTATTTTCTCTTTTTTCCTGAGCGGCTTTATGACCCTGCCTAGGTATGCCTTCACCTTTTGCCTGGACCCGTTTATTGTCCACTCGTTTTCCACGAGATAAGCATATTCTTTTCCCTTTAGTTTTTTGATTCTTACAAAGACCATTTTTGTAGATAGGCACTATGTAATATTTAAGAATTTCGCCAATTATTCCTTGAAAACTTTGCATTCAAAGGTATAGACACTGACGTCATTGTTTTCCCATGCTCTGGCAGGCAGTCCTGCTTTTTTGCAGGTCATGTCCAGTGCAGATTCGCCGTCAACATCAAAGTCTGTGAACACCTGCGGAAGCAATATTCCTTTGTACTGCTCTTTCTCTGCAATCAGGCCGTGCTTGCCTATTTTGACATGCTTGTGCCTGTCTTTTGCAGGGCATTCCATCAGTTTTGGCTCAGTCAATACAGAGATTTCAAATTGGATATCTGGCAGTTCATTTGAGCTTGTGGGCGGGAATCTTGGGTCTTCAAAAGCAGCCCCTTTTGCTGCGTTGACAACAGCCCACCATATCGGGTGCTCTGGCTCGATATAGCCGATGCATCCTCTAAGCTGCTTGCCTTTCTTGATGCACACGAATATTCCTCTTTTTTCAGAGTATTTCTTTTTGATGTCTGCAGAAGCCTGGTATGGCTTTTTCTCTAGAAAGCTCTTGACTGCGTCTTTTGCAAGCTTTATCAACTCTTTTCCGTCAGCAGCTTTTAGCATTTTACTTTAGCTTTTTTGCCTGGTCTTTTAGCTTTGCTGCTTCCTTTGTCAGTCGTTTCACTGCTGCAGAAATAGTCTTTTTCGGATCTGCTCCATCAGTCTCTAGCACGAATCTAGGAATGTTTATCAGTGGATGCTCTATGTTATATCCTGCTGACTTTACATGAGAGTCGTTCCATAGTTCTTTTTGAAGTGCATTGCATAATGTATGCGTCTCTCCAGGCACTTCAAATACAAGTTTGCTCTTTTTTTCCTCTAGAATCTTGACTTCCATTGTGAATCTCCAGAATCTGAGTTTGTTTATAAAGCTTTCTCTCCATACTCGTATTTTATCATTGCAAGCATCGCTATTCCTGCAGTCTCTATCCGCAGTATTTCCTTTCCTAAGCTTATTGGCGTGAAATTTTTTTGCTGTGCCTTCTTTATCTCCTCGTCTGTAAAACCTCCTTCTGGCCCTATCAGGCAGATGATTCTCCTGGGCCTTCTTTTCTGCAGTGCGTTCTTTAAGTGCTGTTTTGCCGTCGGCAAAGCCATTAACTTAAGGTCGTATTCGTCGGTAAATTCAATGAAGTCCTTGAAGTTTAGCGGCCCTGTTATCTCTGGGATGGTTGTTCTCTGGCTCTGCTTGGCTGCCTCTACCCCAATTCTGGCCCAGCGCTCACTTTTTTTGCTGTTTTTAGGCTGTACAACGCTTCTCTTGGTGATTAAGGGTATTATTCGCTCTATTCCAAGCTCTGTGGCCTTCTGTATGAGCCAGTCAAAGCGTTTTCCTTTAGGGATTGCTATGGCCAGATCCACTGAAATGCCGCTTGTTCTCACTTTTTCCCTTGCAAGCACCTCTATTTCCACTATTCTGGGGCTTATGCTGCTGATTTTCCCTATTATCTCGCCTCCTTTACCGTCAAATAAGCATATCTTGTCCCCTTTCCTGAGGCGCAATACATGGATATGCCTGGCTTCCTCCCCTTGAATCCTCACTATTTGGCCTTTTGAAAGCTTCTCACTGAAGAATCTGGTTATTTTAGCCATTTTTGCCTTGTATGAACTCTCACTTTTTTGCCATTATTCTGGTGTTTTCCCGTAATATGGCAGTTTTTTTGCTGGTGCCTAACGCTTTTCACCTTGTTTATTGCCTTGTGTGAACTCTCACTTTTTGGGTATTTTTCGGGTATTATCCCCGAATTTGCCTCACTTTCAGCTTCTTTCTGAGGCCCCTTTGAAGGCCTGATTTGCCCTTGTTGGACCTCCTCAAAACCCGCCTTTTCAAGGCAGGGCTTGAAGAGCCAAAAATGCAGCTTGTTTTAACCTTTCACTATTGCTCATTTCGCACTTTTTCCCTTACTATATATTATATGCTTTTATGAGCCTTGATTGAACTTGATCATTGATTTTTGTTTGGGTTTGAATTTTTTAAAAATTTTTGATTGGAATTTTTTGAAATTTTTTTGATTTGTTTTAAACAAATTTTTTTATTTTTGATTTTAATTTTTGAAAAATTTTGTTTGATTTTAAGCGTGATCTTGGCTTGTTTTGAATCCTTGTTTTTTGTTTTATTTTAATTAGCAAAACAAAACTACTATTTAAACCTTTTGCTGGTCTCATTCCCAACTAGTCCCAGATAGTCCCAGAATTAGTCCTTTTGTCGTCTGAGACTAGTCCCAGCTTAGTCCCAACTAGTCCCAGATAGTCCCAGAAAATGGCCTTTTATCGACTGAAACTATTCCCAGCTGAGTCCCAGTCCTATTCCCAGCATATTCCTGGGACAGTCCTAAGAATATCCCATATTCCCAAAAGATTTTTATATTCCCAAGGTATTTTTACTTAAAAAATGATATTTTTCAGTTCAAAAAGGGTGGATAAGAAGATTGAGCAACTGGATGCAAGACTGGCTGCTTCTTTTGCAAAAGTGCGCCGGGACACAGAAGCGATATATCAATGGCTCAATTTCTTTTATGATGAATCAAACAAGCAGAAGGCTCTGATCAGGCATCAGGATGAGGCCATCAAGGAGATGGAAATGCAGATTGAGAGGATGCCCAAATCAAGGGAAGAGATAAAGGCGATAGTGGATGCCTACTATGACCACGAAGCCCTGCTTGAGAAGATGAGCCGTATTGCCGAGAAGATAGAGCGGCTTGAGGCTGTGAAGCAGAGGCCTGCAAGAAGGCCGGCCCCTATGGCAGCTCCTGCAGCTCCTGCGGCTGCAAGGCCTGTTTCAGCTCTCAGGGAGAAGATGATCAAGAAGATAACGAGGAATTCCAAGGATTACATCAAGAGCATGATTGCCTCCCTTATCCGCAAATACGGCAGGATATCAGCCATGGCCTTGAGAGAGATTGTGGTGGACGAGCAGGGCCTGTGCTCTAAGAGCTCGTTCTACAGGCTTTTAGACGAGATTGAGAAGGAGGCAGGAATAACGGTCCTGAGCTCTGGAAGAGAGAAAGTGTATGTTGCAGAGCTCTCAAAACCTGCTCGAAAATAGAGTTTGCAGAACATAAATGTTTAAAAACAAGTTGCCTTGCTGAAATGTTACTGTGAGGGGTGGTAGTTTGAAAGAAACAAAACAAGAGGTATTGCTGACTAGCGACGATGTTCTTTTTAAGACAAATTTAAGCCAGGTTCTTGAGGCTGTGAGAGAGGAATTGGATGACCATCGAGAGTCCATAAACGAGAATACAACGGAAATCCAGACTAATCACGAATTTCTTGCCCAGCTTGATGAGAAGATTGACAAGTTGACTGCGAGGATTGATGAGTTGACGCTCCTGGTGAAAGGCCAGCCAGAGGAAAAAAAGGTCAAGATCAAGGCACTTACAAGGCGAGAAAAAGAGGTTTTCAGGGCTCTCTACGAGCTCGGCTCAACAAAGCCGTTTATCACGTACAGGGAGATTTCTAAGTATTTGGGTATCTCAGAGGCCCTGGTGGCCCAGTATGTGGCTAATATCGTGGAAAAAGGAGTCCCTCTGACAAAGCGGTATTCCAGCAACAGGGTGTACCTGAATCTGGAGAGATCATTTCGCGAGAAACAGGCTAAGCACTGCGTGATTGGCGTCAATACTCTTCTGTCACACTGGGTGCATTGATTGCACTCGAAATCTTTTCTTTTTTGATCTTGTTCTGCAGTTCTCCAAGGAGCTTGAAACTGTCTTCAAGATGGGTCTTTATCGTGGATTCTGCCTTCCTGAAAGCACCTTCAAGATTGTTGCCATTCAGCTCATAGCCAATGACCACTTTTCCCTCTGCGACAAAGCTGGTCTTCTTGAGGATCCCTAGATGGAGCCATCTGTGCAGGTAGTCGTACATGGTCTGCCTCTTGATGCCTGCAAACACTCCCATTTCCTCTACTGGCATGACTGCTAATTCAGGCTTTTTTTCCTTGTTTGCTTGTTTTTTGCGTTCATAGAGCTCTAGAAGCAAAGAATGCATTTTTGCTGCCCCATCTTTTTTCCTTGGCAGCAGCCCGAATCTGGCTAGCAAAATACGGGCCATTTCAGCTACTTCAGCGTCTGGAAGAACTTCATTGTTTCCTAATTGGATGTTCATTCAAAATCACTCTTTTTCTAACAGTTTGATTCACTTCCTTAAATAGCTTTCGGTATTACCCCGACAATTAAAACTTTTAAGCATTGATAAGAGATTGAATTTCTTAAAAATCCTTGTATCTGCTTAAAAGCTATTAGCAGTTTGGATTTTTAAATTCAAAATTACCTTCAAAAATGTGGAATTTTCGCATATCTTGGATCTGAAGGGACTTTTTCTTTAAAAGGCACTTGGGCCTTCTGAAAAGCCTGTTTTCAAGCCATTTCCAAGGTATGTTTTGTTAAAATCCCGACAATTTCCAGGAACTGCCCTTTTTTTGGCATCCTGAAAAATGACCTTTTCTGCAAAAATCCCGGCACAGTCGCGATTTTGCCAGACTTTTCTGGATTTCCCCGACAAACGAGTTTAAGGGGCTTTTCACCATCAGGCGTGGTTCATCAAGCAGATGTTGGCAAAGCAATGCAGTTTGGTTAAATTCTGGGATAATGCCTTACAACCTCTTCAAACCACTGTTAGGCACCATATTTTCCCATGTCTCACTTTTGGCGTTTTTGACAAAAATGTGCCTTATTTGGAGTTAAAAAAATTTGTTTTTTTATCCTCGGTAAACTGAAAAAATGCACTTTGTCACTGTCTGTTGGGAACATCTTATCTTTTCTAAAATTTATTTAATAACTATTGTTTTGAAATTTATTAGAAAATATTATATCTTTTCTAAAAGTTGTTAGTTAAAATAAAAATAATAAAATATATTTTGAAGTACTAGCAAGGATTTTTTCTTAATGAAAAGTGAGGGTTCCAAGAGTGAGCAAAAAACCAGGGAAAATCTTTAACTGCAAGAGGCAGGGCAAGTATGGAAAAATCCCAGAATCCAAGAGAAAAAGTGACTTAGGCACCAGTAAAATTAAGCTCAAGAAGCCTCCTAAATAGCAGATACTCAGTCACTAAGAAAAAGTGAGTTTTAGCCTATGTAAGCGAACTTTTTCTTCTGCTTCAATTGCTGAGCCTTTTGGCCCTGGTTTACAATTGTCTTGAGTTTTTTCTCAAACTCCTCAGCCTGTTTCAGCAATGGCTTTGGGTCTACTTTCAGGCCCAGGTAATCGTCAATTAATTGGACTATCTGTGCAGCTGCCTTGCTGTCAGGCATCTTTGTGTGAGTCTCTGCAAACATGCAGGTTGTCTTCAGCCCTGATTTAAGAAGTATTGCTGCTGTTGAGCCCACGATGATTCCTTCTCCAAGGCACTTGTGGCCCTGGCTGTCCAGCTTTTTTGCTGCTTTATTGTCTTTTGTGAAATAAAAGGATCCTGCAGTTCCAGTACTTTTGGCAGGCTCTTCTGTTGAGCCCACTCCCTCGATGGTTATGAGCTCTTTTGCGCCAAGCTGCTCGCAGACGTCAAGCACAAGGTCTGCAGCTCTCCATTCCTGGCCTGCTGCACTTGTTATTGCGTGTATTATGACGATATTGTATTGCTTGTTATAGTAGATTCCAATAGGGTCAACTAATTTGCACTCGTGTATTGCTATCATGGATGGAGATGCATGGTTCTCAAAGTAGTGGCTGCCTATTTTTTCGCATTTCAAGTGGTCTATGAGAAAGCCGGTGGCGATTGTGCCTACAAGGCCGATGCCTGGAAACCCTTCAATGACTGTGACGCCTTTTGGTTTTTTCGTCAATATCACCTTATTTTTTTCTTCTGCCATAGCTTTTGAAAAAAAGTTCTCTAGTATTTAAATTTTATCTTTTAAAACAGGTCTATTTCGGCGAAAATTTGAAATGTTTTGCATTTCAAAATTCACTAAAAAAAACGCTGTTTTTCGGCGAAAAATTTATATAAGATAATCGCTGATTCAATAGAATTCAACCGAATTAAAAAAATTTGAGGTGAATTTAATGGCAAAGAAAAAAACATTCATGGGAATGGCATACCCAGCCAAGTGCCCGGCATGGTTTGGAATCCTGGTTCTGTTAGTTGGTCTATGGTTCATGGCTGCTGACCTAGGATACCTAGGAACAGGCGGCTTGACGCTTTGGCCGATAGTTATCGCATTAATCGGCTTGCATATGTGGCTTGTTAAGTAAGCCTTTTATTTTTCTTTATTTTTCAGAATTATTCTAGTTACACAAATAAACCGCAATCTTTATAAACTACCTTCTTTTGTAATCCAGCAGTAGTAACTTCAAAGTGGGTGTAATATGGACAGCGATAAATCAGAGAAAAAACAACTGAATCAGCTAATAGCAGAGAATTCTGAGCAGCAAGTAGAAATAGACCGGCTGAAAGCACAGCTTGAAGAGAAAGAAGCGCAGATCGGGATGGCTGATACGCAGATACAGCGTCTTCAGAAAGACAAGGATTTTGCGCAGCAAAGATACACCAGCTTGAGTAATGCAGCAGAGTTGCTGGACTTTTACAAAGCATTTATTGACAATGTTAAAAGCGAGCCGTTTCTTGTGAATTACTTGCTGAAATTTATTGAGAAAACTGGCTTAAAGAAAAAAGAAGATATGTCTGACCTGCACCCAGATGAAGACAGGGCTGCAGCTGAAATGGGCGATGCTAGCGCGACCCAGGACATAACAGCAAACATGGACTGGCTCTTGGTCCGTATCTGCGAAACCCTTCCAAGGTTTGAGGAGCTTGATGCCAAAGAAGCAGAATTTGCAACAAAAGGAGATGACGCTTCAAGCGCATTTTACAAGATTCTTGATGCAGTTAAAAAGACTCTTCCAGAAGCTGATAAAGAAAGCCTCGAGCAAAGGATTGCAAAAAGAGAAGAGCTGAAAATAAAAAAAGATGAGCTTGAAAAAGCTAAAAAAGCAGGCAAGCCCGTACAAAAAGAGATAGACCAGCTTGATAAAGAGATAGAGCCTCTGGGAGACCTTGTATCAGATTATGTCAAGGAGAAGCTAATAAGTTTGCAGAAGTACAAAACTCTGGAAAAAGCCAATGCATTGATTGAGACCATTTACGAAACAGTGGATGCCATTCTTACGCCAGAGAACGAGGAGTCTGCAATCCCTCAAATAATCGCGAAACACAAAGAACAAGGTGATGAAGCAGTTAAAAATGCAGTCAAGAAGTTTGTTTTTGAAAATCTTGCCAAAAGGCAGGAAATGATAGATGCAACAGAAAAGTTAACACAGGCATTAACAGATAAGACAGAAGAACATGAACATTACATGGAACTATACCATGGATTTACTTCTGCATTAGCAACAGATCTTGCAGAAAAGCTTGGTGAGAAAGTTAACTTGCAGGAACTGGATAAAGATCCCTTAAATTATGTTATGCCTAAACTTGCTGAATTAGAAAAAAAATACACAAACATAATCACAGAATTGCTGAAAAGAGAGATAAAAGCAGTGGCTGGTTATGATGATAAGACAATCGCTGTCCAAGAAATCCTTAAACCCGCGGACACCTGCTTTAGATTGGGAGTTCTTTATGCTGGCAAAGGATATGCTAAAGAAGCAAAAGCAAAATTCCAGGATGCATCAGACTTGTATAAGCAGGCGCTGCCTTTTGCAGAAGATGAAGCGCTAATAAAAAAGAAGATTGCAAAATGTGTTAAAGCAGCAGAGGGAATAAAAGATGACTGAGAACATTCTTGTTAAAAAAATGAATCTTGAAAAGCCTTATGATGCTTTTGTAAAAGAAAACCTTATTCCTATATTAGATAAAGAAGACGAAAAGTTAATACATGATTCAGACTGCTGGGATGGAACCGAATTAAGAGAAGATGTTTTCAAAGCAAAATATTTCATACTGCCAAAAGATGTTCCGGATTTTATTAAAAAATTAGACATGAAGATAGGCAAGGTAACAAGGCCGGAGAATTACTTGAACCAGAATGATATCTGCTTTCTTTTAGAAGATGCAGAGAGCATGGCGGGCATAGACGCCACATTAAAAGAACTGAAAGCAGAAAAAGCCGTTCTGCAGGACGAAAAAGATGAACTAGATGACAGGCATTCTGAGCTTGCAGAGAAATTCAAGCAATACAAAGATGATGCAGAAGAAGATATTGCATCTGCTGAAGAAGAGCTTCATTTCCAGGCAGTTTATGAGCAGGCATTAGAAGATGAAAAAAGAGCATTAAAAGCAGAAGAGAAAAAACTGCGCCAAAAACTGGCTAAACTAATTGCTATGGACACAAAAAGAGTTCAAAAAGGCCTTTCAAATGCACTTGGTGCAGGAGAGCCTGCAGATGTTATAAAATTGAAAAATGAAAAAGATGAGCTGCGCGCTAAAAATAGATCTTTAAATACTGAAATAGAACAGGCGCGTCTTTCTTTGCAGAGAGTTCTGGACCAGCAGGCTGAAATAGATGAGGCAGCAGAAGAAAGAGAATTTTATGATGCAATACATGAGCAGGACCTGCAGGAAAAGCTTCAGGAAGCAGAGAAAAAAAGAGATTACTCGTCTGCTGCAGAAAGTAAGGCACATCACAAAGCAAGGCATATGGAAGATGCACTTAAGCGTATTCACGGGGATCCTGAAGGTTTGGGAGAATTTTTCTACAATCTTTGGGAGTTGGCGTATGAATTTAATTATGAGTTTAGCACCGGCACTTTTGAGCCTAAATGGATTATGGGCGGCGCCTCTCTTACGCCTGGAAAAGTGCTTGATTCAGACGGCCTGCGAGACATGACAAAATGGGAAAAGATAAAAGAATATTCATGGAAGAAAATTAGAAAGTTGCCTTTAATAGGATTTCCGCTTTATCAATGGAAGCGCAGGTTTAATACATGGCCGTCTGCAAAAGAGCTGAGTTATTTCATAAAGTGCATTCATAAGGCATTTGTGGAGATTGAGGAAAAAGACCCTGAATATGCAATGAAGCCTAATAGAGCGAAAGGTTATTCTATAAGGGATGCAAGCGAAGTATTTGCTGAGAACAATGAGGAATTAAGGCAGAAGATTGTAGAAGAGGCAGGCAAATTAGGAAAACCGATAAGTGACAAGAATACAGTTAGCTTCAACAAGCCCGCAGAATCAGGCGAACTTAAAGAACTGTACAGCGCACTTGATGCTCTTATGCAGGAAGTTGATTACAAGCCAAAAGAAGATACTGCTGAAGATGGCACTCATTTTGAGATAAGCCCTTCGCAAAAATACATTGATTTCATTGCATATCTGGGCAGGAGTCTTACAAAAGATGCGCCTGAGACAACAAAAGAAGCAGTTGCTGCTAAAAAGCCTGCAAAAGAAATAACTACACTAGATGAAGTCTTTAGAGAACCAGAAGAAGATGCAGAAATGAAAACAACACTTACGCCAGAAGAATTCTTTGGAGACAAAAAACCAGAACCTAAACCAGTTCCAGAACCTAAAATAGAGTCAGGAAGAAAAGTTGTTACACTAGAGGATTTCTTTGGAGCAGAAGCAGTAGAAAAGTACGAGAAAACATCAGAAGCAGATACTGATAAACTGGCTCCAGAAGAGATGCTTCCAGAGGCTCGTGAAGCAGCTGCTGAAGCTGTAAAAGCGCAGGAAGAAAAAATAGCACAGCCTAGCAAAGAAACGATTGACAGAGAGAAGAGGCTGGCTGCATTAAAGGAGAGGTTGACTGCAGAAAAGGCTGCTAGAGACGGTCACGCAGATGCAGTTGATGATTTATTGCCAGCAGAAGCATATACAGAACAAAAAACACCTGTTCCTGAAAGAGTGGAGCCTGAGCTAGTTTTAGAGGAAACCATGGATGAAGTGGTGCTTGAGCATTCTCCGACACCTGATACTTATGAAGGACCTGAGCAGGCACCTGCAGAAGAGGAAGAAGTATATGTCCTCTGTTTTGAAGAAGAGTCGCAATATATTGAGCCAGCACCTGCTGAAGAAGCACCAAAAGAGCAGTACGCTGAACCAGAACCTGCTGCTGAAGCAGAGCCAGATGTCTGGGCTATGAGAGACCAGGCATATGACTTGGGAACAAAGGCTGCAGAGGCTTATTCTGCAGGAAAGCAGGAAGAGGCAGCAGCCTTGACAAGACAAGCACATGAGCTATATCAGCAGATTTTTGCTGAGACAAGTGATTCTGATGACAAGGCCCAAATAGACGGTTTAGAGCAGAATCTGGAGTTCTTGCAGCAATAAAACCGAAAGCTTTAAATACCAATACTATATACTTACTACTAAATAGTGACAAAGAGGGTGAAGACATAAAATGGAAAAACTCGCAAAATTGAATGAAGACTTAATTAATTTAGCTAAGCCGTTCACTAAAGTAGAGATAGAGAATCCTGTGCAAACGCTTGACCTGGATACAGAGGCATGTTATCCGCGTATTTCTTCAAAAGGAATAAATCTGCAGGATCTGTATCAGATACCTGATTTTGAAGATGCTGAAGAAGCAGAACTTATTTTCAAGCCAAGAGGCATTACAAAAAGACAGTGGAATTTTGTAAATAAATTTGTTGAACAGATAAAAAGACCAAGAATTGAAGGAAAAAATCATTCTCAAAACTTGTTTTATGCAGTTACTGAAACAATGCCTGATTTGATTGATACTTACATGCTTGACTTGGAAGGCCCTAAGATGGAGCATTTTATTGATGCTGTGAGGGAGAGAGTGCTTGTTTATCTTAATGAGCACAAGAATGCTCTGGCAAGCAACAAGGAATTCTTTATAGATCCTGTTAAGGCGCATAAAGATAGTTTGGTTAAAGAAGCAGAACAAGCTACTCCTGAAGAGATTCGTGCTGCAAACAAGCTGGATGTTGAATATGCAATCAAAAACGCAGATTACCTTGCTGCTCCAGATGTTGAAGATATTAATGCAAAACTGAAAGACGAGCTTGAGGGTTTAAAAAGAGCTAATGAATCTTTGGAAAATCAGGTTGCTAAAACACAAAGAACCGGAGAAAACAGGCTTAATGCCAGCAGGAGAGCTAATGATAAGGTCAAGCAGAAACTGAGAGATAAAATATATGATCTTGAAGGCGCACAAGCTGATGCTGAGAGCAGGCTTGCTGAGCAGGAGTTTTATGCACTTGTTGCTGAAGATGCTGCAAAAGAAGAATGGTTTGCTTGGTATCTAGAAAAATGCAAAGAAAACAAAGATCTTAAGGATGAAGTCAAAAAGCAGGCAGTAGACTTAGCTAAAAACTGGGAAAGAGCAAGAGAATTATCTCAAAAAACAAGAGTATTGCTTGATGAACTTGTTGAAGTTGAGCAAGATGCAGCAGATTTAGGCCAAGCTCATCAAAGTGTATTGCAAAAAAATATTTCTTTAGGAGCTTATGCTAGAAACGTGGACAAGAGAAACAAGAAATTATATGATGCTAATCGCAAATTAAAAGCAGAGCTTGAAAAGGAAAAAAACAAGCCGCAACCAAAAACACAACCACGGCCAGCTCCACAACCGCAGCCTAAAGAGCAAGAAGGACTGCCGTTTACACCAGTTAATCCTGATGCTAAAAAGCTGAAAATGCTTGAAGACGCATTATATGTAGGCATAACTCCTGGAATAACTGCAGCAGAAGAGCGCAAGGTTTATGAGACTTACTTGAATGGATTAGAAAAGATCAGCGAAGATGCAAGAGAGAAAGAATCAGACAGGCTTAATGTGCTTCTTGGCACTGTATACAACAATCTTGGAGCGATTCTCCTTGAGAGTTTTGACAAGCCTGATGAAGCTGGCAAGTATTTTGCATTAGCAGTTGCATGCGCTGAAGAAGAAAAAAGTGTTGCAAAGCCAGTTAATATGGCAAAAGTTATTGAAAAACTTGACACTTACAAGCTAAACAAGATGAGAAGTGAAAGAAAGAATGCCTCTTAAACTCTAGGAGGCAATGGTACTTTAACTGCAGGCCCTAATCCCCCTGTTTCAGTGCCTGATGGCAGTGTTTCTTTTTCTGCTTTGAACGCGCTTATTAAAAGACCTTCTTCTATTGCTAAGTATTTTTCAACATCTTCTTTGATGGCTTTCAGCCCCTCTAAGGCATATTTCAGTATTGTATCTGCTCTTAATGTTTTCTTCTTTTTCAGTTCAACTTCTTTTATATGCTGGGCCACTACGCCTGTAATGAAGTTTTCATAATCTTCAAGATGCTTGATAATCTCATTTTCTTTTCCAAGGAATTCAACCATGTTTGCATGTATTTTTTCCAGCTTTTTCTTTTCTTCAAAAGATATGCCTAATTCCTTTTTCAGCAGGCTCGCGAGTTTCTTTTCTGCGAGTTTTATTTTTATTAGTGCATCCCGCACTATTGCTTTGCCTTGCTCAAGCAATGCGACCTCTTCTTTGAGGTTTTCTTTAACACTTGCTATCATCAGCCTGAGCTGTGCTTCTGCTTCTTCTCTTGTTTTCTTGAATTTCTTGAACTTAACCCCTTTCCCTGTTTTTGGAACCGCCCCTTCCTCTGTTTTCTCGTAAACCTTGCCTTTTGCCTCAAACCTCGCAATCTCTTCAGGGCTTTCATATGTTGCGCGCAGTTTTGCTATCTGTTCCTGCGTAATCTCTGTCTTAGACAGTTTTACAAGATTATTGATGAATATTTGTGAGTATTCTATGAGGCTCAACAGCTGAGCCCTTTGTTCTCTCACGCTTTTCAGCACTACGCTTACTGTTGCCCTGTGCTTTAACCTTTCTTCTGCAGAAATTTCTGCTTCTTCGTGCCGTATTTTTTCAAGCTTTGCAATATATCCTTCTGCAGTATTCTTGATTTTTGCAAAAAACTTCAAGTAATCGCTTTTTTTCTTGAGAAATACCTCTAATTCTTGTTTTAGCCTTAAGTTTCCTGGCTCTAAGCTGGAATAGATTGTTGCTCTTTCAAATGTCTTTATCAGGAAGCGCGCTGCTTCTGCATCATTGCGGACTTTGGTTAGATTTGTCCGCACTTCATTTGATTCACTTGGCTTGAAAGCAGCCACATCCTTGCTTGTGTCCAATATTTCAGCAAGCAGCACTGCGATTTGAGAAGTTATACTGTCAATATTTTCTCTTGCAGCTTTAAGGTCTTCTGCCTTGAAAATATCTTTTGTATGATCCTTGAATTCAGCTACAAGGTCCCTTACCTGCACTGCGCTGAAATTAGCATCATTATTCAATGCATTTATATTTTTGATTAATTCTTCATTTCTTTCAGGTTTTACAAGCGTGCTTTGCTTAACCAGTTCTTTCATTGTCTCAGCTGCATTAGCCACAGCAGCTGTCAGATCGTCTGTAACGCCGGTTATATTGCTGAGCCTGCGCTCTGCATCAATAATTACATCATATATTTTTATGCTTCTGAACTCTTCTTGCGCTTGCTTTAATTTCTCTGCAAGCGCTTTCAGGTTATCGCTGTATATTTTCAGGTCTTTTGCTTTGGCTGTTGCAATCTTTTGCTCAATATCTGCTGTCTGTTTTATTATTAAGTTGAGAATCTGTTTCATGCCTTTAGCCCAGACCTTTGCTTTTTCCAAAGCAGTGCTCACTCTATTGACTGCTTCTATTGTGTCTGTTATTAATTTGTCAAGCTCTTTATTGATTTTATCAACTGTTGCAAACCTGGCCGCAATCTTTTTCCCTGCTGCTTTAAGTACAGCTCCTGCTTTGCCTGCCAGGAAGGGGACTGCTTTACCAAAAGTCCATTTTCCTGCGCTTGCACCATAGCCTGCCAGTCCTTTAAGAGCGCGTCCGCCCCAACCAAGTAATCTGCCAAGCCCGCTTTCTACAGGTGCGCCTCCTGTTGCCGCACCAGCCAATGACATCACTAAATATACTATTACTAGAATAACCAAAGCAAGGAAAACAAGCAATGCTATAAAGATAAATGTTGCAGGGATTGCACTCAGGATTCCTGCAGGAATAAATGACCCTGTGAACGAGCCCACGCGTGAGCTGAATAACGGCACTCCTGTCAAGACAAGCACTAAAAACAGCAGTGTAATTGCGCCCACAATCAGTGCAGATATTATTCTGTGCTTTTTTCCCAGCTTTTCATCAATCCAGGTCCATGCCAGGACGCCGACCAAGAGAATCAATGCCACGATAATCCATGGTCCTATGTCTGGAATAAGGTGTATTCCCCTGAATTCCATGTAACCTACAAGCATGATTCCCAGGCAGAAGCCAATTACGCCTCCTATTGTTTGGCTTTTCTTAGGATCTTCAGATAATCTTGTCTTCTTGAACAATTCCCTGAACAAAACTCCGAGAAGTATACATAGCAGCAAGCCGTCAAATACCCATGGCGCAGAATTGTATATGCTCAGGAAACTACTGGTATCAACCATCTCATCAACTCTTTTCTATATTACAAACTAAACTATTTATGCTGTATATAAATATTTCTAAATTTTACGCCCAAAAACTTGTTTTCCGCAAATATTCCGCTTTTTTTACAGCAATGTTTTTAAATCCAGAAAACTTCTCTTCTTGCATGGCTGATTTAGTGGGGACCACTTTGGGAGACTGCTATCTGGAAGAGCAGGTTGGCAAAGGTGCATTTAGCACAGTTTATCGCGCTTTGAACTATGAGACTGGATTAGAGACTGCCTGCAAGGTATTTACAAGAGCTTCTCCGCAATTAGAAAAAGAAGCAGAAGCTCTTTTGGAATTAAGCAGCCACCCGAATATTGTTGAAGTGTATGAAGCAAGCCCTGATTATATTGAGATGGAGCTTTGCAAGGAAAGCTTAAGAAGCGTGCTTGAAGAAGGCCCTCTAGAAAAAGATGAGGCTGTCTATATAACTCTGGAAGTTCTTTCTGCGCTGGAATATGCTCATGGAAAAGGCATACTGCACAGGGATGTAAAGCCGTCTAATATATTGCTGACTTCAAGAGGCAAGGTTAAGCTCTGTGATTTTGGATTGTTCAAGGATCTCAAGTCTGATTTGAGAAGCTCTTGGAAGACTCTGACCAATCCTGATGTCAAGGTTACAAGAGAAGATATAGAGAACAGCCTGCCTGAGACAGATGAAGAGACAAGAAAAGCTATTGCAGGAACTTTTGCTTACATGGCTCCTGAGCAGGCAGAAGGTTATTCAGATATACGGTCTGATATTTTTTCAGTAGGCGTAAGTTTGTATGAGACGCTCACAGGAAATGTTCCTATTTATTCTGACAATCCATATGGTGATGAGGCTTTAGACAGCATAATCCTGAAAAGCATGGACAGGAATCCAGATAAAAGATTCCAGAGCGCTTCTGAGATGAAGGCTGCATTAGAATCTGTTGTGCAGGAGAATGCAGAGCTGAATGAGTTTGTGCAAAGCGCAAGACTGCCTGCCAGAGAAGATTCTTCCAGGCGCATATTTGCTTATTTGCTGGCTTTGCCAATTGCAAGCAGCATAGTGTACGGCGTGGGCAATGGCATTGCTACTAATATGCCGGAGACACTTGGTTCTGCAGGCATTGGAGCACTTGCAGGGGCGCTTTCTTCACTTGGATTGCACAGGCTTTTCCGCGGGAAAAGGTCTGAGCGCGAGCAGAAAGCAGCTGCAATTGTTGGCGCAGTCTATGGAACTTTGGCTGGAGGAAGCTGCCGCGGATTGATGCCTGAGGATTTATTGCAGCAGATAAATGAAGTACTCTCAACAGGAGGGTGCGGCATAAGCGGGGCAGTGTTTGTGCTCACGACGCTTTACTTGATAACAAGAGTAAGCAGTTATATTTATCCTAGCAGATGAATATTGATTTTTCTCCTTTTCTTGCACAGGTGTTGGGCATGGCCATACTCCTTCCTAATACATCCATATCTATGTTTTTAAAATCATAGGGCTTGGACAGCAGTAATTCAATTGCCACTGAAAACGCGTGTGAAAAGGAGTTCCAGCCATAAAGTTCTTCTTCTGCTGAAAATAAATACAAGCCAGATTGCAGATCAAGATTCTCCCAGCCGGCTGCGGCATAACATGAGTCAATGATGACCAGCTTTTTTGCTTTTATTTTATTGAGATATTCTGTTATTTCTGTTTTGCAGACTGTTTGTTCAATTGTTGTAAGGACTTTGTTGTTTCCGTGTGCAGCATAATAGAAGAAAAACAGGCTGTTTTCTGAAAGCTGTTCTGCTTCATATAAGCTAAAGCGCAGCTCATCAAGCGTGACTGCTTCATGTTTTATTATTTTTTTTGAACACGGCGTATTTAGTTTTTTGAGCCATTCATCAAACCTTGAAATTATTTTGTCTATATCCGCACTCCTTTTTTCCTTATTATCAACTCCTACAAGCAAGGCATATATCTGCTCTATCTGCTTGTAGACCTTGAATCTTGCACTGTCTTCTTTTTTTCCTCCCAGATGAAATATCTGCTCGTCCTCAAGCTTTGCTTTTTTTATTTTTTTGCCTTCAATATATGTTCCGTTCTTGCTGCCTAAATCAGTTATGTATAATTCATTATTTTTTTCTTCAAGAAAGACATGAAATCTTGATATGTGCCTGAATTTTTCTGGATTTAAAGAAAAAATTGATTCAACATGCAGTTCAAGATTCCTTTTTTGAAGATCTGATGATAAATAATCATTACAGCATGCTGTATGATAATCCCATTCTTCTAATTTTTTATGGTATTTTGCAAGTGTACCTATCAATAAGTTAGCAGCAGGAATCACCCTTCGCTCTAGTTCAACAACATTCTTGTCTATGTCGCCGATTGCAACAGGTCTTATGAGCCATGTCATGTATTATTAAGGATTTTATCTTTTAATATGTTTATCGCAGAAAAATCCGGAATATCTTTGATTTTTTCAAAAGATTTATATATCCTGAATTCAATTTTAAATAAAAAAAGGTGATAATAAATGGCTGAAATCGTTATACTTCCTGCAATTTTGTGCGGCTTAATTATTGGTATCTATGAGGCGCTTCTTTTACATAGGGATGTCACAGTGCCTACTCACAGATTTGGACATACAATCCAGGCTTTGATATACGCAGTGATTGCAGTGTTCTTTACGATGAATGCAGGCTTTATTTATGCAACCTTTACTTTCCTGCAAGGCATTCCATTATTGCAGTATCCAATCGTGTTCCAGATTGCTATCGGCTTGATAACCATGATAAAGATCCATGGTGCAAGCTATGCAATAAGGACAACAACTGTCGGCATGAGCGTCGGTATGAGAGAGACTTGGCTGCATAGTGCGATGGTCGGGGCATTGGTTGTAGTTGCTCCTTATGTCTGGCCTTTTGTTGCGCCAGTAATGCCTACTTGGCTTAAATAGAAATTATTTTCTTTCTTTTTCACATGCTTTTCTTAATTTAATAAGCATGTCTTTTATCTTGTCTGCATCTTCTTTTTGTTCTGTTACAATCTGCAGCTGGGCAAGAAGTGTTATCTGCTCTTTCAAAGGCGCGGGAATAGGTTTGCTTCTTGCTGCCTGTGTTCCAATAAAATCACTTAATATTGCTATGTCTTTTTTTAATTCACCATATTCTTCTGGGTCCATGAATGCCAGGTCCACTATTTGCAGCATTGCATCTATTGTTGCTATCTTTTGTTTTATTGGATCTTTTTTTGTCATTTTATTCTTTGCCTATCAAGTCTGCTGTGCATGCTCCTATTAATGCAGTTAGGTTGACTGCTGCAACCTGCTTGTACCCATCCCAGAAATGATAACTGAATTCTGGATGGAATAAGTATAATACAGCTATTGCCATCACTAATGAAATGATGTACAGGACTGTGAGTCTTACTGGCAAGAACCATAGCATCTTGCCAGATACTTTCCTGAATCCTGTAGCATATAAAAATATTCCGCCCAATAAATAAGCTATTGGAAACAATAATGTGGCCCTGAAAATATCTATCTCTGCTGCCACGTGGATGCCGTAAAGGAACGTATAATGTGCTACAACGCCTATAAATGCCCCTAATGCCCCTTTTGCAATATCTTTGTATGTTATTTTTCTTAATGGATGCGCTTTGACGCGCTCTTGGATCTTTTTCTCAATCTCTTCCAGCTTTTTCAGTTCTGCTAGCTCTGCTCTTTCTTCTTTTTCAAGCTGGCTTTCTTTTCTTTCAACTCTTTTGACTGCTTTTGTCAATAAGTCCAGTTTCTGGTTAAGAATACCTAAAGTCACCTTTTTTTTCGCCATTAAACCCTATATTAAATTAAATGTATTTAAATATTTCTAAGAAACAGTTTATTCTATCTTGACTTCCTGTCCAAGCGCCTGGCCAGGCAGTCCTCTCTCAAAAACAGCCCGTACAGTTCCCTTGTTGCCGTGAACTGCAGATATTTTCCCTGTTATTGTCGTCTTTTTCTTTCCAGGAGCAGTCCATGTGACTGTCTTGCCGACCAGTGCTTTTGCTTTCTCTTTGTCATCAACACCTTCTGGCTGGACTATCATCTGGTTTCCTTTCTTTATCCTTCTGCTTCCTCTGAAATTAACGATTGTCCCCTTCATAGCACTAGTGGAGTAATAGGGTGTTTAAAAAGGTTGCGTTTGCTAAAGCACTTGAATAAACAATTAATCCTTGCTTTTCTTGTCTATTCTGAACTTGTGGTCGCTTAGTCTGGTTATTACAAAATCAGAAATATTGTTCTTTGCAGCGTATTCCTTTGCACGTTCTTCTGTCTTGAATGTCTTGGGCCTATGTACTTTTCTTCGTACTGCAGTTCTAGTCGGTACTCTTTTCTTGAAATATGATGATCCCATAAATATTGAGAACTGGCCAGATGTTTATAAATCTTTTGTAAATTGCATTTTTAGAAAAAGAAAAAAATAAATCAGGATTCCATATCTTTCATCATGCGGCTTAGAATCGCTGTTGGGATGGCAGCTACCATTGCAACGCCTGCGACTGCTAATATGCCTCCTATTACTGCCACAGGGCCTACTGCAATAGTCACGCCTGTCACTGCACAAGCGCCTGTTGCAAGCAGTATTAATGCAAAAGGAATCGCTCTTATTGTATTTTCATCTACTGAAGCAATTTTTGCAGTAATCCTGTTAAAACGCTCGTTTGCAGTTTTTGCAACCGCATTCAAGTATGCAGAATATGCAGTAATTTGTTTTCTTTCTTCATCAACCAATGCTGCATAAGCATCAAATTGTTTTGCATTTAATGCAGTTAGTTGTCTTGCATAGATTTCTTCAAAGTTAGCCACATACTTTTTTATGTCCTGTAAAGGATTTGATAAAGAATTCACAGTTGTTATTATATCATTCACCAATGCTTGAGTTTTTGGCTGAGCTGCTTGTTCTGCTGCTGCTTTTTTCATAAGTTCTGCTTTGTTTTTTTCAAATATGTCAGCAGTTCTTGCTGTCTTGTACAAGAACCATCTTATGCATTGATCTTCCAGAGACTGTCTCGGCCTTAACTTGCCGTCGCCGATCAAGAACATCAACTGCACTATTTCTGCTTCATTTGCTTTTCCTTTTATCACGCGCTTGTCCAGCTTATTTTTCTGCTTGATTAATGACCAAAAAACCTTGTTTCTATTCTTCATTGATGAAGCAAATGCCTTTAGATAATCTTTTGCAGTAACCATGGTATTATTTGCCTCAGAACTTCAGGTATATAAGCTTTTCTGGATTTCAGAACAAATAAAACACTATTACAGGCAGCAATAAGCACCCCATTGCATTGCTTCTGCACGCTCCTGTTATCTGCGGAATTATTCCCAGTGCAGTGCTTATTAACAGCACCAATAATCCGATAAAGCCAGAGAAATAAACTGCCAGTCCAATGATGAACAGCATGATCACAAGCGAGATTATCTTGTAGTCTATCTCTTCTATCATGAAAGCAAATAGTTTTGCTATCTTTAAAGTCAAGATTGTCGCGATTCCTCCCACTATCAATGCAATTGCTGCAAATGTGATTAATCTTGCAAGGTCTATTGAAGCCAGGATATCCATCACTGCAACAATTGCTCCGTTTCTTGCCTTGTCTAAAGTATATACAGTCACTAAAGCTATAATAAAATTCACTGTGTTCCTGCGTGAGAAAATACGGCTTTTGTCCGTCTAAAAACAGGGATACGTAAGAAAGTCGTATTAAGTTTTTATATGAACTGCACCGCTCCAAAAAAACAAATGGAGGCAAAGAACCATGACGAAAAAAGAAAAAAAATTATTCGGCATGAATGCGTTCAAGCACGTTGAGCGCATTAAAGAAATGCTACAAACGCATTTCCCCAACATACCAGAAACAGAATACAGCAGGCTATTCAGCCGATTGTGCGGGCATTACAGGCACAAATACAAGCCCAATGACAAAATATGCAGGAGCAACCCCAAACTCAACAATAACGAGAGAGCAATCTTTGACTGGCTCTTAAGAGAAAAATACAAGCCAAGCACAGTATACTACTGGTTTTTAGAAACACGCTTGCCAGCAGACGTGATGCACCATTTACAAGAAGGAAACATGACTGCAAGCACAGCCAAAAAGATAGCAAAGAACAGGCAAAGAAGCAATGACGCAAACGCAAGCATGTTAATCCTAGAACAATGTATTCAAGCAGTAAGGGGGTGGAGCGAATGAATCAATCATTTGAAAATTACAACCGTCAACTAAACAAACAGCCAGACATCCTTAACAAAAGACAACTAATTCAATGCTTTGAAGGATTTGAAAATCCCAAATGGGCTATAGCAAGTTTAATGGCTTTGTTTTGTGGCTTGAGAGAAAGCGAAGTCTGCAACCTAAAAATTCATGACATAGACCTAGATGCAGGAAAGCTTAAAGTCAGAGATGGAAAGAATACAAACAGAACCAGAGACGGATACGGAAAAGACCGTACTGTTCCAATACCGCAAAACATTATTCCAATCATCAAGGACTGGATTGATTTTATTGGTGGAGGAACATACTTCATGCCAGCAATCAATTCTCCTGACAAACCATTAAGACCGCATACGTTAAGTGATTTTTTCAACAGACACCTGCATAAAGTTAATCTTGCGGAGGTCAGGGAAGCTACAGAAATCAAGAAAGGAAAAATGAAAGGTTTCATGCGAAAAAACCTAAAGTACACATTTCACACGCTACGACACTGTTACGGGACGCTATTATACACGCAAACAGGAGACATATATTTAGCACGAGTGCTCATGGGGCATGCAGATATAAGCACGACAATGGTTTACATGCACACCAGCCACAAGCGCAAAAGTGAAAGAGTTAATCAAGCCTTTAAGCCAGTGCAAATAAGCAATAGTCAATTAAGGGATTTAAAGCGTGAAGACGTAATGCTAATGGCAGAACAAAACAGAGCTAAAGAACTTGCTCTCCGTGAGAAAGAAATAGAGCTCAAGCGTGCAGAACTAATGCAAAGCATGCAACCGCAAATAATAACCAGAACAACATAAAAAACTTTTTTTTTCTTTTATTTTATACTTCTGTTAATTCAGTCGAGAACCAAGAACGCAAACCAGAAACAAGCTCCTGTTCTGAAGATAACTGTTTAATAAGCCATGACTGGTATTTTTCAGGACTCCACAAATCAGTACAATCCTTGCTATAATTATTCAAGCGAGCAATACGCCCACAAGACCTGCACTTCAGCAAAGCCAAAC